>NZ_JBFAME010000008.1:0-311244 GCF_040660275.1 Nocardiopsis sp. NPDC049922 | reverse complement strand
GGGGGGTGCGGGCCAGAGCGGAGATGCGCCGCCGCACGTCCACGGGCAGGGGTTCGGGGGTCGTGTCGCGGGTCCGGCCGGGCAGTGCTGGCGCGGTTCCGGCCGTTCCGGCCGCCTGGGTGAGCGTCACGTTGCCTCCTCCATCGGTCTTCGTCGACCTGGTCGGACGCGGGAGCGCACGGTCCCGGTCCCGTCGAACCGGCCACGGATGTGACCGGTGATGACGAAGGTAAAGCAGGGAAAAAGTCCGACACATCGGACTTCATGGGACCTTAGGTGTCGGATAAGGAATTCTTAGGGTTCACGGCGGCGCCGGAAGGGCGCAGCCGGGCGCGTGCCGTGGGATCAGGCGACGGGGAGCGCGAGCTTGACCAGGGCGGAGCACTCCTCCAGGCATCCGCCGACGAGGACGGTGCCGCCCGGGTGGGCGTCGGGGAAGTACAGGGCGGCGCTGGTGGAGCCCCCGGCGTCGAGCTCGTACCGACCGGCCGCCCGGTCCGCGCGCCGGTACTCACCGGTGGTTGTCCGGTACCGGGCCCCCGGGAGGCCGAGATCGGCGCTGTCGGCGGTGGTGATGTCCAGCGTGACGACCAGGACCGTCTGGCCGACCGGCCGATAGGCGCTCACCACGGCGGCCTCGACCCCGCCGCTCCCGACGCGGGCCCGTCCGCCCTCGACCAGGGCCCCGGAGGGATCGACGCCGTCGACGCGGAACCGGGCCACGCGTCCGTCGTCGTAGGCGAAGTCGGTGAGCTCGACGCAGCGCCGGTCGGAGTCCCGGTCCCTGCCCCAGTACCCCTCCTCGGCCACATCACGGCAGACCCGGTACCCCGTGTCGGTGCGGTCGGCCTCCGGGTCGGTCAGCGTGCGTCCCCCGTCCGCCCAGGCACGCGCGACGGCCGTGTGGTGCAGGAGATAGGTGCGGGCCGGGGAGTCCTCGGCGGCCTCGTCCAGTCCCTCGCGCATCCGGTCGGGGTCGGAGGAGGCGGCCAGGGCGGCGACATAGGCGTCGGCGGCGAGCGAGTGCGGGGCCCGCTCCCCGGCCGCCGGTGGCCGGCCGGGCGCCGTTCCCTCGCCCTGTGTCCGATCCTCCGCTCCCGGGGAGGAGTCCGGGGCGGGCCCGGGTTCGGCCGCGGGTTCGCGCGCCCGGTACGGCGCGGGGCCGGAGTCGGGCGAGGCCGTGGCCGGTGGAGCGCCCCGCGGACCCACGCCGGGGTCCCCGTCCCGCAGGGGGAAGGGCCCGCATCCGGTCACCGCGAGCAGGGCCGCGGCGGCGAGCAGACGTGTCGGGACCATGGCGTTCCCCCACGAGGCGCACGGAGTGAACTCCTGAGAAGGATGGTGTCTCATGTCGGATGTGATTCATTCCGCCGCGCGCCGACGGGGAAACCCGCGACACCGGGAACCGCACCGACCGCGACGGTCTCTCCACCGCCGATCACCCCGCCCCTCATCGGCGGCGGCGCCACACGGCGGGGACGCGCCCCGGTGGAGTGAGGACGGCGCCCCGGCATCCCGGGTGGTTCGACCTCAGGCCAGTGGGGAATCTTGACGTGGACCGACGCGTTACATCCCGCGAGACCGCACGAGCGCCTGGAGGCACCCACACGATGGCCGAGCGAGCACTTCGCGGCACCCGGCTCGGGGCGACGAGCTACGAGAACGACCGCAACACCGACCTGGCTCCCCGGCAGGAGGTCACCTACGACTGCACCCGGGGCCACCGCTTCTCGGTCACCTTCGCGACGGAGGCCGAGATCCCCGCCGAATGGGAGTGTCGCTTCTGCGGCGACCGCGCCCGGCGGCGGGACGGGACCGGTGAGGAGCCCAAGAACGCCAAGCCGGTTCGGACCCACTGGGACATGCTGCTGGAGCGCCGGAGCATGGAGGACCTCGAGGAGGTCCTCGCCGAGCGCCTCGCCCTGCTGCGCGAACGCCGCCGCGAGGAGGCGGCGAAGGTCGAGGAGCTCGCCAGGCAGCGCTAGCGCCCGACCGACGGCGACCCGACACGGGCGGTGGACACGCGTCCGCCGCCCGTTCGTCGTGCCCGGAGCCGGTCGGTCCCTCCGGCCGCGGGTCAGTCCTTCTGGCCGAACGGGTCGCGGGTGCAGCCCACGAGCTCCTTCACCGACTCGATCACGCGGGTGGGCCGGTAGGGGAACTGCTCGGCGGTGTCGCGAACGGAGATGCCCGACAGGACCAGGACGGTCTGGAGGCCCGCCTCCAGGCCGCTGAGGACGTCGGTGTCCATGCGGTCCCCGACCATCAGCGTGTTCTCCGAGTGCGCGCCGATCCGCCGCAGCGCGGAACGCATCATCAGCGGGTTGGGCTTGCCCACGAAGTACGGGCGGCGGCCGGTGGCCTTCTCGATCAGCGCCGCGACCGCGCCCGTCGCGGGCAGCGGGCCCTCGGCGCTGGGACCGGTCTCGTCCGGGTTGGTGGCGATGAACCGCGCACCGGCCCGCACCAGGCGGATGGCGCGGGTTATCGCCTCGAAGCTGTAGGTGCGGGTCTCACCGAGCACCACGTAGTCCGGGTCGTTCTCCGTCATCACGTACCCGACGTTGTGCAGCGCCGTGGTCAGCCCGGACTCGCCGACGACGTAGGCCGACCCGTTGGGCCGCTGGGTCTGGAGGAACTGGGCCGTGGCCAGGGCCGAGGTCCAGATGGACTCCTCCGGGATGTCCAACCCCGTGTTGAGCAAACGAGCACGTAGGTCGCGAGGGGTGAAGATGGAGTTGTTGGTCAGCACCATGAACGGGATCTCGTTCTCCCGCAGCTCGGCGATCAACGCGTCCGCGCCGGGGACGAGGTGCTGCTCGCGGACGAGCACGCCGTCCATGTCGAAGAGGTAGTTCCACTCGTTTTCGTTGCTCACGGGCCCCATTGTGCCGTCTACGACCCACGGGGCGCCATTCCTACCCCCCAGTAGGGGACAGGGTTCACACCAGGGGGGCTCGGTCGAGGGTCGCCCGGTCCACGTGCCGGAGGGGCGCGGTCACGACGGAGCTCAGACCGGCGGCCAGGGCACCGACGGCCAGTCGGGCGCCGGGTACGGGTGGATCCGGTGGTGGATGAGCAGGTCGACCCGGACGCCCAGCGCGTACACCTCCGGCTCGGTGAGGTGACGGCCGAGCACGTCGGACAGCGCGCTGCCGGGGTCCTTGAGCTGGTCGCGGACCGACTCCAGGGCGGCCAGGGCGTCCTCGGTGAGCGGTTCGCCCCGCCACTGCCACAGCACCGTGCGCAGCTTGTAGTCCTCGGCGAAGGAGACGCCGTGGTCGCAGCCGTACAGGTGGCCGCCGGGGGTGGGCAGCAGGTGGCCGATCTTGCGGTCGGAGTTGTTGATGACCGCGTCGAAGACCGCCATGTGGCGCAGGTCGGGGTTGTCGGTCTCGCGGGAGAGCGCGACCAGGTCCACGGTCGTGTCGCCGTGCACCCACAGCTGCACCATGCCCTCGCCGAACGGGCCGTCCCGGTGCACGGTGGGAGGGACGATTCCCCAGCCCAGGGCCTCGGAGACGGCGAAGGCCGACACCTCGCGGCCCGCCAGCGTGCCGTCGGGGAAGTCCCACAGGGGCCGCTCCCCCGCCACGGGCTTGTAGACGCAGGCGGCCGAGCGGGCGCCGTCGGCGACCGTGCAGTACAGGGTGGCGTTGGAGGCCGAGGTCAGGCGGCCCTCGACGGTGATCTGGCCGGTGCGGAGCAGGTCGAGACCCGCGGCGGCGTCGAGGCCGTCGAAGGCGTCGGTGGTGTCGTTCATCCGATCCCCCGCGGCGTGCGCGCGACGGGGCCGCCGTGTGCGGTCGTCATCGGCACCGGTGTCACACGAGGCGGTCCGGCCGGTACCCGTTCTGTCGGGCACAGATGTGACCGCTGGGGTCCAGGGGACGGCCGCACAGCGGGCAGTCGGGGCGCCCCGCGGCCACGACCTTCATGGCGCGCCCCGCGAACGCGCGGGCCTCGCCGGGGGTCAGGTAGACACGCAGGACGTCGCGGTGCGCGGGCGCCTCCTCGGCGAAGACCTCCAGCTCCTCCTCGTCGTCCTCGACCAGGTCCTCACCGGCGGACTCGTCGATCTCCTGGGCCTCGACGATGACGCGGGCGGCCTCGGCGTCCCAGGCCAGGGCGAGCGTGCCCACCCGGAAGTCCTGCTCGATCGGCTGTTGGAGGGGGCCGTCGTCCTCGGGCGGGGTGGTGTCACCCGGCGGTGTCCCGAACCGGCGGTGCACCTCTTCCAGCAGCTCCTCGATTCGGGTCGCCAATGCCTCGACCTGGGCCTTCTCCAGGACGACACTGGTGATCCGCCCCTCCCCCACGGCCTGGAGGAAGAAGGTGCGGTCTCCCGGCTGGCCGACCGTTCCGGCGACGAACCGCTCCGGCGGGTTGAACTGAAAGACGGGCATGCCATGAACCCTAAGGGATGGAGGGCGCGCGTTGCCCCATCGCCCCCGTGCTTGACATCAAGTTAACTTGACGTAGTTCGCTCTCTCCCGGAGCGCACCGGCTCCGCCCCCACCGACGACTTCGGGAGACACCATGACCACCACGCGTCACTCCGAGATCCACGCCCTCGTCCAGAGCTTCGAGGACGCCTTCAACGCCCACGACCCGGTCGCCCTGGGCGGGCACTTCGCCGCCGACTCGCTGTGGACCAACGCGCTCGGCAGGCGGGTGCGGGGCCGCGACGCCGTCATCGTCCTCAACGAGGAGGTCATGCCGAAGCTCGCCGACGCCTACGCCCGCTACCGGGTCGCCGAGGTCCTGGAGATCCGCCCGGACGTGGTCGCCGTGCACGTGGCGCAGACCCCGGCCGACGCCGACGGCGCCCCGGCGGAGGGACCGGGGGGCAGCGCCGTGTACGTCTTCGCCCGCGGCGAGGAGGGCTGGAGGATCGTCGTGGGCCAGAACACGATCGCGGCGGCCTGAGGCGGCCGCCGCGCACGTCAGGCGGTGTCGGAGCCGTTCGAGCGCCCTCCGGCGCCGCCGCCGACCGCCGCGTCGCCGCGTGCCTCGGCCCGGGTCGGCAGGCTGCCCGCCAGCCCCTCCCCCGTGTCGTTGAGCGTGTTGAGGAAGGGACGCGTGCGGGTGTAGGTGATGGAGGTGATCGAACAGGGGTCGACGCGCAGGCGTTGGAAGAGGTCCAGGTGCAGGCCGAGCGCGTCGGCGACGATCGCCTTGATGATGTCGCCGTGGCTGCACACGACGTACACGGGCGGCCCCTGTTCACCGTCGGCCGGGGTCCGCAGCACGCGGCCGTTCCAGTCGCGGACCGCCTCGACGGCGCGCGCCGAGGCCGTGGCGAGGGCCTCCCCGCCGGGGAAGCGCGCCGCGCTGGGGTGGTCCTGGACCACCCGCCACAGGGGTTCGGCGGTGAGCTCCTCCAGCCCCCGGCCGGTCCAGGTCCCGTAGTCGCACTCGATCAGGCGGTCGTCGGGCGTGACCGCGACGCCGAGGTGTTCGCCGACCGCCTCCGCGGTCTCCCGGCACCGTTCGAGCGGGCTGGACACCAGCGCGGCGGGGCGCAGCTCCGCGAGCCGGTGGGCCAGGCGGGTGGCCTGCGCGCGGCCGGTGTCGTTGAGGTGGACACCCTCGGCGCGCCCCGCGAGGCGGGGGCCGGTGGCGTCGGTCATGCCGTGGCGGACGAGGAGGAGGGTGACCGCCTCGGCCGCGGGGGGACGGGCGTCCTGGTCTGCTTCGGGTGTCGCCATGGCACCACCCTAGGGCGTGTGCCGCGGACACATACCCTGCTGCGCGACGCCCCAGCACAACTCTCGCTGCGTTCTCATCAGTCGAAAGCACACCCAGGCTTACTCCTTCTTCGGCCTTGCGACAGCCGCACTGGAGACGCCGCTCGCGACGGGCAGCACCCACGGAACACGCCCTGGCCACGACACAGCCTCGACCGGAGAGACACGGTGGTCGGGTGGGCCCGCGCGTCCCGGGTGGCCCGGAGCCCTCGTCGGAGCGCACAGCCCCGGACCCCGGTCAGACGGACACGGTACCCTCCGCCGCATGGAACAGCGACAGGTGGGCAGATCAGGACTGTGGGTGTCACGCACCGCCCTGGGCACGATGACCTGGGGTAAGGACACCTCCGAGGAGGAGGCCGGGCAGCAGCTCACCGCGTTCGTCGACGCGGGCGGCACGCTCGTGGACACCGCCGACATCTACACGGGCGGGCAGAGCGAACGCATCCTGGGCCGGTTGCTGAACGCCGCGGTGCGCCGCGAGGACGTGGTGGTCGCCACCAAGACGGGGCACACTCCGGAGGGGTACCGCCCGGTGGACGGCTCCCGGCGGCACCTGCTCGCCTCGTTGGACGCGTCGCTGCGGCGGCTCCAGACCGAGTACGTCGACCTGTGGCAGCTGCACGTGTTCGACCCCGCCACACCGCCGGAGGAGTCCCTGGCGGCGATGGAGACCGCGGTCGCGGCGGGCAAGGCGCGGTACGTGGGCACGGGGAACCTGGAGGCGTGGCAGTTCGCCACCCTGGCGACGTGGCAGCGGGCCCAGCCCGCACGCGTGCCGCTGGTGAGCGCGGGGGCGGAGTACTCCCTGCTCAACCGGGACGCCGACCGGGCGCTGCGCCCGGCTGCGGCCGCCTCCGACGCCCATCTGATCGCGTGGTCGCCACTGGGTCGCGGGGTGCTCAGCGCCAAGTACCGCAACGGGGTGCCGCCGGACTCGCGGGCGGCGTTCCCGCACATGGCGCCCTACGTCGAGCCCTACCTGGACGAGCACAGCCGCCGCGTGGTCGAGTCGGTGTGCACGGCCGCCGATGGCCTGGGCGTGCCGCCGCTGGCGGTCGCGCTGAGCTGGGCGCGCGACCAGGAGGGGGTGGCCACCGCGGTGGTCGGTCCGCGCACGCTCCCCCAGCTGGAGGGGATCCTGCGGGTGGAGGCGGTGGAACTGCCCCCGGAGATCCGGGACGCTCTGGACGACGCCACCTCCGGGCGGGGACGCTGACGGCGGGCGCCGACCGGCGCTGAACCCGGAGCGGACGGTCACCGCGAGTCGGTAGGCTCCCAGGGTCATCCGAACCGCGTGACGAGGGGAACCACCCGAGGTGTCCGACGCTGTGGAACAGGTCAGTGCCGTCCTCGACCGGATGGGGGCGCCGCACGCCCTGGCGCCGCGCCTGGCCGCGGAGCTGGGCCCGGGGGCCGCCGCCGAACTGGAGACCAACCCGTGGCTGCTGCTGCGGCTGCCGGCGGTGACCGTCGAGCAGGCCGACTACTGCGCGCGTCGGCACCTGGGCGACGCGGCCCGGCCGGACGATCCCCGGCGGCTGAGCGCGCTGACCGCCCACGTGCTGCGGCGGTCGGCACGGCGCGGACACACGGCGGTCGAGGAGCGGCGGCTGACGACGATCGTCGGCGAGCTGGGGGTGACCAACCCCGCGGCGGCCCTGGACGCGGCCGTGGCCGACGGCTCCTCGGTGGTCTTCGAGAGCACCGACGACACCGACGACGACGTCGACTTCGCCGAGGGCGGGGTCCCCGACCTCCCGGACGCCGAGCGGTTCCACGCCCTGCCCGGCATCGGCCACGCCGAACAGCGCCTGGGTGAGCAGCTGGCGCGGTTGATCGGCGGCAACGACCCGATCATGGACGCGCTGACCGCGGCCGAGACCGTGGACGCGGCGGTCGAGCGGCACGAGTTCACGCTGTCGGAGCGCACGCGCGAGGCGCTGGTCACCGTGGCGCTGCGCCCGGTCACGGTGCTGCGGCACGGTCCGGGAGACGCCGCCGAGGTGGCCCGGGCCCTGGTGTGCCTGCACGCGATCGCCGCTGACAGCCAGGTGGGCGTCGCCGTGGCCGCGCCGACCGCGCAGGCGGCGGCCGAGGTGAACCGGGAACTGGCCCGCTGCTGGGGCGAGGGCGAACCCGAACTCCGCGCCGTGTCCCTGCCCGAGCTGCTGGCGCGGGCGCCGCTGGAGGTCGGGTTGGTGGTGCTGTGCGAGGCGATGTCGGTGGGCGTGGCGCGGGCGGCCGAGCTGGCCTCGTCGTGCGCCGACGGCGCCCACCTGGTGCTGGTCGCCGACCCGCACCAGGCGCCGTCCGCGACCCCGGGTCGGGTGGTGGTGGACGTGGCGGCCTCCCGGACCGCGCACGTGGCCGAGGTCGCCGACCCGGGCGAGCCCGGGCCCGTCGCCGCGCTGGCCCAGGCGGTGGCCGAGGGGGGCGTGCCGGAGGTGGCGGCGCCGGAGCGCGAGGTGGTCCGGGTGCCCGCCACGTCCGCGGAGGAGGCCGCGCACCGGGTGGTGCAGCTGCTCACGGACTCGATCCCGCGCGCGCTCGGCATCGCCCCCGAGGACGTGCAGGTCGTGGCGGCGCGGGAGGACG
This sequence comes from Nocardiopsis sp. NPDC049922, assembly GCF_040660275.1. NCBI lineage: Bacteria > Bacillati > Actinomycetota > Actinomycetes > Streptosporangiales > Nocardiopsidaceae > Nocardiopsis > Nocardiopsis sp. NPDC049922. Next base: position 302,896 of record NZ_JBFAME010000008.1, on the reverse strand, counting down.
GACCGGCGGGCGCGGGCGCGCTCAACGCGGCGTGCAAGGAGCGGTTGAACCCGGGACCGGGCGCGCACGGGGGCTTCGACGTGGGCGACCGCGTGCTGCTGGTCGCCGAGGGCCCCGGGTACGGGCCGGGCGACACGGGTGTCCTGCGCGAGGTGGGCGAGGTGGCGGTGGTCGAGCTGGCCGACGGGCGGCGGGTGTCGGTGGCGGACCCGTCGGCGCTGCGGCCGGGCTGGGCGGTGACGGTGGCCGCGGCGCACGGGGGCCGGTGGCCCGCCGTGGTGGCGGTGTTCCCGCCGGAGGTCCCGGTGTCGCGCCCGCAGGTGTACACGGCGCTGACCCGGGCGGTGCGGCACGTGTCGTTGGTGGACGCCACGGGCGGCGCGCTGGAGACGGGTGTGCGGGAGAACGCGGGCGCGGAGCGGACGACGCGGCTGGTGCGGGTGCTGCGGGAGGCGTAGGGGCGCGGGTCAGCCGCCGTACCGGGGGAAGACGGACGTGTCGATCCGGACGTCCTTGAGCGGTTCGGGCAGGACCACGTCGGTGCCGAACTCGGCGTCGTGCCGGGCCTGGTACTCCCCGTCCTTCGGGTCCCAGTACAGGCGGGTGGTCGCGGACCTCGGGTCGATGATGAGGTAGAGGGGGATCCGCCACCGCGCGTACAGGGACGGCTTGATCTTCGTGTCGTTGGCGGCGTTGCCCGGTGAGACCACCTCGACCACGCAGTCGACGTCGTCGGGTCTGACCAGCCAGCCGTCGTCGTCAAGGGCCGTGGAGCGAACCACCATGAGGTCCGGCGTGGCGTAGTCCTCCCCCTCGGGGACACCGACGGAGCACACCTGCACCGCACAACGATCCTGGGGCAGCTGGCCGAGCGACTGGGCGTGGAGCCGCCGAACGGCCCCGCCGTGCTTCTTCGGCTGCGGCGGGCTGATCACGACGGCCCCGGCCAGGATCTCCACCCGGCACGCCTTCGGGACGTCGAGGTGGTCGGCGACCACGCGTAGATCGAGTGGGGACCGTGGGGCGGAGGCGGAATCCGCGGGCTCCGCCGCCGTTCGTTCCACCATCGTGGTTGCCTCCGAGGACGAGAGTTCGGTACTCCCCCATCCTGGCCGCTCCGGATGCCGAACGGGGCTGTTTCGTCGAGGTCAGCCCTCGTGCTGGCGGCAGCGGCCGGTGAACACGGTGCCGAGCTCCGCGCGCAGGGCCGCGCGGGCGTGGTCGGCGACGCCCGGTGCGCCCCGGTACACGCGGGTGGCCAGGCCCTCGGCCACCGAGGCGATGCGCGTGGCGGCGGTGTCGGCGTCCACGTCCGGTTCGACCTCGCCGCACTCGGTGCCGTCGCGCACCGCCCGGGCGATCTCCGCGTGCACGGCCTCGGCGGTGCGCGCGTCCACCTCGGCGAGGGCGGGGCTGTCCAGGGCCCGCCCGGCGAAGGCGCGCACGACCCGGAACTCGGCGCGGCGGGGGCCGTCGAGCGGCAGGTGTTCGGCGAGGGCGTCCAGCAGGACGTCGGCGATGGTCCGCCGGTGGGTGGCGCCCTCGCGCACGACCCGGGCGACCCGGTCGGCGATCTCCGTGCTGACCTCCTGGAACGCGTGCAGGAGCATGTCGTCCTTGGCCCGGAAGTAGTGCTGCACGAGCCCGACCGACATCCCGGCGCGCGCGGCCGTGCGGGAGACGGTGACGGTGTCCAGGCCGGTCTCGGCGATCATCTCGCGCACGGCCCGGGTGATCTGTGCACGCCTGAGAGCGTGGTCCGCTGTTCTTGGCACGACATAACCGTATCAGCGTATGGTAATAATCGTATGACCGTATGGTTATCCGGAGGAACCCCCGAGCGCCGAGGAGGCCGCGGCGGTGCGGCCGGCCGTCGCGTACGGCCCGCGGTTCAGACCCGGTCGAGGAACCCGCCGTCCACCACCAGGTTGTTGCCGGTGATGTAACTGGCGGCGGGGCTGGCCAGGTAGGCGGCGGCGCGGGCCACCTCCTCCGGACGGCCGAGGCGGCCGTAGGGGATGCGGCCGCGGATGGTCGCGTAGAACTCGGGGTCGTTCTCCCGGCGCCGGTCCCAACCTCCGCCGGGGAACTCGGTCGGGCCGGGCGAGACGGTGTTGACGCGGATCCCCTCGGGCGCCCACGACCGTGCGAGCGAGGCGGCGTGGTGGTTGAGCGCGGCCTTGAGCGCCCCGTAGGCGGCGGGCCCGGCGGGGCGGGTGGTGTGCAGGGCGGAGGTGGTGGAGATGAGGACCACCGCACCGCCGCGCTCGGAGGCCTCCAGGTGCGGGTGGGCGCGTTCGGCCATGCGCACGAACGGCAGGACGTCGGCGCCGAAGTTGCGCTCCCACTGGTCGGGGGTGCGGCTGCTGCCCGCGGAGACGTTGGAGACCAGCACGTCGATCCCGCCCAGGATCTCGGCGGCGTCGTCGACGAAGGAGTCCAGCGCGGGCGCGTCGGCGACGTCCAGGGCCCGGGCGAACACGGTCGCGCCGGTCAGTCGCAGCTCCTCGGCCGCCTCCTCCAGCGGTTCGGGGTCGCGCGCGCAGATCGCGAGGTCGGCCCCCTCGTCGGCGAAGACGTCGGCGATGGCACGGCCGATCCCCCGGCTGGCCCCCGTGATGACGACCCGCGCGCCCGTCAGGTGCAGATCCATGTGTTCCCCCTCCTCGCGGCCCGCGCCGCCCGTCCGCTCGTCCGGGCGCAGGTTACACCGGCCCGGTCGGACGCCGTGTCGGACGTGCCGGATCAGTTCCCGCCGTGGCGGCGGGCGTGCTCCTCGGCGTGCCGCCTGAGCGACTCCTCGATCCGAGCGCGCCGGTTCGCGGCGCTGGTTCCGTCGATCCGGGCCGCGAAGGACCTGTGGGCCGCGGCGATCAGGGTGTCGGGGGCGTCGCCGACGCCCGCCCGGCGCGGACCGCCGACGGCGTACCCGCGTCACGTCCCCTGCGTTCGTGGGCGCCCGTTCGGGGCGCCCACGAACGAGAGCGGGCGGTCAGGCCCCGGTGGAGTGGAAGCCGCCGTCCACGTGCACGATCTCGCCGGTGGTCGCCGGGAACCAGTCCGACAGCAGCGCCACGACGGCCTTGGCCGCGGGCTCCGGGTCGGTGACGTCCCAGCCCAGCGGCGCGCGCTCCGGCCAGTGCTTGGCCAGCTCGGCGAAGCCCGGGATGCTGCGCGCGGCCATGGTGCTGAGCGGGCCGGCCGAGACCAGGTTGACCCGGATGTCCTGGTCGCCGACGTAGCGGGCCAGGTAGCGCGCGGTGGAGGTCAGCGCGGACTTGGCCACGCCCATCCAGTCGTAGATGGGGTAGGAGACGCTGTTGTCGAAGTCCAGCGCCACCACGGAACCGCCGTTCTTCATCAGCGGCATGAGCGAGGTGGTGAGCGCCTTCAGCGAGAAGGTGGACGTGTGCATGGCGGTGGCCACGTCCGACCACTGGGTGTTGAGGAAGTTGCCGCCCAGCGCGTCCTGCGGGGTGAAGCCGATCGAGTGCACGATGCCGTCGACGCCGTCGACGTGCTCGCCCACACGGGCGGCCAGCGTGCCGAGCTGCTCGTCGTCGGTGACGTCCAGCTCCAGGACCGGCGGGGTCTCGGGCAGCCGCTTGGCGACGCGCTCCACGAGGCTCATGCGGCCGTAGCCGGTGAGCACGACGGTCGCGCCCTGCTCCTGGGCGAGGCGGGCGACGTGGAAGGCGATGGAGGAGTCGGTGAGCACCCCGGTGACGAGGATGCGCTTACCTTCGAGAAGTCCCATGGGGTTTCCTGATTCTGGTCTGGCCGGCGGGGGTGGTCCGGTGGCTGGTGCGGGTGGAGGTGGGTTGCTAGTGGCCCATGCCCATGCCGCCGTCCACGGGGATGACGGCGCCGGTGATGTAGGCGGCCCCGGGACCGGCGAGGAAGCCCACGGTCTTGGCGATGTCCTCGGTGCCGCCGATCCGCCCGAGCGGGATGTTCTTCCTGATCTCGGCCTGGCGGTCCTCGCCGAGCTGCGCGGTCATGTCGGTCTCGATGAAACCGGGGGCCACGACGTTGACCGTGATGTTGCGGGAACCGAGCTCGCGGGCGAGCGAGCGGCCGAAGCCGACCAGTCCGGCCTTGGAGGCCGCGTAGTTGGCCTGTCCGCCGGAGCCGAGCAGGCCCACCACGGAGGAGATGAGGATGATGCGGCCGCCGCGCTTGCGCATCATGCCGCGCACGGCGCGCTTGGCGACGCGGAACGCCCCGGTCAGGTTGGTGTCCAGGACCGAGGAGAAGTCGTCCTCGCTCATCAGGGCGAGGAGCTGGTCCTTGGTGATCCCGGCGTTGGCGACGAGCACCTCGACGGGCCCCTGCGCCTCCTCGACCTCCTTGAACGCCGCGTCGACCTGCGCGGAGTCGGTGATGTCGCAGCGCACCCCGAGCAGGCCCTCCGGCGGCTCTCCCGAGCGGTGGGTCACGGCGACGTCGTCGCCTCCGGCGGCGAGCTCTCGGGCGATGGCCAGGCCGATTCCGCGGTTGCCGCCGGTGACCAGAACCGATCGCGACATAGGGGCACCTCTTCTCCTGCGGCTGGCGTCACCAGCCACGACATGGATCTTCCGGGGGTGGGATCGCCTTGCAGAGTACCGAGCTACCGGGCGGTAGCGGCAACTGAGGTGTACGAACGCGGATCCGGGCGGAGCGCGTGCCCGCCCTCGCGGGGGCTCAGGCCCACCCGGCGTCGTGGGCGAGGATGGCGGCCTGCACGCGGTTGGACATGCCCAGTTTGGACAGGATCCGGCTGACGTGCGCCTTGACCGTCGCCTCCCGCATCCCCAGCGCACGCCCGGCCTCGGCGTTGGACATGCCCTTGGCCACGGCGACCAGCACCGCCCGTTCGCGCTCGCTCAGCACCGACAGCCGCCGCTCGGCCTCGGCGCGCTCCGCGGCGGCCCCGGCGGGCTCGGGGACGGCGAAGCGTTCGAGCATGCGCTTGGTCACGCTCGGCGCGAGCATGGCGTTGCCCTCGTGCACCGTGCGCACGGCGGCGATGAGGTCGCGCGGCGGGGTGTCCTTGAGCAGGAACCCGACGGCGCCCGCGCGCAGCGCCCGGTGCACGTACTCGTCCAGGTCGAACGTGGTGAGCAGGACCACACGGGGCGCGTTCGGCAGCCGCGTCAGGCGCGCGGCGGCGCTGAGTCCGTCGGTGCCCGGCATGCGGATGTCGAGCAGGACCACGTCGGGCGACAGCTCCCGGGCGAGCCGGACGGCCTCCTCGCCGTCCCCGCCCTCCCCGACCACCTCGATGTCGGGTGCCGCCTCCAGGATCATCCGCAGCCCGGACCGGACCAGGTTCTCGTCGTCGACCAGGATGGTGCGGATCACCGTCGGTCACTCCCCTTCCGCCTCGTGTCCCCCGTGCACGGGAAGGACGACGCTCAGCCGCCACCCGCCGTCGAACCGGGGGCCCGCCGTGAGCGACCCGCCGACCAGGGCGACGCGCTCCCGGATACCCGCAAGACCGTACCCGCTGTGCGGTGGGGGCGGCGCCGCGGTGGTGGCGGGCCCGTTGGCGACCTCCACCTCCAGGGCGGCGCCCCTCCGGCGCAGCCCCAGCGTCACCCGGGCGCCGCGCGCGTGCTTGGCGGCGTTGGTCAGCCCCTCCTGGACCACCCGGTAGGCGGTGCGCTGCACCGTCGGGGGCAGCTCCCCGAGCGGTTCGGGCTCGACGCGGTCCACGACCATCCCCGCCTCGCGCCACTCCCCCAGCAGCCGGTCGAGGTCGGACAGCCCGGGCTGCGGCGCGGTGGGCGCGGCGGCGCCGGACTCGTCGCGCAGCACCCCGAGGATGCTCCGCAGTTCGGCGAGGGCCTCGCGGCCGGTGGTACGGATGAGCCCGGCCGCCTCGACCGTGCGCGGATCCTCGGACGAGACCTCCAGGCCGCCCGCGTGCAGCACCATGAGGCTCACCCGGTGCGCCACGACGTCGTGCATCTCCCGGGCGATCCGGGTGCGTTCGGCGGTGATGGCGTGCTCGGCCATGAGGTGCTGCTCACGCTCCAGCCGTTCGGCGCGCTCCTGGAGGCGCTCGATGAGCTGTCGCCGCGTGCCGACCCACAGCCCGACGGTCGTCGGGACCACGAGGAAGAACCCGAGGTTGACGACGTAGGCGAGCACGTACAGGTCCATCCCGGCGTACATCGCGAGGGCCTGGAGGGCGAACCACCCGCTGAGCAGCCTGCGGTCGGAGAAGTGCACCGCGTAGGAGTAGAGGGCGAACGCGGCCGGGAGTAGGTTGCCGAAGACCAGCAGGAGCACGAGGGCCAGGGCCAGCAGCCAGTGCGGGCGCGAACGGCGGAACAGGATCGCCAGGAAGACCAGTCCCGACGGCACCAGGACGATGAGGGCGAACAGGACCACCGTCACGGGCGTGCCGACGCCCTGGGTGAGCTGACCGACCAATCCGTTCAGCAGCCCGTTGTCCGGGGCCATCTGGAAGAGCGCCACGAACGGGAAGGATCCGACGGCGTAGAACCAGTCGGCGAAGCGCAGACGCCGCTTCCACCACCACTCCGGGCCGAGCCGCCACAGCGGGGTGGCACCCGGTACCCTCGTGTTCTGCTCCCTCATACGCCGGATTCTATGGTCGACCCTCCGCCGCTCCCGGCCGTTCGCCGACAGTGAGCCGCCCGCTGGCCGATCGTCGGTGTCGTCGTGTTCTTCCTGGTCACGGACCTGTCCGCGGTCCGGATCCACCCGCCCTCGCCGGGGCGACCCCCAACGAAAGTCGGTACCGCCCCCCGACCTTGGAGTCGGGGCCGTCCGTCCGACCCGTCCCTTTGGCCGGGGTGCGATTCGGCCCGTGGGGGGAGGAGTCGGGCATCGCGGCGGACCTAGCGTGGGAACCACACCGGGCGGGACCGGGGGCGACCCCCCGAACCACCCGGTGACACGTGTCCACCGTCTTTCTGGAGTTGTCTGCCGTGACCGCGTCATCCGTCCAGCCCGTTCCCCCGGCCACCGCCCCGCCGGTGGTGGTCGCCCGCGGGCTCACCAAGACCTACGACACCGGGGGCAGCCAGGTCCACGCCCTCGCCGGGGTGGACGTGGACTTCCACCGGGGCGCGTTCACCGCGATCATGGGCCCCTCCGGCTCCGGCAAGTCGACCCTGATGCACTGCCTGGCGGGCCTGGACGTGCCCACGTCCGGCACCGTGCACCTGGGCCGCACCCAGATCACCGGTCTGCGCGACAGCGAACTGACCCTGCTGCGCCGCGACCGGATCGGGTTCATCTTCCAGTCGTTCAACCTGCTGCCCATGCTGACCGCCGAGCAGAACATCCTGCTGCCGTCGCAGATCGCCAAGCGCAAGGTCGACCAGCAGCGCTTCGACCACATCATCGACGTGGTGGGGCTGCGCGACCGCCTCGACCACCTGCCCGCCAAGCTCTCCGGCGGCCAGCAGCAGCGCGTGGCCGTGGCACGCGCCCTGCTCAACGCGCCCGAGGTGGTCTACGCCGACGAGCCCACCGGCAACCTGGACTCGCGTTCGGGCGCGGAGGTCCTGTCGTTCCTGCGCGACTCGGCCAAGGACCTGAACCAGACCATCGTCATGGTCACCCACGACCCCGTGGCCGCCTCCTACGCCGACCGCGTCGTGTTCCTGCGCGACGGCGCGCTGGTCGACGAGGTCACCGACCCCGATCCCGAGCTGGTCTCCGCCCGGCTGCTGAAGCTGGAGGCCTGACCGCATGCTGCGCACGACACTCGCGGGGCTGCGGCTGCACAAGTCCCGCTACGTGACGACGGTCCTGGCGATCCTGCTCGGCGTCATGTTCGTCTCCGGGACCATGGTGTTCGCCGACACCCTGAACGCCAACTACGAGGAGTCCGTGATGGGCTCCGCCAGCTCCGTCGACGCCATCGCCACACCGGCCGAGGCGGAGCCGGGCGAGGACGGCGAGTACGTCGAGCCCGAGCCGCTGTCCGCCGACGACCTGGCCGAGATCCGCGCCCTGCCCGAGGTCGCCGAGGCCGACGGCCTGGTCCGCGGCCAGGCCGTCCTGCTGGACGAGGACGGCCGCGCGCTCGGCTTCACGCCGCCCGCCGCCGTCTCCATCGAGGGCGCCAGCCGGTTCGACGCGGCGCAGGGCGAGCTTCCCTCGACCGGCGACGAGATCGCCCTGGCCACCTCCACCGCCGAGCAGGCGGGCTTCACCGTCGGCGACACCGTGACCGTGCTCGACCCCGACCAGGAGGAGCGCGAGTTCGAGGTCACCGGCCTGGTGAACTTCGGCGTCGACCCCGGCTACAGCTTCACCGGCGCCGTGGTCCTCGCTCCCGACACCATCGAGGAGATGACGGGGGCGACCGGCTACGCCGAGATCGACGCGATCGCCGCCGAGGGTTACACCGCCGAGCAGGTCTCCGACGCCGTCGCCGGCGTGCTGGGCGACTCCGCCGAGGTCATGACCGGCGAGGAGTACGGCCTGGAGATGGCCGAGGGCGTCGGCGCCCAGACCGAGATCTTCCGCGTCGCGCTGCTGCTGTTCGCGTTCATCGCGATGTTCGTCGCCGGGATCGTCATCTACAACACCTTCGCCATCCTCATCGCCCAGCGCCAGCGCGAGCTGGCCCTGCTGCGGTGCGTGGGCGCCAAGCGCTCGCAGGTCTTCCGCTCGGTGCTGCTGGAGTCCGCGGTCGTGGGCCTGGTCGCCTCGGGTCTGGGCGTCCTGGCGGGCGTGGGCATCGGCGTCGCCGGCGCGGCCTACGCGGCCCCGGCGATGGGCGCCGAAGGCGGTGTCCCGGTGGTCATCACCCCGGTCGCGATCCTGACCGGGCTGGGCATCGGCACGGTCGTCACCGTCGTCTCCGCGATGGTCCCCGCCCTGCGCGCCACCCGTGTGGCCCCGCTGGCCGCCCTGCGGACCAGCGCCACCGCCTCCGGGATCGAGAAGGGCACCGGCTGGATCCGCGTCGTGTTCGGCGTGCTGGCCTTCGCCGTCGCCGGTGGTCTCATCGCCCTGACCCAGGCCTCCGACCCGAACCAGACGGGCCCGATCATCGTCACGGCCGCCGCCCTGGTCGCGTTCGTGGGCGTCGTGGTCCTGGGTCCGCTCCTGGTGCGCGGGATCGTGCACCTGGTCGGCTTCCCCCTCCGCAGGGTGGGCGTGGCGAGCATGCTCGCCGTGGACAACTCCGTCCGCAGCCCGCGCCGCGCCGCCACCGCGATGATCGCGCTGACCGTGGGCGCCACGCTCATCACCGGCTACTCCGTCGTCAGCGCCTCCACCGAGTCGACCCTGACCCGGATGCTGGAGGAGGAGTTCCCGGTCGACTACCAGATCAACCCGCAGTTCTCCCTGGAGGAGCCCGCGGGCGCCGAGGACGTCTCCGCCGACGCCGACGCCGGTGCGGCCGTCGAGGGCCCCGAAGCCGCACAGGGCACGGAGGAGCCGGGCACGGCGCCGACCGAGGTCGGCGACGGCGCCGAGGGCGCCCCTGAGGAGGGGGCCGACGCCGGAGGCGACGCTCCCGCCGACACGGCCGGGTTCGGTTTCGTCCCCGAGCAGGTCCGCCGCGACCTGGAGGACGAGCCGACCGTCGCCGGGGTCTTCGGGCAGCGCAGCGGATACCTGGACATCGAGGGCGGCGCGACCGTGGGCGTCGTGGCGTACACCGGCGCGGAGATGGGCGTCGACCTGACCATGGACACCGTCGAGGGCGACCTGACCGACGTCGGTCCCGGCCGGATCGCCCTGGTGGAGGGCTACACCAGCGGCGTGGGTGTGGGTGACACCGTCACTCTGACCAGTGAGGACGCCGACGTCGACCTGGAGGTCACGGCGATCGTCGAAGCCGGGGTCGGAGCCTACGGCGGCTACCTCCACGAGGACGACCTCGCCACCCTGTTCCCCGAGGCGACCCGAGACGAGGCCCTGATGATCCGCGGGGTCCAGGACGCCGACCCGGCCGAGCTGCGCGCGGCGGTCTACGACGCGGTCGAGGACGAACCCACGCTCCAGGTCATGTCCGTGGCCGAGATCAAGGAGCAGTTCTCGGACATGATGGACATCGCCTTCTACACCATCGCGGCGATGCTGGGCCTGGCGATCATCATCGCGGTGTTCGGCATCTCCAACACGATGGCGCTGTCGGTGCTGGAGCGCACCCGCGAGTCCGCGATGCTGCGGGCGCTGGGGCTGGCCCGGGGCCAGCTGCGCCGGATGCTCAGCGTGGAGGCCGTGCTGCTGTGCCTGATCGGCGCGGGGATCGGCATCGTGCTGGGCGTGGTGTTCGGCTGGGCCGCGACCGCCTCGGTGCTGCCGGGCATGGTGTTCAGCCTCCCGGCCGGTCAGATCGCGGTGTTCATCGCGGTCGCCGTCCTGGCCGGGCTGCTCGCCTCGGTCCTCCCGGGTCGACGGGCGGCGGGCACCTCGATCACCGGGGCGCTGGCCAGCGAGTGACGCCCCCGGCGCTCCGGCCCTGACGGGCACGTGACACGCGGCGCGGTCCCCTCCGGTGGGGGCCGCGCCTTAGGGCGTGTGCCGCGGACACGTACCCTGCTGCGCGACGCCCCAGCACAACTCTCGCTGCGTTCTCATCAGTCGAAAGGACCCCACCCTTACTCCTTCTTCGGCCTTGCGACAGCCGCACTGGATACGCCGCTCGCGACGGGCAGCATCCACGGCACACGCCCTATTGTGGTGGGCCGGAGGTGTGCTGTGCGTACGTCAATCCCGGTCGCGGCGGGCGCGGTGGCGTGGGGGACCCCCACCGCGCGCTGGACGCTGGCGGCCACGGTCCTCGGTTCGGGAATGGCCTTCCTGGACTCCACGGTCGTGACGGTGGCCCTGCCCGCCATCGAGGACGAGCTGGACACCGGCTTGTCCGGCCTGCAGTGGATCGTCAACGGCTACATGATCACGCTGTCGGCGCTCATCCTGCTCAGCGGCTCCCTGGCCGACCGGTTCGGCCGGGTACGGCTGTTCATGGTCGGCGTGGTGGTGTTCGCGCTGGCCTCGGCGCTGTGCGTGTTCGCGCCCACGTTGGGGTGGCTGGTCGCGGGGCGGGTCGTGCAGGGGGTCGGCGGGGCGCTGCTGACGCCGGGGAGCCTGGCGATCCTCCAGGCGGGCTTCCGGGAGGAGGACCGGGCACGCGCGATCGGCGCGTGGTCGGGGCTGACGGGCGTGGCGGCGGCGGTGGGGCCGTTCGTGGGCGGCTGGTTGGTGCAGGTCGGCGACTGGCGGCTGATCTTCCTCATCAACCTGCCGCTGGCGGTGGCGGTCCTGGCGATCACCTGGTGGCGGGTGCCGGAGTCGCGGGACGAGGCGGCCGCGCGGCGGTTGGACTACCCGGGCGCGCTGCTGGGGGTGGTCGCGCTGGGCGGGACCACCTACGCGCTGATCCAGTGGGGCGCGGTGGGCGGCACACCGGCCGTCTGGACGGGCGTGGTCGTCGGGATGCTGGCGCTGGCCGCGTTCGTGCTGGTGGAGCGGGCGAGCGCCGCGCCGATGCTGCCGCTGGGGATCTTCTCCTCCCCCGCCTTCACGGTGACCAACGTGGCCACCGTCCTCATCTACGGGTCGCTCGGCCCGCTCCTGTTCCTCCTGGTCATCTACCTCCAGGAGGTGGGCGGCTACTCGCCGATCGCGGCGGGCTCGGCCTCCCTGCCCATCACCGCGCTCATGCTGGCGCTGTCCGCGCGCTCGGGGCGGTTGGCGGCGCGGATCGGTCCGCGTCCGCAGCTGATCGTCGGCCCGCTGCTGCTGGCGGGCGGGTTCGTGCTGCTGTCCCGGCTGGACCCCGGGGACTCCTACGTCGGCGGGGTCCTGCCGGGGGTGCTGCTGATCGCGCTGGGCCTGGCAACGGCGGTGGCGCCGCTGACCGCGACCGTGCTGGCGTCGGCCCCCGAGCGGCACGCGGGTCTGGCCTCGGGGGTGAACAACACCTTCGCCCGGGGCGCGCAGCTGATCGGTGTGGCGGCGGTGCCGGTCGCGGTGGGGATCGGGGGTGCGGCCGGAGGGCCGGGCGCGGGAACGGAGACGGTCGCCGCGGGGTTCGGCCCGGCGACGCTGCTGCTGGCGGGGGCGTGCGCGCTGGCCGCGCTGTGCGCCGCCGCGCTGCCGCGCCGGCGGATGCCGGGCCCCGCGGAGGCGCCCGCCGCCGAGGAGGAGGCGCCCGCCGCGGTGGAGGAGGAGGTCGAGGAGGAGGGTCCCGGGGTGCGTCCCGTCGGCCCGGGAAGGCCGACGCGGTTCTGCGGGGTGTCGGGGCCGCCGATGCGTGAGTGCCCGGGCTCCAGCGCGGGCGAGACGCACGAGACGGGTCGGGAGGGCTCGGACTGACCCGAGCGGGCCGCCGCCCTCCGCATCGTCCGGATGGTCCGTGTACCCGGTGGGCCCCGCCGACCGGCGAGGGTCACACGTCGGACTCGGGTGCGGCGTCGGGTTCGGCCGCGATGTCCGACTCCGGAACAACGCTCACCGCGTCCTCCTCCGCGCTGCGCTGGGTGCCCCACCGCTGGTGCGGGATGACCGGCTGCCGTTCGGCGCGCACCTCCTGGGTGATCCCCCACTCACCCCGGCTGTCGTCGTCCACGAAGTCGTAGCCGAGGATGTTGAAGTCGGGGTCGATCGCGCGCTCGCACTCGGCGATCTCGGTCTCCTGGGGGTCGTCCCCCAGGTCGGCGTTGACGTCATAGGGTAGTTCGCTCACTGTGGCCCCCTCCTTCCCCCGTTGCCCCTGATGATCGCAGGTCAGGGCGGACAAGGGAAGGAACCGGGCCCGACCGGGGCCGGGGGTCAGCGGCGCGGGCGCTCGGCCCGGCGCAGACGCAACGGGCGCAGGGCCGCCTCCAGGGCGACCGCCCCGTCCAGTTTGCTCTCCCCGACGACGCGGTCCTCGAAGTGGATGGGGATCTCCATCATCTTCTGGCCCCGCCGGAAGGCCCGGTAGTGCATCTCGATCTGGAACGCGTAGCCGGTGCTCTGGATGCTGGGCAGGTCGAGCACGCGCAGGGTCGAGGCCCGCCAGATCTTGAACCCCGCGGTGATGTCACGGATCGGCATGGACAGCACGGTCTTGACGTAGGCGTTGGCCCATCCGCTCAGCAGGCGGCGGCCGGTCCCCCAGTTCTCGGACAGGCTTCCGCCCGGGACGTAGCGGCTGCCGATGACCACGTCGGAGTTGGTGGACAGCAGGGTGCCGAGCAGCTGGGGCACGTAGCCCGCGGGGTGGCTGAGGTCGGCGTCCATCTGGACCACGAGGTCCGCGCCGTCGTCGAGGGCGCGGATCATGCCCGCGACGTAGGCGCGGCCGAGCCCGTCCTTGCGGGTGCGGTGCACGACGGAGACGCGCCCCGGGTGCTCGACGGCGAGCTTGTCGGCGACCTCGCCGGTGCCGTCCGGCGAGTTGTCGTCCACGACCACGACCCCGAGGTTCGGCAGGTCGAGCGCCATCAGCTGGCCGACCAGCACCGGGAGGTTGGCCGCCTCGTTGTAGGTGGGCACGACCACGGTCAGGCGCGCCTTCGACCAGGGTTCGGGCAGGGCGACGGGCGTGGGCGTGACGCGCGCCGGGGCGGACCCGGCGTGCTCCGGCGGTGTCGGCTGGGAGGGCATGTGCGGCGGCTCCTGCGTGTGGACGGCGGTGCGGGGGCGGTGGTCGAACGGAATGGGCCCAGGATCACGCATAGGGCGCCAACGGCACAAGCGTGCGTGAACGGAAGGGTACGCCTTTCGTCCGGTCCGGGGTGCCGCGCCCCGCTCATTTCCCCCTCTCCCCGGCGACCACGGCGACGTGGACGAGGGCCCCGACCTCCTCCAGGGTCATGAGCACCTCCGGGTCGGCGCCGGCGTCGGTGACCAGGTGGGCGATCTCCTCTGGGCCGACCGTGGGCACCATGGTGTCGGTGCCGATCTTGGTGTGGTCGGCCAGCACGACGGTCTCCTCCGCGCACGCCGCCAGGGCCCGGTCCACACTGGCCACCGCCGGGTTGGGGGTGCTCAGCCCGCGGTCGGCGCTGACCCCGTTGCCCGTCAGGAACGCCCGGGTGACGCGCAGTCCGGCGAGGGTCTGCTCGGCCGCGGCGCCGACCAGGGCGCGGATCGGGCCGTGCAGGGTTCCGCCCGTCATCACCACCTCGACCCCGGCGGCTCCGGCCAGGGCCTCGGCCACGCGCAGGGAGTTGGTGACCACGGTCAGTTCGGTGTGGGTGAGCAGTTCGCGGGCGAAGGCCTCGGTGGTGGTGCCGGGGCCGACCGCGATCGCCTCGCCCGGCCGCACGAGCCGGGCGGCCGAGGCCGCGATGGCCGCCTTCTCCGCGGCGCACTGTCCGCTGCGGCCCGAGTAGCTCTGCTCGTGGCCGATCCGTCCCGGGAGCGCCGCCCCGCCCCGCCGCCGGTCGACCAGTCCCTCGGCCTCCAGAGCGCGCACGTCGCGGCGGACGGTGACCTCGGAGGCGCCCACCCGGGCGGCGAGGTCGCGCAGGGACAAAGTGCCGTGGGCGCGGACGAGTTCGAGGATGCGGTCCCTGCGTTCGGCGGCGAACGCCGGGCGGTTCTCCTCGGCCATGGACGCGGCCCCTCTCCCGTACCGGTGACAGCACGGGTGCGGTCCCGCGCGTCCCTAGCGTACGGACCTGTCGCTGTGGGGGGGGGAACGTCCGCACCGGACCCGTCCAGGAGGAGGGTGACGACGAGGACCGCGGACAGGGCCACCAGACCGATGATGGCTCCCGCTCCAAACATCATCACGACGGACATACGGGCCTCCCAGGGGGACGGGCTGACCTGCCAAGTACCGGATTCCCGTTTTCGGTCGCGCTCACACCATCCAACCGTCGGCACATGGAGCGACAATGGGCGTATGACCCTCGGTTCCACCCTCACGCCCCTGACGTCCACGGTGTGGTGGGCGCACACCTCCGACGCGGCCGACCGGCTCCTGCGCCTGTTGGACGGGACGGAGCGCGCCCGCAACGACCGCTTCCGGCACCAGACCGACCGCGACCGCCACCTGCTCGGCAGGGCGATGGCCCGGCTGGCCCTGGCCCGGCTGGCGCAGTGCCCTCCCGAGGAGGTGACCTTCGACCTGGTCTGCCGGTCGTGCGAGGAGAAGGAGCGCACGGGCGCGGACCCGGGCGAGCGCGAGCCGCACGGCAAGCCCGTGCCGTCCGGTCCGGCGCGCGGCTGGGAGGTGTCGGTCAGCCACTCGGGCGAGTGGGTGGCGCTGGCGGTCGCCGAGGAGGCGCCGGTCGGGGTGGACGTCGAGCGGGTGTCGGCGGCGCGCGACCTGGACGGGCTGGTCGGCTACACGCTGGCGGACGCGGAGCGCTCGGTGTGGGACGCGTTGCCGCCGTTGGAGCGGACCGGCGCGTTCTTCGGCTACTGGGCCCGTAAGGAGGCCCTGCTCAAGGCGACCGGGCTGGGGTTGTCGGGCGGGCTGCGGCGGGTGGTGGTCAGCCCGCCGCACGCCGAGGCCCGGTTGGAGTCCTGGTCGGGCGGGGGCGGCCCGGAGGCGGCGTGGCTGACCGACCTGGACCGGGGCGCCGACTACCGCGCCGCACTGGCCGTGCTCACCGACCGGCCCGTGCGGACGGTGGTCCGCCCGCACGGGGACACGGTCGCGCTCCTGCGGTCGTGACGCTCAGATCCCGCGGGCCAGGTTGCGGCTGATCACCAGGCGCTGGACCTGGTTGGTGCCCTCGACGATCTGGAGGACCTTGGCCTCGCGCATGTACCGCTCGACGGGGAAGTCGCGGGTGTAGCCGTAGCCGCCGAGGACCTGGACGGCGTCGGTGGTGACCCGCATGGCGGTGTCGGTGGCCATGAGCTTGGCCATCGCCGCCTGGGTGGCGAAGGGGCGGCCCGCGTCGCGGAGCCGGGCCGCGGACAGGTAGAGCTCGCGGGAGGCGGCGATCTGGGTGGCCATGTCGGCGAGCATGAAGCCCACGCCCTGGAAGTCGCCGATGGCCTGACCGAACTGGCGGCGTTCGCGGGAGTAGGCGAGCGCCGTGTCCAGGGCGGCCTGGGCGAGGCCGACCGCGCACGCCGCGATGCCGAGGCGCCCGGAGTCCAGGGCCGCCAGGGCGATGCCGAAGCCGCGGTCGCGTTCGCCGACGAGGGCGTCGGGGCCGAGTCGGACGTCGTCGAACAGGACCCCGGCCGTGGGCGAGGAGGACATGCCCATCTTGTGCTCGGGGGCGGCCGCGCCGAGCCCCGGGGTTCCGGCGGGGACGTGGAAGCAGCTGATGCCGCCCGCACCGGAGTCGGGGGCGCCGGTGCGGGCGAAGAGGGTGTAGTAGTCGGCCCGGCCGCCGTGGGTGATCCACGCCTTGGCGCCGTTGACCCGGTAGCCGTCCTCGACGGGTTCGGCGCGGGTGGTGAGGGCGGCGGCGTCGGAGCCGGAGCCGGACTCGGACAGGCAGTAGGCGCCGAGCAGGTCGCCGCCGACCATGTCGGGCAGGTGGGCGGCCTTCTGGTCGTCGGTGCCGAAGGCGGCCACGGGGTAGCAGGAGAGCGTGTGGACGCTCACACCGAGGCCGACGGCGAGCCAGCCGCGGGCGAGCTCCTCGACGACCTGGAGGTAGACCTCGTAGGGCTGGTCGCCGCCGCCGTACTCGCTGGAGTAGGGCAGGCCCAGCAGCCCGGCGGCGCCGAGGGTGCGGAAGACGTCCCGTGGGAAGGCGGCGTTCTCCTCGTCCTCGGCGGCGCGGGGGACCAGCTCCTTGTCCGCGATCTCTTGCGTCAGCTCCAGGAGCTGTTCGGCCTCCGGTGTGTGCAGTGTGCGTTCGACCGCCATGACCCTCTCCCACGGTTGCGGCGACCCACGCGTCATTTAGTAGGTCGTCCAACTATATGGTGACGAGCGGCACCCTATCCCACAAGGGCGACGCGGTGGCGGTTCGGGGCTGGACGGGCGCGACGCGGGGGCGCGGTGGGCTTGACGGAGCGTTGGTTTCACCGACCTGCGAACACACGTCTGTACACGAACCCTCCACTCGTCCTACATTCCACGCATGGACCTCGAACTCCGCCACCTGCGTACCCTCTGCCTCCTGGCCGACACCGGCAGCGTGACCAGGGCCGCCGCGGCCCTGTCGACGTCGCAGCCCGCGCTGACCACGCAGCTCCAGCGGATAGAGCGCGAGGTCGGCGGCCCCCTGTTCCACCGGGGACGCTCCGGGGTGCGCCCCACCGAGCTGGGCGAGTTCGTCCTGGTCCGAGCGCGCGCGGTCCTGCTGTCCATGGACGACCTGCTGAACGACATCACGGCGCGGCGCGCCTCCCCCACCACGATCAGGATCGGCGGGGTGGGACCGCTGACCTTGGAGCTGTCGGCGCGGTTGCCCGAGGTCTTCCCCGACGCGCCCGTGCACGTGCGCACCGAGTACTCCCCCAAGCTGGTGACCGACCTGGTCCGCGCCGGTCGCCTGGACATGGGCACCACCGTCGACTACGTGGACCGCGACCTGCCCACCGACGGGCCGCTCTCGTGGGCGATGCTCGCCGTGGAGCCGCTGCACGTGGCGCTGTGGGAGGGCCACCCCCAGGCCGACCAGCCGTCGGTGCGCCTGGCCGACCTCGCCGGCAGCCCGTGGGCGCTGACCCCTCCGGACGGGAGCGGCTGGCCGGAGTGCTTCTACCTGGCCTGCCAACGGGCCGGATTCTCCCCCGACGTGCCCTTCCGTCTCTACGACCGCTCGGAGATCCACGACCTCATCGCCGACCACCGCGCCGTGGCCCCGTGCCAGTCCGACTTCGACGCCTCGGACGGCGTCGTCATCCGACCGCTGGCCGGGGCCCCGATCCAGCTGCGCCACCTCCTGGTCTGGCGCCGCGACAGCCCGGTCCACCAGGCCTCGGACCGCATCGCCCGGGCCGCGCGCGAACTGTTGGACCGCTCCCCCAAGTCGGTGGCGGCCGGACGGGTGGACGTCGGCCGGGAGTAGGGGCTCAGCCGTGGGCCCGGGCGCGCAGCACACCGCGCGCCCACGGCACCACCGACCACGCGGCCATGCCCAGCCCCGCCAGGATCAGCGCGGCGGTCGCGATCCACTCGTGCGAGCCGTCGGGGTGGTACACGCGCGTGGCCGACCCGATGTCCACGGCCGCCGACACACTCCCTTCCGCACAGGCGAAGTCGCCGCCGGAGAGGTAGATCCACTCGTGCTCCACCGACCCGTCGTCGGACCTGTAGTCCCCGTAGCAGGTACAGGACACGTGCCCGAGGTGGTTCACGCAGTCCTGCGCGGCCGCCGTGAACCGGCCGGGGTCCCCGTCGGCGCGCAGCGCGCGGATGCTGCGGTCCACGTTTCCCGCGCCCAGGTAGGCGAGGAACAGGCCGAGCACGAGGACCACCACCGGGAAGGCGCCCATCCGGCGGCGGGTCACGCCGCCGCCCCCGGCGGCTCCTCCTCGTCGGCGCAGTCGCACACCATCGCGTCCCGTTCGGCGGGTCCGGGCCGCGCGTGCAGGTACAGGGCGACCACCATCGGCGCGAAGACCAGGGAGTTGTACAGCAGGTGCAGCTCCACGCGCGGGATGAGCAACTGGACGAGGCTGGTCGGATCCTCCCGTCCGGCGATGTTGACCCCGACCAGGGCCTGGACCAGCAGCAGCAGGTGTTCGAGGTGGTGCCAGAGCTGGATGCCGAGCGAGATCCACCACCAGGTGCGCGAGCGCCCGGTGAAGCCGGGCAGCAGCAGGAACAACCCCACGAGCATGACCAGCGCGTAGCCGTAGTGCAGCCACTCGGAGGTGACCAGCCAGGGGAAGGGGATGCCGAGTATGCCCCGGGCCTCGGCCACCGGCCAGTCCAGCGCGTAGATCTGCGCCGCCTGGGCCAGGTGTTCGGCCCAGTGCGCGAGGACGATCACCATGAAGGCGCGCAACCCGGTCCGGTGGCGGCGGGTGTTGAGCACGTCGATTCCGTCGCGGTAGGCCCGGCGGGCGCTCTGGCCGAGGATCATCGGACACTCCCGGGGGCGGTGGTCGGACGCTGTCGCCAGCGGGTGACCGGGGACACGGCGGCGATGGCGATTCTGGCCAGGCGGAACAACAACCGCATCAGCGTTCCTCGAAGGTGGGGGAGGTCGCGAGCGACCCGGGGCACAACGCCCATCGTGTGCGGGCGCCGAGCCCCGTTCATCCTCAGGATTGCTCTCCACCCGGGAACGCGCACGAATTCGGCGCCGGCGCGCTCGTGGAGTCCGCGCCGGGGAAGCGGAGGGGAAGGGTTCGGACCTCCCGCCTGGACGCCCGGGACACCGAACCGGCCCGAGCGGCAAGGCCCCGGTCGCGGGGCCGCGCCCGGCGTGTGCGCGACGAGGAGACGGCGCGGTCGCCCCCACGGCGGCCAAAAAGGGACATACGGCCCCTTGACCGCAATCGCAGAATGTTTTATTAGCGTCGAATTGAAGATTCTTGACCCGACCCGCACCAGCACCACGACGCAAGCTGGACCGAAATGCCCCGTGCGGACTGGTGGGGTTTTTGGGACCTCACGTCATTCGACCTGATTCGAACATGAGTTCGATTAGCGAACACGATCAGAAAAGTTAGTTATGGATGCAAAGAGCAATCTTGGAGAAGCTAACCCGTGAACCCCTAAGAAGGATGGAGCGGTGAGTCGCGCGCTTCCCCCACGGGCTCGCGCTCACGTCGACTCCGTGCTGACCCGTCACCGTAGGAGTGGTAGTGCGCGAAGCAGTGTACAAGGCCGTCGCGATGATCCACAGACGCTTCTCCGAGTCCATCACCCTGGAGGACATCGCCAACGAGGTCTTCGTCAGCCCCTTCCACCTGTCTCGGGTTTTCGCGCAGGAAGTCGGAGTCCCCCCGGGCAGGTACCTGACCGCGGTACGCATGTTCGAGGCGAAGAAACTCCTGATCAGCTCACCGATGAACGTGTGCGACATCGTCCACAGCGTCGGATACAACAGCGTCGGCACGTTCACCAGCCGATTCACCCGCGCGGTGGGAATGACCCCGCGCCAGTACCGCCACCCCGACGTCGAGCGACTGCTGGTGACCGCCTCGGGCGGATTCAGCCGCATGCCCTGCACACACGAACTGGAGGGCCTCGGTCCGACGCCCGTGAGCGGCCGCCCGGGCACGGGGACCCTGAGCGGCACCGTGGAGCTCCCCCGGTCCGCCAACGGCACCAACGTCCTGGTCGGGGCGTTCCACTCCCGGATCCCGCAGCAGGCCCCGGTCGCCCACAGGTTCCTTCCCTCGGGGCCGCGTGTCGACTTCACCCTCACGGACGTGCCGGTCGGGAGCTGGACGATCGTCGCCCTGGCCATGCGGACCGGGATCTCCTACGGCCGCGAGAACGTCTTCGTCGGCGTCTCCCCGGCCCGTGTCGGGGTCTCGCCGGGCGACGAGGCCCGGACCCACCTCTCGATGCGGCGGCTCGCCCCCACCGACGCCCCCATCGCGGTGACCCTCGCGGACACCTCCCCCCTCCCCGTCGATTCTCCGGCCCTGGTCTGCGGCTGACGCGCCCCCGCCGGACGCGGGTGGGGGCCGCGTGGCCAGGTCCGGCCAGGGGACCGCGCTCAGACCCCCCGCGAGATCGCAGTGGTCCACGACACGCGTATGGTGTAACCCGTGGGTAACATACTCGCGAGTAACCGACCGGAATCCTCTCTGACCTCCGGTTCCGCCCCCGATCACGGAGCCACCGTCCGCCGAGACGAATCACGGACCCCCAGGACTGACCATCATGCGCACACTGAGAACCCTCGCCCTGGCCCTGGCCGTCGCGGTCCTCACCGCCTCCTGCGGCGGGGAGCGGGCGGACGGTGAGGCCGGCGCCGCGGACCTCACCCAGGGGGTGACCGACGACGCCGTCGTCATCGGCACGCACCAGCCGCTCACCGGCGCCGCGGCGCCCGGTTTCCGGCACGTGTCCACCGGCGCGCGGGCCATGTTCGACTACATCAACGACAACGGCGGCATCCACGGGCGGCGGATCGAGTACCAGGTCCAGGACGACGGCTTCGACCCCGCGCACACGCAGGAGGCCACCCGCGCGCTGATGGAGGACCACGAGATCTTCGCGATGCTCGGCGGTCTGGGCACCCCCACCCACGAGTCGGTCATCGACGAGCTCAACGAGCGGGGCGTGCCGGACCTGTTCGTCTCCTCCGGCGCGCTGTCCTGGGACCAGCCCGAGGAGTACCCCTACAGCTACGGCTTCCAGGTGGACTACACCCGCGAGGCCAAGGTCCAGGGCGCGTTCATCGCCGAGCACCTCGCCGGCGAGGAGGTCGCGCTCCTGTACCAGAACGACGACGTGGGCCCCGCGTCGCACGCCGGGATCGAGCAGTACCTCTCCGAGGAGATCGTGGCCTGGGAGTCCTACGACCCCGGTGTGCCCGAACTCTCCGGTCAGATCACCGCGATGAAGGAGTCCGGCGCGGAGGTCGCCGTGTGCTACTGCATCCCCTCCTACCTCGCCCTGGCCGTCATGGAGTCCGCCGCGATCGGCTACGAGCCCCAGTGGGTCGCGCCCAGCTTCGGCGCGGACGTGCGGATCGTGACCGGTCTCATCGAGGAGTACGCCCAGGGCACCCCGGCCGAGGACATCCCGGCCGAGGCCTTCCTGGACGGGCTCATCATGACCGCGTTCCTGCCGATGGCCGCCCAGTCCGACGACCCGTGGACCGCGTTCTTCCGGGAGATCCACGAGCGGTACAACGAGGGGACTCCCTTCACCGACACCACGATCTACGGCATGGCGCAGGCGACGCTGTTCGCCCAGGTGCTCATGGAGACCGGCCCGGACCTGGACCGTGAGGCGCTCCTGACCGCCCTGAACGCCCGCGAGTGGACGGGACCGGGTCTGGTCCCCTTCTCCGCGACGGAGGACGACCACAGCGGGTACACCGGGGTCATGGTGGTGCAGCACCACGCCGAGGGCGGCTTGGAGGTCCTCCAGGAGCCCAGGACCACCGACAGCGGTGGCGGCGAGATCCTGGAGTTCGAGCTGGACCGCCCGAGCCCCGACGAGGTCCCGCTCTCGGACGCGGACGCGGCCCGGTAGACGACGCGGGTCAGGCCAGTCGGCCGGGCTCGGCGGGGAGCGTGAGGGTGAACACGGCCCCGCCGAGCAGGTCGCTGTCCGCGACGGTCAGCGTGCCGCCGTAGTCCTCGGCGATCTCCCGGGAGATCGGCAGGCCCAGACCGCTGCCGCCGGGATCGCGCTCGCGGGACTCCTGGAGGCGGGCGAAGCGTTCGAAGACCCGCTCCCGATCGCGCTCGGGCACCCCGGTGCCGTCGTCGTGCACCCGGAGGACGGCGTTCTCCCCCTCGCGGTCGATGGTGACCTCGATCCGGGAGCGGGCGTGCCGTTCGGCGTTGGCGACCAGGTTGGTGAGCACACGGGTCAGGCGCAGGCGGTTGACGAGCACCCAGACCGGCCCCGCCGAGTGCACCCTGATCACGGGGCCGTTGCGGCGGCCGACCAGTTCGTCGGCCACCAGTGCGGACAGGTCCACGCGCTGGCTGTCGGCGACCGCGCCGGTGTCCAGGCGGGCCAACTCCAGGAGGTCGACGACGATGTTCTCCAGCCGTTCGGTGTCGGCGAGCAGGGCGCTGAGCAGGAGTTCGCGGGCCCAGGGGTCGGGGTCGGGGTCGGACAGCTCGACCTCGATCCGGGTGCGCATCCCGGCGATGGGGTTGCGCAGTTCGTGCGAGGCGTCGGAGACGAACCGGTGCTGCTTGGCGACGGCCTCCGAGAGGCGTTCGAGACTGGCGTTGGCGGTGCGTGCCAGGTGCGCGATCTCGTCGTGGCTCCTGGGGACCGGGAGTCTGCGGTCCAGGTTGCTCGCCGACAACCGGTCCAGTTCGGCGCTGATCCGCTCCACGGGGCGCAGGGCCCGACCGACCCCGTACCAGGTGATGAGCCCGCTGATGCACAGCAGCACCCCCGACATGCCGCCCAGCACCACCTCGGGGGTGGCCGTCTCGACGAGCGTGGGCCTGAGGGAGGCCGCGAGGATCCAGACGTCCCCGTAGGCCGTCTCGTCGACCTCGTAGCCGACCACCAGGAGGCACTCGCGGTTCCTGAGATGGGCCTCGGGAGCGCAGACGGTGGTGTCGAAGCGGGGGGAGTCGGAGTCCTGCTCCGGCACGGCGAGCGGGGGCTCACCGTACATGGCGGCGCTGGCCGCCACGACCTCGTGGGTCTCCCGGTCGACGACCTGGAGCCACAGGATCGGCGCGTCGGTCGGGACCAGTTCGTCGTAACGGCTGTCGGCGATGTCGTCGGCCACCAACCGTGCCGCCCTGGCCGCCTGGTCCCGGTCCCGGTCGAGGACGAACTCCCGGACGGCGACGGCGGTCGCCAGTGACCACAGGCCGATGACCACGAGGAGCACCGATACGGCCCAGAGGGTGACACGGGCACGGATCGACTTCGGGCGCAGACGGCGCCACATCGCTTGAGCCTTGTCGATCCACTCTGACACCCGGCCATTGTCACTCAAAGTGACGTACTTGCGTCGGACGGTGCTCGGTGTGGCGATCCGGATCTGCGCAGGAACCCTGTGGCGTCGCGGCCGGGCGACGGCGCTGCCCTCGGGGGGCACCGGGGACGCCCGCCTCGGCACGGACGGCTGGGTCCCCGCCCGGTCAGGCCTCGTAGGGATCCGGCGGGTTGGCCACCTCCGACCGCTCCAGCGCCTCGAACCGGTGCTCGCTGACGTCGACCAGCTCGCCCTCCGGCTCGACCCACGTGCCGCGGACCGTCCACCAGGAGTCGGCCTCCGGCTCCGGCACGTTGGTGATGAGCACCCGGTTGACGATGGCGTCGGCGGCGCAGCACGCCATCTGGAGCCGGGCCAGGTACCACCCCTCGCCCTCGGGGTTGGGCACGGCGAACCCGGTCAGCTCGACCTCGCGCCCGGACAGCGCCCGTTCCTCGTCGACCCAGGCCCGCATCACGAACTGACGGATGTCCATGGCGACCACCTCGCCCGGCTCCGCGTCGTCCAGGCCGTCGTCGAACCGCCCCGAGGGAGGCCCCTCCCCCGGCGCGCTGGCGGGCTCACTGCGCTCCACCGTGTAGGAGCCCAGCGCGGGCGGGGCCACGACGAAGACGGCCACGACCGGCACCAGCAGCAGCCAGGCCACCCGGGGCGCGCGGGAGTGGTCGTGACCGTGGCCGCCCCCGGAGGCGTGATCGCCGTCCGCTCCCCCGTCGGCGGCCTCGGCGGCGCAGAACGCGTGGTCCTCCCCGTCGTCCTCGCCCCGGTTCCCGCCGCGGATCTCGGCGACCACGACCACGGCGCCGAGCGCGACCGTGACCGCACCGGCGGCGACCAGGAAGGGGCCGAACCCCGGTTTGACCCAGTTGAGGTACATGTCGGTGGGGATGGTGCTGGTCAGCGCCGCGGCCCCCAGCAGCACGAGGGTGAGTCCCTGGGCGATGCGGTTCACAGGATGAGGCCTCCGATCAGGAACGTGCTGAGCAGTCCGACCACCAGGCACAGCGGAGCGAACCGGACGGCGAAGCGCCACCCGAACACCGCCGCCTGCATCGCGATGAGCTTGAGGTCCACCATCGGGCCGATCACCATGAAGGCGAGCTTGGCCGTGGGCGAGAAGTCGGTGAAGCTGAGCGCGACGAAGGCGTCGGCCTCCGAGCAGATGGACAGCACGACCGCCAGCGCCGCCAGGACCAGCACCGACACCACGGGCGCCTCGGCCACCGACAGCAGCCACTCGCGCGGCACGAGGATGTTCAGGCTCGCCGCGGCAAGCGCGCCGACCACGAGGTAGCCGCCCGCGTGCATCATGTCGTGCAGCATCGAGTCGCGGAAGACCAGCCAGCGGGCGGCGCCCGCGGCGTGCGTGGGGGCGGGCAGCCGCAGCCAGTCCGCCCGGCCGAACCGCACCCAGATCCAGCCGATGACCACCGACGCCAGCAGCGAGGCCGCGAACCGGGCCAGCACCACCTCGGGCTGTCCGGCGAAGGCCACGGCGGTGGCGATCATGACGACCGGGTTGATGGCGGGCGCGGCCAGCAGGAACGTGAGCGCGGCGGCCGGAGCGACCCCGCGCTTGACCAGGCTTCCCGCGATGGGCACCGACGCGCACTCGCACCCCGGCAGGAGCGCCCCGGACAGTCCGGCGACGGGCACGGCCGCGGCCGGTCTGGACGGGAAGAAGCGCTGGTAGACCGAGGCGGGCACGAAGGCCGTGAGGGCGGCGGACAGGGCGACGCCGAACACCAGGAACGGCAGCGCCTGGAAGCTGATCGCGGTGAAGACGGTGGCCCAGGCGAGGAAGGCCTGGCTGGTCAGCTGGTCGGACAGCCACGCGTGCGCGAGCGCCATCGCGGTGATGAACAGGGCGAACAGCCAGACCGTCCCGGTCCTGCGCGCCCCGGAGCGGCGTCCCCACTCCGAGGGGGGCAGCTCGTCCCCACGCTCGTCCCACCCTCCGGCGAGCGAGTCGCCGAGGGAGGCGTGGGGGGTGGAACCGGCGGCTGAAGGGGTCCGGTCGGACACGGTGCTACTCCGCGTTGTCGGATGGAATCTTCAGGAATGGTAACCGAAAACCGTTTTCGTTCGGGACGGGCGACCGCGGCCTGTGGACAAGCCGGACGCCCCCCGCACGGACGGGCGCCGGGTCAGCGGCCGGCGCCGCCGTCCTCCCCGCCGTCGTCGGGGCGGTCCTGGTCGTCGGTCGGCACCACCGGGTCGCCCAGCCGTACGCCGTGGCCGCGCGCGATGTCCTCGGGCAGCGCGCCCTCGGGGTCGCCCCAGCACTCCACGTTCCTCAGGTCGGGCATCTTGGCCAGCGTGAACTGGGGGTCCAGGCCGTTGCGGTACTGACGACCGTAGTCCGCCAACAGCCGGAACGCGATCTCCGACAGCGGTATCAGCGCGACGAGGTTGACCACCGCCATCACGCCCATGAACACGTCCGCGAGCGTCCACACCAGGGTCAGCGGCGCCACGCTTCCGGCGAAAACGGCCACCAGGACGAGCGCGCGGAAGTAGGTCAGGTGGTGCGGCTCGGCGTCGAGGAACCTGAGGTTGGTCTCACCGTAGTAGTAGTTGCCCAGCACGGAGGAGAAGGCGAGCAGGAACAGGATGACGGTGAGCGCGTGCACCGCCCATCCGCCCAGGGAGGACGCCAGCGCGACCTGTGTGACCTGGACACCGCCCACCCCGCCGTACTCGGGCTCGGGCACCAGGATGATGAACGCGGTCACCGAGCAGATGAGGAGGGTGTCGAAGTACACGCCCAGGCACTGCACGAGGCCCTGCTTGACCGGGTGCGACACCGACGCCGTGGCGCCCGCGTTGGGCGCCGACCCCAGCCCCGCCTCGTTGGAGAACATGCCGCGGCGCATGCCCTGCACGATCGCCGCGCCCACGCCGCCGGCGACGAACTCCCGCGCGCCGAAGGCCGACACGAAGATGTCACTGATCACCCGCGGCAGCTCCTCCAGGTTGAGCAGGACGACGACCAGCCCGAGCAGGAGGTACAGGAGGGCCATCGTCGGGACGAGCGCCTCGGTCCAGTGGGCGATCCGGCGCACGCCGCCGAAGACGACCAGTGCGACCAGGCCGACCAGGAGCAGACCCACGACCGCGTTCAACAGCCAACCGCCGGGCCCCCCGAGCTCCGCCACGGTGGCGGCCACCGAGCCGGAGATGCTGTTGGCCTGCACGGAGTTGAAGACCAGGGGGAAGGTGATGGTGATGACCACGGCGAAGAGCACACCCATCCAGCGCTGCCCCAACCCGTGCTGCATGTAGTAGGCCGGGCCCCCGCGGAAGCCGGTCCCCGTGCGCACCTTGTACAGCTGCGCCAGGGTGGACTCCACGAAGGCGGCCGAGCCGACCACCGTCGCCATCAGCCACATCCAGAACACCGCGCCGGGCCCGCCCAGGACGATCGCCGTGGCCACGCCGACGATGTTGCCCGTGCCGACGCGCGAGGCGGCCGAGATGGCGAACGCCTGGAAGGAGGAGATCTCCGGCTTGCCGTCGGGTGCGACGCCGGGACTGCTGCGGATCACCCGGAACATCTCCGGGAGCAGCCGGAGCTGGACGAAGCCCGAGCGCAGGGTGAAGTAGACGGCCAGGACGATCAGGAGCGGGATGACCAACCAGCTCCAGAAGACGTCGTTGACTGCGGTGATGGCGTCGTTGAGGGCGTTCACCCGTTCCCCTTCTGGTGGCGCGGTCACCCCGGACCGGGACCGGGGCCGTCCCGCCACTGTCCACAAGGACGGGCGGCCCGAGCACTCGGGACACGCGAAATCGGGGTAAAGGACCGTCAGGATCCCGCGGCGCCGACCTATGCCGATGTCCCACATGGCGACGCGCCCACCTGTGGGGAGCATGAACATGGCCCAGGTCACGTTCGGTCCCTACCGTTCGTTCCATGGAACCGAACACCGCCTCCTCCCCCGCCCCGGATCAGCGCAGAACGCCCATCCTGCGCGTGGTGACGGCCAGCCTCGTCGGCACGACGATCGAGTGGTACGACTTCTTCCTGTACGGCGCGGCCGCCGCCCTCGTCTTCAACCAGATCTTCTTCCCCGAGGCCGACCCCCTGGTCGGGACCATGTTGGCGTTCACCACCTACGCGGTGGGCTTCGTGGCCCGACCGCTGGGCGGGCTGGTCTTCGGGCACTTCGGCGACCGGATCGGCCGCAAGCAGCTGCTCGTGATCAGCCTGCTGATGATGGGCGCCTCGACCTTCGCGATCGGCCTGCTGCCCACCTACGCCGCGATCGGTGTGGCCGCGCCCCTGCTGCTGACGCTCATGCGGGTCGTCCAGGGCTTCTCCCTGGGCGGGGAGTGGGGCGGCGCGGTGCTGCTCGTGTCCGAACACGGACGGCCCGAGCACCGGGGCTTCTGGGCATCCTGGCCGCAGGCGGGCGCGCCCGGCGGCAACCTGCTGGCCACGGCCGTCCTGGCGATCCTGTCCGTGACGATGACCGACGCGAGTTTCCTCGCCTGGGGTTGGCGCGTGCCCTTCCTGCTGTCGGGCGTGCTGGTGCTGGTCGGCCTGTGGATCCGGCTCGCCGTCAACGAGTCCGAGGTGTTCCGCGAGGCCCGTGAGCGCGCCGAGACCGCGGCCGTCCCCGAGCGCGCCCCCATCGTCGGCGTCCTGCGCGACCACTGGCGCGAGGCCCTCGTCGCCATGGGCGTGCGCATGGCGGAGAACGTGTCGTACTACATCGTCACCGCGTTCATCCTCGTCTACGCCACGCAGGAGGCCGAGCTGTCCAGGGCCGAGGTGCTCAACGCGGTGCTGGTCGCGTCCGCGGTCCACCTGGTGACCATCCCCGCCTGGGGCGCGCTGTCCGACCGGATCGGCCGCCGCCCGGTCGTCACGGTCGGCGCGGTCGGCATCGCCCTGTGGGGCTTCGCGTTCTTCCCGCTCATCGACGTCGGAACCTTCTGGTCGGCGACCCTGGCCGCGACCGTCGGACTGATCTTCCACGGCGCCATGTACGGGCCGCAGGGCGCCTTCTTCTCCGAGCTGTTCAGCACGCGCGTGCGCTACTCGGGCGCCTCCGTGGGCTACCAGCTGGCGTCGATCGTCGCCGGCGGCCTGGCGCCGCTGATCGCGACCGCCCTGCTCGCCGCGTTCGGCACCTCGCTGCCCGTGGCGCTGTACCTCACCGCCATGTGCGCGGTGACCCTGGTGGCCGTGGCCGTCGCCCGTGAGACGCGCGGCCGCGACCTGGGCGAGGCCGCGCCCGCACCGGCCGCCCGCTGACCGCGAACGCACGAGGGCTCGGGCCCGGCCGAAGCCGGACCCGAGCCCGTGGTGTGCGCGGACGCCCGTGTCAGGGCCGCCCGCCAGCGCGGATCAGTACCGCGAGGCCGAGTCGTAGCGGTCGCCGCGGCGGTTGTCGCCCCGGTAGCCGCCACGGCGCTCACCGTCGCGGAAGCCGCCGCCCTCACCGCGGCGGTCGCTACGGGGACGGTCGCCCCGGTAGCCGCCACGCGGGCCGCCCCGGCGCTCACCGGAGTCGCCGAAGCGCTCGCCCCGGGGACGGTCACCCCGGTAGCCGCCGCCCTCGCCGCGCTCGGACCGGCGCTCGCCGTCCCGGAAACCGCGGCGCTCACCGTCGCGGAAGCCGCCGCCCTCACCGCGGCGGTCGCCCCGGTAGCCGCCGCGCGGGCCGCCGCCCCGGTAGCCGCCGCCACGGGGGCCGCCCCGGCGCGGACCGCCACGGCCGCGGCGCGGGCGCTCGGGCTCCGGCGGCTCGATCCACGGCTCCCAGCTGGGCTCCTTGGCCCCGGTCACCTCGGTGAGCAGCTCGTCACCGGGGTTGACCAGGTGCTGCTTGGCGTCGACACCGGCGTCACTGAGCAGACGGCGGGCCATCCGGCGCTGGTTGGGCGCCACCAGGGACACCACGGCGCCCGAGGAGCCCGCGCGGGCGGTGCGGCCGCCGCGGTGCAGGTAGTCCTTGTGGCCGGTGGGCAGGTCGATGTTGACGACCAGGTCGATGCCGTCGACGTGGATGCCGCGCGCGGCGACGTCGGTGGCGACCAGGGCCTGGATGCGGCCCTCGCGGAACTTGGCGAGGGTGCGGGTGCGCACGCTCTGCGTCTTGCCGCCGTGCAGCGAGGCGCAGGGCACCCCGGCCTGGACCAGCTGCTCGCTGATGGTGTCGGCGCGGTACTTGCTGCGCACGAACAGGATGGTGCGGCCCTCACGCGCGGCGATCTGGGCGACGATCTTGTTCTTGTCACGCGGCAGCACCTTGAGCAGGTGGTGCTCCATGGTGGTGACCTGCGAGACCGGCGGGTCCACCGAGTGGGTGCGCGGGCTGTCCATGTACTTGCGCACCAGCTTGTCGACGTCGCCGTCGAGCGTGGCGGAGAACAGCAGGGTCTGGCCGTCGGGGTGCACCTGGTCGAGCAGCTCGCTGACCTGCGGCATGAAGCCCATGTCGCACATCTGGTCGGCCTCGTCGAGCACCGAGATCTCCACGTCGCCCAGGTCGCAGGCGCCCTGCTCGATCAGGTCGGTGAGGCGGCCCGGCGTGGCGACGAGGACGTCGACGCCACGGCGGAGCTCGTTGATCTGGCGGGTGTAGGAGCTGCCGCCCACGACGTCGCCGACGCGCACGCCCAGGACGCGGGCGTAGCCGCGCAGGGCGTCGCGCACCTGGTGGGCGAGTTCGCGGGTGGGCACGAGGATCAGGGCCCGCGGTCGGGCGGAGGCGGCGCGGCGCTCGGAGCAGCGGGTCAGGACCGGCAGGCCGAAGGCCAGGGTCTTGCCCGATCCGGTGCGGCCGCAGCCGAGGACGTCCCGTCCGTCGATCGCGTCGGGAATGGTGGCGGCCTGGATCGGGAACGGGGTGGTCACACCGTTCTTGGCCAGCTCGTCGACGATGTCCTGGGGCAGCCCGAGACCGTCGAAGGCAGGCTCTACGGCAGTGTCCGTCAAGTGACGTGTACCTTCCTCATCGTTTGGCGGCGTTTCGAGGAAGGCTCCACACGGCCCCGGGGACCCAGCGAAGAAATCACACAAACGCGCCTGATCACACGCGGAAGCGGGCCCCGATGGACATGGGGCTCCTGGGCTCTTCGGATCAAGAGTGGCGTCGACGCCGTCGACACGCTGTCCGCGTCTTGTGCGGCCCGGCACGCTCGGATGCGCGCGGCAATGGAATGACCGCTTGGAGCAGCGTACTAGAGATCCCCCCGGAACGGGGACGGGATGGGCGGTTTTCCCCGGTGATCCAGGTCTCCCCACCCCGTCCCGCGCGGGAGCGCGCGCTACCGCCGCCCCGCGGCCATCCCCTGGGCGAGCGCGGTGAGCCGGCCGATCTGGGCCCGGCGCTCGGCCGCGATCTGCTGTTCGAGCGTGTTGCCCGCGGCCTGCTGGAGCAGCGCCTTGGTGGCGGTCGCGGCGTCGCGGTCGGTGGCGAGCAGCCCCTGGACCAGGTCGTCGACGGCGCCGGGGAGTTCGTCGACGCCGACGACGAGTTCGGCCAGGCCCAGCTCGCGGGCCTCGTGGGCGCCCACCCGGCGCGCGGTCAGGCAGATCTCGGTCGCGCGGTGCACGCCCACGATGTCCACGAGGGGCTTGGTCCCGGTCAGGTCCGGAACCAGGCCGAGCGCCGGTTCCTTCATGCACAGGGAGGCGTCGTCGGCCAGGACGCGCAGGTCGCAGGACAGGGCCAGCTGGAACCCGGCGCCGATGGCGTGGCCGCGCACGGCCGCGACGGTCACCAGGTCGGGGCGGCGCAGCCACAGGAAGCCCTCCTGGAGACCGGCGATGTAGCCCTCCAGGTCGGCGGCGTCGGCCGAGCCGTCGGCCAGGCCCGCGACGATGGACCGCTCGCCGTCGACGCCCTCGGGGGAGAACATGGCGAGGTCGATGCCCGCGGAGAAGATGTCACCGTCTCCGGCGATGACGACGATTCGGACATCACTCGGCAGCGTCTGGCCAATGTGGGCCAGCGTGGTCCACGTACGGCCGGTCATCGCGTTGCGGCGCTCCGGACGGCTGATGGTGATCCGGGCGACGGGCCCGTCCACCGCCAGCCTCAGCCCCGCCCTGGACAGCTCCTCCTCGGTGGGCGCCGTCCCGGGGCCGTGCGCTGCCTGTGCCATGGGTTCCTCCGTCGTGTCGGGTTCCACCCTGACATTACTCTCCGGTAACCGAAGCGCCGCTGTCGGGCCGGGCCCGACGCGGCGGGACGCCGTCGGCCCCCTAGACGACCGGCCGCCGGCGGCGGGTGGCCCCGCCCCGCCCGCGCAGTTCGACCCCCGCCTCACCGAGCAGCCGGTGGACGAACCCGTAGGACCGGCCGGTGGCCGCCGCCAGCATGCGGATGCTCTCGCCCTCGTCGTAGCGGCGCTTGAGTCGGGTGGCCAGAGCCGAGCGGTCCTCCCCGGACACGCGCGTGCCCTTGCTCAGCGCATCGTTCACAGATCACTCCTCGGAGTCGTCGTGAGCCGGATCGGGCTCACCGCCATGATCCGGTACCGGAACGGGGCGACGCCACACCCACGGTGCGCCACGCCCCCGTCACTCTCCTCGGACAGGGTTTCGGAACACCGCAATCCACGCCCGAAACGGACGGGGGTGAACCTCGCGGCCCGCTGGGCGTCCCCGCCGCCGCGGACGGCCGGGGCCGGGGAGCGCACGGCTCACGCGAGCGCGATGAGGTCCTCGAACTCGGTGTTCCAGACGTCCTCGACTCCGTCGGGCAGGAGGATGACCCGCTCGGGCTGGAGCGCCTCGACCGCGCCCTCGTCGTGCGTGACCAGCACGATCGCGCCCTTGTAGTTGCGCAGAGCCGCCAGGATCTCCTCGCGGCTGGCCGGGTCGAGGTTGTTGGTCGGCTCGTCCAGCAGGAGCACGTTGGCGCTGGACACCACCAGGGTGGCCAGGGCCAGCCGCGTCTTCTCACCGCCCGAGAGCACCCCGGCGGGCTTGTCGACGTCGTCGCCGGTGAACAGGAAGGAGCCCAGGGTCTTGCGCGCCTCGACCTCCGGGAGGTCCGGGGCCGCGCTCATCATGTTCTCCAGCACGCTGCGGTCCACGTCCAGGGTCTCGTGCTCCTGGGCGTAGTACCCCAGTTTGAGCCCGTGGCCGGGGACGACGCGTCCGGTGTCGGGTGTCTCGACCTCGGCCAGCAGGCGCAGGAGCGTGGTCTTGCCCGCGCCGTTGAGCCCGAGGATCACGACGCGGCTGCCCCGGTCGATCGCCAGGTCCACGCCGGAGAAGATCTCCAGGGACCCGTAGGACTTGGACAGCCCCTCCGCCGTGAGCGGCGTCCGGCCGCTGGGCGCGGGGTCGGGGAAGCGCAGCTTGGCGACCCTGTCGGCCTTGCGCACGCCCTGCACGCCGCCCATGATCCGGTCGGCCCGGTTGAGCATCTGCTGCGCCGCCCGCGCCTTGGACGCCTTGGCCCGGAACCTGTCCGCCTGCTTGCGCAGGGTGTCGGCCTGCTTCTCGGCGTTGGCCAGTTCCCGGCGGCGGCGCCGCTCGTCGGCCTCGCGCTGGGTCAGGTACTGCTTCCAGCCCATGTTGTAGACGTCGATGACGCTGCGGTTGGCGTCGAGGTAGAACACCTTGTTGACCACGTGCTCGACCAGGTCGACGTCGTGGCTGATCACGATGAGGCCGCCCTGGTGCGACTTGAGGAAGTCACGCAGCCAGACGATCGAGTCGCCGTCCAGGTGGTTGGTGGGCTCGTCCAGCAGCAGGGTGTCCGACCCGCTGAACAGGATGCGCGCGAGTTCGATCCGGCGTCGCTGGCCGCCGGAGAGCGTGTGCAGCGGTTGGGCGAGCACGGTGTCGGGCAGCCCCAGGCTGGAGGCGATCGCGGCGGCCTCGGACTCGGCGGCGTACCCGCCCAGCACGTGCAGCCGCTCCTCCCACCGCGCGTAGGCGCGCACACCCTTGTTCCGCGTCTTGGTGTCCGTGCTGGCCATCTTCTTCTCGGCCGCGCGCAGCCCCTCCAGGGCCTCGTCGATGCCGCGCGCCGACAGGATCCGGTCCCGGGCGATCACGTCGAGGTCTCCGGTGCGCGGATCCTGGGGCAGGTAGCCGATGGAACCGGAGGACGTGACGGCGCCGCCGGTGGGCAGACCCTCGCCCGCGAGCACCTTGGTCATGGTGGTCTTGCCCGCGCCGTTGCGACCGACCAGGCCGATCCGGTCTCCCGCCGCGACGCGGAACGTGCTCGGCTCCAACAGGACCCGGGGTCCGACGCGCAGTTCGAGGTCGGTGGCGATCAGCATGGCAGGGGCTTCCTAGCGGTGGTGGGACGGGAACGGGACGGTACAGCCTAACGGCACCCGTCCGAGGCGGCACCGGGATTACGGCCGCGGGCCGGGGGTGGGCGGCCCCGCCCCCACAACGGGAGCGGGGCGGCCCGCATTCCCCCAGGGGACCGGGCCGCCCCGCGTCGATCGCGGACGTCCTCCCGCGCGGACCGGGTCCGCGGCCGGAGATCAGGCCTTCGTCGCGGACGCGCCGTCCGCCCCCTCGCCGCCGGGCGGTCCCGCGTCGCCGACGTCGACCGCCCTCCCGGAGCCGGGAGCCGCGGCGTGGTGCGTCGGCGGGCGGTTGCGCAGCAGGGCGGCGAGCACGGCGGCGATCGGCGTGGCCAGGAACAGGCCGGGGATGCCGCCGAGGATGCCGCCGACGGTCAGGGCGATGAGCACCACGGCCGAGGGCAGTTCGAGGGCCTGGCCGTAGATGCGGGGGGCGAAGACGTTGCTCTCCAGCTGCTGCACGAGGATCACCGCGCCGAGCACGACGAGGGCCACCACCCAGTTCTCCGTCACCAGGGCGACGAGGACGGCGAGCAGGCCGGAGAGGAAGGCGCCGATGATCGGGAGGAACGCGCCGACGAAGGTCAGCACGATCAGCGGGATGGCCAGGTTGGTGTCGATGAGGAAGACGAGGAAGACACCGATGCCGACCGCGTCGAAGAGGCCGACCATCGCCACACCGCGCACGTACCGGCCCATGACCCCGTAGGCCACGTGGCCGCTGTACCGCAGACCCGGGCGGGACTTGGGCGGCAGCAGGGTCACGATCCACTCCACCAGCCGGTCGCCCGAGTGCACGAAGTACACCGTCAGCGCGAGCATCAGCACGAGACCGACGAGCAGCTGGAACACCGCCGTCGTCGCGGTCCAGGCGCCGGTGAGGATCTGGTCCTGGTTCTCGCTGATCGTCTCCTCGATCTGGGCCCAGGCGCTGTCGATGATGTTGCTGAACAGCGCGGGGTCCAGGCCGAAGGGCACCTCCAGCTCCTGGAGCTGGATGACCGCGCTGTTGACGCTGGCCACGAGGTCGTCGAAACCGCTGACGGCGGGCGTCACGATCAGCGAGATGACCCCGCTGAGCACGGCGAGCCCGAAGATCACGCTGACCGCGGTGGACGTGCCCCGGCCGAACCCGGAGCGCTTGATCGGGTTGGGCCGACGCAGCCAGTTGGCCATCGGCATGAGCAACGCGGTGAGGAACACCGCGAGGATCAGGGGCAGCGTGACGACGCTCAGGTAGACGAGCGCGTAGACGAGCAGCCCCGCCACGACGCCGATGAGGAGCACCCGCCAGGCCACGTCGCTGACCATGCGGAGGATGTCGCCCGCGCCGACGTCGTCCTGTTCGGCCAGCTCCTCCTCGGGGATCTCCGGATCGGGCGCGGCCACGACCGGGGCCGCCGCCCGGACGCGGCGCTCGGCGCGGACTCCGCGGGCCGAGATCCACTTGTTCAGGAGCGCCCGCACTCCCGGCCGCTGGGCTTGCACATGGACTCCATTCTCTGGGGGTTGCGGGTGGGGCGTCCGGGAGCCGACGGGCCGGAGGAGCCGCCGTCGCCGGATGCGCCGGGGTGCGCGATCCGGTTCTCCCACGTCACATGGTTCCCAACGAATCAGAACTGCCAGGGTTCCCGGGGGCCGCCGCTGCGGACGATCTCGTTGCCGAAGGGCGCGAGGGCCACGGGGATCATCTTCAGCGACGCCCACGCCATGGGTAGTCCGATGATAGTCACGGCCAGCCCCACGGCGGTGACGACGTGGCCGATGGTCAGCCACCATCCGGCGACGATCAGCCAGATGACGTTGAGGACGGTGCTGCCCCCGCCCGCTCCCGGCTTGCGGACGAGGTCCCGGCCGAAGGGCCACAGGGCGTAGCTGGCCATGCGGAAGGAGGCCACACCGAAGGGGATCGTCACGATGAGGACGCAGCAGATCACGCCCGCCACGACGTAGCCGACCGCCAGCCAGAACCCGGCGACGAACAGCCAGATGATGTTGAGGATGAGTCGCAGGAGGGCCATGGTGTGCCTCGTCTCCTTGTGTGTACCGGGCGGGTCGGCGACCCCTGTGGCCGCCTCCGCACTTCTACCGTCTGTGACGCGCGGACGCCACGACCCGTTCGGCGCCGTTTCCCGGACCCTTCCCCTAGGGGTCGCGACCGGCGGACGGCGCCCCTCCCCCTACCGACGGCCGTCGCCCAGGGTGAGGACATACGGTCAAGCCCTATCGCGCGACCTGGTGCTGTCCGCAATGTGATCGGCGCATCAGGGAGAGCCCCTAGGCAGGCGGGACATCGCCCCATACGATGTGCTGTGTCCTTCGCAAGGCGAGAGAACTTGCGATTTGCGACAAACTCGGACAATCCACCAGATGCCACCCAGCGGGCATCAGGTTTCGGTAACGGTTCTGCGAGTAATTTCCCTACCCCCCGTGCATGAGCGGGAGTGGGGATGGCATGATTACGTACCGGCTCGGACGGAGGCCGTCACCGCCTCCGCAGCCGTTCGTGTGAGAGCACTCCGTCCCCGGCGGACCAGCGCCGCCAGGACCGTGTCTTCTCGTGGTCTCAGCCACACCGGGGAACACCGCCACACCGTCCGGCGTTCGCGTCGTGCGGGGTGCCTCACGCCGCATGACAACTTTTGGTGACTGAAGCTTTTTTCGACAGCTTACTAGCGATTTCAGTAGAGGTGGTTCAAGCATGTCTCAGGTACGTCGGCAGGCCGCGCTGCGCCCCCGCCCGAGCTGGGGGTGGCAGGATGCCGCCGCGTGCCGGGGCGAGGACCTTGTGCTCTTCTTCGGCCCCGACGGCGAGCGCCAGCCGGAGCGGGAGATCCGTGAGCGCAAGGCCAAGGAGATCTGCGCGGCCTGTCCGGTGCGAACCGACTGCCTGGACTACGCGATCTCGCGTCCGGAGAAATACGGCACCTGGGGCGGGCTCAACGAGGACGAGCGCGCCTCCGAGCGCCGCCGCCGGATGCGCCGCGCCAACGCTGCCTAGCCGAGGCTCCCGACGCCCGCTCTGCGGATCTCCCCCGGTGGCCCCGGCCCCCGAACAACCCGCGGCGCCCCGACGATCGTTCGTCGAGGGCGCCGCGGGTTTTCTCGTGCCCGTGCCCCCGGTCGTCGGCGGCGCGTGAGGGATCGCCGCCGGGCGTGGCTCGGGTTCACTCCTTTCGCCCCGCCAGGTGCCGGTCGAACCAGTCGAGCGCCTCCGTCGCGACCCGCCGCCACTCCCGGCCCCCTTCGAGGAGCTGCTCGGCGCCCTCCATCACCCGGAGATCGGTGGGGCCGCCCATCCGCCCGCGCGCCCACTCGCTCAGCTCGCGGACGAAGGAGTCGCCGCTCTCCAGCATCACCAGCACCGGCGCCCGCACCTTGGGCAGGCTCGGCTCGGCCAGGTCGATCCGGCCGCCGTAGACCACGACGGAGCCCACGTCCTGGGGTCGTTCGGCCGCCGTGAGCAGTGCCGCCGGGGCCGCCGTCCCCGAACCGAGGATCCCCACCGGTTCGTTGCCCGCGTCCGTGGCGCGCCGCAACCACGTGACCGCCGCGTTCAACCGGTCGCCCAGCACACCGGTGTCGGCGCCCTCCGCGCGCTCCGCCCGCTCGTCCTCGGTCAACAGGTCCAGGAGCAGGGTGGCGTAGCCGGCTCGGCGCAGCACCGAGGAGATCGCCCGCCAACGCGGATCGGCCCGGCCCTCCCCCATCGCCACGACGATCGCGCCGCGCAGGGTCGCGGGCATCGTGAGGTCTCCGTCGAGGTAGTCCTCGCCGGACCGGATCCGCACGCCGCGGGTGACGTCGGACGGCGGCTGGGCGCGTCCGCGCTCGGCGAGGATCGCGGTGACGTGCCCGTCGGAGAGCTGGGAGAAGTCGCGGTACCACTCCCCGACCGCGTGGAAGTTGTCCGGGGCGCTGAGGACGACCAGGGCGTCGGCCTCCGGCCGCAGGCTCTCGACGGCCTCCGGGGCCGCGACGGGCACGGCCAGGATGAGCCGGGCGGGTTGGGCCTGGCGGACCATCCGCAGCGCGGCTCGGGCGGTGCCGCCGGTGGCGACCCCGTCGTCGACGACCACGCAGTCGCGTCCGGCGATCCGCGGCGCGGGGCGGTCCCCCCGGTACACGCGGCGGCGGCGTTCGAGTTCGCCGCGCTCGGCCTCGACGGTCTCGGTCAGCGCCTGGCGCGGGATGCGCATCCGGGCCAGGGCGAGGTCGTCGAAGGTGACGTGCCCGTCCTCGGAGATCGCGCCGACGCCGAGTTCGGGACGGCCGGGGAGGCCGACCTTGCGGACCATGAGCACGTCGAAGTCGGCGTCGAGCAGTCGGGCGAGTTCGGCACCGACCGGAACCCCGCCTCGGGGCAGGGCCAGCACCAGCGGGTCCGTGACCGCGTACGGACGCACGCGCTCCGCGAGGCGGCGACCCGCCTCGGACCGGTCGGTGAAGGGCAGCGATACGGGTACCGGGTTCATGTCCTCACCGGCGCCGGGACCGTGGCCCCGGCACCGCTCCTCTCGGCTGTCCGGGTGAGCCGTTGGAAAAGTGGTACCGGCATACCCCGCGCGACGGCGGTCACAACCCCGCCGTCAGGCAAAAACCGTGAGTCAGGTGTTTCTCAGGGAGGTTCTGAGCACGCCCATGAGCAGCGCGTCGTGCCTGCGTCCCTCCCACAGCAGGGCGTCGCGCAGCCGCCCCTCGACGGTGAATCCGCACGACCGGTACACCGCGATCGCCCTCATGTTGAAGGCGTACACGTGCAGCCAGACGCGGTGCAGACCGATCCGGTCGAAGGCGTACTCCAGCACGAGTTCGGTCGCCTCCCGGCCCAACCCCTGTCCGGCGAACTCGATCGCCGACAGCGCGATGCGGTACCCGGCGCTCTCGTTCTCCGGGGACACGTCGTAGATGGACAGCTCGCCCAGGTAGCGCCCGTCCTTGGGAGCGGTGATGGCCAGGTCGAGGCGGTCGGTGCGGCCCGCCCGCGTCTCGCACCACTCGCGTGCCTGGCCGTAGGTGAGATGGCGGTGCGTACCGGTGAGTCTGCGCACCTCCTCGTCGAGGCTGGCGGC
Source organism: Nocardiopsis sp. NPDC049922 (assembly GCF_040660275.1). Lineage (NCBI taxonomy): Bacteria > Bacillati > Actinomycetota > Actinomycetes > Streptosporangiales > Nocardiopsidaceae > Nocardiopsis > Nocardiopsis sp. NPDC049922. The sequence continues at coordinate 264,072 of NZ_JBFAME010000008.1, read as the reverse complement.
GAAGTAGGCGTCCGTGTGCTCCGGGCCCAGCGGCACCAGGCGCACGCGTTCGCCGACGAGGGTGGGCGCGTCTCGCAGCGCGCTCGCGTTCATCATGGGCACTTCCGGTTCCGTCCGGGCCGTGCGCACGGTTCCCGGCATGGGGGTCGGCGGGCAGGGATGGGGCCCGTGCGGGAGGGGCCGCGGGGCCGGTGCGGAACGTGACGGTGAATGTGGCGGAACACCTATGTAAATCGGCGGCGGCGTCGGAGGCAAGCCCGGGGCGGGCGCGAACGATATCCGGGTGACGCCCCGGGAGCGGAATGGATAGCATCCGCACGCACCGTCCGCCGCCCTGGGAGCCGCCGTGAACAGGTCCATCGCCCCGAAGACCCCGACCGCGGCGCCCCCGCCCGACGCCCGACGCGCACGGGTCGCGGTCTCCACCCTCTTCTTCGTCAACGGGTTCACCTACACGAACGCGGTGCCGTGGCTGCCCGTGATCAAGGCCGACCTGGGCCTGAGCAACGCGGAGCTGGGCATGGCGATCGCGGCGGGCCCCGGCGGCGCGCTCCTGACCGGAATGCTCGCGGGACCGCTGATCCACCGCTTCGGCAGCGGACGCGCGGCCGTCGGCACGAGCCTGATCACTCTGGGAGCGCTTCCGTTCATCGCCCTGGCGCAGAACTGGTGGATGCTCGCGGCCGCGTTCCTCGTCCTGGGCAGCGCCGACGCGTGGACCGACTCCGCGCAGAACGCGCACGGCCTGCGGGTGCAGCGACGCTACGGGCGCACCATCATCAACACCTTCCACGCGGTGTGGAGCATGGCCGCGGTCACGGGCGGTGTCGTGGGCGCGACGATGGCCGGTGCGGGCGTGCCCGTCCTGGCGCACCTGGGCGGGGTGGCGCTCGTGCTGGTGTGCGTGAACCTGCTGGTGAGCCGGATGCTGCTGCCCGGGGCCGAGCACAGCGAACGCGAGGACGGGGCCGAGGGCGCGGACGGGCGGCGCGCACGCGTGCCCGCGCGGGGCCTGCTCCTGTTGCTGTCCCTGGGCGCGCTGTTGGTCTTCGCGGCCGGGATCGAGGACTCGGCCGCGTCGTGGGGCGCGGTGTACATGACCACGGAACTGTCGGCGCCCCTGTTCCTGGCGGCGATGCCGTTCGTGGCGTGCCAGGCGATGATGACGGTGGGACGCCTGCTCGGGGACCGGGTGACCGACCGCTTCGGCGCGGCCGCCGTGGGCGCGGGGTGCGGACTGCTGGCCGCGGGCGGCATGGCGCTGGCGCTCCTGGTCCCGCATCCGGTGGCGGCCGTCGTCGGGTTCGGGATCATGGGCCTGGGTGTGTCCACGCTGTTCCCCCTGACGCTCGCCGCCGCCGGTGACGTGCCGGGGGTGCGCACGGGTGACGGCCTGGCGGTCGTGGGCTGGCTGGGGCGTGCGGGGCTGCTGGCCTTCCCGCCACTGGTCGGGGTGCTGGCGGACGCCACCGACCTGGGCACCGCGCTGTGGGTGGTCGCGGCGGCGGGTGCGGCGGCCTTCCTGCTCTCCCCCGCGCTGCGCCCTCGTCGCTGAGACGCCGTCGTGAGCCGGGCCGGTCGGGTGGGCCCGAACGGCAGGCGGTGCCCCGAGGCATGGAAAGGGCCCCCGACCGTGGAGGGTCGGGGGCCCGACACACGTCACGACCCATCGGGGCCGTGTGGGTGCGGTCGTCAGGCGACCGACGCGGGGCGGCGAGCACCGGCCCAGAGGGCCATCGCGCCGATCCCGGTCACGACCACGCCGCCGAGCACGAAGCCCTGGAGGTCGACGCCCGTCGTGGCGAGCGCCTCCTGCTCCTCGTCATCGTCGGACGACTCGTCGGAGTTCGAGTCGTCGCTCGGGGACTGGTTGTCGTCACCGTCGTCGTCGGAACCGTTGTCGCCGGAACCACCGTTGCCGGAGCCGCCGTTACCAGAACCGCCGTTACCGGAGCCGCCGTTGCCGGAACCGCCGCCGTTGTCGCCGGAGCCGCCGTCACCGGAGCCCCCGCCGTCACCGCCGCCGGAACCACCGTCGCCGCCACCGGAACCGTCGTCGCCGCCGCCGTCACCACCACCAGGGGGGGTGCCACCGCCGTCGCCGTCACCGTCACCACCACCAGGGGGGGTGCCACCGCCGTCGCCGTCACCGCCGCCGTCACCGTCACCACCACCAGGGGGGGTGCCGCCGCCGTCGCCGTCACCGCCGCCGTCACCGTCACCACCACCAGGGGGGGTGCCGCCACCGTCGCCGTCACCACCGCCAGGGGGGTTACCGTCGTCGCCGCCGTCACCGCCACCGGGGGGAGTACCGCCGTCGCCGCCGTCACCGCCACCAGGGGGGGTACCGCCGTCGCCGCCGTCGCCGCCGTCACCACCGCCAGGGGGAGTGCCGCCGTCACCGCCACCAGGGGGGGTGCCGCCGTCGCCCGGGGTGGGAGCGTCGAGTTGGGCCACGACGGAGGCCGCGACCGTCTGCTGCTCCACCCCGGGGGAGGTGGTGGACGCGGTCTCGTCGGTCGTGTCGGCGAACGCCGGGCCGACCGAGAATCCGGCCATGAACAGGCTGGCGGCGGTCACCGTCAGAGCCCGCTTCTTGGGGGACATCCGTCTCCTTATCTTTCCTTATGCCGAGTACTCACCGATGTGGAGTACTCACTGAGGGGGAATGGCGTAGAGGTGGTCGTCGTGGACCACGATCGCGTCGTCGCCGAGCAGTCCCCGCGGCTGCTCGGCCCCGGTGGGGAGCTCGGTGGCCGTACCGTCGGCGGTGACCGCCACGGACCGTCCGTCCAGCTGGCCGAAGACCTGGCGGCCGATGGCGATCTCCGGCTCGAATCCGGGGACGACGGCGCTCTCACCCGTTTCGAGGTCCACCACGGTGGGGCCGTAGGAGGCGACGCGCGTCCCGATCGGCAGGGAGGCGTAGCCCGCGTCCGCCATGTCGGCCTCGTCGACCTCGACCCCGCCGAGCACGGTGCCGTCCTCACGGTCGTGGAAGGCCAGGTAGCGTCCGTCGCCCTGGTTCGACCGCCAGAGAATGATCACGTACTCCTGGAGCGCGGTCATCACCCGGTCCATCTCGCCGGCCTCGCTCGGGCGCTGGGGGACGACCTCCGTGGAGCCGCCGTCGGGATCGATCCATTCCCAGGGACCGTCCACGACCGCGGTGAGGACCCGCTCGCCGTCGGCCAGCATGGCCGCCGAGCCCGCGGGAACCTCGACCTCGCGAAGCGCGCCGTCCGCCGGGACGAGGCTGCTGTCGCCCGTCCGCACGAGCACGGAGGAGTCTCCCGCGTACTGGACCACCGCGTCGTCGGGGAGGTCGACGCTGGTGGGATCACCGCCCTCCACCGGCCAGAACCACAGGGCCGCGCTGGTCTCCAGCACGACGGCGGGCGCGCCCTCGTGGAGGGCGAACCGGGGGATCCCCAGGGACTCCCCCATGTCCGCGGGGAGGTCGGCCGCCCAGAGGCGCTCGCCCTCGGCGTCGTACAGGTGGAGTTGGCCGCCGGGCGCGACGAGGGCCAGGTACGCGCCGTCGCGGCTGGTCCTCGGCCAGGTCCCGGGCGCCACCTCGGCGTCGAACACGTAGGTCTCGGAGTAGCCGGGCGGCGCGGCGGCCGGCAGCGGCTCGCCGGGGTCGTCCGTCTCCTCCGCCACGGGCCCGGCGGGACCGTCCGGCAGGAAGCGCAGGGCCAGGGCTCCCGCGCCCACGATCAACACGAGCGCGAGCGCGGCGGCTCCGGCGATCAGCAGCGCCCGTCCGCGTCGGTGCCCGCCGCCCTCAGCGGACCGCGGGCCGTGCGCGGGGCCCGGCTCGACGGTGTCGGCGGCCTGGACCACCCCGTCGGGGGTGGCGACCAGCCGCCAGAAGCCGTTGGCGTCGCGGGCGTCGACGAGCACCGGCTGCCCGATCCTGGCGGCGTAGCCGGTGGCGACGTCCAGCGCCGCGCGTCTCGTCTCCTTGGGCACGTGGCCGGTGACGATCTGGCGGTGCCCCTCGATGGAGATCTCGGCGCTCCGCTCGTCGGGAGCGATGACGATGACGACTGTGGGCCGGGACTGCCCCGGTCGGGACGCCCGGCTCATGGTGCCTCCGAAGGCATGGGAAGGGTGGACCTGTTCCTGTGAGCGGGTGACGGGTGGCCTCGATCGGCTGTGGCGGTGGCTCGCGGCCCGGGGCCGCCGGGCGCCGGATCTGCGCACGCGTGGTCAATGCTGCACGAGATGATACTGACCGTCGCTGGTCGTGTCGGAACGGATCTCCGGGCAGGGATGGGGTCTATGGGGCCAGGGATTCGGTCAACGGTGGACACACGGACACACATACTCCCCCCATTCCCCTGATGACCTGGGCAATCTCCTCGCGCTCAGGCCGATCACCGGCCTCCAGAACACCCTCGCCCGTGGAGTGGACACGTGAGAACGGCAATTGGTTCACACCGAAACTGGCCGAAACTGGCCACTCCTCCGTCGCCGTCGCCGCGCCCCGCCGCCGTCAGCGATCGCCCGCCATGGTCTCGATGACGGCCCTCTCCCGCCGACGGACCAGCCGGTCGGCGCGCTCGAAGCCGCGGTCGGCGATCTCGGCGCGGGCGGAGGCGGTGCGCACGGTCGGCCACATCGCGTCGATCTCGGAGTTGAGCGAGGAGCCCGCGAGAACCGCGACCGCCATGACGTAGAGCCAGGCGAGGATGGCGATCGGCGCGGCGAGGGAGCCGTAGATGCTCACGTCGCCGAACGAGGCGTCCAGGTAGGCGCGCAGCCCCGCGGACCCGGCCATGAGCACGATCGTCGCGAGCAGCGCGCCGGGCAGGTGGCGCCAGGGAGGTGTGCGCACCGGCACGCTGAGCACGTACAGGAGCGTCACCGCGGTCGTGGCGAGCAGGCCGACCACCGGCCAGTAGAAGTGGTTGAGCAGCCCCACCGTCGCCGGGAGCAGCTGGTGGACCAGGTCGGGCCCGGCGACCAGGATCGGCAGGACCAGGATCGCGAAGAGCAGTCCGCCCAGGTAGGCGACGAACGCCAGAACGCGTTGGCGCGCCCATCCCCGCAGATCGTCCAGGCCGTAGGCGATCGTGATCGACCGGATGAAGACGTTCATCGCCCGCGACCCCGACCACAGCGACACCAGGAAGGTCACCGACAGCAGTCCGCCCCGGACCCCGCCGAGGAAGTCGTCGACCAGCGGTTCCACGACGGTCCGCACGGTGTCCGGGGTCAGTGTGCGGGCGGCCAGGTCCAGGATCCACACGCGGATCTCCTCGACCAGGTCCTGGCCGAACACCGCCGCCAGCGGCCCCAGCGCGCCCAGCAGGCACAGCAGGAGCGCGGGAAGGGAGATCAGCGAGAAGAACGCCGACTCGGCGGCCAGCCCGAGCACCCGGTAGCGCGAGAAGGAGCGCAGCGTGCGCAGGAACAGCAGGACGGCACCGTGCGAGAACGGGTGCCGACGCAGCCACGCGTCGACCGCCCGCCAGAGCCCCTCCCAGAAACCGACCACGGGGAGAACGTTAGCGGCCGTCACCGGGGGCGCCCCCTCCCGCCCACCCCCGAGGGTGACGTGACTCACGTACCGACGTGGCGAACGTGCCTGGACAAGGCGGCTGGCCGCGTGCCATTCTCGATGCATGATCGCTGCTCTGGACCCCATGCTCTGCGTGCGCCGCCACGTGGACTTCCTTCGGGTCCGCAGCGCCATCTGTTGCAGCGTCGGTTGACCTCGCCGCCTTTGTGACGCACCCGTTATCCAGGAGTGCGCGCGGCCCCGGCGCTCGCCTTCTTCGATTCCCACACCCGTGGTCTCCACCCGTCCGCCCGGCACGATGACGTGCGGCGCGATCGGGCCAGCGGTGCGGGCGCCGGGCCCGTGAGCACCCCGCGACCTCATCGGAGACACCCGCGATGCCTCCCTCTTCCGCGCAGCCAGGCACGCCGACGTCGGCGGCCAAGCCCCGCCGACGCCGTGGCGAGGGCCAGTGGGCCCTCGGCTACCGTGAGCCGCTGAACAAGAACGAGGAGAACAAGAAGAACGACGACGGACTCAACGTCCGCGATCGGATCATCAACGTCTACTCCAAGGCCGGATTCGACTCCATCGACCCGGCCGACCTTCGCGGGCGTTTCCGCTGGTACGGGCTCTACACCCAGCGCGCCCCCGGCATCGACGGCGGCAAGACCGCCGTGCTGGAGCCCGAGGAGCTCGACGACCGCTACTTCATGCTGCGCGTGCGCGTCGACGGCGGTCAGCTGTCCGTCGCCCAGCTGCGCGCGGTCGCGGAGATCTCCCGCGACTACGCGCGTGACACCGCCGACGTCACCGACCGGCAGAACGTCCAGCTGCACTGGGTGCGGGTCGAGGACGTCCCCGCCATCTGGGAGAAGCTGGAGTCGGTGGGCCTGTCCACGATGGAGGCCTGCGGCGACACCCCGCGCGTGATCCTGGGCTGTCCGCTCGCCGGCGTGGCCGAGGACGAGATCCTCGACGCCACCCCGGAGATCCACCAGGTCCACGACGACCACATCGGCAGCCCGCTGTTCTCCAACCTGCCGCGCAAGTTCAAGTCGTCGATCTCCGGGTGCTCGTCGTACTGCACCAACCACGAGATCAACGACGTGGCCTTCGTCGGGGTGCGGAACGAGGCCGGGGAGGCGGGCTACGACCTGTTCGTCGGCGGTGGGCTGTCCACCAACCCGATGTTCGCCAAGCGGCTGGGCACGTTCGTCCGTCCCGACCAGGTGAGCGAGGTGTGGGCCGGGGTCTGCTCGATCTTCCGCGACTACGGCTTCCGCCGCCTGCGCACCCGCGCCCGGATCAAGTTCCTCATCAAGGAGTGGGGGCCGGAGAGGTTCCGCCAGGTCCTGGAGGAGGAGTACCTGGGCCACGCCCTCCCCGACGGCCCGGCGCCGGAGCTGGACCCCGGTCTGGAGCGCGACCACGTGGGCGTGCACCGCCAGCGCGACGGGCGCTTCTACGTCGGGTTCGCGCCGAAGGTGGGTCGGGTGTCGGGCGGCACGCTGCTGCGCGTCGCCGACATCGCCGAGGCGCACGGGTCCGACCGCATCCGCACCACCGCCGACCAGAAGCTGGTCATCCTCGACGTCGACGGGGACCGGGTCGACTCGATCACCGAGGCGTTGGAGGCCGAGGAGCTCCAGGTCAGGCCGAGCACGTTCCGCCGTCAGACCATGGCGTGCACCGGCATCGAGTTCTGCAAGCTGGCCATCGTGGAGACCAAGGGGCGCGCCTCGTCCCTGATCGACGAGCTGGAGAAGCGGCTCCCGGACTTCGACGAGCCGCTGACGATCAACGTCAACGGGTGCCCGAACTCCTGCGCGCGCATCCAGGTCGCCGACATCGGGCTCAAGGGCCAGCTGGTGATGAACGACCGGGGCGAGCAGGTGGAGGGCTACCAGATCCACCTGGGCGGCGGCATGGGGCTCACCGCGTCCTTCGGCAAGAAGGTCCGCGGCCTGAAGACCACCGCCGACGAGCTGCCCGACTACGTGGAGCGGGTGCTGCGCCGGTTCCAGGCCCAGAGGGAGGACGGGGAGTCCTTCGCCGCCTGGGTCGGGCGGGCCGACGAAGCCGACCTGAAGTAGGCCGCGTCCGGTCCCGGGAACGGGGCCGGACCCACCACCAAGGAAGAAGAGGTGCGCCATGTCCGAGAGGGCCGCGCCCTACTACTGCCCCTACTGCGGTGACGAGGACCTGGTGCCCGAGGAGGGCGCCGCGGTCAAGGGCGAGGGATACCCCTGGGCCTGTCTTTCCTGTGCCCGGGTGTTCCGGGTGAAGTACGTCGGGTTGCGCTCCGCGTCGTTCTCCGCGGGAGGCGCCCCCTCCAGACCGACGGAAGGTAACGCATGAACGCCACCACCGCCTCCGTGGGCGGCCCCGAACTCGCCGAGCGGGCCTCGCGTGAACTGGAGGAGGCCACGGCCCAGGAGATCATCGCCTGGGCCGCGGAGACCTTCGGCGACGGCCTGTGCATGACCTCGTCCATGGCCGACGCGCTGATGGTCGACCTGGCCTCGCGGGTCAAGCCGGGGATCGACGTGATCTTCCTGGACACGGGGTACCACTTCCCCGAGACCATCGGCACACGCGACGCCGTCGAGTCGGTGTACGACATCACGCTGGTCAACGTGGAGCCGAACCGCACGGTGGCCGAGCAGGATCAGGCCCTGGGCCCGCGTCTGCACGGGCGCAACCCGGAGCTGTGCTGCCACCTGCGCAAGGTCGAGCCGCTGCGGCGGGCGCTGGCGCCCTACTCGGCGTGGCTGACGGGCGTGCGCCGGGGGGACTCGGCGACGCGACGCGACACCCCGATCGTCCAGTGGGACCGGCGCCGCCGTATGACCAAGGTGAACCCGATCGCGCGGTGGACGCAGGACGAGGTGGACGCGTACGTCGCCGAGCACGGGGTGATCGTCAACCCGCTCCAGTACGACGGGTACCCGTCGATCGGGTGCGAGCCGTGCACCCGGCGTGTGGCCCCCGGGGAGGACCCCCGGAGCGGCCGGTGGGCCGGGACGGGCAAGACCGAGTGCGGGATCCACGTATGAGCACCGGGGCCCGGGGCGGGGTCGAGCGGGGATCGGTCCCGCTGCTGGCGGTGGCGCACGGCAGCGCCGACCCGCGGTCGGCGGCGGCCGTGTCGGCGCTGTTCGAGCGGGTGCGGACGCTGCGGCCCGGCCTGGACGTGCGCGTGTCCTACCTCGACCACGTGTCGCCCAGTGCCGAGGACGCGCTGACCGCCCTGGCCAGGGGCGGCGCGGGCGAGGTGGTCGTGCTGCCGACCCTGCTCACGGCGGCCTACCACAGCAAGGTGGACCTGCCCCGGGTCCTGGACAGGGCTCGCGAGGAGAGCCCCTGGCTGCGGGTGCGCTACGCCGACACCCTCGGCCCGCACCCGCTGCTGCTCGACGCCGTGGAGCGGCGGCTGGCGGAGGCGGGGGCCCGTCCCGGACCGGACACCGCCCTGGTCCTGGCCTCGGCGGGGTCCAGCGACCCGGAGGCCAACGCGACCGTGGTCTCCCTGGCGGAGCGGCTGGCCGAGCGGGGGCCGTGGCGGGAGGTGGTTCCGGCGTTCGCGTCGGCGGCGTCGCCCGGGCCCGGTGAGGCCGTGGCGGCGCTGCGGGAGCGGGGCGCCGGGCGGGTGGCGGTGGCGAGCTACCTGCTGGCGCCGGGGTTCTTCGCCGACCGGGTGCGCGACCGGTCGACGGCGGCGGGTGCGTCGGTGGTGTCCGAGGCCCTGGGCGACGTCCCCGAACTCGCCCGGGTGGTGCTGGAACGCTACGACGCCGCGGTGGCGGCGCGACACGCGCGCGTGTGAGACACGGGCGGTCCCTCTCGCCGAGGGGCCGCCCGTCGTCGTGCGGGGCGGTGGCGTCCGCCGTCCACAGGCCCGGGATTGGCTCTTGTGGGGCCCCTCGTCGGCGAGAAGAATCGTGGGCACGTCGGCCCGTCCGGGTCGCCGAAGCCACGTCGAACACGGGGGTCGAAGGTGTCGGAGCACGGGGGGATGCGGGAACTGCTGCGGGGGCTGACGGTGTTCGCGGGCCCGCTCGCGGAGTTCGACCCGAAGACCGCTCCGGAGGATCCCGCACGGCTGTTCCGGGACTGGTTCGCCGAGGCGGTCGAGGCCGGTGTCCGGGAACCGCACGCGATGACGGTGGCCACGGTGAACGGGCGCGGGGAGCCGTCCTCCCGGGTGGTCATCATGAAGGACTTCACGTCCGAGGGGTGGTGGTTCGCCACCACGACGGGCTCACGCAAGGGCCGGGACCTGGCCGAGAACCCGGGCGTCGCGCTGTCCTTCTACTGGGGTGAGCAGGGGCGTCAGGTCCGGGTGCGCGGTGTCGCGGAGCTGGCGAGCCCCGAGCAGTGCGCCGCCGACTACCTGGCCAGACCGCTGGAGTCGCGGGTGGCCGGTCTGCACGGGAGACAGAGTGAGCCGTTGGCCGAGCTGGCGGACGTCCACCGCACGGCCGACGAGAGCCGCGCGCGGTTGACGGCCGATCCCGGGTTGGTCCCCTCGGACTGGGGGCTGTACCGGGTGGCGGCGACCGAGGTCGAGTTCTGGCAGGCCGACCGGGACCGACGACACACCCGCCTGCGCTACGCCAGGCCCACGGTGGAGGCGGCGTGGGACCGCGAGCTGCTGTGGCCCTGAGCCGGAGCGGTCGGCGGAGCCGGTCCGCGGATGCGGGGTGCCCGGTGCGAGCCTGAGCCGGGATGGACGGCGGCACGGGTCTCGGGGGCGGGTGCGGACGCGGCGCGACCAGTGCATGACCCAGGCCCGCGCGGCGCCACTCCCCCGCGCCCCGGGCGCGGTCCCGGACGGTCGTGGTGACCGGCCCGGGCGGTGACTCCGTCGCCCACGGCTCCGCGTTCGGGGCTGGGAGGTCGCAGGCCACTCCACAACCGAACCCGATTCTGTTCGAGGTGGGTCCACGGGTTAGGATGCCGCCACTCCCACCGCTGACCCACGGACGGAAAGGCGACGATGCCCGCCACACACGAGGTGTTCAACCAGGCCATCCCGCTCGGCGACTACGCGGCCGCGGAGGACCCGGCGCTCCTGGAGGGGCTGCGGCGCGAGGGCGCCGGGTGGGCCGAGGCCGAGGTGCGCGAGGTCGGCGACGCCGCCGGGACCGAACGGGTCCGCTCCTGGGGCGAGTCGGCCAACGCCTACCCGCCCGTCCTGCGCACCCACGACCGGTACGGCCACCGCGTGGACGAGGTCGACTACCAGCCCGCCTACCACGTGCTCATGGAGCAGGCGGTCCAGCACGGCCTCCACGCGGCCCCGTGGGCCGACGACCGCGCGGGCGCGCACGTGGCGCGCGCCGCCAAGTTCTTCCTCTGGTCGCAGCCGGAGAGCGGCCACGGCTGCCCGATCTCGATGACCTACGCGGTCGTCCCGGCGCTGCGCCACGCCCCCGAGCTGGCCGCCCGGTACGAACCCCTGCTCACCTCCCGGACCTACGACTTCGGCCTGCGCCCGCCGCTGAGCAAGCGGGGGCTCATCGCGGGCATGTCGATGACCGAGAAGCAGGGCGGGTCGGACGTGCGGGCCAACACCACGCGCGCCGTGCCCACCGCCGAGGGCCACCACCTGCTGACCGGGCACAAGTGGTTCACGTCGGCGCCCATGAGCGACTTCTTCCTCACCCTCGCCCAGGCGCCCGAGGGCCTGAGCTGCTTCCTCGTCCCCCGTGTGCTGCCCGACGGCACCCGCAACGCGCTGTGCGTCCAGCGGCTCAAGGACAAGCTGGGCAACCGGTCCAACGCGTCGGCCGAGCTGGAGTACGACGGCGCCGTCGCGCACCTGGTCGGCGAGCCGGGTCGGGGTGTGCCCACCATCATCGACATGGTCAACAGCACCCGCCTCGACTGCGTCATCGGGTCGGCCGCCGGGATGCGCGCCGCCGTGGTGCACGCCCTCCACCACACCGAGCACCGCTCCGCCTTCGGCTCCCGGTTGGCGGAGCAGCCCCTCATGCGCAACGTCCTGGCCGATCTGGCGCTGGAGTCCGAGGCGGCCACCGCGCTGATGACCCGCCTGGCCGGGGCCGTGGACCGGTCGGTCCGCGGGGACGAGGCGGAGACCGCCTTCCGCCGTCTGGGCGTGGCCGTGGGCAAGTTCTGGGTGACCAAGCGGCAGCCCCCGCACGCGGCCGAGGCCCTGGAGTGCCTGGGCGGCAACGGGTACGTCGAGGAGTCGGGGATGCCCCGCCTGTTCCGGGACTCCCCGCTCAACTCCATCTGGGAGGGGTCCGGGAACGTGGCCGCGCTGGACGTCCTGCGCGCGATGGGCCGGTCCCCGGAGTCGGTGGAGGCCGTGCTCGCCGAACTCCGCGCCGCCTCGGGCTTCGACGCCTACTTCGACGCCGCCCTCAGGCGCCTGGAGCAGACCCTGTCCGACCTGGGCGAGGCGGAGTCCCGCGCCCGGTCGGTGGTGGAACTGATGGCGCTCACCCTCCAGGCGTCGCTGCTGCTGCGGTACGCGCCGACCCCCGTCGCCGAGGCCTTCACCGCCAGTCGTCTGGGCGGTGAGTGGGGCCACGTCTTCGGCACCCTGCCGGGCTGGATCGACAGCGAGGCGATCCTGGAGCGGGCCCGTCCCCGGAGGTAGTCCCGGCGGTCGGGGAGGGCGCCCTGCCCGACCGCCCGGCCCCGCGTCGGCCCGTACTGGAACACGCTGATAATTCCCACGAAAAGCCACAAATCGAGACAGGGCGCGAATGATCATCGCCTCTGACCGGCATAATTCGGCGACCGTGGCGGAAGGAAGAAGGCGAACGCGACCGCTCGCTTTCGGGCCGTGGCGGGACACAGTGCCCCCGAACCGGCTGGCGAAGGCCCTGACACCAAGAGACTGACGACGCCAATGGTGGAAGTCTGGCCCGGTAGTTCCTATCCGCTCGGTGCGACCTTCGACGGGTCCGGCACCAATTTCTCGCTCTTCTCCGAAGCCGCCGAACGCGTGGACCTGTGCCTGTTCGACGACGACGGGGAGGAGACCCGCCTCTCCTTGACCGAATACGACGGATTCGTCTGGCACGGATACCTTCCCGGCGTCGGTCCGGGACAGCGGTACGGATACCGCGTCCACGGCCCCTACGCGCCCGAGCACGGTCTGCGGTGCAACCCCAGGAAACTGCTCACCGACCCCTACGCCAAGGCGCTGAACGGCGAACTCACCTGGCACGAGTCCCTGTTCAGCTACCACTTCGCCGACCCCGCGCGCCGCAACAACGCCGACAGCGCGCCCTACGTGCCCAAGTGCGTGGTGGTGAGCCCGTTCTTCGACTGGGGCAACGAGTCCCGGCCCAGCACGCCCTACCACCGCACGGTCATCTACGAGGCCCACGTGCGCGGCCTGACCATGCGCCACCCCGGGATCCCGGAGCACCAGCGGGGCACCTACTCCGGGCTGGCCCATCCCGCGATGATCGACTACCTCACCTCGCTCGGGGTGACGGCGGTCGAGCTCATGCCCGTCCACCACTTCGTCCCCGAGCACGCCATGGTCGCCCGCGGGCTGACCAACTACTGGGGCTACAACACCCTGGCCTTCCTGGCCCCGCACAGCGGCTACGCGGCGCTCGGGTCGCGCGGCCAGCAGGTGCAGGAGTTCAAGGCGATGGTGAAGTCCCTGCACGAGGCGGGCATCGAGGTCCTGCTCGACGTGGTGTACAACCACACCGCCGAGGGCGACCACATGGGCCCCACCCTGTCGCTGCGGGGCATCGACAACCTGAGCTACTACCGGGTCAGCGACGAGGACCAGCGCTACTACCTCGACTACACCGGCTGCGGCAACAGCCTCAACGTGCGCCATCCGCACTCGCTCCAGCTCATCATGGACTCGCTCCGGTACTGGGTCCTGGAGATGCACGTGGACGGCTTCCGCTTCGACCTCGCCTCCGCGCTCGCGCGGGAGTTCCACGACGTGGACCGCCTGAGCACCTTCTTCGACATCGTCCAGCAGGACCCGGTGATCTCGCAGGTCAAGCTGATCGCCGAGCCCTGGGACGTGGGCCCGGGCGGTTACCAGGTGGGCAACTTCCCGCCGTTGTGGACCGAGTGGAACGGCAAGTACCGGGACACGGTCCGCGACTACTGGCGGGGCCAACCGGTGCTGGGAGAGCTCGCCTCCCGTCTGGCCGGGTCGAGCGACCTGTACCAGGACGACGGCCGCCGCCCCGTCGCCTCGATCAACTTCATCACCTGCCACGACGGCTTCACCCTGGCCGACCTGGTCTCCTACGACCACAAGCACAACGAGGCCAACGGCGAGGGCAACCGGGACGGCACCGACGACAACCGGTCCTGGAACCACGGTGTGGAGGGTCCCACCCGCGACCCCGAGATCATCACCCTGCGCCGACGCCAGGTGCGCAACTTCCTCACCACCCTGTACCTGTCGCAGGGCGTGGTGATGCTCTCGCACGGGGACGAGGTGGGCCGCACCCAGGACGGCAACAACAACGCCTACTGCCAGGACAACGAGATCTCCTGGATCGACTGGAAGGGCGCCGGTCTGGACGGGGAGGAGCCCGACAACGACCTCCTCGACTACGTACGCGTCCTGGCGCGTCTGCGTCGCGACCACCCGGTGTTCCGCCGGCGCAGATTCTTCCGCGGCAGTCCGGTGGAGGGCGGGCGCGGCGACGGTCGGGTGCTGCCCGACATCGTGTGGCTGCGTCCGAACGGCAAGCCGATGTCGGGCCCGGACTGGAACTCGACCCGGCAGGCCCTGGGCGTGTTCCTCAACGGGGACGCCATCACCGAACCGGACCCGCGCGGGCGGCGCATCCGCGACAGTTCGTTCCTCCTGCTGCTCAACAGCGGCGCGGAGGCGGTGGACTTCACCGTGCCGGGCACCGAGTACGGGATGGCGTGGGAGACGGTCCTGGACACCGCCGAGCCGGACGTGTCCGGACGTCCGTCCGTGGCCGCCTCCGGCCCCGTCCGGGTGATCGACCGGGCGCTGGTGCTGCTGCGCCGGGTCTCCCACCGGCACGGGCGCACCCCCTGAGCGGGGCCGGTCGACCGCGTGGTGGCGCCGTCCCGGCGCGAACGCCTCGGCGAGGCCGCCGAGACCCGGCGGTGGACGGCTCCGGGCGGTTCAGGGCTCGGCGGCCGACACCGCGGCCGGTCCGGCGGGCCTCGGAGCCGGAACGCCTACGCTTGGTGACCATGCCGTCGAACACCCCGAACACCCCGAACACCGCGCCCTCCGGCCCCGGCCCGTTCCGTCAGCTCCTGCCCGAGCCCGGCGCCGACGTGGACCTGGCCACCGCGTACGCCTACCCCGACGACCTCGACCGTCCGTTCGTGCGCGCCAACATGGTCTCCAGTGTGGACGGAGGCGCCATCGGGCCGTCCGGGCGCAGCCGCGACCTGTCCTCCGCCCCGGACCGGAGGGTGATGGGCGTCCTGCGCGGTCTGTGCGACGTGGTGCTGGTGGGCGCGGCGACCGCCCGCGTCGAGGGGTACGCGCCCGTCCGCCCGCGTGAGGTCTGGGAGCCGCTGCGGCGCGGGCGGCCCGGAACCCCGCCGATCGCGGTCGTCTCCCGCACCCTCGACCTCCCCGAGGCCCTGCTGACCTCGGCGCCCGAGGACGCCCGAACCATCGTGTTCACCACGGCGTCCGCGCCCAGGGAGCGCCGCGAGCGGGTCCGCGCGTGCGCCGACCTCGTCGTCGTCGACGGTCTGTCCGTGGGGCCCGAACACGTCGTGAACGCCCTCGGCGAGCGGGGGCTGTTCCGGGTGCTGACCGAGGGCGGTCCGCATCTGCTGGCGGAGTTCGTCGGAGCCGGGCTGCTGGACGAGCTGTGCCTCACCCTCAGTCCGCGCGTGTTGGGGTCGGGCGCACCGCGCGTCGTGGCCGGGGGCCCCGGGACGCCGGGCGCCCCGACGCGGGCGTCGGTCAGGAACACACCCGTGCGCATGGCGCACCTCCTGGAGGCCGAGGAGAACCTCTTCGCGCGTTACGTTCGAGAATAGGGAGGTCTTTGGGGCCGGACCGTATCCGGTTGGTTTCGGCTGCCCCACAACCACGCATGAATCGCCCCGCAACCGGACATACCCGATGTGTGCCATCCACTGGAAACACCCCCATTGGACACACCGCGACGGGGCTTACCGGCTTGGCCCCCCGGGCGAGAGGATGAACGTAGTGCCGACGTCCGACAACGGGTCCCCTCCGGTCTACCGGGAGATAGCCGAGGAGCTACGCGGGCAGATCCGCTCCGGGCGGTACGCCGACGGCGACCGCCTTCCCGGGGAGAACACCCTGATGGAGCGCCATGGCGTCGCACGGGCCACGGCACGCCAGGCGCTCTCCGTGCTCATCAACGAGGGTCTGGCCGTGGCGGTGCGCGGCTCGGGCATCTACGTCCGGCTCTTCCGGCCCGTCCGCAGGCACGGCGCGCGCCGCCTGTCCAAGGACCTGTGGGGCAGCGGGAGGGCGATCTGGCAGACCGACAGCGAGGACCGCGGCTACGAGGTCGACTCCCTCGACGTCGACGAGACCGTGGCGCCCGAGCACGTGGCCCGCGCGTTGGAACTGCCCGGGGGAGCCCGGGTGCTCCGCCGCTCCCGGCGCTACCTGGTGGACGGCAGGCCCGTCCAGAGCGCGGTCTCGCACTTGCCGCTGGCCGTCCTGGAGGCCCGGGGCGACTCCCCCGCCGCCCGCCGCGTGCGCGAGCACGACACCGGCCCCGGCGGGATCTACGCGCGGCTGGCCGACCTGGGGCACGCGCCCGCGCACTTCACGGAGGAGATCCGGGTCCGCATGCCCACGCCCGAGGAACGGTCCGACCTCGAACTCAGCGCGGGCACGCCCGTGCTGGAGGTGGCCCGCACCGCGCTGACCGGCGGGCACCGCCCGGTCGAGTTCAACGAGATCACCATGGACGGGTCGGCCTACGTCCTCCAGTACGACTTCGACGCCTGAGCCGCGCGCCCCTCCGCCCCCGCGCCGCCCCGTCGAGACCGGCCGACGCCACGCGAGGGGAGGGGCGCGTTCGCGCCCCTCCCCTCCGTTCTCTCAGTGACCACTCCGCCTGGAGGCGAACACCAGATACGTCAGGACCAGCAACACCAGCCCCACCGCGATCGCCCCGGCGGCCGCGAAGGGCAGACTGCCGGACGCCGTCATCGCCCATCGGGCGACACCGAGACCGAGGACGAGCGCGACGGCCAACGCGCACGCCGCCACGACCGTGACGAAGGCGAGCAGCTTCCCGTCGTTCCACGGCTCCGGCCTGGCGGCGTCGATCCGCGCCACGGCGACGCGCGCGCCGAGCTCCGTCGCCCAGCGCAGTTCCCGGCCCACGGTCGCCGCGCCCGCGGCGACCGATCCGGGCCAGGCCCTGACGCCCGCGGTGGCCTGATCCAGCCACCACAGTCCGTATCTGAATCTCCCCACGCGCAGTGGTCGCCTGCTGACTCCGAGTGCTTGCTGTGCCGTAACCACCATCTCACCTGCCCCGGCGCACATCGACCACTGACCCTGTTTGAGGCCTACCCCTGGCTTTGACGACCGAACGTGACCCAGGGGGAGGTTAGGTGTATATGGCCCTTAGGAAGGATTTGCCCCACTACAGATAGTGATGAGCGTTCCTTCCGAAACGCAGTCGAGGCGGCATCCGAGCCCGATTACCGGTAGCGTCGTCACCATGGCTGACGCAGCGGAACAGGGCGCCAACGGCGGGGCCCCGAGGATTCCCCAGACCGACGCGGAGTGGCGTGAGCGACTCAACGCGCAGGAGTACGCCGTACTCCGGCGGGCGGGCACCGAACGCCCGTGGAGCGGCGCCTACGTCGACACCAGGACCACCGGCGTCTACCAGTGCCGGGGGTGCGGAACCGAGCTGTTCCGCTCCAGTGAGAAGTTCGACTCGCACTGTGGCTGGCCCAGCTTCTACGACCCGGCCGACTCCGCCGCCGTCACCCTGCACGAGGACGCCTCCCTCGGCATGGTGCGGACCGAGGTGCGGTGCGCGACCTGCGCCTCCCACCTGGGCCACGTCTTCCACGGTGAGGGGTACGACACCCCCACCGACGCCCGGTACTGCATCAACTCCGTCGCCCTGACCCTGGAGCCCGCCGACCCGACGCAGTAGGTTGGCGTACCATCCTGGTTCCGGACACACGCGGGAGTACCCTCCCCAGCCAACGGCGGGTCGGCACCCACGCCCCGTCGGCGTCGGATCGGGGATAATCGCCTCCAGCGCACCAACGGTCGGCTCCGCCCACCCGCGGGGCGCCGCGCGGAGGAGACCCACCCGGTCTCCGCGCACGCGCCCCGCACCGCCGGACAGCCCCGCGGTGGTGTCCGGGGTGCGGACGAACCGACCGACCCGTGACGAAAGCGCTCGATGACCGACGACTCACCTTCCACAGCCGCCTCCCCACGCACTCCGGCCCGGCCGCGCCTCGGCATGGCCCAGGGGTCGGCGCCCTGGCTGCTGCCCGCCCTCGGCGCGGCGGGCGCCGCCGTACTGGCCGCCCGGGGATCCCGCCGACGCGCGGCGGCCGCCGTTCCGGTGATCGCCCTGGCCGCGGGCATGACGTGGTTCTTCCGCGACCCCGAGCGGGGCCCCGCCACCGGCCGCCTGATCTCCGCGGCCGACGGCGTCGTCCAGAGCATCGACCGCCAGTCCGACGGCCGGACGCGGGTGGCGGTGTTCATGAACCCCCTGAACGTGCACGTCAACCGTGCACCCCTCTCCGGAGTGGTCACCCGGGTCGAGCACCGCCCCGGGGGTTTCCGCCCCGCATTCGACAAGGACAGCGAGCGTAATGAGCGCGTCATCTGGACCCTTGAAACCGAGATCGGTGAGGTCACGGTCGTTCAAATCGCCGGCGCGATGGTCCGGCGTATCGTCCCGTATCTCGCTGCGGGGCAGAAGGTCGAGCAAGGCGAGAGGATCGGTCTCATCCGGTTCGGGTCGCGGGTCGACGTCTACCTTCCGTCCGGGGTCGCCCCGGCGGTGGAGGTCGGCCAGAAGGTCCGTGCCGGAGAAACCCGTCTTGACGCCGACTGAGCGAGCGCTCCTGGAGCCCGACACCGCGGCCCCGGCCGACGCCCCCCGTCTCCGACTGGGCGTGGCCGACTACCTGACGCTGGGCAACGCCCTGTGCGGCTTCCTCGCGGTGTGGGCGCTGGCCGCCGCGCAGTCGGCGCACGCCGCCTCGGGTGTCGGCGGGCCCCTGCCCAAGGCCGCCATGGCCACGGTCGTCGGACTGATGCTGGTGGCCGCCACCCTGGACGTCCTCGACGGTCGCGTCGCGCGCAAGCTCGGCGGCAGCGGCATGGGCGCCGAACTGGACAACCTCGCGGACGTGATCAGCTTCGGATTCGCCCCGGCGTTCTTCTTCGTGGTGTGGGGTGTGTTCTCCGGCGGTCCGGCCGTGCTGCCGGTCGTCGCCGGGGGCGCCGTCCTGCTGGCGGTCATCGTGCGCCTGGCGCGCTTCTCCTGCCAGGCGCCGGGGGCCGCCTACTTCACCGGGCTCCCCTGCCCGTTCGGCGCGATGGCGGTGGTGACCGTGGTCCTCATGGACCCGCCGCTGTACGCGGGCGTCTGCGCCGTGCTGCTCATCTCCTGGTTGATGGTGAGCCGGATGGAGTACCCCAAGCCGCGCGGCCGCAAGATCTACGCCGTGCTCGGCTCCCTGGCCACCGGTGTGGCCCTCATGGCCGCCTGGGGGGTGGGCCTGCCCGCGGGCGACGTGCTCATCTACCTCATGAGCGCGGTGGTCCTGGGCTTCATCGTCACGATCCCGTTCTACGTCCTGGCGACGCGCAGGTCGGCGGGGCGCTGAGCCGATCGCGAGGCACCCGGACGCGACGTGCCCCGGGCGGGTCCCCGCCCGGGGCACGGTCGTCCCGGCACGGGCCCGGGGCGCGTCGGCGCCGGTTACGGCAGGGCGTCGACGAGCTCGGCGACGCTCCGGCGGCGCCCCGTGTAGAACGGCAGCTCCTCACGGGTGTGCAGACGGGCCCTGGCGCCGCGCAGGTGCCGCATCAGGTCCACGATGCGGTGCAGCTCGTCGGCCTCGAAGGCCAGCAGCCACTCGTAGTCGTTGAGGCCGAAGGAGGACACGGTGTTGGCGCGCACGTCCGGGTAGGGGGCGGCCATGCGGCCGTGCTCGGCGAGCATCGCGCGGCGCTCGTCGTCGGGCAGCAGGTACCACTCGTAGGAGCGCACGAACGGGTACACGCACAGGTGGTCGCGCGGCTCCTCACCGGCGAGGAAGGCGGGCACGTGGCCGCGGTTGAACTCCGCGGGCCGGTGCAGGCCCACGACCGACCACACCGGGGTGCTGGCGCGGCCCAGGCGGGTGCGGCGGAAGGCGGTGTACATCTCCTGGACCTGCTCGGAGGTCTCGGCCACCCACCAGAACATGATGTCGGCGTCCGCGCGCAGACCCTGCACGTCGTAGCTTCCGCGGGTGGTGATCCCGCGCTCGGCGGACTTGTCAAGGAGGGTCTGGAGCTCGTCGGCCGCCGCGGCCCGGTCGACTCCGTCGAGGCCCTCGACCTTGAAGACCGACCACATGGTGTAGCGGATGAGCGCGTTCAGGTCGGTGCCGTCCTGGTCGACGGCGGTGTTCTGCTGGCCCGTCACGGGTTGACTCCTTGCTCGTTCGTTCCTTCGGCGTCGCCGCCGGGGGCGGTGTGACTGTTCGGGGGGAGGGTGCGCACCAGGCGCTCGGCCGCGCGGCCCGCGTCGGCCACGCACGCGGGGATGCCGACGCCACCGTAGGCGGCGCCGCACACCCCCAGGCCGGGGTGCCGGTCGACGGCGGCGCGGATCCGGTCGACCCGTGCGGTGTGGCCGACCCCGTACTGCGGGATGCCGTTCCACCAACGGGTGACCCGGCTCCGCACGGGGGGGCCGGCCAGCCCGGTCACCGTGGCCAGGTCGGCGGCGGCGACCGCGGTCAGTTCCTCGTCGGAGCGCTCCAGGGCCGCGGTCTCGCCGCCCCGGCCGATCGAGCAGCGCACCACGACCAGGTCGTCGCCGGGGTTGGCCGCGCGCAGCTCGTCGGCGATCCACGGCCACTTGTTGCTGGAGAAGGTGGCCGCCTTGATGGTCAGCCCCTCCCCCGCCGGGACGAGGAAGCCGCTGCCGGACAGCGGCCCCGGGAAGGCCGAGGCGGGCAGCACGAGGGTCACCAGGGCCATGCTCGCGTACTCGACGGCGGACAGCTCGCGCGCGGCCTCAGGCACGTGGTCGGCGAGCAGCCGGGCGGCCTCGGGCGCGGGGCAGGCCAGCAGGACGGCGTCGCAGTCCAGCCGGTCGCCCGTGCTCAGGTGGACCCGCCAGCCCTCCGGCAGGCGCCCCAGCGCGTCGGCCCGCGTGCCGGTGCGCACCCGGTCGCCGTGCCGCTCGGCCAGCGCGCCGACGAGTCCGGCGATCCCTCCGCGCAGCGACGCGAACACCGGCCCGGCGGAGGTGGGGGCGGCGCCCCGGCCCGCGAGGCTGGCGTGCACCGCGCGCATGAGGGAGCGGTCCTCGCGCGCCATGGGAGCGATCTGCGGCAGCGCCGCGTCGAGGGAGAGCCGGTCGGCCCGCCCCGCGTACACGCCGCCGAGCAGCGGTTCGACGAGCCGGTCGACGACCTCGTGCCCCATGCGCGTCCCGACGTAGGAGGCCACCGGCAGGTCGCCGCGTACGGGCGTGCGCGGCCACACCAGGTCCAGCCCGGCGCGCAGGGTCCCCCTCCAGCTGAGCACTCCGCTGCGGGCGAGTGCGCGCAGGTCCCCGGGCACCCCCATGAGCTGGCCCTTGGGCAGCGGCCGGATCCTGCCCCGGGTGTAGATCGCGGCGGAGCCGGGGCCGGGGTGGACGACGCGGTCGGCCAGGCCGAGTTCGGTGATGAGGTCGAGGGCCTCGGGGCGGCGGGCGAGCACCGACTCGGCCCCGGCGTCGACGGACACTCCCGCCACGGGCGAGGCGTGCAGCTTGCCGCCGGGCGTGTCCGCGGCCTCCACCACGGTGACGGCGGCTCCGAACCCGGTGAGGCGGTGGGCGGCGGTGAGTCCGGAGACCCCTCCCCCGACCACGACGACGTGCGGTGCTTCTGCCATGCCCCCAGCTTTCCAGATGCCGCGGGTCACACCGACCCGCCGTCCCCGAAACGCGGTGGTGCTCCCGTGCGCCGCGCGGCTCCCGCGTCCCGCCCGTCCCGTGTGCGGTCCGATCCGCGACCCCGTCGTTGCGCCGTCGTTATCCGAAGACCGAAACGCCCGCCCCGCGCCCCACGTCGAAGGGTCATGAGAGCAACCACTTTCCCCCAGCGGTGGCGTATGACGGTGGCCGGCCTGTCCACGGGTCTGGCCGTTCTCCTGGTGACCTCCTGCGGCGCGGCCGGTTCCGACTCCATGACCGCGGACGAAGCGGGCGCGTCGGCGCACGGGCGGGCCGAGAGCGCCGCCGTGGACGAGGGTGCGGCGGCGGACGTGGGCGCCCAGGCCGAGGAATTCGAGGAAGGGGCCGGGGACGGCGCGGGCGCGCTCGGCTCCGGCGTCGAGGACGCGAACCGCGACCTGATCCACACGGCGACCATGAGCGTGCGCGTCCAGGACGTGGAGGAGGCCGCTCAGCGCGCCGCGGAGCTGACCGTCGAGGCGGGCGGCTACGTGTCCTCCGAGCAGCTGTCGACCCCCGTCGGCGAGTCGCCCACCGCGACGCTGACCCTGCGCGTCCCCGCCGAGGACTACGAGGACGCGCTGACCGACCTGGCGGAGCTGGGCGACCGGTCCTCCCTGGAGCGCTCGGTGGACGACGTCACCGAGGAGGTCGCCGACGTCGAGAGCCGCATCGCCTCCGCCGAGGCGGCCCTGGAGACGCTGCGCGGATACCTGGAGGAGGCCGAGAACGTCGACGAACTGCTGCGTGTCGAACAGGAGATCCAGTTCCGCCAGTCGGAGCTGGAGGCCTTCCAGGCGCGGTTGGAGACGCTGGACAACCAGACTGCCTACTCCACGGTGCACCTGAGCCTGGACAGCCCGGACACCTACGTGGACGGCCCCTCCGGCGAGGCCGTCGGGTTCCTGGAGGCCCTGGAGCAGGGCTGGGGCGCCCTGGCGGCCGTCGCCCTGTGGACCGCGGTCATCGCGGGCTGGGCGCTCCCGTTCCTGGTGATCGCCGCGGTGGTCGGCCTCCCGCTGTGGTGGTACCTCAGGCGGCGCGCCCGCGCCGCGCGGGCCGCGCGCGAGGACGGCGCCACGGACCGGACCGACACGACGGCCGGCGGCGCCACCGACCGCGACGCCGGAGGTGACACCGACGGCGACGCGAACGCCACCGGGGACGGCGACGATGCCGGTTCACCGGGCCGGAACGGGTCGGACTAGGCGGCCCCGGGGCGGGTCAGCCCGCACGGGCTGACCCCGCGTCGGGCGGCCCCGCGGTCAACCGGCGGTCTGCTCGTGCACGTAGGCGGTCAGGCGCGTGAGCATGTCCGGGTCGGTGCTCGGCAGGACCCCGTGGCCCAGGTTGAACACGTGGCCCTCGGCGGCCCGTCCCCGGGACAGGATGTCGCGGGTCCGTCCGGCGACGACCTCCCACGGTGCGAACAGCGTCGCCGGGTCCAGGTTGCCCTGGAGGGTCTTGCCGGGCCCCACGCGGCGGACCGCCTCGTCGAGCGGCACCCGCCAGTCGACGCCCACGACGTCGGCGCCGGCCTCGCCGAGGAGGCCGAGCAGCTCGCCGGTGCCCACGCCGAAGTGGATGCGCGGCACGTCGTACTCGGCGAGCTGGCCGAAGATCCACGAGGTGTAGGGCAGCACGGAGGAGCGGTAGTCCTCGGCGCTGAGCGCGCCGACCCAGGAGTCGAACAGCTGCACGGCGCTGGCGCCCGCCTCCACCTGGGTGCGCAGGAAGCCCAGGGTGATCGCGGCCAGTCGGCGCATGAGCTCGTCCCAGAGCTCGGGCTCGCCGTACATGAGCGCCTTGGTGTGCTCGTGGTTCTTGGACGGGCCGCCCTCGATGAGGTAGGAGGCCAGGGTGAACGGCGCGCCCGCGAAGCCGATGAGCGGCGTGTCGCCCAGCTCGCCGACGAGCTGCCCGACCGCCTCGGTCACGTAGGGCAGGTCACCGGGCTCGATCTCGCGGAGCCGCTTGAGACCGGGCGCGTCGCGGATCGGCTCGGCGACGACGGGGCCGACTCCCGGCTTGATGTCGAGGTCGATGCCGACGGCCCGGAGCGGGACGACGATGTCGCTGAAGAAGATCGCGGCGTCGACGCCGTGGCGTCGCACGGGCTGCAGCGTGATCTCGGTGATCATGTCCGGGCGCGAGCACGCCTCGAGCATGGGCACGTCGGCGCGGACCCGGCGGTACTCGGGCAGGGAGCGCCCGGCCTGGCGCATGAACCACACCGGGGTGTGGGACACGGGCAGCCCTCGGCAGGCGCGAAGGAAGGGAGAGTCTTGAAGCGTCACACCTCGATCGTGCCATGCCCGTTCCGGTGCTCTCGCTCGGATCGCCGGACCGTGACCCGGACGGGCCCGGAATCCGGTGTGTCGGCCGGCGCCACGGTCCCAAGATCATCACAAAACACCGACACGCCGTGCGAACTCCGTACCGACGAAGGTGACTCGTGCCACGGTCGGTTCCGTTCCCATCAACCGACCCGCGCCCCGGTGTCGGTCGGCTGGCTATGCCCGAACGACCCCCGGGACGTGATCACCACAAGATGAAGGCTGACGTTTCCACCATGCCTGATGTCGGTAGCGCCGAGAACGCGCACGAGACGTTCCGGCGAGCGGTCGAGGCGCTGCACGGCCCCTCCGTGCGCCCGGAGATCGCCGTACGGGAGATCCCCGCCCCCCAGCGGCTGGCCCCCCACGCGGCCGCCGTGTCGGCCGAGGTGACCGTCCAGGGCGAGGAGATCGCCTGGGGGCGGCTCATCGTCCTGTACGACCCCGAGGGCACCCGCGACTGGCCCGGGCCGTTCCGGGTGGTGTGCCAGGTCAACTCCGAGCTGGAGTCGGAGATCGCCACCGATCCCCTGCTCGGACCGGTCGCCTGGAGCTGGCTCACCGACGCGTTGGACGCGCACGGGGCCGCCCACCACACACTCAGCGGCACGGTCACGCGGGCCACGACGGAGGGGTTCGGCACCAAGTCCGGCGAGGGCGCCACCACGGAGGTGGAGATGCGCGCCTCCTGGACGCCGGAGTCGGAGCAGCTGTCCGCCCATGTCAACGCCTGGTTGGCGCTGCTGGCCTCGGCCTCGGGACTGCCTCCCCTGGACGTCGCCGACATCGCCCGGCAGCGCTCCCGGTCCTGAGCCCGACCAGGGCCGTCCCAGGCCGGTGGGAGCGGTCCTCGTTCCGCGTCCGGTGGCCGCAGCGCATACCGTAGTGGTGTGGCGAACGCGTTGAACTCCAAGACAGAACCTCACGAACCAGGAAACGACGACGCTGAGAGGGCGCCTCTGCTGCGGGAGCCGCGTGAGGGCCTGCCCGACGTCACCTCCGACGCCGACGCGCTCGCCGGTGTGGTCGCGGCCGTCTCCGCCGGGACGGGCCCGGTGGCGGTGGACGCCGAACGCGCCTCCGGGTACCGGTACGGCCAGCGCGCCTACCTGGTCCAGCTGCGCCGGGAGGGTTCCGGTTCGGCGCTCATCGACCCGATCGCCTGCCCGGACCTGGGCGCGCTCGACGCGGCGCTGGACGGGACCGAGGTGGTCCTGCACGCCGCCCACCAGGACCTGCCGTGCCTGTCGGAGGTCAACCTGCGCCCGCGCAGGCTGTTCGACACCGAGCTCGCCGGTCGGCTGCTCGGGTACCAGCGCGTGGGGTTGGGGTTCATGGTGGAGCGCCTGCTGAACGTGCGCCTGGCCAAGGAGCACTCCGCCGTGGACTGGTCCCAGCGGCCCCTGCCCGAGGACTGGCTGCGCTACGCCGCGCTGGACGTGGAGATCCTCATCGAGCTGCGGGACGCGCTGGAGGAGGAGCTGGCCGAGACCGGCAAGCTGGAGTGGGCGCGCGAGGAGTTCGCGGCCGTGCTCGCGACCCCGCCGAAGGAACCGCGGCCGGATCCGTGGCGCCGGACGTCGGGCATCCACCGGGTGCGCAACCAGCGTTCCCTGGCCGCCGTGCGTGAGCTGTGGTACGAGCGGGACCGCATCGCCCAGGAGCGGGACGTCTCGCCCGGTCGGGTCCTGCCGGACGCCGCGATCGTGGAGGCCGCGGCGGCGATGCCGCGCACCTCCGGTGAGCTGGCCGGGATACGGCAGTTCGGGATCAAACTGGCGCGTCGCTACCTCACCACGTGGATCAGGGCCGTCAACCGGGCACGGGACATGCCCCAGACCGAACTCCCGCGCCCCAACGCGCCGGGCGACGGGCCGCCGCCGGTGAACCGGTGGTCGGACCGGGCGCCGGAGGCGGCGCGGCGGCTGGAGGCGGCGCGCGCGACGGTCACGGGGATCGCCGAGGACGTGGTGATGCCGACGGAGAACCTGCTCCTGCCGGACACCGTCCGGCGGCTGGCGTGGGCGCCGCCGCGGTCGGTCGACGCCGACTCGGTGGCCGCGTTCCTGCGCGAGCGCGGCGCCCGGGACTGGCAGGTGGGACTGACCGCGGAAGCCCTGGCCACGGCCCTGTCGGGAGCCGAGAAGGGCTGATTTTTACCCCCGCTTCACCCACTTAACCCCAACGTGACCGAACTCACCCCAAACGAGGGGTGGTTCACGCCTGTTCTCGCGCTGCGTGTCCGATTATGTTATGGAAATGTGCCCCGAACACCGGGGGGCTCTTGGTGAAGGCGACGATCCGCGGCGGTGTCCGCCGCGGGCGGCGATCAGGGAGATGTGGTGAGTCTGCTGGCGTTCTGGCGTGCGCTTCTGCGCGAAACCGGCCTGTCCCGAGCGGACAGGACGCGCCCGGCGTATACCGCGGCGCCCGCTCCCGTGGGCCCGTCCGAGGACCCGGCGGACGAGTACGTGCGCGTGGTGAGCGCGGCCGGGGTCTCCGTCGCGGGCGCCGAGGTCGACTCGGGGTACGCGACGGCCACCGAGACCGCCGAGCCGCTGCCGCGCCGTCCGGTCCCACGGACCGCCGGGCCCGCCCGTGCCACCGCCCCCGCCCCGACCGCCCAGTCCGGGGGCAGGCGCGCGGCGTCGTTGGAGCGCACCCTCCAGTCGCTCGTGGAGCGGCACGGCACCGAGCACCCGGACACCATCACCGCACGCAACAACCTCGCGACCAAGTACGCGCAGATGGGGCGGCGGCAGGCGGCCGTGCAGCAGTTCCAGCTGGCGCTGGGCGAGGCCGTGTCGGTGCACGGGGACGAGCACCCGCGCACCGAGATCATCCGCGAGAACCTGGCCTGGGCGCTGGAGGACGCGGGTCAGCCCACCGAGGCCGCCGCCCAGTGGGAGATCCTGCTGCGCGAGCGCGAGGAGCAGTTCGGCCCGGCCGACGAGGACACCGTGGAGGCGCGCAGCCACCTGGCCGCCTGCTACCGGCGCGACGGTCGGCTGGACGCCGCGATCGCCCACTACGAGCGGGCGATCGTGGACGTGGCCACGACCGAGCGGCGGGAGGAGCTCCGGTTGGGGCTGAGCATGGCGCTGAGCCTGGCGGGTCACTGCGAGGCCGCCATCGGGCAGCTGCGCACGGTGCTGCTGGCCCGTCGCCGCCGCCTGGGCAAGGGCCACCTGGACACGCTCGGCGTGCACCACCGGCTCGGCCGGGCGTTCACGCAGGCGGGCCGCCCGGACGAGGCGGTCGAGGTGCTGCGCGACGCCTACCGCGTGGCGCTGAACTCCTCGGGCGACCCGGAGGTGCGGCGGCTGACGCTGCGGCTGCGGCGCGACCTCGCGGGCGCCTACAACGCCGCGGGCCGTCCCCGCGAGGCGGACGCCCTGCTCTGAGCCCGATGACGCGGGGGCGCGCGGATCCGGTCCGCGCGCCCCTCTCCCGTGTTCCCGGACCCGTCCCTTCCCGCCGGGAGGCCCCTCCCGGCGGTCCGCGCGCGGTAGGTCCCGCCACCACTCGCGTTATTTGTTACTGGCGAGTAGCATGAGCGTGACAAGTCCGTCCCACCGCCTGAGAAGGAGGGCCCATCGTGCCGCGAACCGCACGCGATGTCGTGTTTGTCGACGGGGTCCGCACCCCGTTCGGCAAGTCTGGCAAGGGCCTCTACGCAGAGACGCGTGCCGACGACATGGTCGTCCGCGTCATCCGCGAGCTGCTGCGCCGCAACCCGGGTCTGCCGCCGGAGCGCATCGACGAGGTCGCCATCGCCGCCACCACCCAGATCGGCGACCAGGGCCTGACCATCGGCCGCAGCGCCGCCATCCTGGCCGGGCTGCCGCAGAGCGTCCCCGGCTACGCCATCGACCGCATGTGCGCCGGCGCGCTGACGGCCGTCACCACCTCCGGCGCGGGGATCTCCTTCGGCGCCTACGACGTGGTGATCGCCGGCGGCGTCGAGCACATGGGCCGCCACCCCATGGGTGAGGGCGTCGACCCCAACCCGCGTTTCCTCTCCGAGAAGCTGGTCGACCCGTCGGCCCTGGTCATGGGGAACACCGCGGAGAACCTGCACGACCGCTACCCGACCATCACCAAGGAGCGCGCCGACGCCTACGCGGTGCGCAGCCAGGAGAAGGTCGCCAAGGCCTACGCCGACGGCAAGATCCAGCAGGACCTCGTCGAGATGGTCGTCCGCTCCCTGGAGAAGGGCTGGGGCCTGGCCACCGAGGACGAGCCGCCGCGGCCCGGCACGACCATGGAGTCGCTCGCCGGCCTCAAGACCCCGTTCCGCGCCCACGGCAACGTGACGCCCGGTAACGCCGCCGGGCTCAACGACGGCGCGACCGGCGCGCTGCTCGCCGCCGAGGACGTCGCCGCCGAGCTCGGCCTGGACGCCCGCATGCGCCTGGTCGACTTCTCCTTCGCCGGCGTCGACCCGGCGGTCATGGGCGTCGGCCCGGTCCCGGCCACCGAGAAGCTGTTCGCGCGCCAGGGCATCTCGATGGACGACATCGGCGTCATCGAGATCAACGAGGCCTTCGCCGTCCAGGTGCTCGCCTTCCTGGAGCACTTCGGCCTCGCCGACGACGACGCCCGCGTCAACCCGTGGGGCGGCGCGATCGCCGTCGGCCACCCGCTGGCCTCCTCGGGTGTGCGCCTGATGATGCAGCTCGCGCGCCAGTTCGCCGAGCGCCCCGACGTCCGCTACGGCCTGACCACCATGTGCGTCGGCCTGGGCATGGGCGGGACCATCCTGTGGGAGAACACCAACTACGAGGGGGGCAAGTGAGCACCGCGATCGAGCAGGCCAGGGAACTCTTCGGCTCCGAGGTCGTCACCAACGCGATCTCCCGTGACGTCCAGCTCCCCTACGGGGCGGGCACCGCGGTCCTGATCACCCTGGACAACGGGCACGACCACACCAAGCCGAACACCTTCGGCCCCGGCGGTCTGCTCAGCCTGGACGCCGCGATCGAGGCCGCCAGGGAGCGGACCGACATCGTGGCCGTCGCCGTCACCGGCAAGCCGTTCATCTTCGCGGTGGGCGCCGACCTGACCGGCGTGCCCGCCCTCCAGAACCGCGAGCAGGCGCACGCCATCGGCAAGCTCGGGCACGACGTGTTCCGCAAGCTCGGCGAGCTGGACGTGCCGACGTTCGCGCTGGTCAACGGTGCCGCCATGGGTGGCGGCGTCGAGGTCGCGCTGCACTGCACCTACCGCACCGTCTCCTCGGGCGTCCCGGCGTTCGCGCTGCCCGAGACCTTTCTGGGCCTCGTCCCGGGCTGGGGCGGCACCTACCTGCTGCCCCACCTGATCGGCGCCGAGAAGGCCCTGAAGCTGATCGTCGACAACCCGCTCGCCCAGAACAAGATGATCAAGGGCACGCAGGTCTTCGAGATGGGCATCGCCGACGCCGTCTTCGAGCCCGCGGACTTCGTCGAGGAGTCGCTGCGCTGGGTGGCCCAGGTCGTCAAGGGCGACATCACGGTCGAGCGCCCCGAGGTCGACAAGGGCGAGGCGTGGGACAACGCGGTCAACATGGCCCGGTTCACCGTCGAGGGCAAGCTGCACGGCGCCGCCCCGGCCCCGGCCCGCGCGGTCGAGCTGGTCGCCGAGGCCAGGAACCGCACGCGTGACGAGGGCTTCGCCGCCGAGGACGACGCGCTCGCCGACCTGATCATGAGCGACCAGCTCAAGTCCGGCCTGTACGCGTTCGACCTGGTGCAGAAGCGCGCCAAGCGGCCCGCGGGCGCCCCGGACAAGCAGCTGGCGCGCAAGGTCACCAAGGTCGGCGTCGTGGGCGCCGGTCTGATGGCCGGGCAGCTGGCCCTGCTGTTCGCCCGCCGCCTGGACGTGCCGGTCGTCATGACCGACCTGGACCAGGAGCGCCTGGACAAGGGCGTGGCCTACGTCCACGGCGAGGTCGACAAGCTCCTGAAGAAGGGCCGCGTCAGCCAGGACAAGGCCAACCGCCTCAAGGGCCTGGTCACCGGTTCGCTGACCAAGGACGCCTTCGCCGACGCGGACTTCGTGATCGAGGCCGTCTTCGAGAAGATGGAGATCAAGCAGCAGGTGTTCGCCGAGGTGGAGGCCGTGGTCTCCCCCGAGGCCGTCCTGGCCACGAACACCTCCTCGCTGTCGGTCACCGAGATGGCGTCCAAGCTCCAGCACCCCGAGCGGGTCGTGGGCTTCCACTTCTTCAACCCGGTCGCCGTCCTTCCGCTGCTGGAGATCATCCGCGGTGAGAAGACCGACGACGCCGCGCTGGCCACGGCCTTCGCCACGGCCAAGAAGCTGAAGAAGACCGCGGTGCTGTGCAAGGACGCCCCGGCGTTCGTCGTCAACCGGCTGCTCACCCTGTTCATGGGCGAGGTCCTGGCGGCCGTGGAGGAGGGCACCGAGCCCGAGGCCGCCGACCGCGCGGTCGCCCCCCTGGGGCTGCCGATGTCGCCCCTGATGCTCCTCCAGCTGGTGGGCCCGGCGGTGGCGCTGCACGTGTCCGAGACGCTGCACGCGGCCTTCCCGGAGCGTTTCGCGGTGTCCGGGCAGCTGGCCGAGGTGGTCAAGGCCGGCAAGACGCAGATCTTCGCGCCGGACTTCAGCATCGACCCGGAGGTGAAGGCCCTGCTCAGCGGCGGGACCGCCCCGTCCGAGGAGAGCGCGATCCTGGACCGGGCGCTGCGCGCGCTGGCCCGCGAGGTCCGCATCATGCTGGACGAGGGCGTCGTGGCCGAGCCCGCCGACATCGACCTGTGCCTGATCACGGGCGCGGGTTGGCCGTTCCACACCGGTGGCATCACGCCGTACCTCGACCGCTCCGGCGTGTCCGAGGCCGTGAACGGCAAGCCGTTCCACGAGGGCGCGCTCAAGGCGCTCTGACGGTCGGTAGGACCCTGGACGGACCCAGCGGGCCCGTCGCCGAAAGGCGGCCGGGCCCGTTCTTCTATGTCATTTCCACACGAAACCGAATTACTGAAGAATTCAGTCACTCATTCATACTTGTCAGTAACCCTGTGTAATATCTGGTGCGTGGCAATCTCCCCAGAACACCAGATCTACACGGAGTTGTTCTCCGACTCCCCCGACATGGCCGTGGAGTTCCTGCGCAAGCGTGACGTCCGCATCCCGGACTACGAACGCAGCGAGATCACCAGTTTTCTCCGAGGATGCCTCGGCCTTCAGGGGGAGGAATCGGAGCCTCCCACCTCAGGCCGTGGTGACGGCCAAGCCGCCCGGGGGTGAGGTGGCTCACACCGGATGGGGATTCTCCCTTCCCTGTCGGCGCTTGTGGCTA
Source organism: Nocardiopsis sp. NPDC049922 (assembly GCF_040660275.1). Lineage (NCBI taxonomy): Bacteria > Bacillati > Actinomycetota > Actinomycetes > Streptosporangiales > Nocardiopsidaceae > Nocardiopsis > Nocardiopsis sp. NPDC049922. The sequence continues at coordinate 232,752 of NZ_JBFAME010000008.1, read as the reverse complement.
GATTGCCGATCGTGACGACACCACCACACACAGACCAGGAAGCTGGGTACGCCCGGTACACCTTTCGGCTGCGTGTGTCGTCCACCGCCCGCCAAGCGCTGTCGCGCGAGTGGGATCGGTGTCGGTGGGTGTGGAACCAGTGCGTGGCCCAATCCCGCGCCGCACACGCGGCCAAGGAGGAGTGCGGTCCGGCCCGGTTGGACAAGATGCTGACCGGGTGGCGTGCGGCCAGGCGTCTGGCCCGGTACCAGCGGATGATGGCCCGCAGGAAACCCGCCAAGGGCCGAAAGCCATCGAAGGGCTACCAGCGGGCCAGGAGACAGGCGGCTCGGGCGCACGCGAAGGTCGCACGCCAACGTCAGGACAGCGCGCGGAAGTGGGCCAAGCGTGTGGTGCGTGACCATGACGCGATCGCGGTGGAGGACTTCACACCTCGGTTCCTGGCCAAGAGCACGATGGCGCGTAAGGCGGCGGACGCGGCGATCGGGGCGACGAAGCGCGCTCTGGTGGAGATGGGTCGCAAGCACGGCCGGGACGTGCGCCTGGTGCGTCCGGCGTTTACGACGATGGACTGCGGTTGGTGCGGTGCCAGAGCCAAGCACCGCCTGCCGTTGTCGGAGAGAACGTACACCTGCACCGCGTGCGGGGTTTCGCGTCCCAGGGACAAGAACTCGGCGTTCGTGGTGTTGGTCCGGGCGGGTCTGGCCCCGGCTGGTGTCGAGGGCATAAGACCGTGCGCCCCGCCGGGGCGCACGGCGGCCTGAGCCAGGAATCCCCGCACATCCCATGGCGGGAAGGGTGATGAGAATCCCCTTCCCTTCAGGGAGGGGAGCAGTCAAGTCCTGCGACCTCGGACACGTCGACCCGGTCGAACGCCGCTCCGACGTCGCCATCTGCTGCGTGGCGAGGGTCCCAACGGCCCCCACGACTCCCCCATGGGCGTCATCGTGAAGGTGCGGCGCGACCTGTCCGAACGCAAGCGCTTCACCGACCCGACCACCGTCGCCGCCTCCCCCGGCCTGGGGGTCCTCTCGGCGACGGCACACGGGGCCCGCAAGGCGGACGTCCTGGACGCCCTGCACGCCGGCCTCGACAAGATCGACCCGGAGAAGGCGGCGAAGTACATTGGTTACTCGCTCCGCCTACTCTCCGACACCGACGGACATAAAGCACTGGAGAAGCTCATGATGGCGGACACGTTCGAGTCCACTAGCGCCTGGACTGAGAGTCTCGAAGCCAAGGGCGAGGCGAAGGCGATCCTGCGCCTCCTCTCCAAGCACGGGATCGAGGTTCCCGAGGAGGCACGTGAGCGTATCAGCCAGTGCCAGGACGCGGACATGCTCGACACCTGGCTGGAACGGGCGGTAACCGCGGCCACGGTCGACGAGCTCTTCGACGAATGATCCTCGACTACCACAGCCCCTGGGCGGACAGCCTCAGGGCCGAGGGCAAGGCCGAGGGAGAAGCGGCCATGCTCCTGCGGGTCGTCAAGGCCCGGAACATCCACGTGACCGAGGAAGCGCGAGCCCGCATCATCGGCTGCCGAGACCTCACCCAGCTCGAAGCCTGGGCCGACCGAGTCCCGAGCATCACCTCCATCGACCAGCTCTTCGACGAGTAACGAAGTCCCGACGGGCCCGGCTCCCCAGATGACGACCGGGCCCGTCGGCTCCGCTCTCGCGGTCCTACACGCGCTCGGGCACCCGCGGCCGCCCGGTCGGGGCGGCCTCCCCCGGGGCGTCCTCCTCGGCGCCGCCCTCGGAGATGCCCACGCGGTCGTGCAGCCAGCGCAGCGGTCGCGGCAGCCACCAGTTGAGGTCGCCGAGCAGCCGCATGGTCGCGGGCACCATCACCGCCCGCACCAGCGTGGCGTCCACGACCACGGCCATGGCCAGGCCCACGCCGATGATCTTCAGGAACAGCAGCCCCGAGGTGCCCATGGCCACGAGCACGACCACCAGCAGCAGCGCGGCGCTCGTGATGATCCGCGCCGTCCGCTGGAGCCCCGTCGCGACCGCGTGGGTGTTGTCCCCGGTCCGCAGGTACTCCTCGCGCACCCGGCTGAGCAGGAACAGCTCGTAGTCCATCGCCAGGCCGAACGACACGACGGTGATGAGCACCAGGTAGGTCGGGTCGATGGTGCCGACCGCCTCGAAGCCCAGCAGTCCGGCGAGCGCCCCCTCCTGGAAGGCCAGGACCACCATGCCCAGGGAGGCGCCGAGCGACAGCGCGCCCATGAGCACAGCCTTGACCGGCAGCACCACGGAGCCGAAGGCGAGGAAGAGCAGGAGCACGGTCGCGCCGGCGACGAACGCCACGGTCGTGGGGACGGCGTCCACGATCGCCGCCACGTTGTCCAGCTGCCGTGCCGCCACACCGCCCACGAGGGCCTCCTCGGCGCCCTCGGGCAGGGGTTGGGCCCGGATCTCGCGGACCAGCTCAGCGGTCTCCGGGTCGTCGATCTCCCCCTCGTAGGCGACCAGCACGTGCGCGACGCCGTCACCGGTGCGCTCGACCCGGGAGAGCGCCACCGACGACGACAGCCCCTCCAGGCGCTCGGCGTACGCGGTGAGGTCCTCCCGCGCGACCTCCCCGGTGACGGCGATGTGCAGGCGTCCCATCCCACCGGCGGGGAAGTCCTCCTCCAGCGCCTCCGTGGCGATCCGGCTGGCGGCGTCCTCGGGCAGGTACCGCTGGTCCGTGGCGCCCAGCTGGGTGGCGGAAAGGCCGGAGCCGAGGATCAGCAGCACGCCGCCGACCGCGACCAGGGACACCGCCGGGCCCCGCATGACCGTGCGGGCCAGACGCGCCCACGCTCCGGCGCCGTCGTGGACCGCGCCGGTGACGGTACGCGTCGGCAGGGGCAGTCGGAGCCGGTCGATCCGCCGTCCCACCACCGACAGCAGCGCGGGCAGGAACACCAGGGCCGCGAGGAGGTCGAACACGACGACGGCGATCCCGCCCCAGCCGATCGACTTGAGGATGGGCTGGGGGAAGAACAGGAGCCCGGCGAAGGCGATGCCGACGGTGACTCCGGAGAAGGCGACGGTCCGCCCGGCGGTGTCCACCGTACGGCCGATCGCGGTGGCGACGGAGTCCCCGCGGTCCAGTTCCTCCCGGAAGCGGCTGACCATGAACAGTCCGTAGTCGATCGCCAGCCCCAGGCCGAGGATGGTGGCGACGTTGACGGCGAACACCGACACCTCGGTCACGTACGTCAGGGCGCGCAGCAGGGTGAGGGAGCCGAGGATGGCCAGGCCGCCGACGCTCAGCGGGACCAGGCCCGCCACGACGCCGCCGAAGATGAGCACGAGCAGGAACAGCAGGACCGGCAGGGTGAACAGCTCGGCGCGCACGATGTCGCTCTCGGCGGTCGCCGACAGCTCGTTCTCCACGCCGACGGGGCCGCCCAGGTGCGTCTCCAGCGGCCCGGCCGCCAGGACCTCGGCGACCTCCTCGAACTGGTGGAGACGGTCGGCGTGGGTCTCCCCGCTCAGGGTCACCGGCACGTAGGTGGCGTGCTGGTCCTCGGACACGAGCATGCCGCGTTCGACGTCGCTGAGGCTCTCGTCCAGGTAGACGTCGTAGGACGCGACCAGGTCCTCGGGAAGGTCGTCGGTGACGCGCTGGACGGCGGCCGCGAAGGTCGGGTTGGTCACCCGCATCTCGTCGCTGCGGAGGACGGCCACGATGTCGACGTCGTCGTGCCCCAGTTCCTCCTGGAGCAGTTCGGTGGCGCGGGTGGACTCGGCCCCCGGATCCTCGAAACCGCTCTCGCTGACGTCGGAGAAGACCCCCGAACCCCAGACGACGGCGAAGGCGGTGAAGAGCCCGGTGGCCGCCAGCACCCACCACCGCCGGCGGTGGACGGCCAGGCCCAGTCGGCCGAACAGGCCAGCGTGTGTCGGCATGCGACGCCCTCTCAGTGAACGCTCTTCATGGCGGTGAACGGCGTTTGCTAACGGTGTTCACTAAAGCGTGCACCCGTTACGATGTCAATATCGCCGACGAGAACCACAGCGCCACCGAACTGGCGCCCTGAGACGGGGTGTAGTGCAGCACATGACGAAACCGCAGGTCGCCCGAGGGCAGGCGGAACAGGCAGGACTGAGCCGCCGGGAGCGTGTGCGCGAGGCCACACTCACCGAGATCAAGGCGATCGCCAGACGGCACCTCGTCGAACACGGTCCCGCGGGGGTCTCCCTGCGCGCCATCGCCCGCGAGATGGGGATGACCGCGCCCGGCCTGTACCGCTACGTGTCGGGGATCGACGCCCTGCTCGTCGCGATCACGGCCGACATGTTCGACGAACTCGGCGCCGCCGTGGCCGCGGCCGACGCCAGCGTTCCCGACGAGGACACCGACCGGCGCATCCGCACGTCACTGCGCGCCTTCCGGGCCTGGGCGGTCAGCCACCGGAGCGAGTTCGCGATCATGTTCGGGCCCCGCCCCCACGTGGATCCGAACGCGGACACCGCTCCGGCGATCGAGGCCGCCCGGCGCTTCGCCGCCACCTTCTACACGCTCTTCGACCGGCTGCTGGCCGAACGCCGCTTCGTCCTGCCGGACAGCGCACACGTCACCCCCGAGCTCGCGCGCGAACTGCGCTCCTTCGCCGAGACCTGCGGCTTCTCCGCCCCGCACATCCCGGTGGAGGCGGTCATGGTGCTCAGTTCGTGCTGGGTGCGGCTCTACGGGGTGGTGTGCATGGAGGTCTTCGACCAGATGAGCGTCGTGATGCGCGACATGGAACCACTCTTCGAGTCCGAACTTCACACCGTGCTGACGGGCCTGGGGGTGAGGTACGAGCCGCCGGGGAGTACCGCACCCACCACCATCGGTTCATCCGATTAGGCCCCATACTGGAGGTTCGCCTTACATGCCGGATTCGCACCCGCGGGTCCGGCTATCTCCAGCGTGTGTCGGCACGAGAGCGAGGACGGACCCCGTGGAGAACCCACCCGGCGGTGACCGGCCCGGGAGCGAGGAACCCCTGACGCGACCACCCGGACCGGACGACACCGCCCCCACCCCACCGGCCGCCGCCCCGGCGCCCACCCCGAACCCCATCAGCCCCACCTCGACCCCCGTCCCCACGGACCCCGCCCAGACCAACCCCGCTCCCCCCGCCGCCCCGCCCAACGTGACGACGCCCCTTCCCCAGTACCCGGGCGATCACCCGCGAACGGCTCCTCAGGTGTCCCAGGGGTTCCCGGGAGGCCAGACGCCCCACAACCCTCAGGTGACCCAGGGATTCCACCAGTCCCAGGGCCCCCGGGTGCCCGAAGCGGTCCAGGGAACCCAGGCGTTCCAGGGGCCTCAAGGAACCCAGGCCCCCCAGGGGCCGCGGGACACCCAGCGTCTCCAGGGCCCGCCGCCGGTCCCGCACACCGCCCCGCACCAGGGGTTCGGGGACGCGTGGAACCACCGCCCGGGCACCCCTCCGGTCCCTCCGGGCGGCCACCCCGGCTGGGCCGGGTCCCCGCAGGCGGGCTGGGCTCCCCCGCACACGTGGTACCCCCCGCAACCGCCGCGCCGCCGGAGCGGCGGGAAGGTGCTGATCGGCACGGCGGCCGCGGCGGCGGTCGCGCTCTCGGCGCTGGCCGCGAGCGTCGTGACCGTGGTCAGCACCCCGCGCGAGGAGCCCTCGGCGGGGGGAGCGAACGTCTCCCTGTACTACGAGGCCGCCCTGACCGCGGCCCCGAACCCGGTGGAGGTCGACCTCGTCGACCACCCCCTGTACTCCGTCGCCATGCCCACGGCGGTCGAGTGCGACCCGCCCGAACTGGACACGGACTCCGACGAGTCCTGGGAGGCGTTCGCCGACGCGACCGGGGAGTGCCTGGACACGCTGTGGGAACCGGTGCTGGCCGAACTCGGGCTCCACGCCGAGACACCGGACATCACGGTCACCCGCGAGTCCCCCGACTCCGGCGACGAGGAGGGCTACACGCTCGCCTACTACGAGAGCGACTACACCCGCATCACCGTCGTCCTGCCCAACGTCCGCGAACTCGGCGCGTTCGTCCCCGACGAGGACCAGGAGGAGGTCTGGGTGGCCCTCATGGGGCACGAGTACGGCCACCACGTCCAGTTCGCGACCGGCATCCTCGACCTCTCCCACGAGCGGCAGTTCGGGTCCAAGGACGAGGAGGAGCAGCTGGAGGCACTGCGCCGGACCGAACTCCAGGCCGAGTGCATGGCCGGGGTCGGCCTGCGGGCGATCATGGACGGCGACGCCGAGGCCCTGGACGTCGTGGACGAGCACTTCAACGCCGGCGGCGACCTGGACACCCACGGCAGCGCGGTCAACCGGTCGTTCTGGCTGAGGGAGGGCTGGTCACGCGAGACCGTGGAGGGATGCGACACCTACGGCGCCGAGGCGCGCCGGGTCTCCTGAGCACCGTGCCCGAGCCCCCGCCCGACCCGTGGCGGGCGCGGGGCCCGGCCGGGGCTCAGTCGCCCTCGATGACCTCGCGGTAGGCCCCCCAGCCGTGCAGCTTCACCCGCTCCCCGCGGTCGAGCCGCTCGGCCTGCTCGGCCTCGGCGCTGTCGATGCGCAGCCAGTCGCCGTACCCGCTGTGCTCGATCCCCAGCTCGTCCAGGAGCGTCTCCAACGGGACCAGGTCCGGCGCGGCCGAGCGCAGCGTCGGCGCGTCGTCGAGGAGGGAGCGGACGGTCCCGGCGGCGTCGGACTTGTTCGTGCCGATCACCCCGGTGGCGCCGCGCTTGATCCATCCGGCCACGTAGTCGCCGGGGACGGGCAGCCCGCCGGTGTCCAGCACCCGGCCGGCCTCCTGCGGGACGGTCCGCTCGACCGGGTCGAAGGGGACGCCGGGCAACGGGACCCCCGCGTACCCCACCGACCGGAGCACCATCCCGACGTCGAGTTCGGTGGTCTCCCCGGTTCCCGCCAGGTGTCCGTCGGGGTCCAGGCGGGTGTGTTCCAACCGGACTCCGGTCACCCGGTCGGTCCCCAGGATCTCCTCCGGGCGCACCCAGAAGTGCAGCAGGACACGGCGCGGGCAGCCGCGCGGGGCGCGTCGCGCCTGGTCGGACAGCAGCCGCAGGTTGGTGCGCGCCGCCCGGGCCACCTGGTGCATCTCGGGGGCGGGTCCGCCCACGTCGGCGGGGTCGATGTCGACCTGGTCAGCGGGCACGACCACGTCCACGTCCGGCAGGGCGAGCAGGTCGCGCAGTTCGGGCGCGGTGAACTTCGCCTGGAGCGGGCCGCGCCGGGCCAGCAGGTGGACGACGCGCACGCGGCTGGCGGCCAGGGCCTCCAGGACGGGCTGGGGGATGTCGGTGTGCCGGAGCTCGTCGGCGGTCTTGGCGAGGATGCGCGCCACGTCCAGGGCCACGTTGCCCGCCCCGACCACGGCGACCTCCTCCGCGCCCAGGACGAACCGCTCCAGCTCGCTGTCGGGGTGGCCGCAGTACCAGTTGACGAAGTCGGTGGCGGCGACGCTTCCGGGCAGGTCCTCGCCGGGAACGCCCAGTCGGCGGTCGACGCTGGCGCCGGTCGCGTAGACCACGGCGTGGTGCGTGCGGGTCAGGTGGGCGCGGGTGAGGGTGGCCCCGAACTCGACCCCGCCGACGAAGCGCACGTGCGGGTGCTCCAGGACCTTGCGCAGCGCGCGGGCCACGCCCTTGATCTTGGTGTGGTCGGGGGCCACGCCGTAGCGGACCAGACCGTAGGGGGTGGGCAGCCGGTCCATGACGTCCACCCGGACGGGGACGCGGCTCTGGCGGGTGAGCGCGTCGGCCGCGTAGATGCCCGCCGGCCCGGATCCGATCACCGCCACCCGGAGCGGCTCGGCGGTGCGCTGCTGGTCGGGGTCGGGAACGGTCATGGGTCCATTCTGACAGTTCCGGGGCCGGTGCCGGGTGCACGTCGAGGGTGTCCCCGCGTCGGGGACACCCTCATTCGTGCGGATCCGGTGGAGGCCGGGGGCCGGGCCCCGCCGTGTCTCAGGCCCCGTCTCCGGTCAGGGAGCGGCCACCGGGGTCGAGGCGGACTCGGTGTGACGGGAGACGGTCTCGGTGAGCTTGCGGGAGAGCTCCTGGGGGGTCAGGCCCTGCTGTTCGAGGATGCGGTCGCGCTTGGCGTGGTCGAGGAACTCCTGCTCGATGCCGAAGGTGCGCACGGGCACGTCGACGTCGTTGTCGCGCAGGAGGCGGGCGACGGCGTCACCGACGGCGCCGGTGCGGCCGTTGTCCTCGATGACCGCCACGACGCGGTGCTCGGCGGCCTCGGCGACCAGGGCCTCGTCCAGGGGCTTGACCCACATCGGGTCGACGACGGTGACGCCGATGCCCTGGTCGGCCATCCGGTCGGCGACCTCGCAGGCGACCTGGGCCATACTGCCGACGCCCACGATGAGCAGGTCCTTGGAGCGGCCGCCCTCGGTGGCCCGGCGCAGCAGGTCCATGGAGCCGACCCGGCCGATCGCGTCGAGGTGCTCGGCGACCGCGCCCTTGGGGTAGCGCACGACCGTGGGGGCGTCCTCGACCGCGACGGCCTCGCGCAGGAGGCGGCGCAGACGTTCGGCGTCGCGCGGGGCGGCCAGGCGCAGACCCGGCACGACCTGGAGGATCGACATGTCCCACATGCCGTTGTGGCTGGCGCCGTCGTTGCCGGTCACCCCGGCGCGGTCCAGGCAGAAGGTGACGCCCTGCCGGTGCAGGGCGGCGTCCATGAGGACCTGGTCGAAACACCGGTTGAGGAAGGTGGCGTAGACGGCGACCACGGGGTGGAGGCCGTTCATGGCCATGCCGGTGGCGGCGGTGGCGGCGTGCTGCTCGGCGATGCCGACGTCGAAGCAGCGGTCGGGGTAGGCGGCGGCGAACTTGTCGAGCCCCGTGGGGTAGAGCATGGCCGCGGTGATGGCGACGACGTCCTCGCGCTCGGCGCCGATCTCCACCATGGTCTCACCGAAGACCGAGGTCCACTTCTCGGCCTTGGGTCCGGGCTTGGCCCGTCCGGTGTCGACGTCGAAGGGACCGGGGGCGTGGAACTGGTCCTCGTCGTGGTTCTCGGCGGGGGCGTAGCCCTTGCCCTTCTGCGTGATGCAGTGGACGATCACGGGTCCGCCGAAGTCGCGGGCGCGGCGCAGCGCCTTCTCCAGGGCGGGCTCGTCGTGGCCGTCGATGGGACCGAGGTACTTCAGCCCCAGGTCCTCGAACATCACCTGCGGCTGGATGGCGTCCTTGACGCCCTTCTTCAGGCCGTGCAGGGCCTCGTACAGGGGCTGGCCGACGACGGGCGTCCGGTTGAGCGTGGTCTTGGCCAGGTCGAGCGCCTGCTCGTAGCCGGGGGTCAGGCGCAGGGAGGCCAGGTGGTCGGCGATCCCGCCCCGGGTGGGCGAGTAGGAGCGGCCGTTGTCGTTGACCACGATGACCAGGCGCCGGTTCTTCCGCTCGGCGATGTTGTTGAGCGCCTCCCAGGCCATGCCGCCGGTGAGGGCGCCGTCGCCGATCACCGCGACCACGGTGCGGTCGTCGCGGCCCCGGACCTCGTTGGCCCGGGCCATGCCGTCGGCGTAGGACAGGGCGGTGGAGGCGTGCGAGTTCTCGATGAAGTCGTGCTCGGACTCGGCGCGGGACGGGTACCCGGACAGGCCGCCCTCGGACTTGAGGTTGGTGAAGTCGTGGCGGCCGGTGAGCACCTTGTGCGCGTAGGCCTGGTGACCGGTGTCGAAGAGGATGGGGTCCTTGGGCGAGTCGAAGACCCGGTGCAGGGCGATGGTCAGTTCGACGACGCCGAGGCTGGGGCCGAGGTGGCCGCCGGTCTGCGCACAGGAGTCGACCAGGAAGTCCCTGATCTCCCGCGCCAGCGTTGGAAGCTGGTCGGCCGGGAGCTTCTTGAGAGCTTCCGGATTGTGTATCGACTCGAACAGTGCCACTGTCTCGTCAGTCCCCTCGTCCAACGTGTCCGCGTGAGTTTGCCGTCTCCGGCCGCCGACCTGGCCCGGAATTGGCTACCGGCAGGTATACACACCCGAGTCTATGAGCCCGTGTCCACGGGTCGCACCCGGGACGGGAACGGGTCGGCGTCCCCGGTCGGAGCCGCCTTCGCCCCCGGAACGCTCCGGGCCGACGGCGCGTGCGCGGACATCGGTCCCACACGGTTTTCCGCGTACATTACTCGCTCCCGAGCATGTCATTGCCCCTCACCCACCGACGCTAACCGAGGGCGGCCCTCGTGAGCAGGCCCATCGCCGAGACCGTGACCACACACAGCATCGCCGCGCGCAGCCGGGCGGCGTCGATCCGGCGGCGCACGACGTTGCCCAACGCGAAACCGGCGCCGACGAACGGGATCGCGGCGACCCCCACGACGGCCGTCCGGGTGTCCAGCTGCCCGCCCGCCCCGAGCGCGACGAGGGAGACGGTCGCGCCGAGCAGGAAGAAGGCCGCCAGCGTGGCCCGCACCCGCGAGGGCGGCTCGTGCTGGTAGAGCAGCGCCATCGGGGGACCGCCCACCGACGTCGCGGTGCCCGCGAACCCGGACAGGCAGCCCGCGACGGCGAGGGAGCCCGGACTGATCCGCACGCGGAAGGACCACACGGACAGCACCACGGCGGTGAGCACCATGGCGCCGACCAGCCCGGCCAGCGCCCGGGGCGGGAGGGTGGCGACCACCCACACGCCCGCCACCGTCCCCGGGATCCGGGCGGGCAACCCCCAGGCCACCCCCTTCCAGTCCACGTGCCGCCACTCCTGGACCAGCGTGAACAGGGGGAGCAGGACCGCGGCGATGAGCATCGCCCCCGGCATGAGCGTCGGGTCCAGGAGGGAGATGACCGGCGCCGCCACCAGCCCGAGGCCGAGTCCGACCGTGCTCTGCACGGCCGCCCCCGCGAGGACGGCCGTTCCGGCGAGAAGGACGAAGACCCAGGGGTCCGCGGTGCCGAGCGGCCCGAGGGAGACGGGATCCAGGAGTGCTGTGTTCATCAGGGAGCCGACGCTACATGTCGACCCACCCGGTCGGGATTGGGAGGTGGGTTCATGGGATCACCAGGCGTGGACGTGCCTCCGCACCTCGTCGGTGTATTCCATGGCCCTCTCGGGGTGCAGGAACCAGTCGATGAGGCCGCTCGGGTCGCTGAAGGAGTCGGCGAACCGGTCGGCGGTCGGCTGGTGCTCGGCGGCCAGCCGGAACAGCTCCCACACGTGCCGGGGGCCGGAGAGCATGACGCCGCTCCACGCGGTCACGTGGCGGGCCTGGCGCCAGTACGAGGCGAAGGCCCCGCGCATGAACGCCTCGTCGAACGGCCGCGTTCCGTGGTCGACGATCGCGCGGCGGTAGACGTCGGCGCACAGGGAGGCCATGTTCGCCCCCTGCGCGGTGACGGGGTCGTTGGTGACCACGGTGTCGGCCATGCCCAGCACCGCGGTGCCGTGCGGCAGGCGGGCGACGGGCTCACGGACGACCGGGGCGTAGGCGCCGCGCAGCGCGGCCCCGGGGTCGGCGGGCCTGGCCCGGGCGAAGCGCTCGTGCTCCCAGGGCGCGTGCTCGCGCAGGAGGTCCGACAGCCCGTCGAACACCTCCTCGGCCGAGGCGTCGGGGGCCGCGGGGCGGTCCATCGGACCTCCCGGCACGGCCTCGACCATCACCGCGTGGCAGGACCCGGCCAGGGAGTAGGTGGGCAGGCTGATCACCTCCCCGACCCCGGGCAGGGCGGTGCGGCTGAGGATCGCGCCCTCGGGGTGGGGCTCCGCACCGGTGACGTAGGCGACCGTCAGGGTGCGCTGGGGAACGTCGGAGGACACCCGTGCGGTGTCCCTGGGGAAGATCCGGGCCGTCTCGCCCCGTCCCGCGGCGACGACGGTCAGGTCGTGGTCGCGGGCGAGGTCCTCCAGTTCCGCGACCGTGACGCGGCGGCGGAGGAACCGGCCGCCGTCGCGCACGAACCGCTCCAGCCACGCGGAGAGGGTGAGCCGCTGGTCGACGGACTGCGCGGGCTCGTCCAACCGGCCGACCCAGGACACGTCGGGGTCCGCCGTTCCCGCGACCCTGACCCCGACCCCCTCGATGAGCGGCGCGCGGTCGTGCCAGAGGGACAGCCCGTGGCGCCGCTCGCGGCGCAGGGCGGGCCCGAAGAGGCACTGGGTGGACAGCACCGGTCCCCCGCGCAGTTCCTCCGGGCCGCGCGGGCTGACCAGCGTGACGTCGTAGCCCTCGGCGCGTAGGCCGATGCCGAGCTGGAGGCCCGACGGGCCCGCGCCGATGACGAGGATCCTTCGCATGCTCTTCCCTCCTGGGGTGCGCCCCGGAACCCGGCCCGCGTGCCGGGGCCGACGTGGTCCGGGCACGACTGAGGGGCCGACGTGCGGGCGGCCCGCCCGGCGCCGAGGCGGTCGGTCGCGACGAACGTAACAGCGGCTCCGCGCGAGCCCCCTCCGGGTCCGGGTTCCGTCCACCGCGCCGGTCCTCGCGTGCGCGCACGCGAGGACCCCGGTCCGGCGGGAGGTCCGGACCGGGGTCGGGGCGGCCGGGAGTGGAGGAGCCGCCCTGCGGAGGGAGAACGGGTCGGGCGCTCGACGGCGCCGGCGCGCCCGACCCGCCTCCTAGGCGCCGCCCCGGGCGTGGGTCTTGCGACCGCGCCGGGAGACCGCGTCCAGGATGACCGCGATCAGCAGGACCGCCGCGGTGATCATGAACCGGACCGAGGTGTCCATCTGGAGCAGGAGCAGACCGGAGGTGATCGCGCCCAGGACCAGGCCGCCCAGGAGGGCGGAGTAGGCGTTGCCGCGACCGCCGAAGAGGCTGGTCCCGCCGATGACCGCCGCGGCGATGGCCATCATCAGCTCGGCCCCGCCGCCGGTGGACACGCTCGCCGCGAAGTTGCGCGAGACCAGCATGATCCCGCCGAGCGCGGCCAGCGTGGACGCGATGCCGAACACCGACACGCGGATGAGGTCCACGTTGATGCCCGCGCGCCGGGCCGCCTCGGCGTTGCCGCCCACCGCGTAGACCATGCGCCCGTAGCGGGTCTTGCGCAGGACCAGGTCCAGCAGGACGACGAACCCGACGAAGATGAGGAAGGCCAGCGGGACCCCGTTGTACTGGTTGAGCATCCACACGCCGCCGACCAGCGGGACCGCCAGCAGCGCGGTCCGCGCCAGGACCTCGACCGGCGCGCGGTGCGGCAGGCCGGACAGGCGCCTGCGGTGCTCGGCGGTCAGGACGGACACCAGGTACAGGGCCAGGGTCGCGGCCACGAGGGCCCAGCCCAGGACCGGGACGAAGTAGGTCTGGGTCAGGAGGGCGATGGGACCGCTGGAGCTGGTGTTGATGGTGCCGTCGCTGCCCATGAGGTACAGGTGCGTGCCCTGCCAGCCCAGAAGACCCGCCAGGGTGACGACGAAGGCGGGTACGCCCACCTTGGCGAAGATCACTCCGTGCAGGAGCCCGATGAGGAGCCCGACGCCGAGGGCGGCCAGGATCGCCAGCCACTCGTTGACCCCGTGCCGTACGGCGAGCACCGCGAGCACGGCGGCGGACAGACCGGCGACCGAGCCGATGGACAGGTCGATCTCGCCGAGCAGCAGCACCATGATCACGCCGGTGGTCATGAGGCCGATCGCGGCGATCTGCACGGTCAGGTTGGACAGGTTCTGCGGCGAGAGGAACCGGTCGTTGAGCGACTGGAAGACGACGGCGATGAGGATGAGCCCGACGATGACCGGGACCGGCCCGAGCTCGCCGCCGCGCATGTTGCGTCGGAGGGCCTGGAGCCAGCCGCGCGGGGAGGCCGCGGTGACGAGCAGTCGGGGGTCGCGCGCGGCCTCGGTGGGCGCCGCTTCCGTGGCGGTGTCCTCGTGGGTGAGGTGTGTCTGCTGGGTCATCGGTGGTCCTTCGTGGCCACGGCGGAGGCGCCAGTGCGTTCGGAGCGGCGGGTGACCGGGTTGTCGGTGGCGCCGGTGATGGCGGCCACGATCTCCTCGTAGCTGGTCTCCGCGATGGGGAAGTCCCCGGCGTTGCGGCCCAGTCGCAGCACGACGGCGCGGTCGGCGACCGCGCGGACGTCGGCCATGTTGTGGCTGATCAGCACCACGCCCAGGCCCTGGTCGCGCAGCCGCTCGATGAGGTCGAGCACCTGCGCGGTCTGGGCGACGCCCAGCGCGGCGGTCGGCTCGTCCAGCATGACGACGCGGGGCTGGCCCAGCAGGGAGCGGGCGATGGCGATGATCTGCCGCTGGCCTCCGGACAGGGCGGAGACGGGGATGCGCAGGTCGGGGATGCTCACCGAGAGGGAGTCCAGGAGCTCCCGGGCCCGGCTCTCCATGGCCACCTCGTCGAGGGTGCCCGGGAAGTGCAGCTGTTCGTTGCCGAGGAACAGGTTGGCGACGATGTCCAGGTTGTCGCACAGGGCGAGGTCCTGGTAGATGGTCGCGATGCCGAGCCGCTGGGCGTCGGAGGGCGAACCGATGCTGACCGGCTGCCCGTCCCACGCGATGGTCCCGCCGTTGTCGGCGGGGTGGGCCCCGGCGATCACCTTGACCAGGGTGGACTTGCCCGCTCCGTTGTCACCGAGCAGGGCGACGACCTCTCCGGCCGCGACGTGGAAGTCGACCTCGCTGAGGGCCCGGACGGCCCCGAAGGTCTTGGAGATCCCGGACAGTTCCAGGACGGGGTTGCTCATGGTGCTGGTGTCTCTTTCCTCGTCCCGGTGGCGGGGCGGGCCGGTCGGCCCCGGCCCGCCCGCCGTCGGGACGTCGCGCCGTGGACCTACAGGGCTTCCTGGCAGAACTCGGTGTCGGCGTAGTCGTCGGTGCAGATCTCCTCGATCGAGTAGAAACCGTCGGAGACGACCGTGTCGCCGATGTTCTCCTCGGTCACCGCGATCGGGTCGAGCAGGACGGACGGGACGGGCTCGCCGTCGGCGTCCTCGACGTCGGTGAGGGTGTACTCGCCCGCGTCGAGGTCCTGGCCGGTGGCCAGGGCGACCGCCATGGCGGCGGCGATCTCGGCCTCGGGGCGGATCGCCTTGTAGACGGTCATGTACTGCTCACCGGCGATGATCCGCTGGATGCCGTGCAGCTCGGCGTCCTGGCCGGTGACGGGGGGCAGGTCCTCGGTGTCGACGCCCGCGCTGCGCAGGGCGGAGATGATGCCCGAGGCCATGCCGTCGTTGGCGGAGTAGACGCCGATGATCTCGTCCACGCCCAGGGAGGTGATGGCGCCCTCCATCTGGCTGTTGGCCTGGTCGGGCGACCAGTCCGGGGTGTCGAACTCCTGGCCGATCTCGATCTGGTCGTCGAGGATCTCGTGGGCGCCCGCCTTGAAGTCGGCGGCGTTCGGGTCGGTGGGCGAGCCGTTGATCATGACGATCTGGCCGTCGCCCGCGGTGCCCTCCTGCTCGATCGCCTCCAGGAGCGCCTGCCCCTGGACCTGGCCGACGCGGACGTTGTCGAAGGACACGTACATGTCCACGCCGCCCTGGGCGAGGCGGTCGTAGGCGACGACGGGCACACCCTGGGACTGGGCCTCGTTCACGGTTCCGGCGGCCGCCTGGGAGTCGACCGCGCCGAGCACGAGCACGTCGACCCCGTCGGTCAGCATGGCCTGGGCCTGCGTCTGCTGCTCGTCCACGTCCTGGTCGGCGTTGGCGTAGGAGAGCTCGCAGTTGGGGCACAGCTCCGCGAGGGCCTCCTCGAAGTAGGGCCGGTCGAAGGCCTCGTAGCGGGCGGTCTGGAGTTCGGGCAGGAGGAGGCCGACGTGGAAGCCCTCCTCCAGGCTGTGCGTCTCCCGCTCGGCCTCGCCACCGGTGGTGGTGAGGGAGCCGCAGCC
This sequence comes from Nocardiopsis sp. NPDC049922, assembly GCF_040660275.1. Classification (NCBI taxonomy): domain Bacteria; kingdom Bacillati; phylum Actinomycetota; class Actinomycetes; order Streptosporangiales; family Nocardiopsidaceae; genus Nocardiopsis; species Nocardiopsis sp. NPDC049922. Next base: position 216,953 of record NZ_JBFAME010000008.1, on the reverse strand, counting down.
GGAGACGAGGAGGGCGAAGGCCGCGGTGGCGGCGGGGAGGGCCAGGGTGGCCGCTCGTCGGGTGAAGGTGCGTCGTGTGCTCAACGCGGGGTGCCTCTCTGGACGGGGGATCGGTGTGGGAACTCGCGAGTGATGGTGTGAAGTAGAACCCCACCGACGCCTTGTCGTCAACTCATGAACACATAACTGAAACATTACGAGTGATGTGTTCACCGGTTGAAGACAGTAAAAGTCCAGGTCAGAGCGGCGAACAGCACCTGTGACATCGTGTGAAGGATATGCGGACCGACCCGCGTTCAACCCGCGTCACCCACTCTGACCTCGGGGTACACGGGAGGCACGGCAGTGTCCACGGTACGCGTGAAGGCAACCGGAGGGCGGCGGGGAGGATGACGACGGGGTCAGCGCGCGACGCGCGACGCCGTCCACAACGCCCCGTACAGGGACGCGTCCCGGCCGAGCGAGCCGGACACGAGGGTCAGATCCCGCAGGGCGCCGCTCAGGGAACCGAGCTCCATCGCCCGCCGCATCGGCTCCAGCAGCAGGTCGCCGGCCTCGGCCAGACCGCCGCCGAGGGTGACCCGCTCCGGGTTGAACAGGTTGGCGACGATGGCCATCCCCTGCCCCAACGCCGTGCCCGCCTCGGCGATGATGCGTCGGCAGCCCGGGTCGCCCGTGCGGGCGGCCGCGACGACGTCGGTCACCCGGGGGCCGCCCGGACCACGGGCCACCTCCGAGTTCCGCGGCAGCATGGCCAGCAGGTAGCGCGCGCCCACGAACGTCTCCAGGCAGCCGCGGTTGCCGCACCGGCACACCTGGCCGCGCGGGTCGAGCGCGATGTGCCCGATCTCGCCCGCGGTGCCGCCCGCGCCCCGGAACAGCTCGCCGGACAGGACGATCCCGGCGCCCACGCCCTCCCCGATCACGAGGTGGATGAGGTGCTCGGCGCCCTCTCCCGCGCCGCGCCGCCCCTCGGCCAGCGCGGCGAGGTTGGCGTCGTTCTCCGCCGCCACGGGGACGCCGAGCCGTTCGGCCAGGGCTTCGGCGGGGCGGAAACCCGCCCACCGGGGCACGCACGAGATGGCGCCGACCTCGCCGGTGCCCGGATCGAGGGGACCGGGGATCGAGGCGACCGCCGAGGACACCGTGCGCAGGTCGATCCGCGCGCGCTGGAGGGTGGTCTCGGCCAGCCAGGCGGCCCGGCGCACGCTCCGCGCGGGGTCGGCGGCGACGTCGTAACCGATCTCCTCGCGTGCCAGGAGGTTGCCGTCGCTGTCCCCGACGCCGACCGCGACGTGGTCCGCGCCGAAGTCGACGGCCAGGACCGTGCCCGGCGGGCGCAGGAGGGTGACCGCCCGCGCCCGGCGGCCGTTGGAGGCGGTGTCGCGGACCGAGACCGTGCCCGCCGCGCGCAGGCCGCGCACGATGTTGGACACGCTCGCGGCGGACAGGCCGGTGGCGCGGGCCAGTTCGGCCTGGGTGCGCGTGCCGTCCCGGCGCAGCACGTCCACCACGCGGCGCTCGTTGGCCTGACGCAGGGCGGACTGGGACCCGGGCGTCACGGTGGCGTCGGTCACCCGGTTCCCCCTCGTGATCGGTGAATGCGACAGCGCCGTGCGCTGCTGTGAGGCATGCTACAAGGATTGAACGCAAGCGAGAACACGGCCCCACGGCTACCCTCCTGGATGTGCCAGTGGAGAGTGTCCGAACCAGCGACGACGGGTGGGAGAACCGCCTGGTCTCGGCCGTGCTGTCCCGCGCCCCGGAGCGGCGGCCGCGCGTGGTCGCGGTCGAGGGCCGGTCGGGATCGGGCAAGAGCACCGTCGCCGCGCGGCTGGCCGCCGCCCTGGACCGGGTGGGCGAGCCCTCGGCCGTGCTGACCATGGAGGACCTCTACCCGGGGTGGGAGGGGCTGTCGCTCGCCCACCGGTTCCTGAGGGAGTGGGTCCTGGAGCCGATCGCGCGCGGCGGACGCGTGGCCTGGCGGCGCTACGACTGGGAGCTCGGCCGCTTCGGGGAGGGATGGACGCCGCTGCCCCCTCCCCTGGCGGACGGCGTCGGCACACTCGTCGTCGAGGGGTGCGGCTGCGGGGCCGCCCCGGCCCGCCCCCACCTGGACGTCCTGGTGTGGGTGGCCGCGACCGACGCCGAACGGGCCGGTCGACTGGACCGACGCGGGGACGCGGCGCTGTACGCCCCCTACCGGGCCCTGTGGGCGCGGCAGGAGGAGGAGTTCCACGCCGAGCACCGTCCCCGGGAGCACGCGGACCTGGTCGTGGACAACTCGGCGGCGGGTGGGCCCGAGGGCTGAGGGGTGCTCGGCGCGGAGGTTCAGTCGCCGCTGACGCGCGTGGGGAGGTCCGCGCCCCGGACGAAGTCGGTCACGCGGTCGACCTGCTCGGGGTCCTTCAGGATGCGGTTGTGGCCCAGGCCGGTGGTGGTGACCAACCGCGACCGGTCGCCGAACGCCGCGTGCGCCCGTCGGGAGTGCTCCACCGGGACGACGGGGTCGTCCTCGTCGTGCAGCAGGAGCACCGGGTGGGTGAGCACGTCCGCCCCGTACATGGTGGAGAAGCGCGCCCACGCCGTGGTGTCCCCGCCGAAGTAGTGTCCCTCGATCGACGCGCGCAGCGCCCGTGACGTCCGCGGCCGCAGGCGGAGGGCGGCCTCGAAGCCGCCGGTCACGAACGCGAAGTCCGCCATGCCCGAGACCAGGACGACACGGTCGGCCGCCAGTCCCTCGCACAGGGCGTGGACGGCGAACGGCGCCCCCAGTGAGTGGGCGACGACCGCGCGGAACCGACCGTGGCGCGCCTGGAGCAGCTCCATGATCCTCCGGGCGTCGAGGATCGTGCCCACGGGACCGCCCGTGGCTCCGTGGCCCGGGGCGTCCCAGGCGACGGGGCTGTATCCGAGGTCGAGGAGTCGCCGCGCGATCGGGGCGAGTTGGGCGGCGCGCGAACCCCATCCGTGGACGAGCAGGACGGGGTGTTCGCCGTCGCCCCAGGCGTAGGCGGCGACATCCCAGCCGTCCACGGCGAGCCGTGCCGTGCGCGCGCTCCCGTGCAGGTCGAGCGCGCCCGGGGAGACCGGACGGGGCCGCGGCGGTCGGGCCCACGCCCTGCGGGCCAGGGCCCCGGCGAGGCGGGGAGCGGGAAGGGCGACCGCGTTGAGGGCGGCGCCGAGGAGAGGGGCGGTGTCCACGGTGGGCTCCTGGTGGTGGAAAAAACAGTACGAACGGTCGTATTATTTGTTTGCCATCATCGTTCCGTCAAGTGGTGGGTATCCTGTCCAGAACACCGACCGACCGTTCACTCCCGACGTCCGTGGAGGCGCCGAGCATGACCACCAGCACCGACGGCCGGATCCTGCGGGGCGAGCAGACGCGCCGGACGGTGCTCAGGCGCGCGGTGGACATCGCGTCGGAGGAGGGGCTGGAGAGCCTGTCCCTGGGTCGGCTGGCCAAGGAGCTCCAGATCAGCAAGAGCGGGGTGTTCGCGCACTTCGGCTCCAAGGAGGAGCTCCAGCTCGCCGCCGTCCGGGCGGCCAGCAGGATCTACCACGACCACGTGGTGCGCGAGGCCATGGAGGTGCCCCCCGGCGTGGGCCGCCTGTGGCGGCTGTGCGCGAACAAACTCGCCTACTCGCGCGAGCGCGTCTTCTCCGGGGGCTGCTTCTTCTACACCGTGACCGCCGAGTTCGAGTCCCGGCCGGGCCGGGTGCGCGAAGCCCTGGTCCGGGCGCAGCACGCGTGGCGCGACCTCATCGTGCGTACCGCGGAGGACGCCCGCCAACTCGGTGAGCTCTCGCAGGACACCGACACCGCGCTCCTCGCCTTCGAGGTGCACGCGTTCGTGGACACGGCCAACGCCCTGTCCCTGCTGGAGGACGACCTGACCACGCCCTACGTCACGGCCCGCGGAGCCCTCGCCGCCCGGCTCGACGCGCTGGCGACCCCCTCCGCCCCGCGACCGTGGGCCGACGAACCGGACGACGCGGTCACGCGCCCGGACTGACGCCGCCGGCCCGCGCTCAGCCCGACGCGCCGCCGTCCCCGTGCCTCCGCGAGGCGACCCCGACGTACACGCCGACGAGGCGGGCGATCACGGTGGCGAGGAAGAGGGTTCCGATCACGGCCTCGAAGGCGGCCATGGAGCGCATCCACGGTTCGACGGCGACGATGTCCCCGTACCCCAGCGTGGCGAGGGTGACGTACGAGAAGTACACGAAGCGCTGCCAGGTCATCGCCTCACCGGGGTACGCGCTGTCGACGAAGCTGCCGGGGAGGAGGATCTCGACCGCGCTGAACCAGGCCGCGAACACGCCCCCGATGAGGAGGTAGACGCTGATCGCGGCCACGATCACGTCCAGGCTGTGCGCCGCGCTACGCCAGTAGACGAACTTGAGCAGTGAGTAGACGACGCCGACCTGGAAGGCGGAGAGCGTGGCGAACAGGCCGAGCAGCGCCACCCTGTACTGGGGGTCGACGGCGACCCACAGGGCGAAGAACGCGAGCACCACGCCGATGACCAGGACCGGCAGCACCCGGTCGCGCTCGTCGTGGACGACGCGCAGCCCGAAGACGATCATCCCCGCGTAGAGCAGCATGTACAGCGCGGTCCAGCCCGGCCCGTGCAGCGTCAGCGGGTACCCGAACTGGAGCAACACCACGAACAGCAGGAACAGGCCGAGGTTCGGACTGCGGTCGCCCACGGTCGCCTCCCCCGCCGTGCCTGCCTGCGCGGCTGGCCCCGTCGCCGCACCACGATGATGCGGCAACGGGGCCGGTCACGTCAGTGCGACACCCCGGGCCGCCCGTGGGGGGTGCGTCGGCCACAGGCCTCAGGCGCCGCAGATCTCCCGCGCCCTGCGCAGGTCGCCCCGGATGCGTTCGACCCCGGCGGTCAGCTGCGGCAGCTGGGAGTTGGACTGCTGGAGTTCCCAGACCCGACGCGACCGGTGCGGAGGTCCGCCACACGTCACCCGCAGCACGCTGCCGGAGACCACCGCGCCGATCAGGCCGAGGAGACCGATCCAGATCATGAGGTTGATGACGAAGACCGGGATGATGAAGTCGGTGGTGATCCCGCTCTCGACGAAGGCGATCCCGAGCCCGACCGGAAAGCCGAAGGCGGCGTACCGGCAGTACCGCATGGTGTTGGACAGGCGTAGCTGGAGCCTGACCCGGTCGGCCAACGCGTCGTGCTTCGCTCGTGCGTCGTGGAAACGCCCCTCCCAGTCACGCTGCTGGTGGGCCAGGGCCCGCATCGTGGCCATCGATCCGTAGACGACGGCCGCGCACCCCGCGTTGACGGGCAGCGGGCTGGCCTCGACACGGCTCCACAGGATGTCGACCCAGTCGGACAACTCCTGGTCGCCGCCGGTGTCGGGCCGCACCATCCGCTCCGGGTGGAGCAGGAAGCTGAGGATGAGCGCCGGGTTGGCCTCGGCGCGGGCCGACCGCCACCCGGCCAGCTGGTCGACGAGCTGGCGGTGGAAGTCGATCCCGGCGCGTTCGGCCTCCTCCAGGTGGTCGGCGAGCTGGCGGAGACGGCCGGGCTCGGGGCCGTGGTGGGCGTCCATGACGCGCAGGACGTCCGGGCGGGCGAGCAGCGCCATCTCATTGGCCAGCGGCGCGCCGGTGAACAGCGGCCGGGGGTCGTTGAACAGGTCGCCCAGTTCCGCCGGGGTGACGCCGCGGCCGCGGAAGACCGGGGGCAGCTCGGGGCACAGTTGGGCGATGAACGAGGCGATGGCCAGGTTGGCGTCGTTGATCTGGCGGCGGAACAGGGAGCGGTCGACCGAGACGTCGCCGAGGTCGTCGACGATCCAGGCGCCGAGGGCCGCGCGTTCCGGCGGGTCGCTGAAGACGCGGACGGCGGCGTTCCAGTTCTGCTGCATGGCCGTGGCCAGGGAACGGGTGTCGGTGAACCGGACGCCGACGAAGTGGTACGGGGGCACGCCGCCGTGGTGGGGCGCGCTCGGCTGGCGGGTGGCGCCGGTGTTCGGGCCGGTCGCGGGCGGCGGGGTGGTGGAGGCGAGCCGGGTGTAGGGGCGGGTCGGGTCGACCGGCACGGGCCGCTCGACGCGCGTGGGGTCGATCGGGACCGGCCGCTCGACGCGGGTGGGGTCCACCGGGGCCGCCGGGGCGCTCGCGTCGATCCGCGTCCGGTCCACGCCCACGCGGGTGGCGGCGTCGGCCACCGCCTCGGTCCTCGCCGACTCGGGGGCGGCGGGCGGCGCGGCGGGCTGGGAGCCGTCGCCGGGCGCCGACACGAGCTGGTTGAGCAGGGTCGCGGCGTCGGGTCGGCGTTCGGGGTCCTTGTCCAGACAGGCGCGGACGATGTCGCGTAGGACGCCGGTGAGGGCGCCGAGTTCGGGTTCGGCGCTGAGGATCCGGGCGATGCGGGAGGCCTGGGTGGGGCCGGGGAAGGCCTCGTGCCCCGTGGCGGCGTAGACCATCACCGAGCCCCACGCGAAGATGTCCACGGCGGAGGTGAGCCGGGCCCCCTCCAGTTGTTCGGGCGCCATGTACCCGATGGTTCCGATGACCCCGCTGGCGGTGACCGACGTGGACTCCACGGCCTTGGCGATGCCGAAGTCGATCACCCGCGGCCCGTCGGGGGCCAGCATGATGTTCTCCGGTTTCAGGTCCCGGTGCACCACCCCGGCCGCGTGGATGGCCGCCAGAGCCGTCGCCGTGGAGACCGCCAGGCGGTGCAGCTCCACGCCGGTGCGCGGGCCCGTGTCGGCGACCGCGTCGTGCAGGGTGGGCCCGTCGATGAACTCCGTGGCGATCCACGGTTCGGCGGCCTCGGGATCGGCGTCGAGGATCGCGGCGATGCAGAAGCCGCTCACCCGCCGCGCCTGCTCGACCTCGGCCGTGAAGCGGCGACGCATGTCGGCGTCCCCCGCCCAGCTGGCGTGCAGCACCTTCACGGCGGCGCGGGTGCCGTCCGGGGCCTCGCCCAGGAACACCTCTCCGAATCCGCCGCGCCCGAGCGAGCGCGCCAGTCGGAAGTCACCGACGACGCGTCCGGTGCGGCCGTGCTCCGCACCCGGTCCGTCCTGGATCTGGGGGTCGTTCACCTTCGGCCCGTTTCTTGGTTGATGGTCACGCGGTCCGCGTCGGACGGTGGTCGCCGCGCTGGATCCGCTCGACGAGGTCGTCGGCGAGCATACCGAGGACGTCCGTCCCGCGTGAGCCGGAGTGACCGTGATGACCGTCCCGCCGCGTCCTTCTCCACACGAAGGCGGGGGCCGCCACCGTCGGTCGGACGGTGGCGGCCCCCGTTGAACCGCGCGGCGCGCCGTGTGGGCGCGGGCGGAGCCGTGGGACTACTTCGCGATGAGCTGGCGCAGCACGTACTGCAGGATGCCGCCGTTGCGGTAGTAGTCGGCCTCACCCGGGGTGTCGATGCGCACCACGGCGTCGAACTCGACGCCGGTGTCGGTGCTGACCTTCACCGTGCCCGGGACGCGGCCCTCGTTGAGCTCGGTCACGCCGGTGATGGAGAAGGTCTCCTCGCCGGTCAGGCCGAGGGAGTCGGCGGAGTGGCCCTCCGGGAACTGGAGCGGCAGGACGCCCATGCCGATCAGGTTCGAGCGGTGGATGCGCTCGTAGGACTCGGTGATGACCGCGCGGACGCCCAGCAGGCGGGTGCCCTTGGCGGCCCAGTCGCGCGAGGAGCCGGAGCCGTACTCCTTGCCGCCCAGGACGACCAGCGGGATGTCCTGCGCCGCGTAGTTCTGCGCGGCGTCGTAGATGAACGAGACCGGCGCCTCGGGCTGGGTGAAGTCGCGGGTGTAGCCGCCCTCGGTGCCCGGCGCGATCTGGTTGCGCAGGCGGATGTTGGCGAACGTGCCCCGGATCATCACCTCGTGGTTGCCGCGGCGGGAACCGTAGGAGTTGAAGTCGCGGCGCTCGACGCCGTGGGACGTGAGGTACTCGGCCGCCGGGGTGCCCGGCTTGATCGCGCCGGCCGGGGAGATGTGGTCGGTGGTGACCGAGTCGCCCAGCTTGGCCAGGACGCGGGCTCCGGTGATGTCGGCGACCGGAGCCGGGGTGGTGGCCATGCCCTCGAAGTACGGGGGCTTGCGGACGTAGGTGGACTCGTCCTCCCACTCGAAGGTGTTGCCGGTCGGCGTGGGCAGCGAGCGCCAGCGCTCGTCACCGGCGAACACGTCCGAGTAGGCGCTCTCGTACATGTCCGAGGCGATCGCGGAGTCCATGACCTCCTGGATCTCCTCGGCGGAGGGCCAGATGTCGGCCAGGTAGACCGGCTCGCCGTCGTTGCCGACGCCCAGGGGCTCGGTGGTGATGTCCACGTCGAGGGACCCGGCCAGCGCGTAGGCGACCACCAGCGGCGGCGAGGCCAGGTAGTTCATCTTCACGTCCGGGTTGATCCGGCCCTCGAAGTTGCGGTTGCCGGACAGGACCGCGGTGACCGCGAGGTCGTTGTCCTGAACCGCCTTGGAGATCTCCTCCGGCAGCGGGCCGGAGTTGCCGATGCAGGTGGTGCAGCCGTAGCCGACCAGGTTGAAGCCCAGCTTGTCCAGGTACGGGGTCAGGCCGGAGCGCTCGTAGTAGTCGGTGACGACCTTGGAGCCCGGGGCCATGGAGGTCTTGACCCACGGCTTGCGGGACAGGCCCTTGTCCACCGCCTTCTTGGCCAGCAGGGCGGCGCCCAGCATGACCGAGGGGTTGGAGGTGTTGGTGCAGGAGGTGATCGCGGCGATGACGACGGCGCCGTGGTCGATCTCGGTCTCCGTGCCGTCGGCCATGGTGACCTTGACCGGACGGTGCGGGCGCCCGTTGGCGGTCGTGGCCGGGGCGTCGGAGGCCGGGAAGGACTCCTCGCCCGCCTCGTCGTCGGAGACGTAGTTGTGGACGTCGTGGCGCCAGGTCGGCTTGGCCTCCGACAGGGCGATGCGGTCCTGCGGGCGCTTGGGGCCGGCGATGGACGGGACGACCTCGGCCAGGTCGAGCTCCAGGTACTCGGAGAACTCGGGCTCGTTGGCCGGGTCGTGCCAGAAGCCGTTGGCCTTGGCGTAGGCCTCGGTCAGGGCGACCTGCTGCTCGGAGCGGCCGGTCAGGCGCATGTAGCGGATGGTCTCGTCGTCGATCGGGAAGATCGCGGCGGTGGAGCCGAACTCCGGGCTCATGTTGCCGATGGTGGCGCGGTTGGCCAGCGGCACCGAGGCGACGCCCTCGCCGTAGAACTCGACGAACTTGCCGACCACACCGTGCTCGCGGAGCATCTCGGTGATGGTGAGCACCAGGTCGGTGGCGGTGGTGCCGGGCTTGAGCTGACCGGAGAGCTTGAAGCCGACCACGCGCGGGATGAGCATGGAGATCGGCTGGCCGAGCATGGCGGCCTCGGCCTCGATGCCGCCGACGCCCCAGCCCAGGATGCCCAGGCCGTTCTGCATGGTGGTGTGCGAGTCGGTGCCGACGCAGGTGTCGGGGTAGGCCTGGCCGCCCCGGCTCATGGTGACGCGCGCCAGGTGCTCGATGTTGGCCTGGTGCACGATGCCGGTGCCGGGCGGGACGACCTTGAACTCGTCGAAGGCGGTCTGGCCCCAGCGCAGGAACTTGTAGCGCTCGTAGTTGCGCTCGTACTCGATCTCGACGTTGCGCTCGAAGGCGTCCGGGCGGCCGAAGAGGTCGACGACGACGGAGTGGTCGATGACCAGCTCGGCCGGGGCGAGCGGGTTGATCTTGTCCGGGTCGCCGCCGAGGTCGCGCACGGCCTCGCGCATGGTGGCGAGGTCGACGACGCACGGCACGCCGGTGAAGTCCTGCATGATCACCCGCGCGGGGGTGAACTGGATCTCCTGGCTGGGCCGGGCCTTGGCGTCCCACCCACCCAGCGCGCGGATGTGGTCGGCGGTGACGTTGGCACCGTCCTCGGTGCGCAGAAGGTTCTCCAGCAGGACCTTCAGGCTGTAGGGAAGTCGGTTGGCGCCCTGGACGGCGTCCAACCGGAAGATCTCGTACGACTCGTCGCCAACACGCAACGTGTCACGGGCGCCGAAGCTGTTCGCGGACACGGTGTCTGCCTCCTGATCTCGCCACTGATGTCCCCAGCATCCTGCCCGATCGGGCGGGCGCGGGGCCTGCTGAGGCCGCCCTCACCGGATTCCGGGGCCTCGGAGAGCCACGGGGCTGCCCTCCGCTGCCCCCGGCATCCATCCGATCCACGCTGACCCGCGACGACACCACTCGTCCGGACCAGGCGGTCGTTGACCGCGGGCGTCCACGATGTTCGGGGCCGGGCGCCGACAAGCGGTCACGTTCACACGCCCGTACCGGGTGCGGGTCGGGGGGAGTCCCGCTGTTATCTTGATGTCAAGGTATCCAACTTGTATCTCGATATCAAGTTATCGGGCGGCGGTCCGACCCCCGACGCCACCCCCCGACAACCGCCCGCGACCGCCGCGCTCAGCCGAGCTGCGGCACGACCTTGTCGGCCACCAGTTCCAGGTGGTCCAGGTCGGACATGTCCAGCACCTGGAGGTACACGCGCTCGGCGCCGATCCCGGCGAACGCCCCGAGCTGGTCCACCAGCTCGTCCGGGGTGCCCGCCAGGCCGTTGCGCCGCAGTTCGGAGACCTCGCGGCCGATCCGGTCGGCCCGCCGCGCGATCTCCGGCTCGTCGCGCCCCACGCACAGGACCTGCGCGGCCGAGTAGACCATGGGGGAGGTCCGCCCGCAGGCGCGCACCGCCGCCCGGGTGCGCTCGAAGGCCGCGGAGGTGTCCTCGACCGAGCCGAACGGCACGTTGTACTCGTCGGCGAACTTGGCCGCCAAGCGCGGCGTGCGTTTGGGGCCGGTCCCGCCGATGAGCACGGGAGGATGCGGCTCCTGCTGGGGCTTGGGCAGCGCGGGGCCCTCCGCCAGCCGGTAGTGCCTGCCCTCGTAGCGGAAGCTCTCCCCCGCCGGTGTGGACCACAGGCCGGTGATGATGTCCAGCTGCTCCTCGTAGCGGTCGAAGCGCTCACGGGCCGCGGCCGGGAAGGGGATGCCGTAGGCCGCGTGCTCCTCCTCGTACCAGCCCGCGCCGAACCCGAAGTCGACGCGGCCGCCGCTCATCCGGTCCACCTGGGCGACGGCGATCGCCAGCGGTCCGGGGTAGCGGAAGGTCGCGGCGGTCATCAGCGTGCCGAGCCGGATCCGGGACGTCTCGCGGGCCAGACCCGCCAGTGTGATCCAGGCGTCGGTCGGTCCGGGCAGGCCACTGACGTGGTCGCCCATGTGCAGGTAGTGGTCGGAGCGGTAGACGGCGTCGAAGCCCAGCTCCTCAGCCGCGCGGGCGACGGCGAGCTGGTCCTCGTAGGTGGCCCCCTGCTGGGGCTCAAGGAAGATCCTCAGGCGCATACGCCCCATTTTCTCCCACCGCGGAGGGCGTGCGGACCTCCGGCGCGCGGGTACCGTCGAAAAGGCCTGACCAGCGCCCGCCCCTCCGTGAACCGATCCCCGTCCCCGTCCCGATAGCCCGACACGTGAAGCTGTTCCGCCGCTCGCGCCGCCGCGCGCCCTCCTATGGTCCCGACAGTTCCGACCCGGAGCTGCTGGCCGCCGTCGCCGCCGGGGAGTCCGACGCCCTGGAAATCCTGCACCGCCGCCACGCTCCCTGGCTGCGGGCACGTCTGCGCTACCGGTGTTCGGACCCCGACCAACTCGACGCCGCCCTCCAGGAGACCTTCCTGGCCGTGTGGCGCAACGCCGGGTCCTACACCCCGCGACCGGGCGACACCGACGCCGGGGCGTGGCTGTGGACCATCGCGATCCGCCAGCTCATCTCCCAGCTGCGCAAGCGCGCGAACCGCTGGATCGCGGACGTGGAACCCGAACCCTACGAGACCATCGGCGACGCCTCCGCGGAGGACATGGTCCTGCTCAACATCGAGCACGGCCCCCTGGGCGCCGCCCTGCACTCCCTCTCCCCGGAGCTGCGCGCGGCCATCCAGGCCACCGTGCTGGACGGACTCACCGTGCGGGAGGCCGCACAGATTCTCCAGATCCCCGAAGGAACCGTGAAGACACGGGTGATGCGCGCCAAGGCGCGCCTGCGGGAGGCACTGACATGAACTGGCACCTGACCCCTGCCCAGATAGGCGCGTACGCGTCCCACACCGTCGACGACGTCACGGCGATGTCCGTGGAGGCCCACCTGATGCACTGCGCACCCTGCCGAGGACTCCTGCCGGTGGACGAGGACTGGATCGAACGCAGTTGGGCGGATCTGCGCGACGTCGTCGACCGTCCCCGCCCGCACCCGGTCGAACGCCTGCTGCGCTCGCTCGGGCTACGCGACGGGACCGTGAAGCTGCTGGCCGCCACACCGCAGCTGTACCGGGCCTGGCTCATGTCCACGGTGCTCGTCCTGGTCTGCGCCCTGTTCGCCGCGCACGCGCTGCCGAGCGGATCACTCGTGTTCTCCTTCACCGCGCCGATCGTGCCCCTGGCCGGGGTGGCGCTCGCCTACGGCCGGGGCGTGGATCCGGCGCACACCCTGACCTCGATCACGCCGATGGCCGGACAGCGGCTCCTGTTCCTGCGCACGTGCGCGGTCCTGGTGCCCGCGGTGATCCTGTGCACCCTCGCCGCGCTGCTGATGCCCGTGCCCACCACGCCGTGGTCGGCGGTCTTCTGGCTGCTGCCCGCGTTGACGCTGGTCGCCGGTTCGCTCGTGCTGTCCCGGTGGGTCCACCTGAGCCTGGCCAGCGGTGCCGTGGGACTCCTGTGGCTGCTGTGCCTGGCGATGCTGTCCGGCGCCAAGCACCTCACCCCCCTGGCCATGGTCGCGCCGCACGCGCAGCCCTGGTGGGCCGTGGCCCTGGCCGCCCTGGTCGGCGCCCTCCTGATCCGTTCCCGGGTGAGGACCTCGTGACCGACCCGACCGTGCCCGCCGTCCACGCGCGCGGCCTGACCCGCAGCTACGGCAACCGGACCGCGCTCGACGGCCTCGACCTCGACCTGGGGCCGGGCGTGACCGGCCTGCTGGGCCGGAACGGGGCCGGGAAGACCACCCTGTTGCGGTGCCTGGCCACCGACCTGGACGCCGACCGGGGCGAACTGCGTCTCCTGGGACGCGACCCGCGACGCGCGACCGACCGCACCGAGATCCGGCGGAGTCTCGGCTACCTGCCGCAGAACCCCGAGTTCTACCCGCACTTCACCGCGTTCGGCCTGGTGGACTACGTGGCGTGCCTCAAGGAGCTGGGCGGGCGCCGGGCGCGCCACGACGAGGTGCGGCGCAGCCTGACCCGGGTGGGCCTGTACGACCGCCGCCACAGCCGGGTGCGCCGCCTGTCCGGAGGGATGCGCCAGCGGTTGGGGCTGGCCTGCGCGCTGCTGGGCGATCCCGCGCTCCTGCTCCTGGACGAGCCGACCATCGGTCTGGACCCCGAGCAGCGGATCCGGTTCCGCAGCCTGGTGTCCGAGCTGGCGACGTGGAGCACCGTCGTGCTCTCCACCCACCAGATCGAGGACGTGGCGGCCCTGTGCCGCCGTGTCGTATGCCTCGACCGGGGCCGCGTGGTGTTCGACGGGACGCCGGGCGAGCTGGTGGAGCGGGCCCAGGGCCGGGTGTGGGTGCAGCGGGAGCGTCCGCGCGCGGGGGTCACCACGTGGCGTCTGGCGGACGGCCGCTACCGCGTGCTCACCCCGGAGGGGACCGCCCCGGCCGACGACGCGCGCACCCCGGTGGAGCCCACCCTGGAGGACGCCTACCTCCTGCTCACCGGTGTGGAACGGGAGGCGGTGTGAGACGCGCCGCGGCGTTCGCACGGCTGACCGGCTTCAACGTCCTGAGACTCCTGGCCCAGCCCCTCCTGTACCTGGGAACGGCGGTCTCCGCGGTGCTGGTCTACGCCACCCAGGTCGGATACCCCCGGCCCACCGCGCTGGACGTGGCCAACACGACGGAGACCGCGGCACTCGCCGTCGCCACCACGATGTTCGCGGCGACCACCTTCCCCGCGGTGCGCGAGGCCCGCTACTCCGGCTCCGTCGTGGCGCCCCTCGGCCGCACCGGGCGGTTGCTCTCCCTCATGGTCGCCGCCGCTCTGGTCACGGTGGCGTGCCAGGCGACCGCGGCCGTGCTCTGCCACCTGGCCGCCGACGGCCCCCTGCCCGGGGCGGTCAGCCCGTACTCCCGGGCGGTCCCCTTCGCCCTGGCCCTGGCCGGGCCCGCCGCCTCGGTCGCGGCCGCGATGTGGACACGCTCCTACGCCCAGATCATCGTCCCCGTCGTGATCGTGCCCGGCTACCTCCTGTATCTCGACACGGCCCTGGCGACCACGAGCCCGGAGGTGGTCTATCGGGTACAGAGCCTGGCCGTCCTCAGCTTCGACCCCTTCTCCAACCGGTCGCCCAGCATCACCGTGCTCTCCGTGCTGTACCTGGTCTACGCCCTGCTGCTGGTCGGACTGTTCGTCTCGGTCGCGCTGACCGCCCGGCCCCGGCGGGGCGCGGCGCGCGGGATCGCCGCGGGGGCGTGCGCGGTCCTCGCCACGGGAGCCGTGGCCACGCCCGTGTACGCCAACGCGGTCTACGGGTGGGACCACGAGTTCCCCGACAGCGCCCTGCACGGCACCGCGAGCTGCGAGGTCAGGGAGGGGATCACCTACTGCCCGCTGCCGGGTTTCGAGAACCTGGTCGACGAGTGGCACGACGCGCTCGGCCCGCCCCTGGCGTTGCTGCCGGAGGGAGCCCGGGACCGCTCTCCGGTGGTCTGGCAGGACGGAGAGATGTTCACCCGGGACTTCGACGCGCCCGAGGGGCGCGGCGTCGTGGTGTACGACTTCGGACTGTTCGAGGACCCGTACTTCCAGGCCGAGCTCACCAGTGGGGCCGCCCGGGTGGTCCTCGGTCTGCCGGAGGCCTACACGGATCCGTGCTGGGCCACGGGGCAGGCACGGCTCCCCCTCATGGTCTGGCTGGCGACGGTCACCTGGGACGGCGCCGACGGACCCTGGCCGCCGGACATCAGCTACCAGCTGGCCACGTTCGGCCCCTCCAAGACGGACCTGGCGGTGGTGCGTGCACTGGAAGGACTGCCCGACGAACGCGTCGCGAAGGCCCTGGCCGACCACTGGGACGCGTTCTCCTCCGCGGAGGGTCGGACCGCGGACCTGGCCGAGCTGCTCGACGTCCCCGTACCCGCGGACGGGGACCGGGTGGCCGACGCGCAAGACTGGAACCGCCACGACCCGTGGTACTACTTCGAGCCCGAGGTCGACCTCCCCCCGGGGAACGCCGGCCCCTGCAACTGACCACGTCCCCGGGGCGCGGCGGAGCCCCCGCCACGGGCCCGGATAGGATGGCGCCCGTGAACACCCACTGGCACCGCGTTCTCCCACCTCCGTGCGCCTGAACGGGCGCACGAACCGGTCCTGATCCACACGGCGTCCCCCGCCCATGAGCCGGGACGCCTCTCCGTCGTGCGCCCGTCGCCGGTCCCCGAACCATCGACGACGGAGAGTCCACGACTGTGTCGAACCACACCACCCTGCCCACGCGGCGCCGCCTGGCCCGCGGCCCCCTGCCCGTCCTCGGCGCCGCCGTCCTGTGGGGAACCACGGGCACCGCGAGCTCCCTCGCCCCGGACGGCGCGCACGCGGCGGCCGTCGGGGCCGCGGGGCTGACCCTGGGCGGTCTGCTGCTGTTCCTGACCGGGCGCGGGTCGCTGACCCTCGTCCGCGCCGCCGACACCCGCACCCGGTGGGCGCTCGCCCTGGGCGCCCTCGCGGTCGCCGGGTACCCGCTGTCCTTCTACCCCGCGGTCGACCGGGCCGGGGTCGCGGTCGCGACCGTGATCACGCTGGGCAGCGCGCCCGTGTTCTCCGGGCTGCTGGTCTGGTGGGCCGAGCGGACGCGCCCCACCCGGCGGTGGTCGGTGGCCACTCTCGCCGCGGTGGTCGGCTGCGCGGTGCTCGTGTTCGGCTCGAAGGCGGGCGGCGCCAACGGTGACGCCGCGGGCGTGCTCCTGGCCCTGGCGGCCGGGGCGTCCTACGCGCTGTACGCGGTCATCGCCGGGTCGCTGATCCGGCGGGGCCACGCGTCCGGGGCCGTGATGGGCACGCTGTTCGCGGGCGGCGGCCTGCTGACGCTGCCGGTCCTGCTCTCGGCGGGCGCCGCGTGGCTGGCCACGACCAGCGGCGCGCTGGTCGCCCTGCACCTGGCGGTGCTCACCGTGTTCGTCGCCTACCGGCTGTTCGGGATGGGGCTCAGGCACACCCCGGCGTCGGTCGCCACCACGCTGACGCTGGCCGAGCCCGCGGTCGCCGCCCTCCTGGGGGTGCTGGTGGTCGGTGAGCGGCTGTCCGCGCTCTCCTGGGCGGGGATGGCCGTGCTGGCGCTCGGTCTGGCCGTGCTGCGCGCCCCCGAACGGCGACGCTAGGGCCGTCGGGGCCCGAGGGGCGCCTTCCCTCGGGCCCCGGACGTCCTGGTGTCGCGGTTCACGTGCCCCGTACGGGCTCCCACACGGGGATCCCGGCAGCGCGTGCGCTGGCGATCATGTCGCGGGTGCCCGCCCCGCCGGGGAACGCGATGCACCCGTCCGCGCCCAACCTGGCCATGTGCTTGTTGCGGATGGGTCCGGCCGCGCGCCCGTGCTCGGTCCACCGCGCGGGGTGGGGTTCGACGGTCCACCCGTAGGCGAAGGCGATGTGGTGGGCGAGCCGGTCCACCCCCGGGGGCTCGGGGCGACCGTCGCGCGTCGCCAGCTCGTAGGGCGTGCCGTCCTCCCGGACGGTCTTGCACGCCCCGTGGACGAGCACGTGGGGGCCGGTGGGGGCGTAGTGGGCGAGCGCACGCGCCACGGTGGCGGCGTCGGTGTAGTCGCGTCCCCCGGTCACGATGATGCGCACCGCTCACCGCCGCCGGTCGTCGCACCCGGCGTCGTCGCGGCGGGCGATCGCGATGCCGGGGTCGCGGGGGGACGCGGGTTCGTGCCCGGGGAGGAGGGTCATGAGGGGGCTCCTTGTGGTCGGTGCTGGTCCGATGGTGCCGTAGACCGGTGACGCATCAGCGACGCACGGGAGCGCGGGTCACTTCGATGTGCCCCGCTTGACCAGCACCGCGAGCATTTCCACGTGGTGGGTCATCGGGAACGCGTCGAAGGCTCGCAGGTCCGCCAGCGCGTATCCCTGGCCGTCGAAGGCGGCCAGGTCCCGGGCGAGCGTGGCCGGGTCGCACGACACGTAGGCGACCGCGCGCGGCCGGGTGCCCGCGAGCAGGCGCACGACCTCGGCGCCGCCACCGGCCCGCGGCGGGTCCAGGACGACCACGTCCGCGCGCACGTCCGCCCACTCGCGCATCTGGGCGGCCACGTCGCCCTGCTCGATCCGGGCCTGCTCCAGGTCCCGCAGGTTGTACCGGGCGTCGCGCACGGCCTCGGCGCCGCTCTCCACGCCCATCGCCCGCCCCTGCGGGCCGACGGCCTCGGCGAGCGGGCGGGTGAACAGCCCCGCGCCGCAGTACAGGTCCAGGGCGGTCTCCCCCGGCTTGGGCGCCAGGGCGTCCATGACCGCCTCGGTCAGGACCTCCCCCGCCGCCGGGTGCACCTGCCAGAAGCCGCCCGCGCTGACCCGGTACTCGTGTCCGGCCACGGTCTCCCGCACCCCGCGGCGCCCGCGCACCGACTGGACCCTGCCCCCCTTGAACCGCCGCAGGACGGCGCTGGAGGCCTTGAGCTCGGGCAGGGGGCCCAGCTTCGAGCCTGTCGGGGTCACGACGACGGCGCGGTCGGCGCAACTGGCGGAGGCCACCGCCTCCACGTCCCGGACGTCCTTCCAGACGGCGTCGGTCACCCCCAGTTCGGTCACGCCGGGGTGCGCGATCAGGCACTCGTCCACGGGCTCGATGTCGTGGGACCGGTGGCGGCGCAGCCCGGGGCGCCCGTCCCGGTCGACGGCGAAGCGCACGCGCGTGCGCCAGCCCAGGCCGTCGGGGTGCCCGGGCAGCTCCTCGACGACGACCTCGCGGTCGATCCCGGCGATGCGGTGCAGCTGGTCGGCGACGACCTTGGCCTTGATCCGGCGCTGCGCGTCGAGCGAGGCGTGCTGCCAGTCGCACCCGCCGCACTTTCCGGGCCCGGCGAACGGGCACGGGGCCTCGACCCGGTCCGGGGAGGCCGTGAGCACCTCGACGGCCTCGCCGCGCAGGAAGCGCGACGTCCGTTCGGTGATCCGCACCCGCACGCGCTCGCCGGGCAGAGCGTGACGGACGAAGACCACCTGGTCGTCGTGGCGTCCCACGCACCATCCGCCGTGCGCGACGTCGTCGACGGAGAGTTCGAGCTCGGTGCCCACACGGGTCATGGGGAAGTCCTTCGGAAGAGAGGCCGGGTACACCGGTGACCCTGCGCGCACAGCCACCAACCGCATCCAATCTAGCCGACCCGCGGGGCCTCCCGGACGGCCCGGACCTCGCGCGTCGGTTCCCGGGGCGGTCGCGCGTGTCGGGGCGATCTGTGCCAAGGTGTGACCGTGGGCGCACGGCGTCCACCGGGTCGAACGGCGATCTCGACGGGAGTACGGGCGAGGTGCACATCGTGATCATGGGGTGTGGGCGGGTGGGCTCCACCCTCGCGCACACACTGGTGGACCTGGGGCACTCGGTCGCGGTGATCGACCAGGACCCCGACGCGTTCCGGCGGCTGCGCGGCGCGGTCGCCAAGCACGCGGTCCGGGGCGTGGGGCACGACCGGGAGGTCCTGCTCGCGGCGGGGATCGACCACGCCGGGGCGTTCGCCGCGGTGAGCAACGGTGACAACTCCAACATCATCGCCGCCCGGGTGGCCCGCGAGACCTACGGCGTCGAGCACGTCGTCGCGCGCATCTACGACCCGCGCCGCGCCGAGGTCTACCAGCGCCTGGGCATTCCGACCGTGGGAACGGTGCGCTGGACCGCCGACACGATCCTGCGCCGCATGGTCCCCGGCGACGAGCGGCTGGCCGCCGGGCCCGAGTGGCACGACGCCTCCGGCACCCTGGCCATGAACGAACTGACGCTTCCCCCGAGCTGGGCCGGGCGCAGGGTGGCCGACCTGGAGGCGCGGGCCCCGGTCCGGGTCGTGTACCTGACCCGGGACGGCTCCATCCTGCTGGCGCGCTCCGACGAGCTCCTGGCCGGGGGCGACGTCCTGCACGTGGTCGCGCACGGCCGCGACCTCGACCAGCTGCGCCTGGACACCGGCGACGAGACGGGACACGAGTGAGATGCGGATCGCCATCGCGGGAGCGGGCAGTGTGGGCCGCTCCATCGCCACCGAACTGGCCGCCAGCGGTCACGACGTGCTGCTGATCGACCGGGAGACCCGGGCGATCGGCGTCGACGACCTCCCCCAGGTCGAGTGGCTGCTCGCCGACGCGTGCGAGCTGGCCAGCCTGGAGGACGCCCGACTGGGCGACGCCGACGTGGTGATCGCGGCCAGCAGCGACGACAAGGTGAACCTCGTGGTGTCGCTGCTGGCCAAGACCGAGTTCGGGGTGGACCGGGTGATCGCCCGGATCAACGAGCCCGACAACGAGTGGCTGTTCAACGAGTCGTGGGGCGTGGACCTCGCGGTCTCCCCGCCCCGGCTGATCGCGGACCTGGTCGAGGGCGTCACCGACGACGAGCTGGTCGAAGAGGACGCCCTGCCGCCGCTGCCGGGCGCGGAGATCGCCGAGTCCGTGCTGCACGCCGCGAGCCCGTTCGTGGGCGGGCCGGAGAGCGCCCTGACCGGGCGCCTTCCCGAGGGCGTGGCGCTGGTCGCGGTGGTCGGTCCGGGCGGTGTGCGCCCCCCGGACCCCGAACGCGGCCTGTCGGTGGGCAACACCGTGGTCTTCCTCGCCGAACCGGAGGCGCTGGGCCCCCTGGAGGCCCTGCTCGGCCCGGTCGACGACGCCGCCCCGAACGAGGGCTAGCCCTCGGTGGTGTCGTCGCCCTTCTCCGGGTCCTCCGGCCGGGCGGCGGCGCCGTTCTCCAGGGGGGTGCGGCCCCGGGCCAGCACCCACACCATGGCGGCGAACGCGGCCACCTGGAGCGGCCAGCCCATCCCGACCTTGGCCAGGCCGAGGAGGGCGAAGGTGTCGGCGACGTCGTAGTGGTCGAGCAGCCACAGCGGATACTGCACGACCACGCGGATCACGCACGGCAGGACCAGCAGCCACGTCAGCCGGGAGGACAGCCTGACCACGGCCGGGTTGGCCCGCCAGGAGGTGAAGTCCTCCTTGTTGCCGATGAACGGGCCGATCATCAGACCGATCGCGGGCCAGCGCACGAGCACCGACAGGCTCAGGACCACGGCGTAGACCGCGTTGTAGATGATGCCGGGCAGGAACGCGTCGGCCGCCTCGCCGCTGCGCATGGCGAAGACCGCCGCGATGCCGATGCCGAACAGGCTGGTGAGGACGTACTGCACCGACGAGCGCTGGACCAGGCGGACCGCGCCCAGCAGCAGCGCGGCCACCGCACCGGCGATGATCGACTGCCGCAGGTCGGACAGCACGATGTAGGTGAGCGTGAAGGTGAGGGTGGGCACGGCGGTCTCGACCATGCCGCGCTTGCCGCCCAGGGCCTTGGCCAGCTGTGACCGTACGAGCGCCTCGACGGTGTCCTCGGTGACCCTGGGCGTGTCCGCCCCGTCGCCGTTCCCGGTCGGCCCGGCGGTCTCCTCGGAGGCCCGCTGCTGGTCAGTCATCCCGCTCCCGGTCGGTGCTCGTCGTGTCCGGTCGGCGCCGCCCCCGCATCGGGTCCGGCGCCGTCAGTCCAGCCTAGTCCACGTGTCACCGCCGCCCCGGGACGAACGGCGGACGCGGTCGAATACGCGGCCTCGCTCCGTCCCACCCCGTCCCGGTTCGCCCGCCCTTGGCGTGTGCCCGGTGTCACACCTGGCGACCGTCGTCGCGAGTCCGTACGCTGGCGGCGTCGACCCCGTCGCGAGGAGCCCCCATGCGTTTGTCCGACCCGCCGAGAACCGACCACCTGGCGTTCGCCGCCGCCCTGGACCGGGTCCTGGCCGCCCCGGACGCCTCCCACGTGTGGTCCCCCCACTCGGTCGGCACGGTGCTGGGCCTGCTCGCCACCGGCGCTGCCGGTCGGACCCGGGACGAGCTGGAGCTGCTGCTCGGTCGGGACGTCCCCGTCCAGCTGGCCGCGCTGGACGCGGCGGTGTCCGCCGCCACCGGCCTGGACCTGGCCGCCCTCAACGGCCTGTACGTGCCCGACGACCTGCGCGTGCGGCCCGCCTTCGCGACGCAGGTGCGCGCCCGGCCCGGCGTCGAGGTGGAGGGGGTCGACTTCGCGCGCGACCCGGAGGGCGTGCGCCGACGGGTCAACGGCCGGGTGTCCGAGGTGACCCGGGGCCTGGTCCCGGCACTGCTGTCCGCCGGTTCGGTGCACCCCGACACACGGCTGCTCCTGGTCAACGCGCTGTGGGTCGCGATGGTGTGGACCGAGCCCTTCGCCGCGGACGCCACACGCGGGCGGACCTTCCACGCTCCCGCCGGTCCCCGCGAGGTCCCCACCATGCACCGCCGGGAGGACATGGCCTACGCGGAGGCGGCCGGGTGGCGCATGGTCGGGTTGGCGGGCGAGCACGGCCTCACCCTGGACGTGCTGCTGCCCGACGACCCCGCGTCCGCTCCCCCCGTGCCGGACGCGGCGGCGCTGGCCGACCTGTACCGGGCGCGCCGCCTCCGTGAGGTGAAGCTGGCGCTGCCCCGCTTCTCGGTGGAGACCGAGGCCCAGCTCCTCGCCCCCCTGGCGGAGCTGGGCGTCACGCGGCTGGCCGGTGACCGCGCCCGGTTCGACGGGATCAGCGACGAGCCGCTCCGGGTGGACGCGATCCTGCACCAGTCCGTGCTCCGGGTGGACGAGAAGGGCGCCGAGGGCGCAGCCGCCACCGCGGCGATCGTGGTGATGGCGGCGGTCGCCTCCTCGCCGCCCGTGGAGTTCACCGTGAACCGGCCGTTCGTGTTCGTCCTGCGGCGCGGCGAGGCGATCCTCTTCCTGGGCCGCATCACCGACCCCGTGGACCCCGGCCCCGCCGCGCCCTGAACGGCGGCCGCGGTCAGACGTCGAAGACCTCGAACTCCGTGGCCAGCGCCGCACCCACGCGGCGGCCCGCCTCCGCGGCGGCGCTGGACAGGAAGGACTTCTGGTCGAAGCCGTCCAGGTTGGCCAGGTACACCTCGTGCGCGTCGAGCGACGCGACCCCCGCCGCCAGGTCGGACTCGCCCAGTTCCACGAAGTGCGTGGAGCGGGGCGAGGCCCCGAAGGCCACGAACCGCACCCCGGACCACGGTTCGACGCCGTCACCGAGCTGGTCGCGGAACACCCACCGGTTGGCGGCGTCGCGGACCGCGTCGAGCAGGGCGGGGCCGAGCACCCGGTGGTCGGCGTGGTTGAACGAGGTGCCGCCCGGGAAGGCCTCGCGGAAGTTGACGGACACGATCACGTCGGGGCGGTGCCGCCGGATCGCCTCGGCGAGGGCGCGCCGCAGGGGGAGACCGTACTCCAGGGCGCCGTCCGCGAACTCGAGGAACTCCACGGTCTCGGCGCCCACGGCCGCCGCCGAGGCGCGCTGTTCGGCCATGCGCAGGGGGCCGCACTCCTCGGGCGGCAGGGCGTCGATGCCCGCCTCACCCCGCGTGACCATGAGCTCGACCACGCTCTTGCCCTGCCCGGTCCAGCGTGCGATCGCCGACGACACCCCGAACTCCAGGTCGTCGGGGTGCGCCACGACCGCCAGGGCTCGGTTCCAGTCCTCGGGAAGCGGCCGGGGGGCGCTGTTGTCGTTCGTGTCCGTCATGACACTCACCCTAGAACCTACGCCGCCCCGGCACGCCGCCCGATGGTTCAGGAACCCTCGGCCCCGTCGGGCGTCCGCCCGGCCTGACCCTCGCTGGACGAGCCGTTCGGGGAACTCCCGGCGTTGCCGCGCTGGGCCGCGCGATGGGCCGCGCGCTCCTTGACGGCGGCGGCCATCCGCTCCTGGAGCTGCTTGGGCACCGTGATCTCCAGCAGCTCGCTGGGCGGCACCGGCTGGTCGCCGCGGACCACGACGATGTTGGCGAACAGCTGCTCGGCCTCGGCCATCATCTCGGGCTTGGAGGCGCCCTCGCCGCGGATCACGCCGCGCAGCACCCAGCGCGGACCGTCCACGCCGATGAACCGCACCCGCTGGCCCAACTGCCTGCCGTCCTCGGTCTTCTTCCCCTTGACCGGGATGACGGCCTGGAGTTCGGGGCCGAAGGTCCCCGAGTGCTCCTCGGCCTTGCCGCCCTGCTTGGTGACCTGCTCGCGCAGCTCCTCGCGCATCTCGTCCCACAGCCCCGAGGACTTGGGGGCGGCGAAGGGCTGCACCTGGAGCGCGGTCTTGCCGCGCACGAGCGTCACGCCGATGATCTTCTGCTTGCCCCTGGCGTCCTGGGCGACGTTCACCTGGATGTCGGTGCCCTGTTCCATGGGCAGCTTGAGGCTGCCCAGGTCCATGCGCCGGGCCTCGGGAACGTCCTCGGTGGAGTCCCACGGGCCGGTGGCCCGGTACCGGTCGGCCTCCTTGTCGATCCGCTCGGTCGGCCGCTCTGGCTCGATCTCGTTGTCGAAGGAGACCTCTCCCGCGGCGCCGTTCCTCCGAGCGGCGGCCCCGGTCTCCGCGGCTCCGCCGGTCTTGTCGTCCCGCTTCTTACGGCGGCGTCCAAACACGCCCTTCACCTCTCCGCTTCCGTTGCTCCCCGGGTGGCACCGGGGTTTCGGGGCGCCGTCACCGCAGCGCGGCGTGGCCCCCGGTCGAACCGAACCCGCCCGCGCCGCGCACCGACTCGGGCAGGGAGTCCGCCTCGACGAACTCGGCCCGCTCCACGCGCTGGACGACCAGCTGCGCGATGCGGTCCCCGCGCGACAGGCGTACGGGGGTGTCCCGGTCGGTGTTGACGAGTGTCACCCTGATCTCGCCGCGGTACCCCGCGTCGACGGTGCCCGGCGCGTTGACGATGGTCACGCCGCAGCGCGCCGCCAGCCCCGAACGCGGGTGGACGAAGGCGGCGAACCCGTCGGGCAGGGCGATCGCCAGCCCGGTGGGGACCGTGGCCCGTTCGCCGGGGGCGAGGTCGACGTCGACGGCGGTGTACATGTCGGCGCCCGCGTCACCGGGGTGCGCGTACGCGGGCAGGGGAAGGCCGGGGTCCAGGCGGCGGACCGTGATCGGGATCCGTCCGCCTTCCAGGGATGAGGTACTCACAACCGCTGAGCCTATCGCCCTTCGGGAGGTGCGTCCGGTGTCCGACGCCCCGGTGCGCGGTGCGGGCCCCGGTCACGGCCGGACCCGGGGCATCCGCACGGGGGCGGGGCGCTCGGGCCCCGCCCCCGGCGGCCGTTCCGGCGCGGTGCTCAGTCCTCGGCGGACTCCGGCAGCGTCACCTCGACGGTGAGCTCGGCCTCGTCGGTGGCCTCGAAGTCGATCCCGGCGGCGCGACCGGCGGCGGCGATGTCACCGCCGGCGGCCCGGGCGGCCTCGACCTGCTTGCCCGAGACCCGGACGAGTTCGACCTCGGCGCGCATGGACAGCTTCGCCTCGGACTTGGCCTTGCGGACGGCGCGCAGCACCTCGGCGGTGGCGGCCAGCACGGCCGGGTCGCCGTCGACGGCGGCGGCGCGGTACTCGGCGGCCTCCGGCCAGGGTTGGGCGTGCACGGAGCCCTCCTGCCACCAGTTCCAGACCTCCTCGGTGACGAAGGGCAGGAACGGGGCGAACAGCCGGTGCAGGGCGCCCAGGGCGATGAGCAGGGCCGCGCGCGCCGAGGCGCCCTCGGCCGACTCGGTGTCGTAGGCGCGGGCCTTGACCAGCTCCAGGTAGTCGTCGCAGAAGTCCCAGAAGAACCGCTCGGCGCGCTCCAGGGCCCGGGTGTGGTCGTAGGCCCGGAAGGCGGCGGTGGCGTCGTCCACCACGTCCGCCAGGGTGGCCAGCATCGCGCGGTCCAGCGGCTCGGTGACCGCGGACGGGTCGGTGGCGGCGCCCTCGCCCGCGACCGACATGACGAACTTGCTGGCGTTGAGGATCTTGATGGACAGCCGTCGGCCGACCTTCATCTGACCCTCGTCCATGGCGGTGTCGGTGCCCAGGCGCCCGCTGGCCGCCCAGTACCGGACCGCGTCGGAGCTGTACTTCTCCAGCAGCGCGACCGGCGTGACGACGTTGCCCTTGGACTTGGACATCTTCTTGCGGTCCGGGTCCAGGATCCAGCCGGAGATGCCGGTGGTGCTCCAGGGCAGGGTGCCGTTCTCGAAGTGGGCGCGCACGACCGTGGAGAACAGCCAGGTGCGGATGATGTCCTGGCCCTGCGGACGGAAGTCCATCGGGAAGACGCGCTCGAACAGGTCGGGGTCGCGCTCCCACCCGGAGGCGATCTGCGGCGACAGGGAGGAGGTCGCCCAGGTGTCCATGACGTCGGGGTCGCCGATGAAGCCGCCCGCCTGGCCGCGCTGCTCCTCGGTGTAGCCCTCGGGCGTCTGCGAGCTGGGGTCGACCGGCAGCTGGGCCTCGCCCGGCAGGATCGGTTCGTCGTAGCGCGGGTTGCCCTCGGCGTCGAGCGGATACCAGACCGGGAACGGCACGCCGAAGAAGCGCTGGCGGCTGATCAGCCAGTCGCCGTTGAGGCCGCCGACCCAGTTCTCGTACCGCGAGCGCATGTGCTCGGGGTGCCAGACGAGCTCTCGCCCGCGCTCGATGAGCGCCTCGCGCAGGCTCTCGTCACGACCGCCGTTGCGGATGTACCACTGGCGGGTGGTGACGATCTCCAGGGGCTTGTCGCCCTTCTCGTAGAACTTCACCGGGTGGGTGATCGGGGTGGGCTCGCCGACCAGGTCGCCGCTGGCGCGCAGCAGCTCGACCATGCGCTCGCGCGCGGTGTGGACGGTGGCGCCGACGAGGGAGGCGTAGGCCTCGCGTCCCTCGGGGGACTCCAGGCCCTTGGGCGGGTCGGCCATGATGCGGCCGTCCCAGCCGATGACGGGGCGGGTCTCCAGCTGGAGCTCGCGCCACCAGGTGACGTCGGTGATGTCGCCGAAGGTGCAGATCATCGCGATGCCGGACCCCTTCTCGGGGTCGGCGATGCGGTGCGGCCGGACCGGAACCTCGACGCCGAAGACCGGCGTGCGCACGGTGGTGCCGAACAGGTCCTGGTAGCGCTCGTCGTCGGGGTGGGCGACCAGGGCGACGCAGGCC
This sequence comes from Nocardiopsis sp. NPDC049922, assembly GCF_040660275.1. Lineage (NCBI taxonomy): Bacteria > Bacillati > Actinomycetota > Actinomycetes > Streptosporangiales > Nocardiopsidaceae > Nocardiopsis > Nocardiopsis sp. NPDC049922. The sequence continues at coordinate 190,731 of NZ_JBFAME010000008.1, read as the reverse complement.
GCGAGCAGCTCGGGGCGGGTGGTCTCGATGTGGACCGGTTCGCCGTCGGGCTTGTGGAAGGCGAGCTTGTGGTAGGCGCTGGGGCGCTCCCGGTCCTCCAGTTCGGCCTGGGCGACGGCGGTGCGGAAGGTGACGTCCCACAGGGTGGGCGCCTCGGCCATGTAGGCCTCGCCGCGGGCCAGGTTGCGCAGGAAGGCGCGCTGGGCGGCGGCGCGGGAGTTGTCGTCGATGGTGGCGTAGGTGTGCCGCCAGTCGACGCTCAGCCCAAGGCGGCGCCAGATCGACTCGAAGACCTTCTCGTCCTCTTCGGTGAGCTGGTCGCACAGCTCGATGAAGTTGCGGCGGGAGATGGGGATCTGCCGCTTGGGGTCGGGCTTCTCCGGGGGCTGGAAGTCCGGGTCGTAGGGGATCGACGGGTCGCAGCGCACCCCGTAGTAGTTCTGGACGCGGCGTTCGGTGGGCAGGCCGTTGTCGTCCCAGCCCATCGGGTAGAAGACGGCCTTGCCGTTCATCCGCTGGAAGCGGGCGACGGTGTCGGTGTGCGTGTAGGAGAACACGTGGCCGATGTGCAGCGAGCCAGAGACGGTGGGCGGCGGGGTGTCGATGGAGAAGACGTCCTCGCGGCCGCGGGTGCGGTCGAAGTGGTAGACGCCGGACTCATCCCATACGTCGACCCACTTCGCCTCGATACCGTCCAGCGAGGGCTTGTCGGGCATGCGGAAGGAATGAGAGCCGTTGGTCATGTGGCAATGGTAGTGCGCCGAGGGCCGTGTTCGTTCCGCATTCCCGGCCCTCCCGAACGGACGTCAATACCCCAGCGGGGTATCATGCGTCCGAGGGGCGTCCGTGAAAGGATCCCCGGTACGGACACGGCGCGCGACGCGCGTGCCATCGAAGCCCAACGGAAACGGTGAACGAGACAACATGGCCAAGAAGGACGGCGGTGAACTCGCCCCCGCTCTGATCGGATTCGCGGCGGGGTTCGCCGCGGAGTACGTCACCCGCAAAGCCCTGACCTTCGCCTGGACCCGCGCCACCGGCGAGGAGCCCCCGACGGACATCGAGTCCCCCGAGGTCGGCCTCGGCCGCGCGCTGGGGTGGGCCGTGGTGGCCGGCGTCGGCGTGGAGGTCGCCCGGGTGCTGGCCGTGCGCACCGCGCGCAAGGGGCTGACCCGGTCCGGCCGCGACGCGATCGAGGCCTAGACCCGGCCCCGCCCCCCTCCGAGGGCGGGCGACGGGCCGACCGAGGCAAAGCCGGAGCCCGCGGAGGCGCGGAGCACGGACCCCGGAAGACACGCGGTGGGCGGCCCACCGCACGCGCCACGCGTGTGGTCGGCCGTCCACCGCCGTGCGCGGTGTCGGCGCCCGGGACGGCGGTCACCGCCGTGCGGGCCCCGGCGACGGGGGTCCGGCGGTGTCGCCGCGGACGGGGACGGTGGTCCGCCCCGTCCGCTCAGACGCATTCCTTGCAGATCAGCTGCTTGTCGCGCTGTTCGGCGAGCTGGCTGCGGTGGTGCACCAGGAAGCACCGCCCGCAGGTGAACTCGTCGGCCTGACGCGGGAGGACGCGGACCGCGAGCTCCTCGCCGGACAGATCCGCGCCGGGCAGCTCCATACCTTCGGCGACCTCGTCCGGGTCGGCGTCGATCGGCCCGGCGGCCTTCTCCCCGCGCCGCGCCTGCAACTCCTGGAGACTGTCCTCGTTGATTTCCTCGTCAGTCTTGCGCGGGCTGTCGTAGTCGGTGGCCATCTGTGCTAACTCCATCCCCCTCGTTCAGTGCCTCGTCGCGCGGGTGTAACGCTTGAGAGACCTTCGTTGTGCCCGGTTCGGCCGATGAGTTTTCCGCTCCTGGCGAACCGTGCCCCCTCCCGGGTCACCGTCCACAGGTCAGCGGCACTCTCGCGGGACCGTGACCGAAGACGGCCATGGCGGCCACGCGTCGGTCGGCTCCCCGTGTACCACCCGGAGTCGGGTTCCTGCTTAGGACCCTGTCCGCCCATCTCGGACGAGCGCGGAACACTCCCCCACCGGTGGGCAATATCCAAGACATGCCCACGTCAGGAGGGATTCCCTCCGTGTCCACGCCCGGGGAAGCATACCCACCCGGAGTCGGCGCTCGTGACAGGGGTGGGCGTGTCTTCGGACACGTATAGATACCACGAAGCGTGGCCGTACGCAGCTCGCGCGCGGCCCTCAGCGACGCTCGGCCGCCTCCGCGGCGGGAACGGGCAGGCACACCGTGACGACGAGCCCGCCGCCCGCGCGCGGCCAGGCGGTCACGACGCCCTCGTGCGCGCGCACGACGGAGCGGACGATGGACAGTCCCAACCCCGCGCTGCGCCCCGAGCCCACACGGTCGCCGGAGCCGCGACGGAACGGCTCGAAGAGGCCCTCGATCTCGTAGGCGGGGATCACCTTGCCCGAGTTCTCCACCTGGACGGCGGGGCGGCCCTCGTACATGCCGCTGCGGACGGTGATCTCACCCTCGGCGACGTTGTACTTGAGGGCGTTCTCCACGAGATTGCCCACGAGCCGCTCCAACAGGACGGGGTCGCCCTCCACCGGGGCCGGGCGCAGGTCCAGGCGCAGCTGGAGGCCGGACTCCGCCAGCTCGCCCGCCAACTGGCTGAGCACCGTCTCGGCGACCTCGCCGAGGTCGACGCGGGTGCGCGCCTCCAGCTCGCGGTCGCTGCGGGCCAGGAAGAGGAGGCCGTCGATGAGGCGTTCGTGGCGCGCGTTGGTCTCCAGCAGGGTCTGCCCGACGCTCTTGAGGTCGGCGGACACCTCCGGGGAGCTGAGCGCCACCTCCAGGAGGGTCCGGTTGATCGCCAGCGGGGTGCGCAGTTCGTGCGAGGCGTTGGCGACGAACCGGCGCTGTCCGTCGAAGGCGCGGTCGAGCCGCTCCAGCATGCCGTCGAAGGTGTCGGCGAGTTCGCGGATCTCGTCGTCGGGCCCGGACAGGGCGATCCGCTCGTGCAGGGAGCGTTCCGACAGCCGCCGGGCGATCCGGGTGATCTTCTGGAGCGGGGACAGGGCCCGCCCGGCCACCGCGTACCCCAACGCCACCGCGAGCAGCCCGACCAGGAACAGGGCGAGCAGGGAGAACCGCGTGACGTGGGTGAGGACCTCCTCGATGAGGTAGCTCTGCGCCGCCAGCTCCGAGGCGCTCTCCTCGTCCAGCAGGGCGTTGAGCAGCACCGTGACGATCAGGTAGTTGACCAGCACCAGCACCGAGCCCGCGGCGAAGAACAGCATCCCGTAGATGAGGGTGAGCCGCGAGCGCAGGCTGAGGTTGTCGGTGAAGCGGTGCACCCGTTCGGCGGCGGCGGAGCGCTCCGCCCCCTCTCCGGAGGGCGCCACGGTGTTGAGCCTGCGCCACGTGCCGGTGTCACCCGGGCGGGTCGGCTCGACCTGTCCGGGCTCCGGGCGCTCCGCCGGTCTCACAACCGGTACCCCGCGCCGGGGACGGTCTGGATGACCGGCGGGTCGCCGAGCTTCTTGCGCAGGGTCATGACCGTGACCCGGACGACGTTGGTGAAGGGGTCGGCGTTCTCGTCCCAGGCCTTCTCCAGCAGGCCCTCGGCGCTGACCACGGTCCCCCGCGCGCGCATGAGGACGTGGAGGACGGCGAACTCCTTGGGCGTCAGCGCCAGTTCGCGGCCATCGCGGTGGACCCGGTGGTTGGCCGGGTCGAGGGCGATGCCGTGCCGCTCCAGGACGGGAGGCAGCGGCGGCACCGCGCGGCGGCCCAGGGCGTGCACGCGGGCGACGAGCTCCGCGAAGGCGAAGGGTTTGGCCAGGTAGTCGTCGGCGCCCAGGGTGAGCCCCTCGACCTTGTCCTGGACCCCGCCGGAGGCGGTGAGCATGAGGATGCGGCCGGTGTAGCTGTCGCTCACCAGCGACCGGGCGACGTCGTCGCCGTGGGTGCCGGGCAGGTCGCGGTCCAGGACGACCACGTCGTAGTCGTTGACGGTCACGTACTCCAGGGCGGTGTCGCCGTCGTAGACCACGTCGACCGCCATCGACTCGCGCCGGAGTCCGACCGCCACGGCGTCAGCCAGGACCCGTTCGTCTTCGACCACGAGTACGCGCACGTTGACCTTCTCGACCTCTGTTGCCTGGGAAAAAGAAAAGAGGGGCCGCTGCCGGCGCATCCCCCAACACACCGGCAGCGGCGTTCTTGGTCCCGGCCGCGTCATCCGTTCTCCCACATCCGGAGTAAGGAGGCGGTAAACCCGCCGTGGCCTCCGTCGCGGAGGGCCACTCTCCTCATCCCGTGGGGACACGGGCGCTGGGCCGAGAGCATTCGATCCCTGCTTCGCACGGGGAGCCGCCGCCGACGAATCCCCCAACCGTCGGCGGCGGCCCAACCCCGCACATCTCGAATCTGACACATCAAGAATAAGAAACAAGTAAGCACGGGGCGCACCGGGGAAATGTGTCATGCGACACCCGCGCGCCCCGGCCCGTCCGGGGCCTCGGCGGCCCGGTCCGCGAAGCCGGGGGCGCCGATGGGGTTTGGATCACCATGCGGTAGGGGTAGGAGACGCACGCGTGGACACCGGCCGCCTCCGGCCGGACCGCGACGGGCACGCGCCACACCGAGGTGGCGCCACCGCATCGCGCGGACACGCAGTCGTGCGCTGACGGCTTTCACCGGGGCACCCGTGTGCCCCGGTGCCGACCCCTGAGAGAGGTGTCATGGGCGAGTTCCTCGCAGAGATCAAGGTCCGGATCAACGAGACCTCCCGGTCGCTCCGCTCGGCTCAGGCCGCCGGGGACGACTTCCTCGCCGACACACACGCGTCGGAGCTCGAGGACCTCTACCGGATCGCGGCTCGCAACGGCATCGACACCCGCTGCTGACGCGGGTGCGACGGCCCTGACCCGGATCCCCCCGGACCGGCGGGGCCGAGGACACGGGGCGGGGCGGACCGGTGGTCCGCCCCGCCCCTCACGTGTTCCCGGACGCTCACTCCGCCGCGGGCCCGCGGCCGGCGGCCCCGTCGGCCCTCAGCCGTCGGTGTCGGCGCCGAGCGGCGCCAACAACGCGTCGAGGGCCTCGTACAGCTCCGGGCGCGCCGCGATGACCAGATCGCCGCTGGGCGGCCCGCCGGCCGCCCCGCCCACGCGCACGCCCGCCTCGCTGGCGACCAGGCCGGGCGCGGCCCAGTCCCAGGGGTTCAGGCCGCGCTCGTAGTAGGCGTCGCAGCGGCCGGTCGCCAGCCCCGTCAGGTCCACGGCCGCGGCGCCGCAGCGCCGGATGTCGCGCACCCTGGGGAGCACCTCCAGCAGCACCCGCGCCTGCTGGGCGCGCCGCTCGGGGAAGTACCCGAAGCCGGTGGCGACCAGGGCCCGGTCCAGCGGCACCGCGTCCGGGGCCCGCAGCGCCACACCGTTGCGGCGGGATCCGTGCCCGAGGACCGCCTCGAACATCTCCCCGCGCGAGGGGACGTTCACGGCCGCGGCCACGACCCTCCCGTCCACCTCGGCGGCGATCGCCACCGCCCAGTCCGGGCTCCCGTACAGGTAGTTGACCGTGCCGTCGATCGGGTCGACGATCCACCGCACGCCGCTGGTGCCGCTCGCGCCGCCGCCCTCCTCGCCGAGGACCGCGTCGTGGGGGCGGGCCTCCAGCAGGCGGGTGCGGATGAGCTCCTCGGCGGCCCGGTCCATCTTCGTGACGACGTCCGTGGGGCTGGACTTGGTGTCGAGCACGGTGATGCCCGCCTGGCCCTCGGCGGCGAGCTCCCCCGCCTCGGCCGCCGCGCGCACGGCGAGCGCGCGCAGCTCCTCGGGGTTGGGCGGATGGTGGGTGGTACTCACGTGTGGTCCCCCGTTCGTGGGTCGCGGGCGGTTAGGGCGTGTGCCGTGGATGCTGCCCGTCGCGAGCGGCGTCTCCAGTGCGGCGCTCGCAAGGCCGAAGAAGGAGTCAGGGTGGGGTCCTTTCGACTGATGAGAACGCGGCGAGAGTTGTGCTGGGGCGTCGCGCAGCAGGGTATGTGTCCGCGACACACGCCCTCGGGGTCAGAGCAGTTCCGGCCTGGTCCACTCCTTGCCGTGGACGTGGTGGTCCAGGAAGGCGAAGATCGTCTCGTACCAGATCCGGGCGTTGCCGGGCTTGAGGATCCAGTGGTTCTCGTCGGGGAAGTACAGGAACTTGGCGTCCACCTCGTGCAGGAGCAGGTCGCGCCACAGCCGCAGGCCCTCGGAGATCGGCACGCGGTAGTCCTTGTCCCCGTGGATGACGAGCATGGGCGTGCGGACGCGGTCGGCGTGCAGGTGCGGCGAGTTCAGCGTGTAGCGGTCGGGCTGGGCGAGCGGGGTCCCGAACTCCCGCTCCCACACCGACGGGAGGTCCGTGGTGCAGCTGAAGCCGTCCAGCGCCCACAGCGAGGCGTGCGAGACGATGGCGCGGAAGCGGCCGGTGTGCCCGGCGATCCAGTTGGCCATGTACCCGCCGAAGGAGCCGCCCATCATGGCGGTGCGGTCGGCGTCGACGTCGGCGCGCGCCTCGGCGGCGTCGGTGATCGCCATGACGTCGGCGTGGGTGCGCGGCCCCCACTTCCCCCAGGCACGGCGCAGCATGTCCTGACCGTACCCGGTGGACAGGGCGGGGTCCGGCAGCAGGACCGCGTAGCCGCGCGCGGCGAGCAGCCAGGGGTTCCAGCGCCAGGACCAGCCGTTGAAGCTCATGTAGGGACCGCCGTGCACCCAGAGCATCAGGGGCGCGGGGGACTCGGCCGAGGCCTCCTCCGGCAGCACGAGCCAGGACCGGATCCGCGCGCCGTCGTCGGCGGTGGTCTCGATCTCGGTCAGGGTGCCGGGCATCGTCAGCTCGGAGCCGGGGGTGCGCAGCGCGGTGGGCGCGCCGTCGGCGGCGTCGGCGTCCAGCCGCACGGGCGCGGGCGGGGCGTCCCAGGCGTCGCGCAGGGCGAAGACGTGGCGGCCGTCGGGTGAGGGGTTGAGGGCGCTGTAGGCGCCGTGGTCGCCCGTGAGGCGGGTGAGCTCGCCGGAGTCCGGGTCGACGCGGAAGAGCGGTCTGCGGCCGTTCTGGTCGGCGACGAGGAAGACGGACGCGGAGTCGGCCGACCACGCGTACTCGCGCGGCCAGAGTTCGTGGTCGGCGAGCAGGTCGCGGCCCTCGCCCGTGGCGAGGTCGACCAGCCAGAGGGTGTGGTCGCGGGGCTCGCCGTCGTAGGTCCCGGCCGAGCCGCGCGTGAGCAGGACGTGGCGGCCGTCCGGGGAGACCAGGGGGCCGCCGAAGTCGTGGTCGGGGTCGCTGGCCAGGGTGCGGCGCTCGCCGGTGGCGGTGTCGACGGTGACGATGTCGGTGCGCAGGGAGCCCCGGCCGGTGGGGACCTGCCACTCGGTGACGAGGGCGGCGCCGTCGGGGGTGAGGTCGCCCGAGGCGTTCACCAGGGCCATGCCGGCGTCGGGGGTCAGGTCCCGGTGCTCACCGAGGCCGGAGTCGCCGTCGGCGGGCGGTTCGGCGACCAGGTAGCGCGGGTGGTCGGGGCCGATGTCGCCGTCCCAGTAGCGGATGGGCAGGGCCTCGTGGAGGATCGCGGTGACACCGGCCTCCTCGCGCGCCTTGCGGGCCTCCTGGTCGGCCTCGGCGGTCTCGCTGCCCGCGTGGGTGTCGGAGGTGAAGGCGACCAGGCCGGAGTCGCGCGCGACGGTGAAGGAGGAGACGCCGCCGGGTCTGGAGGCGACCTGGCGGGCCTCGCCGCCGCCGGCGGGCAGGAGCCACAGGGCGGCGCCCGGGGCATCGCCGGAGGTCGTGTCGGGGTCGGGTCTCCCGGAGCCGAACAGCAGCGATCCGTCGGGAAGGAAGCGGGCGACGCTCTCACCCTCGGCGGATCGGGTCAGGCGCCGGGGAGCGCTCCCGCCCTCGGACTCGGGGGCCGTGTCGATCTCCCACAGGGCGCTGTGGAAGGAGGCGCCGTCGGGGCCGAGGCCGCTGACGGGCGCCACGAGGCGGGTGCCGTCCGGGGAGAGGCGCAGCCCGTTGACACGGCGGAGACGGACGTACTCCGGCAGTTCGTACCAGGAACGAACCAAGGCGAATCCTCCTGAACCGTCGACGTGGGGTCTGGGCCGACCCTATCGGGCGCGTCCCCGCCGACGGCTGGAGCGCCCGCCCGGACGGGGGACCCGCGCGGACCGGCCGCCGGGGGTTTCGGTTCGGGCGCCGGCAGGGTTCTGCAAGACGAGTCGAGCCGCTAGCGAGGAACGAGCGTCAGGCGAAGACGAGGATGAAGAATCCCTGCCTCTGGGGCGCCCGAACACGGGCCGAAGCGAAGCGGAGGCCCAAGAAAAGCACAGCCGGGGACCTCCGCCCGACCCGGCTCAACGCTGCCGGCAGCAGACCTGACCGCCCTCGGCGCAGCGGGGCAGGTCGCCCAGGCGCACCGGCGCGGTCCCGTCGGTGTACTCGCGGACCAGCTCGGTCACCATGGACACGAACCGCGGGTGGGTGCCGGGGCTCAGCGCGCGCTCGTAGCCGACGCCGAGCTCGCGCGCGGTCTCGCGGGCCTCCACGTCGAGGTCGAACTTGACCTCCATGTGGTCGGAGACGAACCCGTGCGGGACGACCACGACCGCGGGGACGCCGTCCTTGGCCAGCTCCTCGATGCGGTCGTTGACGTCCGGCTCCAGCCAGGGCTGGCTGGGCGGGCCGCTGCGGCTCTGGTAGACGACCTCGTGCGGGTACTCGCCGTCGAGCCGCTCGGCCACCAGGCGCGCCACCTCGGCGAGCTGGGCCCCGTAGGCCCCCTCCGGACCGAACGCCTGGCCGGGACCGCCGCTGGCCTCGGCCATCGCGGTGGGGATGGAGTGCGCGGAGAACAGCAGCCGCGCGCCCGCGCGCCGCTCCTCGGGGAGCGCGGCGAGGGCGGCGCCGGTGTGCTCGACCAGGGGCTCGACGAAGCCCGGGTGGTCGTAGAAGGGACGGATCAGCTCGACCTCGGGGGCGTCGTCGCCCAGGGCGGCACGGGCCCGGTCGATGTCCTCGTGGTAGGCGGTCCGGCTGGACCAGTTGCAGTACGCGGAGGTGGGCAGCGCCAGCACCCGGCGCACGCCGTCGTCCCGCATCCGGGCGAGGGTGTCGGTGAGCATCGGCTCCCAGAACCGGTTCCCCCAGTAGACGGGAAGGTCCACCCCGTTGGCGGCGAAGTCGTCGGTGATCGCGGCGATCAGGTCCCGGCACTGCTGGTTGATCGGGCTCACGCCACCGAAGAGGAAGTAGTGCTCACCCACCTCCGCCAGCCGCTCGCGGGGGATGCCGCGCCCGCGGGTGACGTTCTCCAGGAACGGGATGACCTCGTCCTCGCCCTCCGGTCCTCCGAAGGAGATCAGCAAAAACGCGTCGTAAGGCCTCATGGGACCTATCAAACCAGCCCTCCCGGGGCCCGCTCGCCCACCCCCGCTCCGGTGTCCCGTGTTCTTCGGCCCACCGGGACACCCCTCCCCTCTGGCCACACAAGTGACTCGTGGGTAATGTCACGGTGCATGACTGACGTGTTGTGGAACACATGGGCGGGCACCCACCAGGCCCGCCCCCGGCGGACGGCGGCCCCGAACAGCACCGACGAGGTCGCGGCGGCGGTCGCCTCCGCCGCGGAGGAGGACCTGAGGGTCCGGATGGTCGGCTCGGGCCACTCCTTCACCGACGTGGCGGTCACCGACGGGCTCCTGCTCTCCCCCGCCTCCCTGGCCGCGGTGCGCTCGGTCGACCCCGACGCGGGAACGGTCACGGTCGAGGCCGGACTCCCGTTGTGCGACCTCAACGACGCCCTGGCCGAGCACGGCGTGGCCCTGGCCAACATGGGCGACATCGCCGTGCAGACCGTGGCCGGCGCCGTGCAGACGGGCACGCACGGGACCGGGCGGGACTCGGGCGGTCTGGCCAGCCAGGTCCTCGGACTGGAGATGGTGCTCGCCGACGGGTCGGTCGTGAAGTGCTCGGCCGACCGGGAGCCGGACCTGTTCCACGCCGCCCGGGTGGGGCTGGGCGCGTTCGGGGTGGTCACCGCGTTGACGATGGCGGTGCGCCCCGCGTTCCTGCTGCACGCGCGCGAGGAGCCGATGCCGCTGGACGAGGTCCTGGAGCGGCTGCCGGAGCTGCGCGCGGACAACGACCACTTCGAGTTCTTCTGGTTCCCCCACACCGGCAACACCAACACCAAGCGCAACAACATCACCGAGGGTCCCGCGCGTCCGCTCTCCACCCTCCAGGCGTGGTGGGACGACGACTTCCTGTCGAACACGGTCTTCGATCGCGTCAACCGGCTGTGCCGGAGCTTCCCCTCCCTGGTGCCGGGCGTGAACCGGATCAGTTCGCGGGCCCTGTCCGCGCGCGCCTACACGGACGTGTCGCACAAGGTGTTCGCGTCGGTGCGCGACGTGCGGTTCGTGGAGATGGAGTACGCGATCCCGGCCGAGCACGCGGCGGACGTGCTGCGGGAGGCGCGGTCGATCGTCGACCGGGGCGACCACCGGGTGAGCTTCCCGGTGGAGGTGCGCTTCGCCCCGGCCGACGACGTGTGGCTGTCCACGGCCCACGGCCGGGACACGGCCTACGTGGCGGTGCACATGTACCGGGGGGTCCCGTACGAGGCCTACTTCGCCGACCTGGAGGCGGTGTTCACGTCCGTGGGCGGCCGACCGCACTGGGGCAAGATGCACACGCGCGAGCGCGCCTACCTGGAGGAGGTGTACCCGCGCATGGGGGACGCGCTGGCGGTACGCGACCGGGTGGACCCGCACCGCCGGTTCGGCAACGCCTACCTGGACCGGGTGTTCGGGTGAGGGGAGGCCGTCCGGGGCGCGGCCCGGGGGCGGGTCAGGTGCCGGTCGAGGGGGCGCCGGCCGTGGAGTCGTCGACCGGGCGCTCCCCGTCCGGGTCGGTCTCCGGTTCACCGCCGCCGTCGTCGGGCGGGGTGGGCTCGGTGGTCCCGCCGTCGTCGCCGGTGTCCTCGTCCCCCGTCTCGCCGGGGTCGGGCGTGGGCGTGACCGGGTCCTGCCCGGTCCCTCCGTCGGTCCCGGTCCCGCCGGTGCCCTCCGCGCCCTCGTCGGCGGGCGTGTCCGTCTGCTCACCGGTGCTCTCGGGGACGTCCACGGTGACCTCGGGGGCCTCGGCGTCCTCCTCCTGCGCGGGCGGCGCGGAGGTCCCTCCCCCGAGGAGGGAGGGAGCGGTGGGTTCGTCCTGACCGTGCATCCACGCGGTCATCGAGCGGCCCGTGAGCAGCTCGAAGGCCAGGATCACCAGCATCACCAGGGTGAACACGATCACGGCCGGGACGAGGACGGCCTTCCAGCTCCGCCGCGCCGGGCGCTCCCCGGCCGGGGACCCCTCGGCCGGGGCGCCCCCGTCGTCCTCCGTGGTCGGCAGCGCCATGGTCCGGGTCGCGGCGACGTCGTCGGCTCCCCCGGCGACGTGCGGCAGCGCCGCCGTCCGGGCGGCGTCGGAGTCCGTCGCGGCCTCGGCGGGGGCGACCGGCGCGGCCGCGCCGGTCGTGGCGCCGACCGCCCTCTCCGCGAGGTGCCTGGCCTGTTCGCCGCTGCGCGAGAACCAGTGCTGGAGCAGAGGGCTGGCGACCGTGCTCAGGACGGCGATGACGGCCGCGCCGATGACCGTTCCGTACACGTTGAGGTAGGAGGCCGCGGTCGCCGCGGTGAGGGTGGCGGCGCCGGCCCCGGCGACCTGGGACACGCTCAGGTCGATCCGCTTCCTCGGTGTGCGGTCCTCCTCCTCGTCGTCCGCCTCGTGGTGTCCGGTCCGACCCATCCGGTCGTCCCCCCTTCGTCGGCCGCGCGGGGGCGCGGCGGGAACTCGATGGTGATCGCGGGATGGGCGGGGATCTCCAAACCACTACAAACCGCCCATAAATGAAGAACTCAGACTAAGCTCACCCAGTGCCCGATAACGCCAGGAGTCAAGAAGGGCCACATTCCGGTGGACATCGGCGTGTCGAGTTGCGCCGACAGGGATTCCGTGCTCCCGGAGCCGTCCGGGATCGGAGTTTTTCCCGGGCCTGGGGTGATTCGGTACCCGCGGGATACCATCGCGGCGGAGCCTTGGCGCGGGATGGACGACATCCCGCCACGACCGCTCCCGGTCGGCGCAGGGTCCGCGTGTCAAGATTGGCACCGGAGACGACCGTTGAGGACCCCGGGACGGTCCGGGGCGGCCCGTGGTGAGGACTACGGACGGGAGGCGGGCACACAGTTCGGACATGCCGGGCGCGGTACTGGCCGAACCGTGGTCGGCCGACCAGACTTGGAGAACGCGGGGGCTGGTCGCCGAACCTGCCCTCGACGGGACGCGAAAGGGAGGGCGATGCACGAGCTTCGCCTCGTGGCCGTGAGCGAGGACGGCACCTACCTGGTGCTCGCCAGCACAGGCCGTGGAACCCGTTTCATGCTGCCCGTCGACGACCGCCTTCGCGCCGCCGTACGCGGCCAGTTCTCCCGGCTCGGCCAGTACGAGATCGAAGTGGAGAATCCGTTGCGCCCCAAGGAAATCCAGGCCCGCATCCGGTCCGGCGAGACCGCGGAGGCCATTTCCGAGATCTCCGGGATCCCCATCGAACGGGTGCGCTGGTTCGAGGGCCCCGTCCTCCAGGAGCGCGAGTACATCGCCCAGCAGGCCCAGCGCGCCACCGTGCGCGCCACCGGCGACTCGGGCCCCGGCCCCTCCCTGGAGGAGGTGGTCACCAAGCGGATCGGCGCCCACCAGCTGGAGACCGGTGACGCCTCGTGGGACTCCTGGAAGCGGGAGGACCGGACCTGGCAGATCAAGCTCGTCTTCCTCCACGGCGGCGACGAGCGCGTCGCCCACTGGCTGTACGAGCCCAGACACAACAGCGTCACCCCCGCCGACGAGGAGGCCGTCCGGTTCACCGAGCCCGCGGCGCCGGTGCGGCCGACCACCCCCGACACGACGGTCACGCCCTTCGCCCCGCGTCGGCCCGAGGGCACGGCGGAGCGGCCCAGGACCGACTCCACGCAGCCCGCCGAACGCGGAACCGACCAGCCCGCCCGTCGGCTGTCCCCGGCCCGGGACGCGACCCCGGACGAGCCGCTGCGCCCCGCACCCCGCACCCTCCCCGACCCGTTCGAGGCGCCCGAGCCCGACGAGCGGTACCAGCGTCCGCCGGACCCCCTCCCGCCCCGGGAGGCTCCGCGCACCGACCCGGCGACCGCCCGCCGCGCTCCGGAGCGGACCGCCGACCGCCCGGCTCCCGCCGACCCCTTCGGCCCGATTCCCGCCGTCGAGCACCGCCCTCGGCCCGCCGAGCCGGACACCCCTCCACCCGCCGCCGAACCGCCCGCCCAACCCCGACCCGCGCGCCGGCGCCGCGCCACCATCGACCTCTCCGACACCGGCCCCACCCGCCCTGCCGCGCCGGAGCCGCCCTCGGCCCAGGCCGCGGCCAACGGCGCGCCCGACCGCGCCGCGCCCAAGCGCAAGGGCCGCGGCCGCCGCGCCTCCGTCCCGTCGTGGGACGAGATCATGTTCGGCTCCAAGAAGGGCGAGTAACCGCCCCGGCCGCGCCCCGCCCGGCCGTGGCGCCGCCCGTCCCCGTTCACGCCCCGGTGCGCCGCGCACCGGGGCGCGGTGCGCGCCCCCGCGTCGGCCCCGTCAGGCGCGCCCGCGCCGACCTCCGGCGCCACCGCGCGGACCCGCCCCGCCGCGCCGCGACCGACCCACCACCCTTGCCTGTGTCAGGGCGGACACCCGCGTGTCAGCGTTCTGTCAGACCGGGTCGGCAGACTGGTCGTCGAACGGTAGAAACGGAGGAGCGATGACTGACGCCATCCGCGCGGAGGGTCTGGTCAAGCAGTTCAAGGGCAAGCGCGCCCTCGACGGGGTCGACCTGACGGCGAGGACCGGGGCCGTGCTGGGCGTCCTGGGGCCCAACGGATCCGGGAAGACCACCACGGTGCGCATCCTGTCGACACTGCTGCGGCCCGACGGGGGCCACGCCGAGGTCGGGGGCTTCGACGTGGTCAAGCGGCCGCACGACGTGCGCCGACTGATCGGACTGACCGGCCAGTACGCGGCGGTCGACGCCGAGCTCACGGGCACCGAGAACCTGATGCTCATCGCACGCCTGCTGGGCTACGGCCGAGGCGCCGCCCGGGCGCGTTCGGCCGAGCTGCTGGAGCGCTTCGAGCTCACCGACGCCGCCGGCCGTCCCGCCAAGACCTACTCCGGCGGCATGCGCCGCCGGCTCGACCTGGCCGCGAGCCTCGTGGGCCACCCCACCCTGCTGTATCTGGACGAGCCGACCACCGGCCTGGACCCGCACAGCCGCAATGGCCTGTGGGACGTGGTGCGCGGTCTGGTCGACGACGGCGTCACCGTGCTGCTCACCACGCAGTACCTGGAGGAGGCCGACCAGCTCGCCGACGACATCGTCGTGCTGGACCACGGCAAGGTGATCAGCAGGGGCACGCCCGAGGAGCTCAAGAACCACGCGGGCAAGCAGGTCCTGGAGCTGCGCACGGTCGAACCCGAGCAGCTCGACCTGGCCGTCCGGATCGTCGAGGCGGTCACCAGCAGCCCGGTGACCCGCGACGGACTGGGCGCGAGCGTCGCGGTCACGGACGCCGCCGTCCTGCCCGAGGTGGTCCGCCGCCTCGACGAACAGGAGGTGGCCGTCGCCGAACTGTCACTGCGCAAGCCGAGTCTGGACGAGGTCTTCCTCGCGCTGACCGGACACACCGCCGAAGACGAGTCCACGGGGGAGACCGTGGCGGAAGGGGCCCGAGCATGAGCGACGTGACCACCCTCAAGCCCTCCGAGGGGGTGCACAGGAGCGGCGGCGCACCGACCGCGCCCCGGGCGATCGGCCCGGCGAACACGGTGAGCAACGGCCTCCAGCTGGCCTGGCGCAGCGTCCTGAAGATCAAGGCGAACCCCGAGGAGGTCCTCGGGCTCACGTTCATGCCGATCATGTTCGTGACGCTGTTCGTCTTCGTCTTCGGTCAGGCGATCATGGGCGACTGGCGGGAGTACCGGGACTTCCTCATGCCCGGCATCATCGCCCAGTCGGTGGTCTTCGCCACGCTCGGCACCGGGTTCACCCTGTGCCAGGACGTGGAGAAGGGCATCTTCGACCGGTTCCGGTCCCTGCCCATCGCGCGGTCCGCGCCCCTGATCGGCGCCATCCTGGGCGACCTGGTCCGGTACTCGATCACCGTGGTGATGGTGCTGCTGGTCGGCCTGGCCATCGGGTTCCGCCCCGACGGCGGCGTGGTCGGCGTGGTCGCCGCCGCCGCGCTCATCCTGCTGTTCGCCTTCGCGCTGTGCTGGATGTCGGCGTTCGTCGGCATGATGGTGCGCACCCCGATGGCCGTGCAGAGCTTCGGGATGATCCTCATGTTCCCGCTGACCTTCGGCAGCTCGGCCTTCGTCGCCCCGGAGGCCATGCCCAGCTGGATGCGGGTCGTCGCGGAGAACAACCCGATCACGCACGTCGTGAACGCCATGCGCGGCCTGATGATCGGCGGGGACGTCGCCGCTCCGGTCACCTGGACGCTGGTGTGGTCCGCGATCTTCGTCGCGGTCTTCGGCCCGCTGGCCGTGTGGGCCTACCGGCGCCGCACCTGAGCGACCGCGGCGCCGCGCTCCGGGGGATCCGGACGCGGCGCCGCCCGGGTCACATCGGCCGGACGCCCTCCAGGTCGTCCGGCACGATCGGGGCCAGCCACCCGTTCACGCCGGTGCGGATCTCCACGGGATCCGTCTCCGCCCCCTGGACGAGCAGACGTTCGAACCCCGCCTCGCCCAGCGCGTGTACGAGGTCCTCCCGGGCCGCCCGTACCAGCGGGCTCACCAGATTGGGCAGCCCCCGCAACGCCTGGGCGTGACCGAGCATGGCGGCCGCCCGTTGCGGCTCACCCGCCGCCAGGAAGGCGCCCAGGACCTCCAGCACGTCCGCGCAGACCGGCCCGAGTCCGCGCGCGGCCCGCCACCAGGCCCGCCCCGCGTCCCGCCAGGCCCGGTCGGAGTCACCGGCCCTCCACGCGACCGTGGCGGACACGAGCAGCCAGTACGGCTCGACGTAGACGGGGGCGAAGCCGCCCAGGCGCGTGACGGTCGGCCCGATCTCGTCCACCACGGCCCTGGCGCGCTCCAGGTCGCCGGACTCCCGCAGGAGCTGGGCCTCGGCCAGCCGCACGATCACCACGTGGTCGTCCTCACGCGGGGGTCCGTGTTCGGCCGTGGACTCCAGATCGCGCCGGGCCGCCTCCAGGTCGCCGACGTCGATGAGGACCTGGGCGCGCTTGACCCGGAACATCATCGCGATCGAGGTCAGCTCCGCCCGGTCCGCCAGCCCGATCCCATCGTCGAGCAGGACGCGGCACCGCTGCGCGTCGTCGAACCGGCGCAGGTCGGACAGCTGGAGAATGGCCTGGAGCTCACCCCAGCTGTCGCCGACGGCACGGAACCCCTCCCGCGCGTCGACCGAACGCTCCATGGCGCGTTTGGCGTCCCCGAAGACGGCGTCGAGCAGCGACATCATCAGGCGCACCATCGCCCGCAGCCAGGGATCGTCCTGGTCCGCCGCGCGTTCGATCCGCTCGCGGGCCGGTCCGTCCGGTCCCTCGTTGAGGGCCTCGTAGACGAGCCCGTACAGCAGCATGGGGTGGGCCTCGGGTCGTTCACCGGCGTCCCGGAGCACCCGCCGCACGGCGCGGATGTTGGCCAGGATGACCTCGTGGTCGGTTCCCCGCTCGGGCGCGCTGTGAAAGAGGCAGCTGGCGTAGGCGACGGCCCTCCCCTCCGGCACGCGGTCGCCGACCAGTGTCAGCACCTCGGCGCACCAGCGGCAGAACTGGTGCCAGCCGCCCTCCAGGATCCAGTACCACTGGGTGTACTCCACGAGGTCCAGGGCCAGGTCGACGTCCCCCCGCTGAACCGCCCAGCGCACGGCGGGTCCGCAGTTGTCCGCCTCGGCCCCGAGCCGGACCACCCACTCGGTCTGCCGGGGGCCGCGCAGCAGCGGCTCGGCCTCGCGCCACAGGTCGCGCACGTAGCGGGCCTGGAGGTCGCGGACCTGGTGCTCCTCACCGCTCTCGGCGAGCCGTTCGGCCGCATAGGCGCGGACGGTCTCCAGTTGGCGGTAGCGGGGCGGGGCGTCCTCGCGCACGGGGTTCTCCGCGATCACCAGTGACTTGTCGACCAGCGCGAACAGCACACCCCACACGTCGCGGCCGCCGACCGTCCCGTTCTCCCCCGGGTCCGCGCAGATCCGCTCGACGGCCTCCAGGGTGGCCCCTCCCGCGAAGATCGACAGGCGACGCAGGAGCCGGCGCTCGGGCTCGTCGAGCAGCTCCCAGCTCCAGTCGACGACCGCGCGCAGGGTGCGGTGGCCCGGACGCGCGGAACGGCTGCCCCCGGTCAGGAGACGGAACCGGTCGGAGAGGCGGTGGACCAGCTGGGCCGGGGACATCGACCGCAGGCGCGCGGCGGCCAGCTCCAGGGCCAGGGGCATGCCGTCCAGGGCTCGGACGATGCGCACGACGTGTCCGACGTTGTCGGCGGTGACCGCGAAGTCGGAGCGCACGGCGCGGGCGCGTTCGGTGAACAGCGCGACGGAGGCGAACCCGGCGGCCCGTTCGGCCGTGGCGCCCTCGGGGGGCAGTGCCAGGGGCGGGACCGGGACGAGCCGCTCCCCCTGCACTCCGAGGGGTTCACGGGAGGTGGTGAGCAGCCGCAGTCCCGGACAGCGGGCGAGCAGCGGCTCGACGACGCGCGCGACGTCGTCGACGAGGTGCTCGCAGTTGTCGAGCACGACGAACGCGGACTGGTCGCCGAGGTAGGCGGCGACGCGCTCCTCGGCCGGGGTCACGGGCGTGCTCGAACGCGCCTGGACGATGGCGTGGTCGCGCAGGTCCAGAGCGGCGACGACCGCGTCGACGATGTCGTCGCCGGAGCCGACCGGGGCCAGTTCGACGAACCAGCCGCCGCGGGAGAGCAGTTCGGGCGCGCGGTCGGCCAGTGCGCCGGCGATCTCGATGGCCAGTCGGGTCTTGCCCGCTCCGCCCGGACCGAGCAGGGTGACGAGTCGGGACTCGGTCAGCTGCGCGACGGCGGAGTCCACCTCGCTCTCGCGCGGCACGAAGCTGGTGAGGGCGGCGGGCAGGTGGAGCTGCGGGGGCGGCGTCCGGCGGTGGCCCCCGTCGCGACCGCGTGCGCCGACGGCGCCGATGTCCCCGCGGAGCACACGGAGGTGGACGTCCGACAGCCTCGGCGAGGGATCCAGACCCAGGTCCTCGGCGAGCCGAGCGCGGAAGGCCTCGTAGGCCTCCAGCGCGTCGGCGGTGCGCCCGGTCGCGGCGAGCGCGCGCATGAGGAGTTCGACGGGGCGTTCGCTGTGGGGTTCGCGCAGGGCCAGCGCCTCGGCCTCGGGCAGGGCGTCGTCGGCCCGGCCCAGGTCGAGCAGTGCGGTCAGGTGGTCCTCGACGAGCGCGGCGTGCGTCTCGGCCAGACGCCGCGCGACGTCCTCCGCCAGGCCCCGCGACGTGAGCTCGGGCAGGGCGGGCCCGCGCCACAGGGCCAGGGCGTCGCCGAGCGAGGTGAGCGCGGCGGCGGACTCCCCCGCGTCGAGCTGGGCCCGACCGCGCTTGGCCAGGGTGTCGAACTCCCCCAGGTCGACCTGTCGGGGGTCGATGACCAGCCGGTAGCCGGAGGCGTCGCCGTTGATCTCGACGTCGGGGCCCAGGGCTCGGCGCAGCCGCGACACCAGCGCCTGGAGGGCGTTGCCCGACGAGACCGGTGGTCCCTCCGTCCAGATCGCGTCCGTGAGCTCCTCGGTCGAGACCCGTTGACCGGGTCGGAGCAGGAGCAGGGTGAGGAGGGTGCGCAGGCGCGCGCCCCCGATGGTGATGGCCCGTCCGGACGCGTCGTGCACCAGGAGGGGGCCGAGGATGGAGAACCGCACGGGTCCATGATCACCCATCCGGTCACGTGATGCCCGGAATTACCCGTCCGACCGGAGCGTCCACCGGGCTCGGCGGCCGGTCGGCGGTGGAACGGCGGTGCGACGACTGCGGACCACGCGGCCGACCGCAGTAGGGTTCCCCTGGAACGTGCGTCGGCGGACCGCCGAGGTCGCCCGGCTCGACCCTCGCGGGTCCGGAGCCGGGTCGCCCCCGACGCCGTTCCTCCCGTACGTCGAATCGCGCCCCATCGGCCCGAAAGCCCAGCAGGAGTCCCATTGTTCCCGGCCCTCCCTTCCCCTTGGACCACCAGTGCGCGCACGGCGCCCGGCAGGCCCGCGCTCCGCGGCGCGGGCGTGGTCGGGGCGGGCGCCGTTCTGGCCCTGGCCACCGGGTGCGGCGTGCTCTCGCCCGGGCAGAACGGCGACATGCCCACCAACATCGACGTCACCAGCCCGCGCATGCAGCAGGGTGAGCCGCTGCCGGACGCCTACGCCTGCGGCGGCGGGGAGTCGGACGCGGACGAGGGGCCGGCCTCGCCGCCGGTGCGCTGGTCGGGGCTTCCGGACGGCGTGGGCTCGATCGCGCTGGTCGTGGACGACCCCCAGGCGGCGGAGGTGTTCTGGGTGGTCTTCGACCTGGACCCGCAGCTGGTCGAGCTGCGGCAGAACACCGTCCCGGCCGACGCCAAACAGGCCATGAACAGTTCCGGGGACGCGGGGTACGGCGCTCCCTGCCCCACCGACGGCGACGTGCACGAGTACCGCTTCACCGTGTACGCCCTGGACGGCACCCTCGACCTGCCCGACGGCGCCGAACTGAGCCGGACCCTGGAGGCGATCGCCGACCAGGCCGTCGCGCGCGGATCGCTGGTCACCACCAGCGAGTGACCGGAACCGCGGTCGGGCGGCGCCCCCGCGTACGGTTCCACGTTCGCCGCGTCCCGTTTGCTCCGGGTTCTACACGAGGAAGCTCCCGTCGCCCACTGCACACGGAGCACGACAAGGCATACAGTGGGGCCGTGCCCCTCACCCCGTTTCAGACGACCGTTATCCGTCCACCCGCCGCCCAGCACCCCGACCTGAGACCGCACCGGACCGCCCGCGTCGCGCCGGGCGCGCTGACCCGGCAGCCCGGACGCACGCGGATCCAGGCGGCCGCCGTCTCCCCCCGACCGGTCCCCGCCAGGCCGGTCCACGGTGCGCTCCGGATGCGGCCGACCTCTCCAAGGTAGTGCGTAGACCATGACCGTCACCGTCATCATCATCATCGCCGTCATCGTCGTGCTGGCCGTCCTGGTGCTCCTGCTGCTGGGCATGCGTGCCCTCAGCACGACGTCGCCCGAGGACGACTACGACGACGAGCAGGAGTACGAGAGCACCGGGGCCGACGACCGGGGTCGCGGGCGCGGGCGCGGACGCGGCGACCAGGAGGCGCCCCGCCGTCCCCGGCGGACCCGGGAGGACGGGGACGCAGAGCCCGACCGGCGTCCCCGGGGTCGGCGGAAACGCGGTGTGGACTGGGATGACGACGCCGACCTGTCCGGCAACGGCTTCTGGTCGAGCCTGGGCGACGAGGACCGGGACGACGGGCCGGCGACCGACGGCGTCGCGGACGACCGCGCGGCGGACGGCTACGACGACGTCGAGGCCTACGACGATGACGGCTACGACGAGGAGTACGACGGGTACGCCGACGAGGAGGACGGGGACTACGAGGACGAGCGCGACCCCGCACCGGAACGGACGCGCGGCGGCGTCCACGCCGAGGGCGGCACGAGCGGCGCGCGCCCGGCCGTGACCTCCGGTCCCTCCGACGACCTGGCGGTCCTGGCGAGCCTGGGTCAGAGCGGCGGCCCCGCCCCCGAACCCCGAACGGGCGACGCGCGGCCCCGAGCCGAACTGCCGCGGGCGGAGGACACCCGGGCGGACGCGCCCCGCGCGGCGACGCCGCGGGAGGACGCGCCCGGGGCGCGGCCGTCCCGCGACGAGGACCCGCTCGGCACCGGGCCCTGGACCCCCGACCGGGCGCTGCCCTCCGCGTCCGCCGAGCCGACTCCCTGGAGCGGGTCCGCCGACCGCGACCCGCTCGGCGGCTCGGGCTCCGCGAGCGCGTACGGCGGGTCCTACACCGGTTCCTCCTACAGCGGCTCCTCCTCAGCGACCCCCCTGGCGGGCTCCGCCGCCTCGGACGACCCGCTGTCGGGTCCGTCCGCCTACGGGACGGGGCCGTCCGGGTTCGGTGAACTCCCCCGGTCGAACGGCTCCGGGTCCACGGATCCGCTCGACCCCGGGTTCCGTCCGTCCTCCACCCCCGAGGACACCGGGTCGCCCATCTGGTCCAGCATGGACACGGGATCGCACCAGCGTCCGACGCCGCCGTCCCCGAGCGGGTACGGCCGAGGCCGCCCCGACGCGCCCGGCGGATACGACACGGGCACCCACCGGTACTCGTCCCACGACACCGGGGCGCACTCCCGGAGCTCGTACGACACCGGGACCCACGCGCGCGGGAGCCACGACACCGGCGCGCACACGAGGGGCGCCTACGGCACGCCGCCGTTCCCCGAGTACGACACCGGCACCCACACCGCCCCCGGCTCCTACGCCCGGCCCGAGTACGACACGGGCACGCACGCGCACCGGTCCTACGACACGGGCGCCCACACGCGGGGCGCCTACGGCACCCCCGCGCCCTCCGAGTTCGACTCCGGCACCCACCAGCGCTCCCACGACACCGGCGCGCACGCGCGCGGCTCGTACGCGAGCGAGCCGCTGTGGGGCGAGGACGCCCTCGGCGGGCCGAGTTCGCCCACCGTCCCCGGCTCCCCGAACGGGACGGGCGGCTTCGGCGGCGGCCACGCGGCGCCCGGCGAGCCCGGAGCGTCGCCGTTCGACACCGGCGGATACTCCCGGTACCCCTCGGAGCCGACCCCGCCGGGAGGCATCCCCTACCCGGGCGGATCACAGGGCTTCCCCACCGGCGGTTACCCGGCGGGCCCGCTGCCCGGAGAGGTTCCGGGCGACGCCCTCTCCGGCTACGGCCCCCAGCCGCCGCGGTCCCCCGAGCCCTACGGGAACCCCGACGCTCTCGGCGGCGGGTACACCGGACCGCACCCCGGTTACGCGGGCGGCCACCCGCCCGCGGAGGGCTGGGGGCGGTGGGAGGACACCCGGAACGGCGCTCCGCCCCTCCCTGGGCACCCGCACGTGCCCCCGCCCAGCCCCTCGTACGGCCCCCAGCACGGGGCGCCCGACGCGCAGAACCCGCCGGTGCACGGCCGGGACCACTACGAGGGCGGCTACGAGGACGGCCGGTTCATCTGAGCCGGGCACCGCGCACGGTGACCGCCCTCCGTGACACGGGGTGACCGGCCCCGCCGGTCAGCACACCCCTTCACACCGCCGAGGCGACGGGACATCCCCCGTCGCCTCGGCGGTTCTTCGTTCCCGGCACGCACGCCCGGTGTGAAACCAGGAAAACGGTTGCCAAATCCACGACAGTCCGTCACATCGCACGCGCTCCGTTGACTACAGTTGGTGATTGACACCGGACTCTCCGCGTCCGGCCCGTCGCTTCGCGTTCCCACGCGCATCCCCCGTCCGGACACCGACGTCCGCGTGCACCGCCACCCGACCGCCTGGTCCGACCCGAACGGAGCCACCATGCGCACCCACGCCCAGGGGCCACCGACCGAGCCGCCGGCCGCTCCGGCCGCGCACAGCCGTCTCCTCGACCGCAGAACGGTCGCGGCCGACGTCGGCGCCTCCCTCGTCGTCTTCCTGGTCGCCGTCCCCCTGTCGCTGGGCATCGCCGTCGCCGCGGGCGCGCCGCTCATCGCCGGACTGACCGCGGCCATCGTCGGCGGTATCGTCGCGGGGCTGTTCGGCGGCTCGATGGTGCAGGTCAGCGGGCCGACCGCGGCGCAGACCATCATCGTGGCCGAGCTGATCACCACCTACGGCTGGCGGGTCACCTGCCTCATCACCGTGCTCGCCGGGCTGCTCCAGATCGCCCTGGGCGCCGTCCGCATCGCCCGGGCGGCGCTGGCGGTCTCCCCGGCGGTGATCCACGGCATGCTCGCCGGGGTCGGCGCCACCATCGCCCTCGCACAACTGCACGTCGCGCTGGGCGGTGCGCCGCAGAGTTCGGCGCTCAGGAACATCACCGACCTGCCGCACCAGGTCGCGCACAACCACACCGCCGCCGTCGCGGTCGGGGTCATCACGATCGCGATCATGTTCGGCTGGGGCCGACTGCCGGCCATCGGCCGGATCCGCCCGTCGGTCGTGCCCGCCTCGCTGGTCGCGGTGGGCACCGCCACGGCCATCGCCACCCTGGGCCGGTGGGAGGTCCAGACCGTCACCCTGCCCGACTCCCTGGTCGAGGCCTGGTCCGGCCCGGCGCTGCCCGAGTCCGGCCAGTGGCACGGCGTCGTGCTGGCCGTGGCCGCGGTGGCGATGGTGGCCAGCGTGGAGTCGCTGCTGTCGGCGATCGCCGTGGACCGCGAGCACGGCGGTCGACGGGTCCAGCTCAACCGCGAGCTGTTCGGGCAGGGCGCCGCCAACACCGTCAGCGGGGCGCTGGGCGGGCTCCCCGTGGCGGGCGTGATCGTGCGCAGCACGACCAACGTGCGCGCCGGTGGGCGCACGCCGCTGTCGGCGATCCTGCACGGCGTGTGGATCCTGGTGTTCGTCGCCCTGTTCGCGCGCGTGGTCGAACTCATCCCGATGGCCGCGCTGGCCGCGCTGCTGGTCTTCGTCGGCGCGCGGATGGTGTCCATCGCCCACCTGCGCGACCTGCGCCGCCACCACGAGGCCAGCGTCTACCTGGTCACGCTGTTCGCGGTGGTCTTCCTCGGGCTGCTCGAAGGGGTGTGCCTGGGCTTCGCGCTGGCGATGATCGTCTCCCTCCGGCGGCTGACCCGCTTCACCGTGCTCACCGAGGAGCGCGGCGACCGCGTGCACGTGTCCGTCCACGGGTCGCTGACCTTCCTGGGGGTGCCGCGCCTGGCACACGTCCTGCGCACCATCCCCCCGGGCGCCCGGGTCGACCTCGACCTGCACGTGGACTTCATGGACCACGCCGCGTTCGAGGCCGTGCACGCCTGGCGCGTGGACCACGAGCGGAGCGGCGGCGCCGTCGACATCGACGAGGCCCACGAGCAGTGGTACACGCGCAGCTCCACCCGGACGGCGCCGGCGGCGAAGACCGCGCCGACCGGACAGGCGCGGTGGTGGGCGCCGTGGGAGATGCGCGGGGAGGCCGACAGTCAGCTGAACGCCCTGGGGCTGCTGACCGCCGGGGCCCGCGAGTACCACGCCAGCACCGCCGACCGCATGCGGTCGGTGATGAGCCGCCTGGCGCACGGCCAGAACCCGACCGCGCTGTTCGTCACGTGCGCCGACTCGCGGGTGGTGCCCAACCTCATCACCGCCAGCGGCCCGGGTGACCTGTTCACCCTGCGCAACGTGGGCAACCTGGTGCCGCCGTCGGGGACACCCGGAGACGGCTCGGTGGGCGCGGCGGTGGAGTACGCGGTGACGGTGCTGGGGGTGCCCTCGATCGTGGTGTGCGGACACTCGCACTGCGGGGCGATGCGGGCGCTCCTGGAGGGGGCCCACACGGACACCGCCGAGACCGGCACGTCGCACATGTGCCGCTGGCTGGCCAACGCGGGGCCGAGCCTGGCGCGCCTCGACGCGGCGCCGGACCTGCCCGAGGGCCCGCCGACGACGGAGACGCTGTGCCGCCTGGCCCAGGTCAACGTCGAGGAGCAGCTCGGCAACCTCATGAGCTACGAGGTGGTGCGGGAACGGGTGGAGTCGGGGACGTTGACGCTGACGGGGATGTACTACGACCTGGAGACGGCGCGGGTGCACCTGTTGGACGCCGCGACGGGTCGGTTCACTCCCGTGCCGGGCGTCGTCACCGGCACGGTCCCGCCGCAGCGCACGGGCACGGACGCCGGTGGTCAGTTGATCGACGAGTCCTCGTCCGGCGCGTCGTCACGGCCGTCCTGTTGAACGCCCGACGCCTGGTAGGTGGCGAGCGCGATGATCACGACGATGGCCAGGACCGGCAGGCCGAAGAGGATCACCCAGATGAACGCTGAGTCGAACAAGTGTCACCCATTCCCGTGAACGCCGATGCCCGTCGGGCCGCCGACCTCGCGGCCCACGGGCGGACGCGCTCCGGGCCCCGCCGGGGCGCGGAGCGCAGGGCCAATCTACCTTCGGACACACGGCTCGGGCCATCACCCGGGCGCTGTAACGCCCTAGCCCCGGCGCGTCGGGCCGGGTTCGGCGGAGAGGTGTGAGGGAGGGAGTCGGCCGGTAAGCCGGATTCTGTCGGTCCGAAGGGACCGGACGGTCATCCATCTGGGACCGCCGTTGCCGACGGCCTCGGTGCGGTCTACCCGCGGACTCGGGCGGGCCGCCCTCGAACATCCGCGCGGGAGCCCGGAGGCTCCCTTTTTGACCTTGCTCCGGGTGGGGTTTACCTAGCCGACCGGATCACTCCGGCCGCTGGTGGTCTCTTACACCACCGTTTCACCCTTACCACCGCGAACGGTGGCGGTCTGTTCTCTGTGGCACTGTCCCGCGGGTCACCCCGGGTCGGTGTTGCCGACCACCCTGCCCTGTGGAGTCCGGACTTTCCTCGAACCCGTACCGTCGGCACGGGTCCGCGACCGTCTGGCCGACTCCCCCTCATCCCGCATTCTACGCCCGTTGGCCGGGGGTTC
This sequence comes from Nocardiopsis sp. NPDC049922, assembly GCF_040660275.1. Classification (NCBI taxonomy): domain Bacteria; kingdom Bacillati; phylum Actinomycetota; class Actinomycetes; order Streptosporangiales; family Nocardiopsidaceae; genus Nocardiopsis; species Nocardiopsis sp. NPDC049922. The sequence continues at coordinate 165,028 of NZ_JBFAME010000008.1, read as the reverse complement.
CGCCCAGATGGGCGGTGTCGTTGAGCGAGCGGACCACCATGGGGCCGTCGGCGTAGCAGTCGACCTCGGTCAGGCAGGCCGTGTCCAGGTGCATCCGGTACAGCGCCGCCAGGGGGGCGAGCATCGCCCGTTGGACCACCACCTTGATCGGCGTCACGTGGGTGACCACCAGAACCGTGCGGCCCGCGTACCGGTCGACGAGCGCGTCCCGCGCGGCCACGACCCGCGCCGCGGCGTCGGCGAAGCTCTCGCCCCCGGGCGGCGCCGTCTCCGGGTCGGCCAGCCACCGGTCGACCTCCTCGGGCGCCCGGGCCCGCGCCTCGGCGAAGGTCATCCCCTCCCAGGCCCCGAAGTCGGTCTCGACGAACCCCTCGTCGATCTCGACCGACAGCCCGAGCTCCTTCGCCGCGTAGGCGGCGGTGTCGCGGGCGCGCCGCAGGGGCGAGGAGACCACCGCGTCGATCGACCACGCGGCGAGGCGGTGCGCGGCGGCCCCGGCCTGGGCGTGCCCGTGGTCGGTCAGCGGGAAGTCACCCCGACCCGCGAACCGGCGCTCCACGGACAGCGGGGTCTGTCCGTGCCGCAGCAGGACCAGCCGGGTCGGTCGGTCCTCGGCGGACGCCCAGCCGCCGCTCACTGCTCCGCCTGGGCGCCCAGACCCGACTCCTCGGTGCGCACGAGGATGCGGCGGCAGTCCTCGCAGCGGACGATCTCGTCGGCGGGGGTGGCGCGGATCTCGTTGAGCTCGACCGTGCTGAGCGCGAGCTTGCATCCGCCGCAGCGCCCGTACCGCAGCGGCGCGGCGGCCAACCCGTCGTACTGGCCGCGCAGCTTGTCGTACAGCGCCAGCAGGTCGGCGGGCACGTCGGCGGCGACGCGCTCGCGGTTCCGGGCGACCCGGTCCCGGTCCAACCGGATCTCGGCGGCGGCGGTGTCGCGGCGGGCCGTGACCTCGGTGTACCGGGCGGCCGTCTCCTCGTGTTCGGAGGTCAGACGGGCGGCCTCGGCCTCCAGCCCCTCGGCGCGCTCCATCACCGCCAGCACGACCTCCTCCAGCTCGGACTGGCGGCGGCCCAGGGAGGCGATCTCCGACTGGAGGTTCTGCAGCTCCTTGGCGTTGGTGATGGCCCCCGACTCCAGGCGCCCCGAGTCACGCTCGGCGCGCGCCCGCACCTGGTCGACGTCGCTCTCGGCCTTGCGCTGTTCACGGCCCACGTCGGAGATCCGCGTCCGCACGGCGATCAGTTCGGCGTCGATCTGGTCGACGCGCTCCTTGAGCTCCGCCGCCTCGGAGTCCTCCTTGAGGTTCCGGGCACGGTGGTCCAGACGCTGGAGCTCGGTGTCCAGGGCCTGGAGGTCGAGCAGTCTGGCCTGTGCGGCGGGTTCGGCTTTCACGTGTCACGTCTCCTGGAGTGGCTGGGGAAGGCGGGGTCGCCGTCCGCGCCCGTCTCTGTGCAGTTGGGTTCGACCGCCCGGTGGGGCGGAAGGGGAGCCTCAGATGTGATGGAAGGTCTGCGACCAGGCGTCCGTCACGACCGTCGACACCCGGATCTCCACGTTAGCCCCATCCCGGCCGTCTCCGCGCGCGAGCGCGTCGGCCAGGTGGATCGCCCCGTCCGCGAGCCAGGGCCACTCGCTGGCGAAGTGGGGGGTGTCGACCAGGGCGGGCCCCGGGTCCTCGGCGAACTCCGAGGCCGGGTGGTGGCGCAGGTCCGAGGTGACGAACGCGTCCACGCCCGCGGCCCGGGCGGCGCCCAGCAGTGAGTCACCCGCCCCGCCGGACACGGCGACCGTGGTGATCAGGCGGTCCAGGTCACCGGAGACGCGGATCCCGGGCGCCGTGGCGGGCAGCCCCTGGGCGACCTGGGCGGCGAAGTCGTGCAGGATCATCGGCTGGTCGAGGGCGCCGATCCGTCCGATGCCGCGCCGTCCCTCGGGGTCGGTGGCGTCGGGGTCGAGCGGACGCAGGGGCCCGGTCAGACCGATCGCGCGCGCCAGGGCGTCGGACACCCCGGGCGCGGCGGTGTCGGCGTTGGTGTGCGCGGTGTACAGCGCGGCCCCGGCGCGGATGAGCCGGTGGACGACGTTGCCCTTGGGGGTGTTCGCGGCGACGCTCGTGACGCCGCGCAGCATGAGCGGGTGGTGCGTGACGACCAGGTCGGCGCCCCACTCCAGGGCCTCGTCCACGACCGCGGCGACCGGGTCGACGGCGAACAGGACGCGCTCCACGCGCTGGTCGGGGTCGCCGCACACGAGTCCGACCGCGTCCCACGACATCGCCCACGCGGGTGGGTAGATCTCCTCGAACGCGGAGATCACGTCGGCCAGGCTGCGGGGCGGGGTCGCGGTGCTCACGGCCACGACCCTAGCGCCTCCCCGGACCGCCGCGCGCGGGAAGCCGGTCCGCGAGTCGACCGGCCACCGAACCCAGCCGATCGACGACCTCGGGCGGCGCGTCGAGGTCGAAGTCGGCGCCGAGGGAGACCACGGCCAGCGTGTACTGGCAGACCAGGTCGAGCGCGTCGGCGCTGATCCGCACCACGCACGCGTCCGGTCCCGTGGCCTCGATCGCTCCCGGGATCGGCCCGTGGAGCCGGGAGCGCACGGTCTCGGCGGACAGGTCCAGGCCGATCCGCGCGGTGTGGCGGTGGGTCGCCCCGGCGAAGGACCGGACGATGTACTCGGCGGGGTCCGCGGCGGGCAGCTCCCTGGGGGTGAAGCGGCGGTGCGTGCGCCGGATGCCGTCCATCCGGTCCACCCGGAACGTGCGCCAGTCCCCGCGGTCGGCGTCGTGCGCGATCAGGTACCAGCGTCCCTGGTGGTCGACCAGGTGGTGCGGTTCGACCCGGCGCTCCCGTCGGCGGCCCTCCCGGTCCCGGTAGTCGAAGTCCACGACCGCGTGCTCCCGGCAGCACGAGCCCAGCATCGCCAGGTCGCAGGGGCTGACGGTCGGGACCTCCCCCCGGCGCACCGCCGTGGTGGTGTCGCTGACCGCGGCCAGGCGCGGGCGCAGCCGGGAGGGCAGCACCCGCTGGAGTTTGGCCAGCGCCAGGAGCGCGCTCTCCTCGACACCGGACACGGTCACCAGGCCGAGCCCGATCGCCACCGCCTCCTCGTCGTCGAGCAGCAGCGGCGGAAGCTCGTGTCCGGGGACCATCCGGTAGCCGCCCGCGACCCCGGGCACGCCCTCCACCTGGTAGTCGAGGGACCGGAGCCGGTCGACGTCCCGACGGAGGGTGCGGGCGCTGACCCCGAGGCGGTCGGTCAGCTCCGCGCCCGTCCATTCGCGGCGGCTCTGCAGCAGCGACAGCAGGCGCAACAGCCGCTGCGGCATGCCCTTGCGGACCGATGTGTCGTCCATGCGCCCAGAATGCCAGCCATCGCGGCCATGATGTGGCCGCGATGGCTTCTAGGTTGTCCGCATGACGCAGACGACGCAGGACACGAACGTGGTGGAAGCGCTGGCCGCACGGGTCTCCGGACCGGTGCTGTCGTCGGCGGAGGACGGATACGACGCGGAGCGGACCGGGCTCCAACTCCTGGGCGGGCACCGCCCCTCGGCCGTGGTGGGGGCCGCCGACGTGGACGACGTGAGGACGGCCGTGGCCGTGGCCGCCGACCACGGGCTCCAGGTCGCGGTCCAGGCCAGCGGCCACGGGGTGGGCGTGCCCCTGGACGGGGGCGTCCTGATCAGCACCCGCCGCCTGGCGCGGGTGCGGGTGGACCCCGACCGGCGGACGGCGTGGGCGGAGGCGGGCACGCCCTGGGCCCACGTCATCGCGGCCGCCGCCGAGTACGGCCTGGCCCCGCTGTCCGGGAGCGCGCCGGGGGTCGGCGCGGTTCCGTACACGCTGACCGGCGGTGTGGGACTCCTGGCCAGGACCCACGGGTACGCCGCCGACCACGTCACGCGCCTCGACGTGGTGACCGCCGACGGTCGGGCGCGCCGGGTGTCGGAGCGGGAGGAACCGGACCTGTTCTGGGCGCTGCGCGGCGGTGGCGGCGCGTTCGGCGTGGTCACGGGGATGGAGATCCGGCTGTTCCCCCTGGAGCGCCTCTACGGCGGCAGCCTGTTCTTCGACGTCGACGGGGCGCCCGAGATCCTGGACGCGTGGCGCGAGTGGACCTCCACGGTCCCCGAGGAGCTGACCTCGGGGCTGACGAAGCTGGTCCTCCCCGACGTTCCGGGCGTGCCCGAACCGCTGCGGGGCAGGCACGTCGCCCAGGTGGCGGTGGCCTGGGCGGGCCGACCCGACCGGGGACCGGCCGTGGTCGAGCCGTTGCGCGCCGCCGGGCCGATCCTCGGCCAGACCCTGGGCGAGCTGCCCTACGCCAGGTCCGGGGAGGTGTACGCCGAACCCGACCACCCGCACGGCTTCCGGTCGCGCAACCTCCTGCTCGACGGGCTGGACCCGACGGCGACGGCGCGGTTGACCGAGATGACCGGCCCCGACCTGCCGTTCACGGCGGTGGTGGGGGTGCGCCACCTCGGCGGAGCACTGGCGCGGCGGCCGGAGCCGTCCAACGCGGTCGGCCACCGCGCCGCCGCCTACTCCCTGACCGTGATCACCGCCAACGGGGGCGGCGAGGAGGATCCGGGGGCGCGGGAGCTCCGGGACGGGGCCGCGTCGCTGTTCTCCGGGCGGGCGGTCGGACGCTCGCTCGGGTTCAGCTTCGGCCCGCTCGGCGACGGCGAGGTGCGGGAGGCCTTCGCGCCGGAGGACTTCCGGCGGCTGTCGCGGATCAGGGGCGTGTACGACCCGGACGAGGTGGTCCGGTCCAACCACCGGATCCCGCCGCTGGTGTGAGGCACGGGTCCGGCCGCGCCCCGCGCGTTCGGCCGGACCCGTGCCCACCTGCGTCTAGGCTGGTCACCGCTATGAACGATGAACAACAGCGGCCCCAGTCCCCGATCGGAGCCCACGTTCCGGTCGCGGGCGGCATGGCCACCAAGGGTCTGCCCTACGCCGAGGAGATCGGCGCCGAGACGGTGCAGGTGTTCGTGTCCAACCCGCGCGGGTGGGCGACCAACGGCGGCGACCCGGAGCAGGACGCCCGGATGCGGGAGCGCGCCGACCTCCCGCTGTTCGTGCACGCTCCCTACCTGATCAACCTGGGCGCGCCCAACGAGGAGACCGCGCAGAAGTCGGTCCGGTCCCTGGAGCACGCGCTGACCCGGGGCGGGGAGATCAACGCGCGCGGTGTGGTGGTGCACACCGGGTCGGCGGTCTCCGGCGGGCGCGAGGCCGGGCTGGAGCGGGTCCGCGACCGGCTGATGCCCCTGTTGGAACGGCTCGGCGGCGACGTCCCGCCGGTGCTCCTGGAGCCGATGGCCGGACAGGGCCAGGTGCTGTGCGCCACCGTCGACGACCTGGTGCCCTACTTCGAGGCCCTGGACTGGCACGACAACGTGGGCGTGTGCCTGGACACCGCCCACCTGTTCGCCGCCGGGCACGACATCTCCACGCCGGAGGGCATGCGCGAGACCCTGGACCGCTTCGGCGAGGTCGTGGGCGGGGACCGGCTGCGGGTGATCCACGTCAACGACTCCAAGGAGCCGTGCGGGAGCAAGAAGGACCGCCACGAGAACATCGGCGCCGGACACATCGGGACCCGGCCCTTCGGGGAGCTGTTCACGCACCCGGTGACCGCGGGGATCCCGCTGATCCTGGAGACGCCCGGCCCGGCGAAGCCGCACGCGGCCGACGTCGCCACGCTCAAGGAGCTGCGCGAGGGCTGACCCCGGGGGCGCGGTGGGGGTCGGCCGGGACGGCCTTCGCGGGCGTGCGCGGAACCGCCGCGCACCCCACCGTCGCCGTCCACGGGTATGGGCCACAATGGACGGACACGCCCGTGCGGGATGGGCCTCGCGCAATGGAAGGGAGCCCCGGATGGATCCGGTCTCCATGGTCGTCGGCGCCACGATCGCCCTCGGTGCGTTCGTGGCCGGTCGGATCGTCACCCGGCGCCAGGCGCGGCAGTCGCTCGAACAGCAGCGGCGCGAGGAACAGGCCCGGGCCCTGCACGGCGGGCCGCAGCAGCCCCAGCCGCTCTGCGGGTGCGGCCACCACCTGGTCTTCCACGACCGCGGGTCCAAGAAGTGCATGACGCAGGTGGTCATCCCCGGCCGTTGGACGGGGCAGAGCGGCTCGACCTACCGCCAGTGCATGTGTCAGGGCTACCGGGGTCCGATCCCGGTGGACGAGTACTACGCCCCGGACCTGCTGGAGGACAACGGCCCCTGACCGGCCCCGCCCGCCACGGCCCGCCGCCCCGCGCCGCCCCGGTCCGCGGGCAGCGCGCGGTGCGGAAGTCTGGACCACGGACCGCGCCGGGATGACAACCGTGCGTCCCGCCGCGACAATGTCCCAGCACCGACCAGCCAGAGAGTGGACGTTTACCCGTGACGACCCCTGTGACACCCACGATCGACCAGCGCATCGCCGACGAGCTCGGCGTGGGCGCGCACCAGGTCACCGCCGCCGTCGGACTCCTCGACGGCGGATCGACCGTGCCCTTCATCGCCCGGTACCGCAAGGAGGCGACCGGCGGGCTGGACGACGCGCAGCTGCGCACGCTGGAGGAGCGCCTGCGCTACCTCCGCGAGCTGGCCGAACGCCGGACCGCGGTCCTGGAGTCGATCCGCTCCCAGGGCAAGCTGGACGAGGAGCTGGAGGCGCGGATCAACGCCGCCGACTCCAAGGCCCGTCTTGAGGACATCTACCTCCCCTACAAACCCAAGCGTCGCACCAAGGCCCAGATCGCCCGCGAGGCCGGGCTCGAACCGCTGGCCGAGGGGCTCCTGGCCGACCCGTCGCTGGACCCGCGGGAGAGCGCCGCGGCCTACGTCGACGCCGACAGGGGCGTGGCCGACGCCAAGGCCGCCCTGGACGGCGCCCGCGCGATCCTGGTCGAGCGCTTCGCCGAGGACGCCGACCTCACCGGGCTGCTCCGTGAACGGCTGTGGAACCGGGGCCGCCTGGTGTCCGCCGTCCGCGAGGGCAGGGAGGAGTCGGGCGCGAAGTTCGCCGACTACTTCGCCTTCTCCGAGCCGCTGACCGAACTGCCCTCCCACCGCGTCCTGGCCCTGTACCGGGGCGAGAAGGAGGAGGTGCTCACCCTCACCCTGGAGCCGGAGGAGCCGCCCGCCGAGAGGGCCGACGGCACCACGCCCCGCAGCTCCTACGAGGACGCCATCGCCCACCACTTCGGCGTCGTGGACCGCGGCCGCCCCGCCGACCGCTGGCTCCAGGACACCGTCCGCTGGGCCTGGCGCACGCGCGTCCTGGTCCGCCTGGACATCGACGTGCGCATGCGGCTGTGGCAGCGGGCCGAGGACGAGGGCGTGAACGTCTTCGCCGCCAACCTGCGCGACCTGCTCCTGGCCGCCCCCGCCGGAACCCGCCCGACGCTGGGCCTGGACCCGGGCCTGCGCACGGGTGTGAAGGTCGTGGTCGTCGACGGCACCGGCAAGGTCGTGGCGACCGACACGATCTTCCCGCACGCGCCGCGCAGGGACTGGGAGGGCTCCCTGGCCACGCTGGCGCGGCTGAGCGCCGAGCACGGCGTGGAGCTCGTCGCGATCGGCAACGGCACGGCCTCGCGCGAGACCGACCGGCTCGCCGCCGACCTGCTCAAGCGCCACCCCGAACTCGGACTGACCAAGGTGATGGTGTCCGAGGCGGGCGCGTCGGTGTACTCGGCCTCCGCCTACGCCTCCGAGGAGCTGCCCGACCTGGACGTGTCCCTGCGCGGCGCTGCCTCCATCGCCCGCCGCCTCCAGGACCCGCTGGCCGAGCTGGTCAAGATCGACCCCAAGTCCATCGGCGTCGGCCAGTACCAGCACGACCTGGCCGAGGCGAAGCTGTCGCGCTCGCTCGACGCGGTCGTCGAGGACTGCGTGAACGGTGTGGGCGTGGACGTCAACACGGCGTCGGTCCCCCTGCTGACCCGGGTGTCGGGTGTGACCTCCACCCTGGCCCGCAACATCGTCGCCCACCGCGACGCCAACGGCCCCTTCCGCACGCGTGCGGCGCTGCGTTCGGTCGCGCGGATGGGCCCCAAGGCGTTCGAGCAGTGCGCGGGCTTCCTCCGGGTGCCCGACGGCGACGACCCGCTGGACGCCTCGGCCGTGCACCCCGAGGCGTACCCGGTCGTGCGGCGCATCCTGGACCGGACCGGCACGGACCTGCGGTCGCTGATCGGCGACGGGAAGGCGCTGTCGCGGATCCGGCCGCAGGACTTCGTCGACGACACGTTCGGGCTGCCGACCGTCACCGACATCCTCTCCGAGCTGGACAAGCCCGGCCGCGACCCGCGACCCGCGTTCACCACCGCGACCTTCAAGGAGGGCGTGGAGAAGCTGGATGACCTGGAGCCCGGGATGATCCTGGAGGGCGTGGTCACCAACGTGGCCGCGTTCGGGGCGTTCGTGGACGTGGGCGTGCACCAGGACGGCCTGGTCCACGTGTCGGCGCTGTCGCACCGGTTCGTCGAGGACCCGCGCGACGTGGTCAAACCCGGCGACGTGGTCCGGGTGAGGGTCCAGGACGTCGACATCCCGCGCAAGCGCATCTCGCTCACCATGCGCCTGGACGACGAGGCCCCCGGGGGGCGCGGCGGCCGGGGCGGCAAGGACGAGCGCGGCGGTCGCGGTGACCGCGGCGGCAGGGACGAGCGCGGCGGTCGCGGTGACCGGCGGCGCGGGGGAGGCGGCGGCCGGGGCGAGCGGAACCGGAACGACGCCCCCTCCGGCGCGATGGCCGACGCCCTGCGCCGTGCCGGTCTGAGCAAGTAGCGACCTCGCGCGCGGTGGCCGGGACCCGCGGGTCCCGGCCATCCGTCAACGGGGGTCGAGGGGCACGTCCCTCCACAGGTCGCGCACGGGCGAAGGGTCGGTCGGGTGGAGGTCGTCGACCAGGTCCCACACCCTGACCGGGGTCGCCTCGTCCGTCACCGGCGGCCAGCCCGGGTCCCCGGAGGCGGCGAAGGCGGCCCAGGCGTCCACCATCCGCTTGGACAGCGACCAGTGGTCGTCGGTGACCGCGTCGTCCAACAGGAACCGGGCCATGTCGGTGTCGAGCGTGCCGAACGCGAAGGGCAGGTCGAAGGCGTGGCAGGCGCCGAGCCTGCCGCCCAACACGGTGGTCTCGGCGGCCAGCCGGAAGAAGTGCGACCGGCCGCCTCCGGCCGCGTGCGCCTCGGCGAAGCGCACCGAGTACTCCGCGAACAGGGCGTCGCCCATGATCTCGTCGTACAGCTCGTCCAGGGTCGCCCCCGGGTACAGCGCCCGGTAGTCGGCGACCGCTCCCTCGGGCAGCCCCGCCCTGGCGGCGGCCCTGGTCAGGGCGGCCTCGTCGGCGATGCCCGGGCCCTCGCCCAGCCCGGTGAAGAGCCGGTACTCGTGCGCGTTGTGGCCGACGAGCAGGTCCACGTCGCGCGCCGAACCCCCGGCGACCGCCCGGAGCGGGGCGACGGGCAGTTCCGGCCCGCCGACCACGGGCGCGTAGCAGGTGAGGGTGCCCGGCCGACGCCGCAGGACGTCGTCGGTCGCCGCCAGGAGCCGTTCCGGGGGCAGCTCCGCGAGCGCCTCGGGCTCCAGCGGCGCCCCCGCCGCCTCGGCCACGCGCGCGGCGACGGCTCGGGCGGACTCCGCGGTCACCATGTCACTCGGAACGCTGTGCGCGACGGCCCGGCGGAAGTATCCGCGTGCCAGGGGCGAGGCCATCAGGCACGCGACCGCCCCCGCCCCGGCCGACTCCCCGGCGACCGTGACGCCGTCGGGGTCCCCGCCGAAGGCCGCGATGTTGTCGCGGACCCAGCGCAGGGCGGCGATCTGGTCCAGGAGGGCCCGGTTGTCCGGCCGTTCGGGCACGTGGCCGTACCCCTCGAACCCGAGGCGGAAGTTGACGCTCACCACGACGAGCCCGTTCTCGGCCAGCCGGGTGCCGTCGTAGGTCGGTTCCGCGGAGGACCCGACGATGTAGGCGCCGCCGTGGATCCACACCAGGACGGGAGCCCGCTCCCCCTCCCGGGCTCCGCTCCACACGTTGAGCGTCAGGCAGTCCAACGAGGTCTCGGACCCCCAGGGATGGGCGCCGATCATGCCGACGCTCTGCGGCGCGGGGGGACCGAAGTGCGCGCAGTCGCGCACGCCCTCCCACTCCGGCGCGGGCCGGGGCGCGGCGAACCGGTGCGCCCCGAAGGGCGCCGCCGCGTAGGGCAGCCCCCGGAAGACGGTGACGTCACCGTTCGCGGAACGCGCCGAGGGAATGCCCCGAACCCGTCCGCCCTCCGTCGTCACGATCCGTTCGACGTCCACCAGTGGCCTCCCGTCAGGTCTCCCGCCCCTCTTTCCTAACAACGTCAGGTTTGTCGCGCAAGGGGCGTGACGGGCACGGCGCCCGTCCCGAGGGTGACGCGTGCGGACGGCGCGCCCGTGACATACCATCCAGTCGGTACGTCCAGACGAGCGGAGACCCACCATGCGCGCCATCCAGATCACCGAGTTCGGCGGACCCGAGGTCCTCGTCCCCGCCGAGCTCCCCGACCCCGAGCCGGGACCGGACGGGATCCTCGTCGAGGTGTCCCGCGCCGGGATCAACTACGCCGACACCCACCAGGCCGAGAACAGCTACCTCGCCCCCTCCTCGCTCCCGATGGTCCCGGGCGCCGAGATCGCCGGACGCGCCCCCGACGGCCGCCGCGTCGTGGCGATCGTCGGCGGCGGGGGCTACGCCGAACGCGCCGCGGCCATGCCGGGCACGACCTTCGACATCCCCGACGGGGTCTCCGACGAGGCCGCGCTCGCGCTCGTCGTCCAGGGCGCGACCGCGTGGGTGCTGCTGCGCAGGAGCGTGCGGATGGACCCGGGCGAGTCCGTGGTGGTGCACGCCGCCGCGGGCGGGGTGGGCACGCTCGCCGTCCAACTCGCCAGGGCGTTCGGCGCGGGCCGGGTCATCGCGGTCGCCGGCGGCCAGGCCAAGCGCGACCTCGCCCTCGACCTGGGCGCCGACGCCGTCGTGGACTCCGCGGCGCCCGACATGACCGAGGCGCTCGTCGCCGCGAACGGGGGCCGGCGGGTGGACGCGGTCCTCGACATGGTCGGCGGCCGGGTGACCGACGAGAGCGTCCGGGCGCTGGCCCCGTTCGGCCGCCTGGCGTTCTACGGGATGGCCTCGCGCGAGGATCCCGAGCCGGTGCGGCTGCCCAACCTCATGCGGTTCTCCACCACCGTCGCCGGGATGTGGCTGCCGCACGCCTGGACGCTGCCGGGCGACGTGGTCGGCCAGGCCATGGCGGAGCTGTTCGCGATGGTCGCCGACGGCCGCCTGCGACCGGTCGTCGGCGGGACCTACCCCCTGTCCGAGGCGCGCCGGGCGCACGAGGACCTGCGCTCGCGCGGGACGGTCGGCAAGCTGACCCTCGACCCGTCGGTCTAGGGCGTGTGTGGTGGATGCTGCCCGTCGCGAGCGGCGCATCCAGTGCGGCTGTCGCAAGGCCGAAGAAGGAGTCAGCCTGGGTTGGCTGTCGACTGATGAGAACGCAGCGAGAGTTGTGCTGGGGCGACGCACAGCAGGGCAAGTGTCCGCCATACACGCCCTAGGGTCCGGCCCGGCGCCGTCGTCGCGCGTCGCGGCCGCACGGACCCTTGTGGCGCGCCCGTGACTCCCCGTAGGATCCCTCTGTGCATACCGACCAGTCGGTTTAAGGAGAACCAGATGACATCCCGGTTCGGCGGGCGGACCGCCATCGTCACCGGCGCCAGCCGCGGCATCGGTCTGGGCATCGCCCGACGCCTCGTCGACGAGGGCGCGCGGGTGTGCCTGACCGCGCGCGGCGCCGACGCCCTGGACGAGGCGGTCAAGGCCCTGGGCGGCCCCGACCACGCCGTCGCCGTGCCCGGCAGGGCCGACGACCCCGAGCACCAGGACGCCGCGGTCGCCGCCGCCATGGAGGCCTTCGGCAGCGTCGACCTGCTGGTCAACAACACCGGCATCAACCCGGTGTTCGGCCGGCTGATCGACCTGGACCCGGCCGCCGCGCGCAAGATGGTCGAGGTCAACGTGCTGTCCGCGCTCGCGTGGGTCCGCGCGGCGCACGAGGCGTGGATGGCCGACCACGGCGGCGCGGTCGTCAACGTCTCGTCCGTGGCCGGGACCCAGCCCTCGCCCGGCATCGGCTTCTACGGAGCCACCAAGGCGATGCTCAGCCACATCACCGCGGAGCTGGCCGTCGAGCTCGCGCCGGACGTGCGCGTCAACGGGGTGGCCCCCGCCGTGGTCAAGACGCGCTTCGCCTCCGCCCTGTACGAGGGGCGCGAGGAGGAGGTCTCCGCCGCCTACCCCCTGGGCCGCCTCGGCGTCCCCGAGGACGTGGCCGGCGCCGTCGCCTTCCTGCTGTCCGACGACGCCGCCTGGATCACCGGCCGCACGCTCGTCCTGGACGGCGGCGTCACGCTGACCGGGGGGTTCTGAGATGGAGCTGCACGAACGCGGGGCCGTCGTCACGGGGGCGGGCAACGGGATCGGGGCCGCGCTCGCGCGCCGACTGGCGGAGGCGGGGGCGCGCGTGGTCGTCAACGACCTGGACGCCGCCGCGGCCGAGGCCGTGGCCGCCGAGATCGGCGGGGTGGCCGTGCCGGGCGACGCGGCGAGCGAGGGGGGCGTCACGGCGCTCATCGCCGAGGCGGGCGCCCACCTGGGCGCGATCGACCTCTACGTGGCCAACGCTGGCGTGGGCATCGGGTTCGGCCCCGACACGGCGGAATCCGACTGGGACCTGTCCTGGCAGGTCAACGTGATGGCGCACGTGCGCGCCGCGCGCGAGCTCCTGCCGGGCTGGCTGGAGCGGGGCCAGGGGCGGTTCGTGTCCACCGTCTCGGCGGCGGGGCTGCTGACGATGCTCAGCAGCGCGCCCTACTCGGTGACCAAGCACGCCGCCCTGGCGTTCGGCGAGTGGCTGTCGGCCACCTACGGGGACCGGGGCGTCACCGTGCAGTGCGTGTGCCCGATGGGGGTGCGCACCGCGATGCTGGAGGCCAGCGGGGAGACCGGGAAGGCACTGATGGACGCGGACGCGATCACCCCCGAGGAGGCCGCCGACGCGGTCATGGCGGGGCTGGCGGACGGGCGCTTCCTCATCCTCCCCCACCCGCAGGTCGCCGGGTACTACGCGGCGCGGGCCACCGACACCGACGGCTGGCTGGCGGCGATGCGGCGCCTGAGGGCGAACGTCTTCACCGGGGAGGACGGGGCGTGACCGAGGAGCTTCCCGGACTGGATCCCGAGCGGCTGCGGGCGTACCTGGACCGCGCGGCGCCCGGGCTGGTCGCGGGCCCGCTGAGCGGCCACGTCATCGCGGGCGGCAAGTCCAACCTGACCTACGTCGTCGCCGACGGAACGGGCAGCTGGGTGGTGCGCCGCCCGCCGCTGGGGCACGTGCTGGCGACCGCGCACGACATGACGCGCGAGTACCGGGTGATGACGGCGCTGCGCGACACCCCCGTCCCCGTCCCGCGCACGTACGCCCTGTGCGAGGACCCCGACGTGCTCGGGGCGCCCTTCTACGTCATGGAGCACGTGGCGGGCACCCCCTTCCGCACCCGCGACGAGATCGCGGTGCTGGGCGCGGAGCGGACCCGCGCCGCGGCGGAGTCGCTCGTGGCCACGCTGGGCGCGCTGCACGCGGTGGCGCCCGAGAAGGTCGGGCTCGGTGACTTCGGCCGCCCCGTCGGCTTCCTGGAACGCCAGGTGGGGCGGTGGCGCACGCAGCTCGACGCCTCGCGCAGCCGCGACATCCCCGGGATCGACGAGCTGCACGAACGCCTCGCGCGGACGATCCCCGAGCAGTCGGCGCCCGCGATCGTGCACGGCGACTACCGGCTCGACAACGTCCTGGTCACCCCCGAGGGCGATCTCACGGCCGTCCTGGACTGGGAGATGGCCACCCTCGGGGACCCGCTCGTGGACCTGGGGCTGATGCTCGTCTACCGGGAGCAGACCACCGACGTGGGCGGCGACTCCGCGCCCGCGACCTCCGCCGAGGGATTCCCGTCCTCGGCCGAGCTGGTGGAGCTGTACACGGCGGCCACCGGTCGCGACGTGTCCCGGCTCGCCTGGTACGTGGCCTTCGGCTGCTTCAAGCTCGCGGTGATCGCCGAGGGCATCCACCTGCGGCACAGCCGGGGCCTCACCGTCGGCGCGGGCTTCGACCGGATCGGCGCGATGGTCGCGCCGCTGGTCGAGCGCGCCCACACCACCCTGAGGGAGGAATGATGGACTTCACCTTCGACGAGGAGACCGAGCGGCTGCGCGCGCGGCTGCTGGCCTTCATGGACGACCACGTCTACCCGGCCGAGCCGGTGCTGGAGGCCCAGCTCGCCGAACGCGACGACCCGTGGTCGACCGCGCCGGTCGTCCGCGAACTCCAGGAGAAGGCCCGCGGGCAGGGGCTGTGGAACCTCTTCCTGGCGGGCCACCCCGAACACGGGGGCGTCCCCAACCTCACCTACGCGCCGCTGGCCGAGATCACCGGCCGCAGCCCCCGGCTGGCCCCCGCCGCGCTCAACTGCGCCGCCCCCGACACCGGGAACATGGAGGTGCTGGCGATGTTCGGCACCGAGGAGCAGAAACGGCGGTGGCTGGAGCCCCTGCTGGAGGCGCGGATCCGGTCGGCCTTCGCGATGACCGAGCCGGACGTGGCCTCCTCCGACGCCACCAACATCGCCACGACCATCACCCGCGACGGCGACTCCTACGTGGTCAACGGCCGCAAGTGGTACATCACCGGGGCGCTCAACCCGGACTGCGCGGTCCTCATCGTCATGGGCAGGACCGATCCGGACGCCGAGCGGCACCGGCGGCAGAGCCTGGTGCTCGTGCCGCGCGACGCCCCGGGCGTGACCGTCCGGCGGGGCATGAGCGTGTACGGGTACGACGACGGCGACCACGGCGGCCACGCCGAGGTGGTCTTCGAGGACGTGCGCGTGCCCGCCGACCACCTGGTCGGCGGCGAGGGCGACGGGTTCGCGATCGCCCAGGCCCGTCTCGGTCCCGGGCGGATCCACCACTGCATGCGCGCCATCGGCATGGCCGAGCGGGCCCTGGAGCTGACCTGTCGGCGGGT
This sequence comes from Nocardiopsis sp. NPDC049922, assembly GCF_040660275.1. Lineage (NCBI taxonomy): Bacteria > Bacillati > Actinomycetota > Actinomycetes > Streptosporangiales > Nocardiopsidaceae > Nocardiopsis > Nocardiopsis sp. NPDC049922. The sequence continues at coordinate 149,902 of NZ_JBFAME010000008.1, read as the reverse complement.
GCTGGACCGGGTGGCGTTCGGGCGTCCGCTGGCGGACCAGGGGGTGGTGCGCGAGTGGATCGCCGAGGCGCGGGTCAGGATCGAGCAGCTGCGGCTGCTGGTGCTCAAGACCGCCTACCTGATGGACACCGTGGGCAACCGGGGCGCCCACACCGAGATCCAGGCGATCAAGATCGCCACGCCGCGCACGGTGGAGTGGATCCTGGACCGCGCCATCCAGGCGCACGGGGCGGCGGGGGTCAGCCAGGACCTTCCGTTGGCCGCGTGGATGGCGGGCGTCCGGGCACTGCGGTTCGCGGACGGTCCGGACGAGGTGCACCTGAGGTCCCTGGCCCGCGCCGAGCTGGCGCGGTACCGGTAGTTCCGGCCCCGGGGCACGCGCCCGGCGCGCGTGCCCGGGGCCGCGCCCTCCGTCAGTCCTTCGGGCGCAGTCCGCTGATGAGCAGTTCGGCGAAGTGCCGTCCGACGTCCTCGCCGGACAGGGCGCCGTCCTTGCGGTACCAGGTCCCCAGGTGGTGCACCGATCCGAAGAAGTAGTCGACGACCAGGTCGGCGGGCACGTCGTCGCGGAAGGCCCCCTCGTCCTGGCCCTGCTGGACCAGGTCGCGGAACAGCTCGTGGTAGCGCCTGCGCTCGGCGCGCACGGTGCGCTGCTTGTCCTGGTCCAGCTGGTGCATCGAGCGGAAGAAGATGACGGTGTCGTCCAGGTTGGCGACGCTGGTGACGATGACGTCGGCCGCCGCCTCGCGCACGCGCTCGGTGACCGGGGCGTCCTGGGCGGCGATCCGGACCAGGTGCTCGGTCTGCATCCGCAGCACGCGCGCGTAGACCTCGTAGAGCAGGTCGTCCTTGGAGCCGAAGTAGTGGTACATCGCGCCCTTGGTGACCCCGGCGGCCGCGACGATCTCCTGGACGGAGGTCCCCTCGAACCCCCGCTGGGCGAACAGCCGCGTCGCCGCCCCGAGCAGCCGCTCGGGCACCGCCCCGCGTTCGGGCACGGCCCCGGCCTCCGATCCGGCCGTTCGCTGTCCTCGCGCCATGTCCAGCCTCACCTCGCACCCCCGGACGGGGCGAATCGCCACCGACCAGGACAGCATACCGACCGGCTGGTACCCCATGCACGTGCCGACGCACGGGCCCGCGGACGTCACCCGTCCGTGAACTGCTCGGCGAAGGCGGCCGAGGGCTCGATCGGGGTGATGACGTCGACGAGGACGCCGCTGGGGTCGGCCACGATGAAGTGCCGCTGGCCGAAGTCCTCGCTGCGCAGGGACAGCTGGGGCGTGAGCCCGCCGCGCTCCACGAGCCGTTCCCACTCCGCGTCCACGTCCTCCACCTCGATGTTCAGCAGCAGTCCGCGCACGGGGAAGCGATAGGCCTCCGGCAGCGTGGGGTGCGTGTGGTCGAGGAGGGCGAGTTCGTGGGCGGGCGGGCCGGGGCGGCGCAGACTCACGTACCAGTCGGCCTCGAAGGTCACCTCGAAGCCGAACAGATCCGTGTAGAACGCCCGCGTCTCGTCGATGCGGGACGTGCAGATCACCGGGTAGAAGCTGGTCAGGCGCATGGTCGACTCCTTTTCACGTACTCTCGGTATGTGAAGGTATGCTATTGACGTACCAGAGGTATGTCAAGAGGGAGGGGACCCGATGGCCGCGACCACCCGCGCGCTGCAGAGGGAACGGACCCGGAGGGCACTGGTCGGGCACGCGCGTCGGCTGTTCGCCGAACACGGATACGCCGAGGTGGGCCTGGCCCAGGTCGTCGCGGCGGCCTCGGTGACCAAGGGCGCCCTGTACCACCAGTTCGACGGCAAGGCCGACCTGTTCCGCGCCGTCCTGGAGGAGGTCCAGGCGGAGGTCGCCGCGGCGGTGGCGGACGCCGCCGAGGCCCACGACGACCCCTGGCTCCGGCTCACCGCGGGGTGCCGGGCGTTCCTCACCGCCAGCACGGACCCACGGGTGCAGCGGATCATGCTCGTCGACGGCCCCGCCATCCTCGGCTGGGACACCTGGCGGTCCATGGACGAGGCCGGGTCGGCCCGCCACCTGGCCGAGGCGCTCACCGCACTGGCCGACGCGGGCGTGCTGCGCCCGCAGCCGATCGCACCGCTCGCCCACCTGCTCTCCGGCGCGATGAACGAGGCGGCCCTGTGGCTGGCCTCGTCCGGAACCGACCGCGACCTGGAGGACGTGTGGACGGCCCTGTCGGGGATGCTGGACTCGCTGCGGACCGACACGGCCACGCGCGGTGGGCGATAGGCTGGCCGGCATGTCGGAGCGCGCGCGGGAGGAGCGGGAGTTCAAGGCCGACTTCGTCCGGCGCTTCTCCGAGTACTGGCAGTCGCAGGGCCGCCCCCGCGCCGAGGGGCGCATCGTCGGCTTCCTCCTGGTCGCCGACCGCGAGGCGGTCACCGCCGACGAGATCGTCGAGGGCGCCCAGGTCAGCCGCGGGTCGGTCTCGCAGTCCGTGCGCCGCCTGGTGGACCTGGGCTTCGTGACCCTCAGGGAGGCGCCCGACCGGCGCTCGCGGCTGATCACCATGGACGAGGACGTCTGGGGCGGCTTCCTGCGCAACGAACGCGGCTACCTCAGGCAGCAGCGCGAACTGGCCCGGTCGGCGCTCGACCGGCTACCGGGGCTGAGCCCACCCTCCCGCACCCGCCTGCGCAACATGTACGACTACATGACCTGGCTGGACGACTACCACGACACCCTCCTGGCGCACTGGGAGGAGTACAAGGCGCGGCGGGACCGCTGATCAGGTGCGCTCGTGCGGGATGACCAGCGGGGTCCCGGTGCGCGGGTCGGGCACCACGTCGCAGGCCAGCCCGAAGACCTCCCCCACCAGGCGCGCGGTGACCACGTCCTCCGGCGTGCCGTCGGCGACCACGCGACCGCCCGCCATCATCACCAGGCGGGTGGCGAACCGGGCGGCCTGCGCCAGGTCGTGCAGGACCGCCACGACGGTCCGCCCCTTCCGATGCAGGTCGGCGAACAGCTCCAGCAGTTCGTACTGGTGCGCGATGTCCAGGTAGGTGGTCGGCTCGTCCAGCAGGAGGACACCGGTGTCCTGGGCCAGGACCATCGCCACCCACGCGCGCTGGCGCTGCCCCCCGGACAGCGACCCCACGAGGGAGTCGGCGAGGTCCGCCGTCCCCGTGAGCTCCAGCGCCTCGTCGACCGCCTCCTCGTCGCGCGGACTCCACTGCCGCAGGAGCGTGTGGTGCGGGAACCGTCCGCGCGCCGCCAGCGCCCGGACGGTGATGCCCTCCGGGGCGAGGGGGCTCTGCGGCAGGAGCGCCAGGCGCCGGGCGACCGCCTTGGCCCGCTGGGCGCGAACGTCGCGGCCGTGCAGCAGCACCCGCCCGGACACCGGCCTGTTCACCCGCCCCAACGCCTTGAGCAGGGTGGACTTCCCGCAGCCGTTGGGACCGACGATGACGGTGAACTCCCCCTCGGCCACCTCCAGGTCGAGGTCGCGCACGACCGGGTCGGCCCCGTACCCCAGGGTCAGGCCCTCCGCGGCCAGCACCGGACCGTTGCCCTCGCTCACACGACACCCCTTCGCCATTCACGAACCAACAGGTAGCACAGATACACCCCGCCCAGCGCCATGGTCAGGACGCCGACCGGCAGCCCCTCGGCCGCCGGGACCTGCTGCACGACCAGGTCGGCCGCGGCCAGCAGGAACGCCCCGACCAGGGCGGACACCGCCAGGTTCGGGCCGGGCACACCGGTCGTCCGGCGTGCGATCTGCGGCGCGGTCAGCGACACGAACGCGATCGGGCCCGCGACCGCGACGGCGGCGGCCGACAGCACCACCGACAGCACGATGGCCGCCGTGCGGGTGCGCCCGGCCCGCGCGCCGAGGGAGTCGGCCAGCTCGTCGCCCATCTCGTTGACCGCGACCGGTCCGGCCAGGGCCAGGGCGAACGGGACGGCCGCGGCCAGCGTGATCCCGATGGTCGCCGCGTGGTCCCACGACCGCGCCCCGAGACTCCCGTAGAGGTAGGCGGACAGGACGGCGGCCTCGTTCCTGGCCAGCACGGCGACGACGTACTGGGTGAAGGCGTGCGCCATGGCGGCCACGCCGATGCCCGCGACGATGAGGCGGCCGGGGTGGCGCAGCCCGGTGCCGGTGGCCAGGGCCACGAGGACCATGGCCAGCGCCGATCCGGCCAGCGCCCCCAGGGGGACGGACACGGCGCCGGGCAGCAGCAGCGCGGCGACCGCCGCTCCGGCCCCGGCGCCCGCGCCCAACCCGATCACGTCCGGGCTGCCCAGCGGGTTGCGGGTGACCGACTGGAACAGGGCGCCCGCCATGCCCAGGGCCGCGCCGGCGCCCAGGGCGACGGTCAGGCGCGGCCCGCGCAGACGGTCGAGCACGAAGGTCTCCGTGGCCTCCCCGGCCCCCGCGACGACGGCGGGCAGTCGGCCGAGCGGGATGCCGAGACGGCCCAGCGTGAGCGTGAGCGCGGCGGTCCCCGCCAGGAGGAGGACGTACAGGGCGGCCCACAGGAGTGCGCGCGCGTGGAGCGGCAGGGCGATCCTCCGCCCCACCCTCAGCACGGGACCGGTCCGGCGTCTCGTCGCCCGGCTCACGTCGTCCCCCGCATCCGTCGTACCGCGTACAGGAGCACGGGAGCGCCCACGAAGGCGGTGACCACGCCGACCATGAGCTCGATCGGCCGGGCGACCGTGCGGCCCACGACGTCGGCGAGCAGCAGCAGGGTGGGGCCGACGAGCAGGGCGAACGGCACCTGGAGGCGAAAGTCCACACCGACCGCGGCGCGGACGACGTGGGGGACGGCCAGGCCGACGAACCCGATGGGTCCCACGGCCGCGGTCGCCGCGGCCGCCAGGACGGTCGCCGCGAGGAGGGCGGCGGCGCGCACCGCCGCGGTGTTGGCCCCCGTGGACACGGCGGCCTCCTCTCCCAGGGCCAGGGCGTTGAGTCCGCCGGCCGCGAGCAGGGCCACGACGGTCGCGGCGGCGATGGCGGGCAGCACCGTCAGGGAGACGTCGAGGTCCCGTCCGGCCAGGGAGCCGACGACCCAGTACCGGTAGGTGTCGAACACCTCGGGCATACGCAGTGCGACCGCCTGCACGTAGGCGGTCAGGACCGCGGAGACCACCGCTCCGGCCAGGACGAGGCGGGCCGCCCCGCCGTCGCCGCCCCGGGTGCCGACGGCGTGGGCGATGAGTCCGGCCACGATCGCGCCGGGCAGCGCCCACCAGAGCGCCCCGGTGGTCGTGGTGGGTCCGAACAGGGCGGTGGCGGTGACCACGGCGGCCGCGGCCCCGGCGTTGACGCCGAGCAGACCGGGGTCGGCGAGCGGGTTGCGGGTGACGCCCTGCATCAGGGTGCCCGCCAGGGCCAGCGCGGCTCCGCAGAGGGCGCCCACGACGGTCCGCGCGAGGCGGCTCGCCACCACGGCGGCGGTGAACTCGTCCGCCTCGCCGGTCAGGACCGCCCACAGTTCGGCGGGCGGTGTGGGCCGCCCGCCGAGGGCGAGGCTCAGGACGACCGCCCCGGCCAGGGCCGCGGCACCGGCGCCAAGCGCGACGGCGGTGCGGGCGGGACCCCTCCGGGGCGGTGCCGGGAGTGTCTTCACGATCGCTCCGTCAGGGAGGTCAGCCGTCGACGTTCTCCGCGGCCTCCTGGATCAGGGGCACGTAGCGGTCGATGACCCAGGGGACGGTGAGCGGGTTGATGATCGAGGACGCGGTGACGAAGGAGGTGTCGTCGCTGGCGACCACGGAGCCGCGTTCGATGGCCGGGATCGCCGCGTACAGGTCCTGCGCCTCGATCTCGGCGCGAGTCTCGGGGTCGGTGTAGAAGGTGAAGATCAGGTCGCTGCCGTTGAGCTGGTCGGCGTTCTCCAGACCGATGACCGCCGAGTCGGTGCCCTCGGTCTCCGGGAAGGTCTCCACGACCGGGTCGACGGTCAGCCCCATGTTGCTGACCATGGCCACGCGCTGCTCGGTGGGCATGAGCACGCCCAGGGTGCCGGGGCCGTCGGTGTAGACGTAGGAGAAGACGAGGTCCGCGAACTCGGGGTTGTCCTCGGCGACCGCGGCGAACCGGTCCTCGATGTCCTCGATCAGTCCGGCGGCCTCGTCGGGCTGGCCCAGCGCGGTGGCGACGACCTCGATCTGCTCGTCCCACTCGGCGTTCCACGCCTCCTCGGCGTAGGCGACCGTGGGCGCGATGTCGGTGAGGACGTCGTACTGCTCCGGGGTGATCCCGGACCAGGGGGCGAGGATGACGTCGGGCTCCAGTTCGATGACGGCCTCGAAGTCGATGTCGTCGGCCCCGGCGAACTGGGTGGGCAGCTCGTCGCCCGCCTCGGTGACGGCCTCGTGGATCCAGGGCAGGTAGCCGGTCTCGTCGCTGCCCCACGGGTAGCTCTCGATGCCGACGGGGGTGACGCCGAGGGCGATCGCGGTCTCGGCGGAGCCCTGTCCGAGGGTGACCACGCGCTCGGGCCGCTCGGGGATCTCCGCCGAGCCGAGGGCGTGCTCGACGGTGACGGGGAAGGCGCCGTCAGCCGAGGCGGAGTCGCCTCCGCCCTGCTCCGCCGGTCCGGCGCCGCAGGCGGCGAGGCCGAGGGCCAGGAGGGCGGTCGATCCGAGAGCGCCGAGGCGGCGCGGGGTGGAGTCCATGCTGACGCTGCTTTCTTCGTGACGGGGGAGGGTCGCCTCGTGTCCGGAGGGCCGCGCGGGGACGGGGGTCCCAGGGGCGACGCGCGGGGGGATGGACCAGGACGGACCTGACGACAACCAAGGTAAGTCTAACCTCACTTCCCCGTCATTTCAAAAATTCTGAAACCGCCCGACGGGCCACGCCCGCGCCCCAGCGGCGCGCGACCCCCGTCGGGACCGCGCGCCGTCGCCCTCCGCGACCACGGGGAACGTGTGAAGGGTCACACTCCGCGACCGGCGAACCGCACGCGATTGCGCGAGTATCAGATATCTGATTATAGTCAGCATGCTTCCTTCTGATCGATATCAGTCACCTCTGCCCGTGGAACCTCGCAAGGAGTCGTCATCGTGTCCGGACCCCCAACCGCGCAGGCGACGGGAATCGGTCGGTCCTGGCTGCCGCTGGTCCTGGTGTGCGTCGCCGCGGCGCTCCTGCCCGCGGCCCTCACCGGATCGTCGGTCGCCCTCCCCGACATCGGCACCGACCTGGAGACGGACCTGGCTCCGTTGCAGTGGGTCGTGCACGCCTACAACGTGATGTTCGCCAGCTTCATGCTGGCCAGCGGCGGCCTGGCCGACCTGTTCGGCCGCCGCCTGATGTTCACCCTCGGACTCTCCCTCTTCGCCCTGTCCTCCCTGGTCAGCGGATTGATCAGCGACATCGTCCTGCTCGACGTCCTGCGCGGCGTCTCCGGCGCCGGCGCGGCCGCGGTGATGACCGCCGGGTCCGCCCTGCTCGCCCAGGTCTTCACCGATCCGGCCACCAGGGCGCGCGCCTTCAGCATGCTCGGCGCCTCCTTCGGCATGGGGCTGGCGCTCGGCCCCTCGACCGCGGGGCTGCTCGTCGGCGCGTTCGGCTGGCGCGGGGTGTTCATCGCGCAGGCGATCATCGCCGGTCTCGTCCTGCTGGGCGTGGCCAAGCTCCCCGAGTCCAGCGACCCCGACGCCACCCGCGTCGACTGGTGGGGCGCGGTCACCTTCACCAGCAGCCTGTTCCTGCTGACGCTCAGCGTGGTGGAGGGGCCCCAGCGCGGGTGGGGTGACCCGGTCGTACTCGGCGGCTTCGCCCTCGCGGCGGCGCTCATGGTCGCGTTCGTGGTGGCCGAGCGGGTGCAGCGGCGCCCGATGTTCGAGCTCTCCCTGCTGGGCAACCCCCGCTTCATCGCGGTGTGCCTGGTGCCGGTCCTGCTCGCCTTCGGCTTCGTGTGCCTGCTGGTCTTCCTGCCCTCCTACTTCATCGGCGTCAACGGGATGTCCCCGCAGGGTTCCGGCCTGACGATGATGCTGCTGACCGTCCCGGTCATGGGGCTCCCGCTGTTCGCGGGCCAGATGCTGCGCTTCATCCCCGTCGGCTGGCTGCTCGGCCTGAGCATGCTCCTCATCGGGCTCGGCGCCGCCTGGCTCACCACGCTCACCCCCGAGACCGCACTGGTCGGGCTGCTCGGCCCGCTCATGGTGATCGGCTCCGGCGTCGGCGTCTCCTTCGGCATCATCGACGGCGCCGCGGTCAGCTCCGTCGAACCCGCCCGCGCCGGTATGGCCGCCGGGATGTTCAACACCATGCGCCTGGCCAGCGAGGCGATCGCGGTCGCGGGCATGGGCGCCTTCCTGGTCAGCCTGACCCAGACCAACCTCACCGAACAGCTGCCCGCCGTGACCTCCGACGAGGCGCTCGACATCGGCGCCCTGGCCAACCAGGTCGCCCAGGGCGACCTCACCGGAGCGGCCGGAACGGTCACCGGCGACGAGACCGAGGTGTTCGGCGTCATGGCCGCCTCCTACACCGACGCCTTCCAACTCACGCTGTGGATCCTGGCGGCGGTCTGCCTGGCGGGCGTGCCCTTCATCATCGGCCTGCTGCGCGAGCCCCGGCCCTCGGCGGGCGAGGGCGCGCCCGCAGGAGCCGGCACCGCCGCGTCCACCGACCGGACCCCCGACGCGGACACCGACACCCCCGTCCCCACGCCGCGCTCCGAACCCGCCGGAGACGCGCACTGAGACCCGCGGGCCCCGGCCCGCACCCCACATCAACGCCAACCCCCAGTCCTTTCCGGGACGACGCAGTTCTCACAAGGAATAGGAAGGCCATCATGCGACGGATCAACAAGGCGATCTTCGCGTCCGCGACCGCCCTCGGGCTGGTCGTCGTGCCCGCCGCCGGCTCGGCGCTCGCCGAGCCCGACACCTCGGCCCAGGGCGGTGGGGACATCATCCAGCTCCCCGTCACCTTCGAGGTGGAGAACGTCAACCGGTCGGCCGTGCAGTGCAACACCGACGGCGAGACCTACGAGGTGGCCGGTCACCTGACCGCGCCCGCCGACGCCTTCCGCGGCCGCCCCCGCGACCTCACGGTCACCATGTACCAGCACGGCATCGCCGGCGGCGAGTGGTACTGGAACATGGACATGGAGGGTTACAACCACGTCGAGGAGATGGCCGAGCGCGGCCACATCTCCGTCAGCATCGACCGGCTCGGCTACGACGACAGCGGCGTCCCGAACGGCTACGACACCTGCATCGGCGCCCAGGCCGACGTCACCAACCAGATCGTCGAGCAGCTGCGCGAGGGCGACTACGAGCTCGACCGCTCGGTCGACCGGGGCGCCATCCCGGGCCGCCACATCCCCGAGTTCGACAAGGTCGTCCTCGCCGGTCAGTCCAACGGCGGTCTGATCGTCAACATCGCCGCGATCTCGTTCGGCAACGTGGACGGCCTGTCCGTGCACGGCTGGGGCGACCTCGGCTTCACCCCGGAGGCCGACGAGCGCTTCATCGCCGCGACCGGCGGCTGCCTCCAGCGGATGAGCCCGGCGATGGAGGACCCCCGCCCCGAGCTGCCCGAGGGCTACAACTACTACGACAACGGCACCGAGGAGTTCCTGACCGGTAACTTCGCCGACGCCACCCCGGAGATGCTGGAGGCGGTCACCCCGCTCCAGAACGCGCACCCGTGCAACGACATGTCCACCATCACCTCGGCGATCTACGTCGACCTGATGCGCATGGACGAGATCGACGTCCCGGTGCAGATCGTCTTCGGTGAGGAGGACGCCCGTATCCAGGATGTCCAGCTGCAGGCCGACCTGTACAGCGGTTCGCCCGACGTCCGCACCCTGGTGGTGCCGGACGCCGGTCACTACATGGGCCTGGAGCGCAACGCCGAGACGGTCTTCGAGGACATGGACGCGTGGCTGACCGAGTCCATCGGCTAGGCCTCGACGCCCCGCGCCGACACTGAACGGGACCGACTCCCCCACGGGGGTCGGTCCCCTTCGTCGTGCGGCGGGATGTGCCAGGGTGAGGCCAGGCGCCGTCGCGGAGGGCGCGGCGGGTGAAGGGGGCGACCATGTGTCTGCGTGGAACCGGTGAGACCGTCCGATCCCGGAGTGGGGAGGCGGTCGCGACCGACCCCCCGAGCGCTCCGGCGGCTCCCCGCCCCTGGCCGTCCGACCACCGGCGGATCGTCGACCTCAGCCACGTGGTGTCGCCGTCGATGCCCACCTTCGACGACGAGAAGCCGCGCCGGGAGCCGACCGGGCCCGTCCAGGCCGACGGCGCGTTCGGGTTCTGGTTGCAGCGCTGGACGCTGACCGAGCACACGGGCACCCACCTGGACGCGCCGGCGCACGTGATCGGGGGCGGCAGGACCGTCCCTGAGATCGCGCCGCACGAACTGGTCGTCCCCGCCGCGGTCATCGACATCCGGGCACGGGCGGCCGAGGACCCCGACACCGTGGTCACGGTGGACGACGTGCTGGCCTTCGAACGGGTCCACGGGCCGATCCCGGCCGGGGCGGCGGTGCTGATGAACTCCGGCTGGGACGCGCGCTGGCCCCAGGGTGACGGGGCCGTGCGCGGCGTGGGCGAGGACGGCGCCTGGCACTTCCCCGGCTTCGGGCCGGAGGCCTGCGAGTACCTCGTGTCGCGGCGCGGTGTGTCCGGGGTGGGCGTGGACACCCTGAGCACCGACCCGGGGACCACGACCGAGTACCCCGCGCACGAGGTGGTCGGACGGGCGGACCGGTGGGGGCTGGAGTGCCTGCGGGGACTGGACCAGCTGCCGCCGAGCGGCGCGACCCTCGTGGTCGGCGTGCTCCCGGGTGAGGAGGCCTCCGGTGGCCCGTGCCGGGTGCTGGCGATGTGGTGACTCAGGCGGAGCGGCGTCGGGAGCGTCGGGCAGCGGCTCGGCCACCCCGGCGGTCCGTCCGGGGCACCGCGGGACGTTCGAGCAGACGGTGACGGTGCCCCGGGTGCGCCGGGCCATCGTCCCCCCTCGACAGCACGTCCACCCATCGTACGCCGGGATGCGTGGGGCATCCGGATACCCGGAGCATCCGGACCGGGCACGACCCGGAGCGCGGGTGGGCCGGAGGGCGCCGTCAGGAGGAGACGTGGCCCGCGGTCGGCTCGTGGTCCTGTGGTGTCTTCCCTTCACCGGTCGACCGCGATCCCGGTGTCCTTCCCCCTCCATCCACGCTACACCCCGAGCACCCGTCCGCGCCGCCGGAACGACCGCCCGACCGGCGCCGGGAACGCGTCCGTTGACCCGGGACGCCATCCGTGTTGGGGTCGGAGCATGGAGACCTTCGCCGCCGTCGAGTTCGACGCCTGGGCGGTCCAGCGCCCGGGGCCGGTCGCCACCCGTCCGCTGCGCCGCGTGCGGCGGACGGTCCGACCGCCCACCGGGCACCAGATCGTGGTGCGCGTGCGCACGTGCGCCGTCTGCCGTACCGACCTGCACCTGGCCGAGGGGGACCTGCCGCCGCGCGGGCCGGGCACGGTGCCCGGACACGAGGTCGTCGGCGACGTGGTCGCCTCCGGGGAGGAGGCCGGTCGGCTGGCTCCGGGGACACGCGTGGGGGTGGCCTGGCTGGCCGGTACCTGCGGGGCGTGCCGCCACTGCCGACGCGGCGCCGAGAACCTGTGCCCCGACTCCACCTACACGGGGTGGGACACCGACGGCGGCTACGCCCGGTACCTGACCGCCGACGAACGCTACGCGCACCCGCTGCCGGAGGGGCTGGACGACGCGACCGCCGCGCCGCTCCTGTGCGCGGGCATCATCGGCCACCGCGCGCTCGCCCGCGCGGACCTGCCCGCCCGGGGGGTGCTCGGGATCTACGGGTTCGGCGCCTCCGCACACCTCACCGCGCAGGTCGCGCTCACCGGGGGCGCGCGCGTCCACGTCATGACCCGGTCGGAGCGGGCGCGGGAACTCGCGCTGCGCCTGGGGTGCCACTCGGCCGCGGGGGCCCGCGACGCCCCGCCCGAGCCGTTGGACTCCGCGATCCTGTTCGCCCCCGTCGGCGACCTGGTCCCCACCGCGCTGGCGGCGCTGGACCGCGGCGGGACGCTGTCGATCGCGGGCATCCACCTGAGCGACGTGCCGCCGCTCAACTACCGGGAGCACCTCTTCCAGGAGCGCACCGTCCGCAGCGTGACCGCCAACACGCGCGCCGACGCGCGCGCGTTCCTCGCCTTCGCCGCCGAGCACCCGCTGACCGTCGAGACCACGCCCTACCGGTTCGAGGACGCCGACCGGGCCCTGGCCGACCTGGCCGCCGACCGCGTCACCGGCGCCGCCGTCCTGGTCATGGCGGACGACTGACGGCCGGGCGCGGCCTCAGACGCGGTGGACGACCAGAACCGGACACGGCGCGTGGTGCAGCAGCGCGTGCGCGACGCCGCCCAGGGCCAGCCGGGCGAACCCGCGGGTGCCCCGGGCCCCGACCACGATCATGCGCGCCTCGCCCGCCGCGTCCAACAGCGCGGTCATGGGCTGGGACCGCACCACCTGTCGGACCACCTCCACGTCCGGGAAGTCGGGAAGGCGCCGGGCCAGCACCGTGTGGAGCGCCGCGCCCTGTTCCGCCACCATCTCCTCCTCGACGCGGCTCCACGGACCGACCCCGCTGTCGGCGAACACGGGCGCGGACCACGCCCACACCGCGCGCACCCGGTCCCCGTGCAGGTCCGCCATCCGCAGCGCCGCCGACAGCGCCCGGTCCGCGTGCCGCGAACCGTCCACGCCGACCACGACCTCGCTCTTGTCCGCGTCCATCCCCTCCTCGCCCACGACCAGCGCGTAGCCGGGGGCGTGCGCGGCGACCTGGTAGGCGACGGAGCCGATCCGCATCCCGGGGAAGCCGCCCCGGCCGCGCCTGCCCACGACGATGACGTCGAAGTCCTCCGCGTGCCTGAGCAGCTCCGCCGCGGGAGAGCCGTCGACCACGCGGACGTCGAGGTCCAGATCCGGCCAGCACTCGCGCACGTGTGCCTCCGCCCCCTCCGCCGCCGCGACGGCCTCCCGCTCCCACAGGTCCGAGGGCCAGCGCGACACCGACACGGTCAGGTCGCCGTCGAACACGGCCATCAGCGTCAGGCCGATCCCCCGGCACACCGCCTCCCGGGCTGCGCACTCAGCGGCGCGCAGACCCGCGTCGGAGCCGTCCACCCCTACCAGAATCGATCGCACGAGAGTCCCTCCGTCCTCACCCTCCATCGTCCACCCGGGGGTCACGTGCCCGCGACCGCGACACGGCGCCCGCCGGATGGGTCCGGCACACCTGGCCGCGGCTTTACCGACGCCGTGACCTCGAACGCGTATCGTCGAACGTGGGGCCGTGCCACTCGAGGTGACATGGGGAGGGACCATGTCCGATGCGACCGCGGGAAGCGAGAGCACCGCCGAGCACGCACCGGGACTCGGTGACCTGGGCGAGGAGCTGCGCCGGGTGATCCGGGCGGTGGGCGCCCACGCCGGTGCCGTCTACCTGCTCGAACCCGGTGACGACACTCTCGTGATGTCCGTGCTGGCGGGCGTCGCGCGAGATCTCGTGCGCTCCTGGTTCCGGGTCGCCCTGACCGCCGGACTGCCGGTGGCCGAGGCCGCCCGGGAGCGGCACCTGGTGTGGCTGCCGAGCGGTGAGGAGCTGGCCCACCGGTTCCCCCGGGCGGCGATCACCGTCCCCTACGACTTCGCGACCATCGCCCACCCGCTGATGCTGAACCGCGAGGTCCTCGGCGGGTTCTTCGTCATCGGCCGCTCCGACCGCCCCGGGCTGTCGAGCGAGGAGCGCGAGGAACTGGCGGGGGCCGCGCGGGCGATGGTCGACACCCTGGAGCACGCCCGCGCGATGGGGCGGCCGATCAGACCCACGCCCGCCCCCTACATGCTGCGTCCGCCGCCCCCGGCCTCGGACCCGCGCGAGGTCCTCAGCGAACTGGTCGACCGGCTGCCCGAGGGCCTGTGCTCCCTGGACGTCAACGGGCGCGTCACCATGGTCACCGACGCCGCCACCGAGCTTCTGGGCCAGCCGCGCGAGCGGATCGTCGGGCACCGTCCCTGGACGGCGCTGCCGTGGCTCGACAACCCGGTGTACGAGGACCGGTACCGGGCGGCGGTGCTCAGCCACCGTCCGACGGAGTTCGTGGCGCTGTGCCCGCCCGACCAGTGGCTGTCGTTCCGCCTCCATCCCGGGGAGACGGGCGTCAGCGTGCTGATCTCCGAGACCGAGGTCGACTGGGAGGGCGAGGAGCCGCACACCCGCCAGGCGCCGACCCGGGCCGGCGTCCTCTACCACATCCTCCACCTGGCCTCGGCGCTCACCGAGGCGGCGAGCGTGAACGACGTCATCGACCTGGTCGCGGGCGAGATCGTCCCGGCGGTGGGTGCGAGCGCGCTGGCCCTGTTCACCCACGACGCCGAGCGCAGGCAGCTGCGCCTGATCGGCCAGCGCGGGTTCGACCCGGCCTTCGTCGCCAGCATCGACGGGGAGTCGGCCGACGCCAAGGCGCCCGCCGCTCGGGCGTCGATGACGGGTGTGCCGGGGTTCTTCCGGTCCCTCAAGGAGTTGCAGACGGTCTACCCGTCGCCGGAGGTGTACGTCCAGAAGGACATGGAGGGATGGGCGTTCCTGCCCCTGGTGGCCTCGGGGCGCCCGGTCGGCGCGTGCATGCTCGGCTTCACCCGGCCGCACAACTTCACGGTGCAGGAGCGGGCGGTGCTCAACTCGCTGGGCGGCCTCATCGCCCAGGCGTTGGAGCGGGCACGGCTGTACGACCTCAAGCTCAACCTGGCGCGCGGTCTCCAGGCGGGGATGCTCCCGCGCTGGCTGCCGCGGATCCAGGGAATCTCGAGCGCGGCCCGCTACCTGCCGGGGACCGAGGGCATGGACATCGGCGGCGACTTCTACGACCTGATCCCGCTCGGGCCGGGCCGGGGCGCGGCGGTGATCGGGGACGTCCAGGGGCACAACGTGTCCGCCGCCGCTCTGATGGGACAGCTGCGCACGGCGGTCCTGGCGTACGCGACGGCCAGGGACGGCAGGCCGGGCGAGGTGTTGACCCAGACCAACCGGCTGCTGTGCATGATGGAGTCCGAGCTGTTCGCCAGCTGCCTCCTGCTGCGGTTGGACACGGTGTCCAGGCTGGTGCGCATGGCGCGGGCGGGCCACCCGGAGCCGCTGATGGGCGGGCTCGACGGCGGTCACATCCTGTCGGCGCCGGAGGGAATGCTGCTCGGGATCGATCCGGAGGCGGAGTACCCGGAGACCGAGTTCGAGCTGCTCCCGGGCGCGACGCTGGCGATGTACACCGACGGGCTGATCGAGGCGCCCGGGATCGACCTGGACGAGGCCAAGGCCGGGATGGCCGACCGGCTGGCGGCGCTGCACCACCTGCCGGTGGAGCGGGCCGCCGACGAGCTGACCTCGAAGGTCAGCGAGGTCCCGCACCGCAGGGACGACACGGCGCTGCTGCTCCTGCGCGCGGAGGACTGAGCGGGCCGGTCAGCCGGCGGCGGCCAGGGGCAGTCGCCTCCCGGCGGCGGGTGACCGCCGTCAGCCTCGCGTGAACTCGAACGTGGCGCCGTCGGTGGCGTCGTGGGAGACGTACTCGACCGTGTAGTCGAACAGCTCGGCCGACTCGCCGGGGCGGAGCGTGACCTCCTCGTCGGTCTCCCGGTTCCTGCGGTCCTCCTCCTCGGTCACGGTGACCTCGGCGCTCTGGTCGTCGGCGACCTCGATGTCGAACTCGTACTCGATGTCCCTGGTCTCCCAGAGATCTCCCGAGTGGCGCGTGCCACCGACCCCGACGGTGCAGTCGCCGTTGCGGCACAGAGTGGTGTTGGCTCCCGAGCAGGAGACCGAGGCGAGTGCCACGACGAGGGCCGCACCGCAGACAGCGGGGGTGCGAAGACGCATGCTGATTCCGCCCTTCGGATCCGGTTCCGGGGGTCTCCCGGTCCATGAGCAGAGGTCAGCGTAGCAGCCGGGTTCGCGGCAGCCGTCTGGCGAGAGGGCGGGCGCCCCCCGTCGCGGGCCGGTTCAGGGACGCTGGGGCGGACCGATCAGGGGTGCCTTCACGGGTGCCGCCAATCCCACGAACACCACCATCTCGCGGCCGCCCGGGTTGGTCAGGCGCGGTCGTGTCTGCCAGTTGTTGGCCAACCAGACGTTGCCGGACGGGTCGATCTGGATCCCCGTGTTCCGTACGAGCGCGTCACTGGTGTAGCCCGTGTCCGCCGGGGAGATGGGCTGGCCGGTCCGGTGTCCGGGCGGGCAGGCCGAGGTGTCGGCGCCGCACAGGTGGGCCACCCGCTGGCCGCCGAAGTTGGCGACCCAGACGTTGTCGTCTCCGTCGACCGCGATGCCCCACGGGATGTGCAGACCGCCGTTCTCGAAGGGGGCGCGCGGGGTGCTGCCGTCCGGGCCGATCACGGTGACGGAGGGGTCCGTCCCAGGGTTGAGGATCGACTCGAGGAAGTCCTCGATGCTGGCGTCCCCGCAGGGCGGCTGCACGACGTCGGAGTTGGCCACCCAGACGTTGCCCAGGCCGTCCGAGGCGATACCCATGGGCGCGTCGATCCCGCCGCCGTCGACCGATCCGACCGGTGTTCCGTCCGGGGCGAGCACCAGGACACTGGAGGTCCGGTTGCTGGTCACCCAGGCACGGCCCCGGGTGTCGATGGCGATCGCGAACGGCTCGGCCAGCAGGTCGGAGCCCGGATCGATGTTCTCCGCGTCGGACGGCACCCCGTCCGGGATCCGGGTCACGGTGTCGTTGCCGCAGTTGGCGACCCAGATGGTGCCGTCCCGGTCCGAGACGGTGCCCTGGGGTCGGCTGATGTCACCGAAGCGCCAGCCCGTGCGCGGAGAGAGCGGTCGCCCCTGGGAGTCGAACTGCGAGACGCTGCGGGAGAGCCGGTCCTGGTCCCGTTCGCACCCCAGGCCCTGGAAGCCGAAGTTGCCGACCCACGTGTCGCCCTTCGGGTCCAGGGTGACACCGTAGCCCGCGCCGTAGACACCGCCCCCGGAGAACGGCGCGCCCGGAGCGTCCCGACCGTCCGGCGTGAACTTCAGCAGCTGCTCACCGCCGCACACCGTCTCACGGGGGTCGGCGCCGAACTCGTAGTTGTTGATGATCCAGGCGTTGCCGTCGGCGTCGAAGGCCATGTTGCCCGGCCCGTCGAGTTCGCGGCCGTTGCCGACGTAGCTCAGGGCCAACGTCCAGGCGTCCGGCGCGGCTCCGAGGGCGGGGGCGAACACGTCCTCCGTCCGGGAGACCCTGAACAGCGGGTCGACCCGGTGGCCCGGGGCGCGGGCGACGTTGAGCGCCGCCTGCAACGTGTTCCGGGGCGGGCGCTGGCCCTCGGAGCGTGTGAGGCGAAAGAGGCGCTGGCAGGTGTCGGGACCGGTGCAGCTGGCCAGGAGGTTGGCCAGGGAGTTGAACGTGCGCAGGGTGGAGGTGCGGTCGCCGTTGGGCGGCGCGGCCAGGACCCGGGCGATCCCGCCGGTCCTGGCGTCGGCGAGGTTGCGCGAGGTGAGGGCGGCGTTCTGGGGTCCGGGGTGGGGACCGGCGATGTCCGGCCCGTCCATGAACTGCGCCATGGAGAAGGCGGTGGCCACGGTCGTCCGCTCGTTGACCACCGCACGGGAGCGTGGGGACGCGGGGAGCACGGCGGCCATGCTGACGGGGTCGCGGTCCGTGTCGCGGTAGCCCTGGCCGCGGGGATCCCCGTCCGCCACGAGGTAGAGGACCGCGTCGGGGTTCGAGGGGCGCCGGTAGCGGATCTCGAAACGCCCGTCCGGGGTACTGCGCGCGGATCCGAGGACGGTCGCCGGGGCGTCCCATCCGTCCCCCGCGCGGTACAGCCTGACGCGGGCCCCCGCCAGCGGCTCTCCCCCGTGGGTGACCGTGCCGAGCTGGCGGGCCGGACCGGGCTCAGGCCCCTCCGTACTGGCTGCCGAGGTGGTGGTGAGCGCGGCGAGGACGGCCCCGGCCACGAGGACACAGCGACGGCGCATGTGGACTCCGATCCACGTCGGCGACTCCACGTCGGAGCGCTCCGGGACTGACGGCGACGAGCGTAGCACTTTGCGTAATCAGATAGCCACGAAGAGTAATGAACGAGTCTCGGTGCGCACCGTTCAGGTGGAGTACCCCTCGCGGTCATCCGGGAGGGGCACCATGGCCGCTCCCCCACGTGAAAGCGAGCGCCCGCCCGTGTCCCTCCTCACCGCCCCCACCGGGACCGGGCGTGCGCGGCCCGCCGCTGTCGGCTCAGGCGAGCACCGACCCGAGATCGACGGGCTGAGGGCCGTCGCCGTGCTCCTGGTGGTCACCTACCACGTCTGGCTGGGGCGGGTCTCCGGCGGCGTCGACGTCTTCCTGATGCTGACCGGCTTCCTCATCACCGCCTCCCTGGTGCGCGCGGCCACCGGCCGGGGGATCCGCTACGGCGCCTTCCTGGCCCGGCTGGCCGCGCGTCTGGTGCCGACCGCCGCCGTCGTCGTCCTGGCGACGCTGGCCGCGACGTGGCTGTTCCTGCCCGAGACCCGGTGGCGCGAGGCGCCGGGCGACGCGGTCGCGGCCCTCCTCCACCACACGAACTGGCGTCTGGCGCTGAACTCGGTGGACTACCTGGCACGGGATGACCTCAACCCGCTCCAGCACTTCTGGTCGCTGTCGGTGCAGGGGCAGTTCTACCTGGTGTGGCCCGCGCTGGTCGCGGTCGCCGTGTGGACGGCCCGGCGCGGTGGACGTGACCCGCGCTCCCCGCTGCTCGTCGCCCTGTCCGCGGTCCTCGTGCTCTCGTTGGCCTACTCGGTGTTGATGACCCGGATCGACCAGCCGTGGGCCTACTTCGACACCGGCGCCCGGCTGTGGGAGTTCGCGCTCGGCGGGCTGCTGGCCCTGCTGCCGTTGGGAAGGGACCTGCCGCGGGCGCCGCGTGTGGCGCTGGGCTGGACCGGCCTGGCGGCGCTGGTGCTGTGCGGGGTGCTGCTGCCGGTGTCGTCGGTCTTCCCCGGGTACGCGGCGCTGTGGCCCACGATGGCCGCCGCGGCCGTCCTCGTGGCGGGCGCCTCCGGTTCGGAGTTCGGAGCCGACCGACTGCTCTCCCTGCGACCGCTGCGCTACCTGGGCTCGATCTCCTACGCGCTGTACCTGTGGCACTGGCCGCTGCTGGTGTTCTACCTGTCCCTCACCGGCCGTGGCCTGGCGACCCCGTGGGGCGGGGCGGCCGTCCTGGCGGTGTCGGTACTGCTGGCGGCGGCGACCACCCCGGTGGCCGACCGGCTGGCCGCGCTGGGGCGCGGCGGCGGGAGGAAGGCGGTGCGGCGCGGGGTGGCGGTGGCCCTGGCCTGTCTGCTGCCCGTTCTGCTCACGGCCGGGGCCTGGGCCGGGTTCCAGTCCGCCGAACGCGACCGGTGGGAGAGACTGCTCGCCGACGGCCGCAGCTACCCGGGAGCGGCCGCGGCCGACGGCGCGCAGGTGCCGGACCGGCCGGTCTACCCGCCACTGGTCTGGGCGGCCGAGGACGCGCCCGCGACCTACGACGACGGGTGCAACCAGACGACCGCCGCCCCCGAGGTGATCACGTGCGTCTACGGGGTCGACGACCCGGTGCGTACGGTGGCGCTGGTGGGCGGCTCGCACGCGGCGCACTGGTTCCCGGCCCTGGAGAGCATCGCCCTGGACCGCGACTGGCGGCTGGTCAACATCGTCAAGGGCGCCTGCCTGTTCACCGACGCCCCCCAGTCCTACCGGGGCGAGCCGTACACCTCGTGCGCGGAGTGGAACCGCGGGGTGATGGCCGAACTCGACCGGCTGCGGCCCGACACGGTCTTCACGACGGGCACCACGACCAGCCTGGACACCTCGATCGGCTACGGCGAGGAACAGGTCGTGGACGGCTACGTGGACCGGTGGCGCGAGCTCGGGGACATGGGGATCGACGTGGTGGCCGTGCGCGACACCCCGAGGTTCCGTTTCGACGTGCCCGGCTGCCTGGCCGAGGCCGACCCGGACGAGTGCACCTCGGCGCCGGAGGAGTCGATGGCGCCGGTCTCGCCGCTGGAGGAGGTCGAGCCGCCCCCGAACGTGACGGTGGTGGACCTGACCGACCGGTTCTGCGACCGCGACGCGTGCCGTCCCGTGATCGGCAACGTCCTCGTGTACTGGGACAGTAGCCACATCGGCGCGACGTTCATGCGCACCCTGGCGCCGGAGCTGGAACGGCGGTGGGCGCGGGCCGAGGGCTGGTGAGGTCCGCGGAAGGCAGGTCCCCGCTCGACCGTCCACCCGCCGGGCCCCAGAAGAGACGACGAGACGACCCGGCGAGGCGGCCGAAGGCCCCCGAGCAGGGTCGTCCTGAGTCCGTGGGCGCGAAGGGACTCGAACCCCTGACCTATTGCTTGTAAGGCAATTGCTCTGACCAACTGAGCTACGCGCCCGCGTCGCGAGCGATCATACCCTCTCGCCACGGCCGTCGCGCCTGCCGTTTCCGGGCAGGGAACGCAGCTCCCGCAGGTAGTCCTCCACCTCACGGGGCTCGGAGACGGGCGTGGTCACGGTCCAGCGGACGGTCCCGTCGGCGTCGACGAGGAAGGTGCCGCGCCGCGCGGTGCCGCGGGTGGGGTCGAAGACCCCGTAGGCGTCGGCGACCGCCCCGTGCGGCCAGAAGTCCGACAGCAGGGCGAACGGGAAGGACTCCCGGTCCGACCAGGTACGCAGGGCGAACACCGAGTCCACGGACACGGCGAGGACCGTGGCCCCCAGTGCCTCGAACTCCGCGTGGCGCGCGCTCAGGTCGGCCAGCTCGCCCGAGCAGACGCCGGAGAAGGCCAGGGGGTAGAAGACCAGCAGCACGGGGCGGCCCCGCAGGCCGGTCAGGGTCGTGTCCCGCCCGTACTGGTCGTGCAGCGTGAAGTCGGGCGCGTCGGCGCCGACGGTGATGGTGTCGGTCATGTTCGTCGGCGGGCGCTCCTCAGCGCCGCGCGCCCTCCCTCGGGACGCGCGGCACCGGATGCCCCCACCTCGTCGGGGTGGTGTCCGTCACCGCTTGGGAACGACCATACGGGTGCACGACCAGTCCGCGCCGACGCTGATCGCACTGGTCTGCGACAGCCCGGACGTGGTGGCCGCCTCGGAGACGTCGCCCGGGGCCACGTGCAGTTCGCGCCCCGCCTTGGGCGTCAGCACCAGGATGATGCCGCCGTCGGCGATCAGGGGCACCGTGTCCATCAGGGCGTCGGTGAGATCCCCCTCCTCGTCGGACCGCCACCACAGCAGTGCCGCGTCGACATCGCCGTCGAAGTCCTCGTCGACCAGTTCCTCGCCCGTGACTTCGGCGATGGAAGCGCGCAGTCCCTCGTCGACGTCGTCGTCGAAGCCGAATTCCTGCACCACCTGACCCGGCTTGAATCCGAGTCGGTCAGCCAAGCCGCGTTCGCTCTGTGCCTGGCCCGCGGTCGCGCTCACGAAAGTTCTCCTCCACAGATGGTTTTTCTCAATCTTGCCTGCACGAAGCAGTTGTCACAACGATGCCGGGCCACATTCACCGCCCGTCGCGTGGTTCCGTGACCATCGCTGATCGCCTAGTTCACACGCTAGTGGCATCTCCCGTCAACGCGCCGTTCGACCCGGGGCCCCAGCGGTTCCCGTCTCACGCCGTCGTCAGGAACGACAGGCGCACCTGCCGGTCCGGGTTGTCGATGTTGAGGTCGACCACGGCGACGGACTGCCACGTCCCCAGTTCGAGCCGTCCCGACAGCACGGGGACGGTGGTCTGCGGGGCGACGTAGGCGGGCATGACGTGTGATCGTCCGTGCCCGCGGGAGCCGTGCTTGTGCCGCCAGCGGTCGTCGGCGGGGAGCAGGTCGTCGAGTGAGGCGAGCAGGTCGTCGTCGGACCCGGCGCCGAGTTCGATGATGGCCACGCCGGCGGTCGCGTGCGGGACGAACACGTTGAGGAGTCCGTCGCCGCCGCCCGCGACGAAGTCGGCACACTCGCGGGTGATGTCCGTGATGCTCTCCGAACCTCCTGTGTGCAGCTCAAGGATCTGTGTCCGCATAGCGCCACCTTCGCGCAGCCGCGGCGCTCGTGCAACCATCTTCCGCCCGACTGTGGATGACGATGGGCCCACGAAACGCCATACTCGTCCACAACGTGTGAGAACCTGGGACAAACGAGGGGGAACGGTGACTGTCTCGTTACGTCTGGGGCCCCTGGTGCGGCACGCCGGACCGACCACCGCGACGGTGTGGGTGGAGACGGACGCGCCGTGCCTCGTGCGCGTCCGCGTCGACGGTCGCGAGGCCGCCTCGGCACGGACCTTCACCGTGCACGGACACCACTACGCGGTGTGCGACGTCGCCGGCCTCCCGTCCGGCGCGCGCCTCCCCTACGAGGTCCTCCTCGACGACGCGCCCGTGTGGCCCGAACCGGACAGCCCCTTCCCGCCCAGCGTCCTGCGCACCCTCGCCCCGGACGCCCCCACCCGCCTGCTGTACGGCTCGTGCCGCACCCCCACGGGCGACAGCCCGGAGGGCCTCGTCCGCTACGGACCCGACATGCTCCGCGCCACCGCCCGACGGCTGGCCCTCGAACCCGTCGACGGC
Organism: Nocardiopsis sp. NPDC049922; assembly: GCF_040660275.1. Lineage (NCBI taxonomy): Bacteria > Bacillati > Actinomycetota > Actinomycetes > Streptosporangiales > Nocardiopsidaceae > Nocardiopsis > Nocardiopsis sp. NPDC049922. The sequence continues at coordinate 127,296 of NZ_JBFAME010000008.1, read as the reverse complement.
AACCTCCTGCTGCTGCTCATCGGCGACCAGGTCTACGCCGACGAGGTCCAGGAGTCCATGCGCGCGGTCCTGCGCCGGTCGCGCGCCGCCGACCCCGCGGACGGCGCCCCCGACGACGAGGTGGTCCGGTACGACGAGTACGCCGAGCTCTACCGGCAGGCCTGGAGCGACCCCCAGGTGCGCTGGCTGCTGTCGACCGTCCCCAGCCTCATGGTCTTCGACGACCACGACGTCCGCGACGACTGGAACACCTCCGCCGCCTGGCGCCGCGCCATGGACGCCCTCCCCTGGTGGCGGTCGCGGATCACCAGCGGCCTGGGGTCGTACTGGGTCTACCAGCATCTGGGGAACCTCTCCCCCGACGCCCGCGCCGACGACCCCGTCTGGGCCCGGGTGCGCGACCACGGCTCCGACGCGGCCGAGGTCGTGGACGGCTTCGCCTGGCGCGCCCACGCCGAACCCTCCTCCTACCGCTGGAGCCACCGCCTCGACGTGGGACCGGTCCGCGTCCTGGTCACCGACACCCGGTGCGGTCGTGCCCTCGACGAGGGGGCCGAGCGGTCCATCCTCGGCCCGGACGGGCACGACTGGCTCGACGCACAGCTCACGGGCGGCCCCGAGCACGTCGTGGTCGCCTCCACGGTCCCCGTCCTGCTCCCCCCGGCCGTCCACCACCTGGAGGCCTGGAACGAGGCGGTGTGCGCGGGCGCGTGGGGCGGCTGGGCCCGGGGACCGGCCGAGCGGCTCCGCCAGGCCCTGGACCTGGAGCACTGGGGCGCCTTCCAGTACTCCTTCCGGCGCCTGGGCGCGGGCGTGCGCGCGCTGGCCGGCGGCGAACGCGGCCGGGCGCCGGCCACGGTCCTGTTCCTGAGCGGGGACGTCCACTTCTCCTACCTCGCCCGGACCGAGGGGGCGGACGGAACCCGCCGGGGCGGCGCGGAACCGGACGGAACGGAACCGGGAACGGCCCCGTCGGGCGGGCACCGCACACGCGTGGCCCAGCTCGTCTCCTCGCCGCTGTGCAACCAGACGCCGATCCACCTACGCCGGGCGGCCCGCCTGTCCGCCAGCGGGCCGTTCGCGGCCCTGGGAAGGGTCCTGGCGTGGCTCGCCAGGGCGCCCCGGCCCTGGCTCCGCTGGCGGCTGGAGGGTCCCCCCTACTTCGGGAACACCATCGGCGAGGTGGTCTTCGAGGGCGCCTCGGCGGAGGCCGCCTGGTACCACTGCCCCGGGGCGGGGCCGGACGCCCCGCCCCGGGTGCACCGCCGCGCGAGCGTGTGAGGTCGGGGCGCCGTCACGCGGAGCCCGGTCCGATCAGGGCTTGGGCGAGCTCGGCCGCCGCGTCGACCGCGTGCCGTGGCGGTCCCGACCGGCGACGGTCCGCAGGGCGCCGCCCCGTTCGATGATGCTCCGCGCCGCACGGTGCACGATCACCCGCGTCCCGTCGGCCGCCACCCGCGTCCGCTCGGTCCACACCCCGGCCCCGGAGCGCACCCCGCCTCGGGCGCCCGCGGCGTCCTCGCCCTCCGTGTCCACGCGGGTTCCCCGCTCCCCCGCGGTCGGGGCCGCCGGGCTGGCGTCCGCGGAGTCCGCGCCGCCCGGGGCCGCACCGGTCCCCGAACCCTCCGCCGCGGTCCGCTCGGCCGCCGACTCCGCCTCGGCCCGGCGCCGGTCCCGCTCCTCCCGCCACCGCCGCCAGGCGCGCGCGAGCGGCGTGGCGACCGGCCAGGTGACCGCGGCCGGGCGGGACAGGGCGTGCCAGAGGTAGGCGGTGGTGCCCCACGCCTCCATGGCGCGGCGCGCCCGCGTGATCGTGAAGAAGGTGGGCAGTGCCAGCAGCAGCTGCGGCCAGGCCAGCGCCAGGGCGGCCAGGAGCGGGTACAGGCCGCCGCCGATGAGGGACGCCGCGGCGCCGAGCAGCACCGGGACGAGGGCCAGGCACACCCGCAGGCTGGTGAACTGCCGGAAGCGGTGCAGGGACCGACGCGCGGAGACCGGCGGGGACAGCCCCTCCGGAAGCGGCGTCGGCTGGACGACCAGGGCCAGGAGCAGCGTCCCCACGCCCACCGAGGAGGCCAGGAGGATCGTCCACCCCGGCGCGGACAGACCACCCCCGACCACGAGGTAGACGAGGGCGAGGACCGGGATCGGCGCGGGGATCCAGAACAGGACCCTCCTGCGCAGCTCGCCCTCCTGTGTGGGCTGGAGCACGGCCTCGGTCGCCGTCTCGATCAGCCGGAAGCTCTTCCTCGGTCGCTCGACCACAGCCTTGACCCCCCAAGAACGTCGTGTCAGGGCGGCGCGGGAACCTCGCGTGTGCCCCTCCTCGCGGTCCCACCGGCGTCCCGCCCACCACAAAGTTATCCCTTTTCGTGTGGTCCCCGGGCGCACACGGGCAGTTACAGACATACCCGACCGGAGTGAAAGATCCATAAGTAGGCAGGTATGACGGGCAACGATCGGGTTACGGATGGATGCGCGACACGCGGCACGGCCTGCGAGGACCCCCTACGCGGCGCCCTCCAGCCGCCCCAGGGCCACGGCGATCCTGAGCACGAACGACCCGCGGCCGTCCGAGGGCGTGTGCCCGGTCAGTTCGGCGATGCGGCTGAGCCGGTACCGCACGGTGTTGGGGTGCACGAACAGCATCCGCGCCGTGGCCTCCAGCGACGACGCGTGTTCCAGGTACACCGACAGCGTGTCCAGCAGCGGCGACCCGGCCTTGGCCAGCGGGACGTGGACCTCCTCGACCAACTGCCGCCGCGCGTCGGCGTCCCCGTGCAGCGCGCGCTCGGGCAGCAGGTCGTCGGCGAGCACCGGGCGCGGCGCGTCGGGCCAGGCCACCGCCGCGCGCAGGCCGCTGACCGCCGCCCGCGCCGAGGACCCCGCGGCGCGCAGGTCGGGCACGGCCGGGCCGACCACGACCGGCCCCGGCCCGAACAGCCCGGCCAGGGGCTCCGCCGCGACGAGGGGCAGCTCCTCCTCCGGGTAGCGGTCGCCGACGCCGACCACGACGACCACCCGCGACCCCTGGCGGCCCGCGAGCACGTCGTGCCCGAGGCGCCGGGCGGCCGCGCGCAGGTCGTCCAGGACCTTGGCGCCGCCCTCGCCCTCCGTCTCCCCCGCCACGGCGATGACGGGGGTGTGCGACCAGCCCAGGGCCGACCCCCAGGTCTCCAGGCCCTCCTCCCGGTCGCCGTGCAGCAGCGCGTCGACGATGAGCGCCTCCAGGCGGGCGTCCCACGCGCCCCGGGCCTCGGCCGCCCGCGCGTAGACCTTCGCCGAGCTGAACGCCACCTCCCGCGTGTAGCGCAGCACCGCCTCGCGCAGCTGCTGGGCCCCGCCCGGCGCCGCGAGTTCGTCGACCTGGGCCTCGACCACGTCGATGACCACGCGGATCATGTCGACGGTCTGCTGGAGGGACACCGACCGGGTCAGCTCGCGCGGAGCCGTGCCGAACACCTCCACGGTGATCGCGGGCCGACCGCGCACGGGGTTGCGGAACCAGTCGACGAAGGCCGCCACCCCCGACTGCGCCACCAGGCCGATCCACGACCGGTCCTCGGCCGACATCCGGCGGAACCAGCCGAGCCGCTCGTCCATGCGCGCGACGGCGGCCGTGCCGAGCGCGCCCATGGAGCGCTCCAACCGCCGCACGGTCTCGGCGCGCACGCGGTCCTGCTCGGGCTGGTCCTGTCCCCCGCCGGAGGAGTCTCGGGCATCCTGGTCATGGGTGTTCACACCTCTAGGTTCGCATCCCGTGACCGCCCGGGGCGGCCCGCCCCGTGTCAGCCGCGCTCCGGAGCGCGCCGTCGGAGTCCCGCGTCCCAGTTGGCGCGCCCCTCCGGCTGCCCCGGAGTGATCTCTCACACTCAACGCGTACCTGCGGCTCCGCCCCTCGACTACCGTTTTGTGGAGGGCCTACAAACGACCCCGAGGGAACTTCGTGTCCCTCCCCCTCTGACTGGTGAACTCCCACAGGGCAAGGTTGATGACGTGCTTGTAATCGTTGCTCCAGGCCAAGGCGCCCAGGTCCCCGGCTTCCTCTCCCCGTGGCTCGAACTGTCCGGTGTCCCCGAACAGTTCGCCGCGTGGTCCGAGGTCACGGGTCTCGACCTGGTCCGCTACGGCACCGAGGCCGACGCGGACGAGATCCGCGACACGGCCGTCGCCCAGCCGCTGCTGGTCAGCGCCGGTCTGGCGGCCGCCTCCGCCATCCTGGGCACACTGACCACGCCCTCCCCGGCGCTGCCGGCCGACCGCGCCCTCGTGGACGCCGTCGCCGGTCACAGCGTGGGCGAGTTCACCGCCGCGGCGGTGGCCGGGGTCCTGTCCCCGCATGACGCCCTCGCGCTGGTCGCGGAGCGCGGCCGGGGCATGGCCGACGCCGCCGCGCGCACCGAGACCGGCATGACCGCCGTCCTCGGGGGCGTGCGCGAGGAGGTGCTCCAGGCCGTCGCGGACGCCGGGCTGACCCCCGCCAACGACAACGGATCCGGGCAGATCGTGGCCGCCGGGACCACCGAGCGGCTCGCCGCGTTCGCGGAGAACCCGCCCGCCCGCGCCCGACTGCGTCCCCTCTCCGTCGCCGGCGCGTTCCACACCGAGCACATGGCCCCCGCCGTGGAGCGCGTCCGCGCGGCCGCCGCTCCCCTGTCCCCCCAGGACCCCACGGTCCGGCTGCTGTCCAACGCCGACGGCGCCGTCGTCGAGCGCGGCTCGGAGTACCTCGACCGCCTCGTCTCCCAGATCTCCTCGCCGGTCCGCTGGGACTCCTGCACCCAGACCCTCGCCGACCTGGGCGTGACCGCCCTGATCGAGCTGACCCCGGCCGGCACCCTCACCGGCCTGGCCAAGCGGGCGCTGCGCGGGATCGAACTGCTCGCGGTGAAGACGCCGGACGACATCGACCGCGCCACCGCCCTCATCAAGGAGCACGCCGGGGTCAGCGCCCCGGCGGGCGCCGACCAGGAAGGCTGAGACATGTTCAACACCCCGAGCGCTCCCGCGGGCGCGACCATCGTCGCCTTCGGTGAGTACCAGCCCCCGCGGGTCGTGACCAACGCCGACCTGGAGGCCCGGGTCGAGACCACCGACGAGTGGATCCGCAGCCGCGTCGGCATCGAGGAGCGCCGCGTCGCCGGTCCCGAGGACACCGTGGCGAGCATGGGCGTGGCCGCGGGCGGCAAGGCGCTGGCGGCCAGCGGGCTGTCCCCCGACGACATCGACCTGGTGATCGTCGCCACGTGCACCGTCACCGACCAGATCCCCAACACCGCCGCGACGGTCGCCGCGCACCTGGGCATCACCGCCCCCGGCGCCTTCGACGTCAACGCCGCCTGCGCGGGCTTCTGCTACGCGCTCGGCGTCGCCTCGGACGCGGTGCGCGCCGGGAGCGCCCGCAACGTGCTGGTGGTCGGCTCCGAGAAGCTCAGCGACTGGGTGGACTGGGACGACCGGTCCACCTGCGTGATCTTCGCCGACGGCGCGGGCGCCGTCGTGGTCTCCGCGGCCGAGGAGCACGGCATCGGCCCCGTCGTCTGGGGCTCGGACGGCGACCGCGCCGACAAGATCTACCTGCGCGACCACAAGTACCTCTACCAGGAGGGTCAGGCGGTCTTCCGCTGGACCACCACGGAGCTGTACAAGGTCGCGCTGGAGGCCCTCGAGAGGGCCGGGGTGGAGCCCGGTGAGCTGACCGCGTTCGTGCCGCACCAGGCCAATCTGCGCATCGTGGAGTCGATCGCCCGGAAGCTGGGTGCGCCCCAGGCACTCGTGGCCCGCGATATCGTCACCGCTGGCAACACCTCCTCCGCGTCCATTCCCCTCGCGCTCTCGCGCATGGTCGGACGCGGAGAACTGCCCTCGGGGAGCATCGTGCTCACCCTGGGCTTCGGGGCGGGACTGGTCTACGCCGCTCAGGTGATCCGCATCCCCTGATCCCGCACCCCGGTCCGCGGTCACTCCGCACGAGCCGGCCCCGCACAGCGCGGGACGTCCCCGGAACAGAACGTCAAGCAAGGAGACACACGACATGGCCCACAGCGAGCAGGAGATCCTGACCGGCCTCGGCGAGATCATCGAGGAGATCGTCGGCACCGAGCCCTCCGAGGTCACTCCGGAGAAGAGCTTCGTCGACGACCTGGACATCGACTCGCTGTCCATGGTGGAGATCGCCGTCGCCGCCCAGGACAAGTTCGGCGTCGAGATCCCCGACGACCAGCTCAAGGACCTGAAGACGGTCCAGGACGTCATCACCTTCATCCAGAAGTAGCGTCCCCGGGTCGCCGGGGCCGGGAGCACCGGCCCCGGCGACCCCCTCCGCGAACCGCGGCGGCCGCGCGCCGCCCGGCCCCGTCCAGACATCCGCCAACGCCTCCCGGTTCCCCGCGTCCGGGTACGATCCACGAGAAGGGCGATCGGATCATGTCCAAGACCGATGTCGTCGTCACCGGCCTCGGCGCCACCACCCCCCTCGGGGGTGACGTCGCGACCACATGGTCCGCGCTCCTCGACGGCCGGTCCGGTGTCACCATGCTCGACCCCGACTGGCACGAGACGCTCCCGGTGCACTTCGCCGGGCGCATCGCGCAGGAGCCCGCCGAGAAGCTTCCCCGACCGAGGCTCCGCAGGCTCGACCGCACCCAGCAGTTCGCCCTGATCGCCGCCGAGGAGGCCTGGGCCGACGCGGGCAGCCCCGAGGTCGACCCCCTCCGCCTCGGTGTCGTCGTCTCCAGCGGTATCGGTGGCATCCTCACCATCCTCGAGCAGTACGACACCTTCCGTGAGAAGGGCTGGAAGCGGGTCTCCCCGTTCACCGTGCCCATGCTCATGCCCAACAGCCCCGCCGCCGCGGTCTCCCTGGAGTACGGCGCCCGTGCCGGCGCGCACGCCCCGGTCAGCGCCTGCGCGTCCAGCGCCGAGGCCATCGCCAACGCGATCGACATGATCCGCGACGGCCGCGCCGACATCGTCATCGCCGGAGGCACCGAGGCGGCGATCCACCCGCTCAACATCGCCTCGTTCGCGTCCATGCGCGCCCTGTCGACCCGCAACGACGACCCGCAGGGCGCCTCCCGCCCGTGGGACAAGGACCGTGACGGGTTCGTCATGGGCGAGGGCGCCGGGATCATCGTCCTGGAGTCCGCGGAGCACGCCGCCGGGCGCGGCGCCCGCGTGTACGCGCACGCCGCCGGTGTGGGCTACACCGCCGACTCCTACGACATCGTCCAGCCCGACCCCGAGGGCGCGGGCCAGGCCCGGGCGATCGACCTGGCCCTGGCCGACGGCGGCCTCGCGCCGAGCGACATCGTGCACGTCAACGCGCACGCCACGTCGACGCCCGCCGGCGACGTCGGCGAGACCCGCGCGATCCGCACCGCTCTGGGCGACAGCGCCACCGACCGCGTCGCGGTGACCTCGACCAAGTCGATGACCGGCCACCTGCTGGGCGGCGCGGGCGCCGTGGAGTCGATCGCCACGGTCCTGGCCCTGCACGACGGCCGCATCCCGCCGACGATCAACATCGAGGAGCTCGACCCGGAGGTCGTCGTGGACATCGTCCGCGACAAGCCCCGGGACATGCCCCCCGGCGACGTGGCGGCCATCAACGAGTCCTTCGGCTTCGGCGGGCACAACGTCGCCCTGGCGTTCCGCCGCGCCTGACCCGGCCTCTCCCGGGCGTCACGGCACCGCCGTGGCGCCCGTTCGCCGTGTCCGGCCCGGGTGACCGTGCGCGCACCGGCTGGGACTGCGTCCAGGTGAAGGTCTGCTGAACAGCGGCCCACAGGCCTTCTTCTCGGAATCGGGGCCCGTCACCATGGGAACGTGACTGTCCACTCGCCCCAGCATCTGGCCGAAATCCCGCATACCGACACGATCCCGCCGGCGCCCCGGCGCTCCTCCGGCTCCGTGACCTACCGGCCCGTCGTGGACCTCGACTCCGGAGCGGTCGTGGCCGTCGAGGTCGTCACGTCCCTGCCGCCGGCCAACCGGGACGGCGTCGCCGAGGTGACCACCCGGGAACAGGTCGTGGTCGCCGAGTGGCTGCTGACGCTGGTCAAGGAGGCGGCGGGCACCGAGAGCCTGCTGCCGCTCGTCCTTCCGCTGCCCGCGCGGACGCTGACCGCGGGCGACGAGTTCGTCTCGCTGGTCGAGAGTCGACTGCGCCAGGCGGGCCGACGCCCGCGCGACATCACGTTCATGCTCACCGCGGACCTGGCCGACCTGCCCCGTCAGACCGTCGCCGCCGGTGTGGCGCGGCTGCGCGCCGTCGGCTTCCGGTGCGGTTTCGGCAGCGCCCTCGTCCGGCCCGACCTGATCCTGGAGACCACGCCGTTCCTCGTCCGCCTGGACCCCACGATCGTGTCGGGGGTCTCCTCCGACCAACGGCGGACCACCATCGTCGAGGGGCTGGCCCGGATCGGCCGGGGCAGCGGGGTCTACGCGATGGCGGCGGGCGTGTCCAGCGCCGAGGACGTCGTCCGACTGCGCCGCTGCGGCCTGCGCGTGGGGACCGGTGACTTCTTCGCCGACAGCGACTGGCGGCCGGGCGAACGCGTGACGCCCGTGCCCGAACCCGTGCCGACCGACCAGGACCCGGGCGACGCCGGACCGCAGATCACCGAGTTCATGCTCCCGCCGGTGGGCTTCGACTCCGACTCCACCGCCGAGGAGATCATCGACGCGTTCACCGGCGACCCGGCGCTCAACAGCGTCATCCTCATCGACCACCGGGACCGCCCGCTGGGCGTCATCGACCGGACGCGGTTCCTGCTGTCGGTGACCGGCCGGTACGGGCACGCGCTGCACGCCAAGCGGCCCTCGATGCGGCTGGCGGAGTCGCCGAGGACCGTGCCCGCGTGGATGTCGGCGATCGCCGCGCTGCGTGTGGCCGGGCAGGACAACGCGCGCGTCTACGAGGACCTGATCGCCGTCAACTCCTACGGCCAGGTCGTGGGCGTGGTCCACGTGTCCGACCTGATCCAGTCGCTCTCACGCAGCTGATCCGGGTCCGCGCCGTCCCGGGCGCGCACCCGAGGCGTGCGGCGCGCGGCCGACCCCCGCCCGTGCCCGCTAGTGGCTGGGCGCGGGGCCCTTCGTGCCCGAGGGGCTGCTGGTCGGCACGCCCTCGTCCACGGTCTCGAACCCGCCGCGCTGCGCGGCCTCCTCGATGGCGCGCGCCATGCGCTCCCGGGTGGCCTCGTCGTGCAGGTAGTCCAGCGTGGGCCGCTTGGGCAGGCGGCCGTCGCCCGAGGACCGGCCCAGGGCACGGCGGCGCAGCCACGGCACCAGGTACTGGCGGGCCCAGCGGCGGTTCTCCCGACGGCGCAGGATGCGCGGCAGCTGCTGGGGCGGGGTGCTCCACGGGTCGGTCCAGGACTCACGGGAGCCCATCGGGAAGCCGAGCAGGTCGGCGACGCGGGCCGCGACGATCCGGTGCCCGGTGCCGTTGAGGTGGAGGCGGTCGTCGCTCCAGGCACGGGAGTCGGTGAGGGCGTTGAGCGCCCACAGGTCCACGATCTCGGTGCCGGTGCGCTCGGCGACGGCGCGCATGTGCATGCTGAACACGGCGATGCGGCCCCGGTAGTAGCGCAGGACGGGAATCCACCCGGTGTCGTGGCCGGACAGGATCACGACGCGGATCCCGGCGTCGCGCAGCCTCCGGATGCCCGTCTCGAACTGCTCGGCGAGTTCGTCCAGGTCCCCGCCGGGCCGCAGCACGTCGTTGCCGCCCGCCAGGACGGTCACCAGGTCCGGCTTCCACTCCAGGGTCTGGTCGAGCTGTTCACCGAAGATGTGCCGCATCCTGCGGCCGCGCACGGCGAGGTTCGCGTAGCGGAAGTCGGGTGCGTAGGAGCCGAGGTGCTCCGCGAGACGATCGGCGAAGCCTCGGTACTCGCCGTTCGGGCCGCTGTCGTCTTCCATCCCCTCGGTGATGCTGTCGCCGATCGCGACGTAGGACCGGATGGCGTCCGGTCTGCTCGCGCGCGCGGCCACTGGGGGATTCGTCTCTACGTCAGTCACGTCAACCAATCGTCCGGCTCGACCGCCCCACGCGCGCGTTGCGCCGAGGGCGCGCGGAACGGAAGTCTGGCAGGGGCCGCGATGCCGCCGCCCCGATCCGAACACCGTCGACCCCGGGCGGCCGCTGGGCGGCCCCCCGACCGAAGGGCGTTCGGACGAGGACAGTGCCCGATCAGCATACCCGTGACCGGTGTCAGCACGCCGGAACGGGGAGGGTTCGGGACGCGTCGGACACCCTGGTCCGGCCTGGTTCGGCGGGCGGCCCGCGCGCCGGAACCACCGGCCACGGCGGCCCTCCGCCACCCCCCGAAGGGTATGAGGTGGCTCACATCGACAGGGACCGCCGCGTCCGCGATGGCCCTTGTCACGGTCCCCGCACGGCCGGGTCACAGTCGGGTCGAGGGAGCCCGGGACGTCCTGGGGGTACCCATGTGGCTTCCGGCCACGTACGATCTCCGTCAAGTACTCACGGCGCCCCTGTCCCCCGGCACGCCGTGTCCGCTCACGGCACGACCGACCGGCCCCACCGGTCCGGCTCCCCATGGGTGAAGGGCGCGTACTGTGGTGCACCGAACCGAAGGCCCGTGCGGTTCCCTCCCAATTCACGTGCAGTCACCAGGAGGTCGAGGTCCCCAGCGGATGAACGCCGTCTCCCCGATCTGCCTCGTCGACCTCGCTCCCGCCCTGCGGTGGTCGCGGTCGCCGGACGTGGCACCCCTGCTCCACCACGACCGGCTCATCGACGGCTGGTGGCACTCCCTTCCCGTGGCCCGCGTGCTCGACATCGCCGGGCCGCCCTGGCTCGCCCACGGCATCGCCCGGCTGGCCACCGAACAGTGGGCGCACGTGCCGCTCAGCGAGTTCCTCCCGAGCCTGCGCACCCAACCGGTGGACTGCGCCGACCTGGCCGAGCCGGTACGCGGCGCGGTCACCGCGACCGCGGGCGACTGGGAGCACCTCATCTCCGCCAGCCCCCAGGAGATCCGGGAGTGGCCGATCCCCGGCTGCGGTGTCCTCGACATCGTCAGCACGGTGGCCTGGCGAGCCCTCCAGCCCTGCTGCGAACTGCCCAGCGGTCCCATGCCCTCCCCCGCGTTGATGCAGGAGGCCGTGCGCACGGTCGCGCACTGGCTGCCGGGCTCCGCCCCCGATCACGTGCGGAGCGCGCTGGAGTATCTCACCGCCGCGACGGGCGCGGCCGACGGGTCGGAGGTCTCCGAGGGTGCCGGGCTCGACCCGACACCTCCGCAGACCCCGGCGACCCGCGCCATCCGCACGCTTCGGGCCCTGCGCGCCCAACGCGCCGAGGACCAGTTCGCCCCGGAGGACGCCAGGACGGTCGAGGCCGCCGCGGTCGGACAGACGTCCGCGCCGACCGCCATGGTCAGCTCCGCCGCGATGATCCCGGGCGGGGTCCAGGGCGCCGAGGCCGTCGTCGCCGAGGGGCTCGGGGACCTGCGCTCGCAGTTCCGCAGCTCCCTGCTGGGCCCCGGACGCACGCTGCGCCGCCCCTCCTTCGGTCCGCCCAAGGCGATGCGCTCCGCGCCCGTGGAGGAGGAACCGTCCGCGCCCGCCCTGGGGGAGCACCCGCTGGTCGACCTGGTCGACGGCCTGTTCCGCTCCTGGCCCGACCTGGAGCGCACGGTGGCCGCGGAACGGCTCTTCGCCACCGACCCGATCAGCATCCGCGTGCTCTCCGAGCAGATCGCGGTGGACGTCAGCGAGATCCGGGCGGCCCAGCGCCGGGTCGAGGAACGCCTGCTGCGGTGGCTCAACTCCCCCGAGGGCGCGCCGATCACCAAGCACCTGCGCGAGCTGTCCGAGCAGCTGGGGTCGGCCACCACCATCGACCGGCTGATCAACGCGCACGCCGACCACGCCGTGAACGTGCCCACGCTGCACACGCCGCTGTGGCGGGTGGTCATCACCCTGTTCACCGACCGCCGGATGCACAACGGCTGGCTGATCGCCGACGACCCCAACCGCCTGCGCTGGCAGACCCGCGAGCTGCTGACCGACGCCCCGAGCCTCACCGAGGCGGGTATCCGCCTGGGGCAGATCGGCATCCGCCAGCAGGAGCTGCGGGCCTGGTTGCTGAGCACCCCGGGGGTGAGCCTCAAGGACGGGCACGTGTTCGTCGACCCGTCGGTGCCGATGGAGGCGCCCGCCAGCGGCTCGTCCGGCGGTTCCGGCGCCCGGACCGAGAACGGGCTGCCCATCCGGCGCCGTCCCGAGGGGCACGCGGCCCCGGCCGCCGAGGAGTCCCCCTCCGCTCCGGCGCCCGAGGTCCGCCCGCACAGAGCCGAGTACCCCCCGCCCGCGACCGCGCACCGACCCGACCCCGTGCCCTCCGGTCCGATCCCGGCCGTTCCCCCGCCCTCCGCGACCGCCCCGACGGGTCCCGTCGCCCCGGGCGACCCGGCGATGGCGGCGCGGTGCTTCCGCGCCCCGGACGGGCGCTGGTGGCACCGGGTCGACATCACCGCCGACCACCTCAACGGCGCTCCCGTGGCGGTCCCGGCGCGCTACGCGACGCATCTGGGCCTCCAGCCGGGCCGTCTGCTGTGCCTGACCGCCCCCGGCGCGGACCTGCTCGTGCTCGTGTGGCGCGACCAGCCCGCGTTCGACTCCCTGCGTCCGCTGCTGCGGCGGCAGGCGGCCCAGCCCGGTGACCGGATGTTCATCACCGTCGCCGGCGACCGGCTCGACGCCCGCAAGCTGCCGTCGACCGACCTGAGCGGCTACTCACCCGCCGGGCGCGCCCTGCACCTGAGCGGGTACACCGCGCACGCCTCCACCGAGGAGTCGCTGCGGATCCTGGCCCGACGGATCAGCGAGGACGACGCCGCCCTCGCCGACCCCCAGTCGCTCATCGACCGGCTCGAACTGCGCGGGGACACCGACATCGCCGGAGAACTGCGCGCCGGGCTGTTCGCCGCCCGCTGACCGACCACGCCGTGAGGGCCCCCGGGCGGACCGCCCGGGGGCCCTCACGGGTTCACGGCACACAGGACTACCCTCGGAGACGCAATGCATGTAGGTTAGCCTTACCTAAGAGAGGTGAGGTGATCCTCATGCGCGCGTTCCGCCGTGCCCTGGAGCCGTCCCCCGCCGAACGCGCGCGTTCGGTCCTGGCCCGCCCCAACCCCGCGACCGTGACCACCGCCGACCTGTCGGTGGACCTGCCCGCCCCCGTCTGCCACACCGGCCCGGACGACGAGATCACGCTGTTGGTCCCCGACGGGCATCCGATCCTGAACGAGGTCGGCGCGGGGTCCCTGGAGGCGACCGTCGAGTTCATCGACGTCGCCCCGCTGGACCTGCGCGACCCCACCCGCTCCCTGCTGTGGATCAGCGGCGAGCTGGGCGTTCCGGACCCGGACGAGGCGCGCGAGCTGGCGCTGAACGTCCTGGCCGCGGACCCGGACGAGCGCCTCCTCGACCTCGGGCACGGGTTCACCATGGTCGTCCTGGCGCCCCACCTGATCGTGCACTCCGCCCAGGACGGCTGCCACCTGCTCCACCCGGGCGAGTTCGGGCGCGCCCGCCCCGACCCGTTCGGCCGTTGGGAGGGCCCGTGGCTGCGCCACCTGGAGGAGGCCCACGCCGACCTCCTGTACGCGCTCCTGGAGTGGTGCGACACCCCGCTCCCGGACGGCCGCCCCCGCCCGCTGGGGGTGGACCGCTTCGGCCTGCTGCTGCGTCTGGAGTCCGCCGACGGCGACCACGACGTGCGCATCCCGTTCCGCCGCCCGGCACGGACCCCGCACGACGTCGCCCACGAGGTCCACGTCCTGGCCGGTATCGCCCACCACCGCTGAGCGGGGTGGCGGACACCTACGCCACTCGGCCCGGTCCGACGACGGGCGCGGTCAGCGCAGCACCCCGGCGAGCAGGCGCACCCCCTCGTCGATCTCGTGGGCTCCCGCCGTGGCCGCGAAGCTGAGCCTCAGGTGCGGCCCCGGCGGTTCGGCCGGGAAGTAGACGTGGCCCGGGGCCACGGCGACTCCCGAGCGGAGCGCTTCGGCGACGACCCCGCGCTCGTCCGCGCCCTCGGGCAGCGGGAGCCACAGGTGGTAGCCGCCGCGCCGCGAGACCGGCTGCTCCAGCCCGGGCAGTTCCCTGAGCAGGGCGGCCGTCATCGCGGTGCGGCGCTCGGCCAGTCCAGCCGCGAGCGCGCCCAGGTGGCGGCGCCAGGCGGGGGAACCGACCAGTTCCAGGGTCGCCTCCTGGAGGGGGCGCGGCACGAAGAAGCTGTCGACCACCTGGATGGCGCGCAGACGGCGCAGTACCGGGCCCCGGGCGGCCAGGGCGCCCACCCGCAGGCTCGGCGAGGTGGCCTTGGTCAGGGAGCAGACGTGCACGACGGTGCCGTGCTCGTCGTCGGCGGCCAGCGGCGGTGGCTGCGACCCGGCGTCGGCGTGGGCCAGGCGCCGGGCGAAGTCGTCCTCCACGACGAAGGCGCCCGCCTCCCGCGCGATCCGCAGGACCCGCGCCCTGCGTTCGGGGGCGAGCACGGCGCCCGTGGGGTTGTGGAAGAGCGGCTGGCAGACGAGCACGCGCGCCCCGGTGGCGCGGAAGGCCCCCTCCAGCAGTTCCGTGCGCAGCCCGTCGGCGTCCACGGGCACCGGAACCGGCCGCATCCCGCAGGCGCGCGCCACCGCCAGGAGCCCCGCGTAGGTGGGCGACTCCACCAGGACTGACCCGCCGGGCGGGGCGAGGGCGCGCAGCGCGGTGGTGAGCGCGCTCTGCCCTCCCGCCGTGATCAGGACGTGCGAGGCGTCCAGGTGCCCGGTGGGACCGGTGATCTCGCGCGCGAACCAGCCGCGCAGCTCCTCGATCCCCCCGATCGGCGGCTGCTCCCACACGCCCGGCCGGCGCGCGGCGCCCGCCAGGGCGGCGGCCATCGCCCGGTCGGGTCGGAGCGAGGGGTGCAGGTAGCCGCCCTGGAAGGAGATCGTGCCCGGCGGCGGCGCGGCGAGCGTCGCCAGGACCCCGGCGTCCTCGACGGAGCGGGGCACGGAACCGCCGGGCCCGGTCGCGGTCTCCGCGCTGAGCGCGACCTCCTGCCACGAGGTATCCCCGCCGCGCCGGGCCGGGGCCGACCGCTCGGCCCGGAAGGCTCCGGCTCCGGGCCGGGTGACGAGCACGCCCTCGGCCGCCAGTTGGGCGACGGCCCGGGAGACGGTCACGGGACCGACGCCGTACCGCTCCACCAGCGCGCGGCTCGACGGCAGCTTCTCCCCGGGCTGGTAGCGCTCGAAGTCACGACGCAGCGATGCGGCGAGAGCGCCCACACTGCTACTCTCTTTCATGAGAGTACAGAATAGCGCTATCGACGAGAATCCGGTAGCGGTCCGCACCGGAACCACCCTCGCCGCCCTGGGCGTGCTCAGCTTCTCGTTCAGCCTCCCCGCCACGGCCTGGGCACTGGACGGATTCGGCCCCTGGACCGTGACGGCCGTGCGCTGCGCCCTGGCCGGGCTGCTGGCCGCCGTGGCGCTACGGGTGGCACGGGTACCGCTACCCGACCGCCGACAGATCGCCCCGATCCTGGTCGTGGCCCTGGGGTGCGTGGTGCTCTTCCCGCTCCTGAGCACGCTCGCCCTCCAGACCACCTCCACCGGGAACGCCGCGGTCGTCGTGGGCGCGATGCCCATCGCCACCGCCGCCTACGCCGCCGTGCGCACGGGCGTGCGCCACTCCCCCGTGTTCTGGGCCGCCGCGGTGGCCGGGACCGCCGTGGTCGTCGCGTTCACGTTCCTGCGCAGCGGCGGCGTCCCCTCGACCGGAGACCTGTACATGATCGGCGCGGTCGTGGGCGGCGCCGCCGGGTACGCGGAGGGCGGCCGCCTCGCCGCCCGGACGCCCGGGTGGCGGGTCATCGCCTGGGCGCTGGTGTTCTCGCTGCCGGTGTTCGTCCCGGCGTCGGCGCTCGCCCTGGCGTGGGAGCCGGCGCACCCCACTCCGACAGCGGTGACCGGACTGGCCTACCTCGTGCTCATCAGCCAGTTCGGCGGTTTCGTGGCCTGGTACGGCGGCATGGCGATCATCGGTGTGGCCCGGGGCAGCCAGCTCCAGCTCGCCCAGCCCGTGCTCACCCTGTCGTGGGCGGTGCTGCTGCTGGGCGAGCCCCTCACACCCGCCGCTCCGATCGCCGCCGTGGCCGTGCTGGCCTGCATCATCGTCACCCAGAGAGCGAGATAGCACAAGCGGGCCGGAACCCCGCAGGGTCCCGGCCCGCCCGCACGCTCGACGCGTTCCTCAGACGTTGAAGCCCAGCATGCGCAGCTGGTCCCGCCCGTCGTCGGTGATCTTGTCCGGACCCCACGGCGGCATCCAGACCCAGTTGATCCTGACCTCGCGCTCGAACTCGTCCAGGGCGCTGGTGGCCTGGTCCTCGATCACGTCGGTCAGCGGGCACGCCGCGCTGGTCAGGGTCATGTCCAGGGTGATGATGTCGTCATCGGCGCTCACCCCGTACAGCAGCCCCAGGTCCACGACGTTGACGCCCAGCTCGGGGTCGATCACGTCCTTGAGCGCCTCGCTGATCTCCTCGACCAGCTGCTCGGCCTCGGGGGACAGGGGCGCGGCGGACTCGGCGCCCTCGGCGGCCCCGGCCTTCACCGTCTCGTTCTCGCTCATCGGGCGCCTTCCTTCTCCAGGGACTTCGACACAGCGTCCTTCCAGGCCATCCACCCCAGCAGGGCACACTTGACCCGCGCCGGGTACTTCGACACGCCGGCGAAGGCCACCGCGTCCTCCAGCACGTCCTCGTCGGGCTCGCCCCGGCCCCTGGACTGCATGAGTTCGGTGAAGGCCTCCAGGGTGGCCATGCCCTCGGCGACCGTGCGCCCGATCAGCAGGTCGGTGAGCACCGAGGTGCTGGCCTGGCTGATCGAGCAGCCCATCCCCTCGTAGGAGACGTCGCTGACGACCGCCCTGTCGTCGAGGGCCGCCCCGTCGGAGGGGGTCAGCGCCACCCGGAGCGTCACCTCGTCCCCACAGGTGGGGTTGATGTGGTGCGCCTCCGCGTTGTGCGGGTCCCGCAGTCCCTTGTGGTGGGGGTTGCGGTAGTGGTCCAGGATGATCTCCTGGTACATCGCGTCCAGCTGCATGGTCAGGCTGTTCCTCGCTCGCTTCAGGGCCGGGTTCCGAAGAACCGCTGCGCGTCCTGGATCGCCGACACGAGCGCGTCCACGTCCTCCAGGGTGTTGTAGAGGTAGAACGACGCGCGCGTGGTCGCGGGGATGCCGAGCCTGCGGTGCAGCGGCCAGGCGCAGTGGTGGCCCACCCGCACCTCCACGCCCCGGTCGTCCAGGACCTGACCCAGGTCGTGGGGGTGGATGCCGTCCACGACGAACGACACCGCGCTCCCGCGGTCCACGGCCTCAGTGGGACCGATGATCCGCACGCCCTCGACGGCGCCCACCCGCTCCAGCGCGTACGCCGTGAGCCGGTGTTCGTGCTCGGCCACCCGGTCCATGCCCACCTCGCTGAGGTAGTCACAGGCCGCGGCCAGGGCGACCGCCTGCGGCGCCATGGGCACCCCGGCCTCGAACCGCTGCGGCGGCTCGGCCCACGTGGAGTACTCCATGTGCACGACGCCGATCATGGACCCGCCGGTGATGAACGGCGGCATGGCCTCCAGCAGCTCCCGCCGGGCCCACAGGACGCCGATCCCGTTGGGACCGAGCATCTTGTGCCCGGAGAAGGCCAGGAAGTCCACGCCCAGCTCGGCGACGTCCACCGGCATGTGCGGGACCGACTGGCAGGCGTCCAGCAGCACCAGCGCACCGACCTCGCGGGCGCGGGCGACGATGGTCGCCACCGGGTTGACCGTGCCCAGCACGTTGGACTGGTGGGCGAAGGCCACCATGCGGGTGCGCTCGTTGACCAGGTCGTCCAGGTCGGACAGGTCGAGGCGCCCCTCCTCGGTGACCGGGAACCACCGCAGCGTCGCACCGGTGCGCTGGCACAGCTGCTGCCAGGGCACCAGGTTGGCGTGGTGCTCCATCTCGGTGACGACGATCTCGTCCCCGGGCCCCACCTCGAAGCGGCGGAGCCCGTCGTCGGCCGTGGCCGCGTTGCTCATCGCGTAGGCGACGAGGTTGATCGCCTCGGTGGCGTTCTTGGTGAACACCACCTCACCGGGGACCGCCCCGACGAACCGGGCGATGGTCTCCCGGGCGGCCTCGTAGGCGTCGGTCGCCTCCTCCGCGAGCTGGTGGGCGCCGCGGTGCACGGCCGCGTTGTGGCGCTCGTAGAACTCGCGTTCGGCGTCCAGTACCCGTCTCGGCTTCTGGGAGGTCGCCCCTGAGTCGAGGTACACCAGAGGGCGCTCGTCACGGACGGTCCGGGAGAGGATCTCGAAGTCCTTCCGGATCGCCTGGGTGTCGAGCGGGCCCGTCCCGGGCCGACCGAACTCGCGGAGGGTCACGGTTACGCGCCCGCCTTCACGAACCGCTCGTAGCCGTCGGCCTCGAGCGCGTCGGCCAGCTCCGGGCCGCCGGACTCGGCGACGCGGCCGTTGGCGAAGACGTGGACGAAGTCCGGCTTCACGTAGTTGAGGATGCGGGTGTAGTGCGTGATGAGCATGACGCCCATCTCGCCGCCGGCCTTGGCGCGGTTGACGCCCTCGGACACGACCTTGAGCGCGTCGACGTCGAGGCCGGAGTCGGTCTCGTCGAGGATGGCGACCTTCGGCTTGAGCAGCTCCAGCTGGAGGATCTCGTGGCGCTTCTTCTCACCGCCGGAGAAGCCCTCGTTGACGCCGCGGGCGGCGAACGCCGAGTCGATGGCCAGGTCCTTCATCGCGCCCTGCAGCTCCTTGGAGAACTGGCGGAGCTTGGGGGCCTCGCCCCGCACCGCGGTCACGGAGCTGCGCAGGAAGTTGGACATGGACACGCCCGGGACCTCGACCGGGTACTGCATGGCCAGGAACACGCCGGCGCGGGCGCGCTCGTCGACGCTCATCTCCAGGATGTTCTCGCCGTCGACCAGGACCTCGCCCTCGGTGATCTCGTAGCGCGGGTGGCCCGCGATCGCGTAGGCGAGGGTGGACTTGCCGGAGCCGTTGGGGCCCATGATGGCGTGGGTCTCACCGGAGTTGATGGTCAGGTCGACGCCCTTGAGGATCTCCTGCCGCTCGTCCTCTCCGATCAGGACGTCGGCGCGCAGACCGCGGATCTCGAACTTCGTCATTTCAGGCCTCAGGAATTCTTCTCATCCAGCGACACGAGCACGTCGTCGCCGTCGATCTTCACGTCGTAGGTGGGGACCGGCTGGGTGGCGGGCGGGTTGATCGGCGCCCCCGAGCTCAGGTCGAAGCAGGAACCGTGCAGCCAGCACTCGATGGTGCCGTCCTCGACCTCGCCCTCCGAGAGGCGGACCTCGGCGTGCGAGCACACGTCCCGCACGGCGTAGACCTCGCCCTCGGAGCGGACCAGGGCGACCGGGGTCCGGTCGTCGAGCTCGACCCCCAGAGCCCCCTCCTCGGGGATCTCGGAGAGCTCGGCGACCTTCACCCACTGCTTGGTCTCACTCATGTGCGGCCAGCTTCCGCTCGACCTTGGCCATGATCTCGTCGCGCAGGTCCTCGACCGGGATCCGGTTGATGAGCTCCAGGAAGTAGCCGCGGATGACCAGGCGGCGCGCCTCGTCCTCCGGGATACCGCGCGAGCGCAGGTAGAACAGGTGGATGTCGTCGAGGCGACCGCTGGCGGCGGCGTGGCCGGCGCCCTCCACCTCACCGGTGAAGATCTCCAGGTTCGGCACCGAGTCCACGCGGGTGTCGTCGGTGAGCTGGAGGTTGCGGTTGTGCTCGTAGGAGTCCGTGCCGGTGGTGCCCTCGCCGATGATCACGTCACCGATCCAGACACCGTGCGCGTCCTTGCCGCTGAGCGCGCCCTTGTACTCCACGCGGGAGCGGGTGTGCGAGAGGTTGTGGTCGATCAGCGAGCGGTGCTCGTGGTGCTGGCCGTCGCCGGTGAAGTACAGGCCGTGCAGCTCGGCGTTGCCGCCGCGCCCGGTGTAGGCCACCTTCGGGGAGAGCCGGACCAGGTCGCCGCCCAGCGTGATGACGATCGACTTGAACGTGGCGTCCTTGGCGACCTGGGCGTTGTGCTGGGTGACGTCGACGGCGTCGCCGTCCCAGTCCTGGAGGCTGACCAGGGTGAGCCGGGCGCCCTCGCCGACGTGGACGTCCACGCTGCCCGCGCGCACGCCGCCACCGGTCTGGTTGAGGACGATGACCGCCTCGGCCAGCGGCTTGACGTCGATGACGTACTGGT
Organism: Nocardiopsis sp. NPDC049922; assembly: GCF_040660275.1. NCBI lineage: Bacteria > Bacillati > Actinomycetota > Actinomycetes > Streptosporangiales > Nocardiopsidaceae > Nocardiopsis > Nocardiopsis sp. NPDC049922. The sequence continues at coordinate 106,978 of NZ_JBFAME010000008.1, read as the reverse complement.
CGAAGCGGGTCCCGCCCTGCGCCTCCCGGTCGATGGTCACGTGCCGGTCCAGGGCCTTGCCCTGGGCGACGGTGACGACCGTGGCCTCCTCGAAGGAGGTGTGGGCCTGGGCGACCACGCGGTCCGCGGGGCGGCCGGCGGTGCCGATCCGGGAGTCGTCGCGGCCGACGCGCTCCACCGTGACGCCCTCGGGGGCGTCGACGTCGAGCTTGTCGGTGCCGTCGGCGACGGCGCTGCCGTCGTGCAGGCCCCTGAGGCGGCGGATCGGGGTGAACCGCCACTCCTCCTCACGACCGGTGGGGACGGGGAAGTCGTTCACGTCGAAGGACCCGTGGGTGGCCAACTTGGAGAACGGGATGTCCCCGAGACCGTGACTGTGGGCCTTGGGTTCGATGCTCGGGCTGGTCAACTTAACCAACCGCTCCTTCCATCTGAAGCTCGATCAGCCGGTTCAGTTCCAGCGCGTACTCCATGGGCAGCTCGCGCGCGATGGGCTCGACGAACCCGCGCACGATCATGGCCATGGCCTCGTCCTCGTCCATCCCCCTGCTCATGAGGTAGAACAGCTGGTCCTCGCTGACCTTGGAGACGGTCGCCTCGTGCGCGAGTTCGGCGTCGTCCTCGCGCAGGTCGTTGTAGGGGTAGGTGTCCGAGCGGCTGATGGTGTCGATCAGCAGCGCGTCGCACTTGACGGAGGACTTGGCGTGGTCGGCGCCCTCCTGCACCTGCACCAGACCCCGGTAGGAGGCGCGGCCCCCGCCGCGTGCCACCGACTTGGAGATGATGGTGGAGGAGGTGTTGGGCGCGCAGTGCACCATCTTGGAGCCGGTGTCCTGGTGCTGGCCCTCACCGGCGAAGGCGATCGACAGGGTCTCGCCCTTGGCGTGCTCGCCCATGAGGTAGACGGCCGGGTACTTCATGGTGACCTGGGAGCCGATGTTGCCGTCGATCCACTCCATGGTGGCGCCCTCTTCGGCGATGGCGCGCTTGGTGACCAGGTTGAAGACGTTGTTCGACCAGTTCTGGATGGTCGTGTAGCGGCAGCGCGCGTTCTTCTTGACGATGATCTCGACGACCGCGGAGTGCAGCGAGTCCGACTTGTAGATCGGCGCGGTGCAGCCCTCGACGTAGTGGACGTAGGCGCCCTCGTCGACGATGATCAGCGTCCGCTCGAACTGGCCCATGTTCTCGGTGTTGATCCGGAAGTAGGCCTGGAGCGGGATCTCCACGTGCACGTTCTTGGGCACGTAGATGAAGGACCCGCCGCTCCACACGGCGGTGTTGAGCGCGGCGAACTTGTTGTCGCCGGGCGGGATCACCGAGCCGAAGTACTCCTCGAAGATCTCCGGGTGCTCCTTGAGGGCGGTGTCGGTGTCCAGGAAGACGACGCCCTGCTCCTCCAGGTCCTCACGGATCTGGTGGTAGACGACCTCGGACTCGTACTGGGCGGCGACACCGGCGACGAGGCGCTGCTTCTCGGCCTCGGGGATGCCCAGCTTGTCGTAGGTGTTCTTGATGTCGTCGGGCAGCTCCTCCCAGGAGGTCGCCTGCTTCTCCGTGGACCGCACGAAGTACTTGATGTTGTCGAAGTCGATCCCGGACAGGTCCGCGCCCCAGTTGGGCATGGGCTTCTTGTCGAAGAGCCGCAGGGACTTGAGGCGGAGCTTGGTCATCCACTCCGGCTCGTCCTTCTTGGCGGAGATGTCGCGAACGACCTCTTCGTTGAGACCGCGGCGGGCCTTCGACCCGGCCTCGTCGGAGTCGGCCCAGCCGTACTCGTAATTGCCGAGCCCTTCGAGCTCGGGGTGCGCGATAGACGTCATGCGCGGACTCCTCCTGGACTCAGACGTCCTTGTGGTGTTCCGAGCCGCCCGCCCCCTGGCGGGTGGCGTTGGTCGCGGGGGTGCCATCGCCCCCGCTCGCCCCGTCCCCCCGAGGGGTGACGTGCGTGGTGCAGACACCGTCGCCGTGGGCGATGGTGGCCAGCCGACGCACCGGGGTGCCCAGAAGCCGCGAGAAGGCCTCGATCTCGGCCTCGCAGAGCTGCGGGAACTCGGCGGCGACGTGGGCGACGGGGCAGTGGTGCTGGCACAGTTGGTCGCCGCCCCCGGGTGCGGGCGCCCGGCCCGCGGTGGCGGCGTAACCGTCGTTGGACAGGGCCTCGGCCAGGAGCCGGACGCGCTGTTCGGGAGGAACCGCGTCCAGCAGTGGCTTGTAGCGCCTCTCCAGGTCGGCGACCTGACGCTGGGCGAACTCGCCGACGGCCTCGGGGCCGGCGGTCTCCGCGAGGAAGCGGAGCGCGCTGGAGGCGAGGTCGTCGTAGGCGTGGACGAAGGCGTCCCGCCCGGCCTCGGTGATGGCGAAGACGCGCGCCGGGCGACCCCTGCGCCGGCGTCCGCCGACGGGTCGTGCGTCGCGGCCCTCGACCATGCCCTCGCTGGTCAGGTTGTCGAGGTGACGGCGGATGGCCGCCGGGGTGAGTCCGAGCCGTTCCCCCAGGGTGGAGGCGGTGATCGGGCCCTGTTCGAGAATGAGCCGCGCGACCCGGGCACGGGTGCCGTTCTCGGCCCCGCGATCGGGACCGGACATCGGGCGGGGCACACTGGTCGCGTCGGGCACAGTGCTCCCCTCCCTTCTCCGGACGCCGCTCGTGTTTTAGACAACATCAGTGTGGCCTAAATAAGTCCGCGTAGGCAAACCCGCATTCATGCGCTTCGTCACGAAGGTCAGCCTTGCCTAACTGCGAATTCACACGGTGGCCATCGGCCGGTCACAACGCCGACCGGCGGAGAAACAGTCCGATATCCCATATGGCGAGACGCCGCTCCGCCATACGGACACCGCGGCCCGTGCCCGCGCACCGCGCGCCCGACGGCGCCGCCCCGGGCCGGTGCCCCGCCCCACCGGGCCGCACGTAGACTCATGGCCCATGGACACAGCCGCGGTCGAGGTCGTCGACCTGGTCAAGCGCTACGGTGCCACCACCGCAGTCGCCGACCTGACGTTCACCGCGCGCAGGGGCGCGGTCACGGCGCTGCTCGGCCCCAACGGCGCGGGCAAGACGAGCACCATCGAGATCTGCGAGGGGTTCCGCCGTGCCGACGGCGGGCGGGTGCGCGTCCTGGGCCTGGACCCGGTCGCCGACGCCGCCGCGCTCAAGCCCCGCGTCGGGGTGATGCCCCAGTCCGGCGGCGTGCCCACCGGCGCCCGCGCGGGCGAGTGGCTGCGTCTGATGGCCTCCTTCCACGCCCGTCCGATCGACCCCGACCTCCTGCTGGAGCGCCTCGGCCTGACCTCCGCCGCCGCCACCCCGTTCCGCCGCCTGTCCGGCGGGCAACAGCAGCGCCTGTCCCTGGCCTGCGCGGTGGTCGGCCGCCCCGAACTGGTCTTCCTCGACGAACCGACCGCCGGGCTGGACCCGCAGGCGCGGATGGCCACCTGGGACCTGGTGGCCTCCCTGCGCGCCGCCGGGGTGGCGGTGATCCTCACCACCCACCACATGGACGAGGCCGAGCGGCTCGCCGACCACGTCATCGTCGTCGACCGGGGCTCCGTGGCCGCGCAGGGGAGCCCCCGCGAGCTGACCGGCGACCGCCGCGAGGTGCGTTTCTCCGCCGCCGGGCCCCTGGACGCCGGGGCGCTGCGGGCCGCCCTGCCCGAGGGCGGCCGGGTCGGGTCGGCGACCGCCGTCGGCGGCGGCCGCGAGTACGTGGTCACCACCGACGACCCCGACGCCCTGGGCCCGGAGTTCCTGGCCACGGTCACCGCCTGGTGCGCCTCGGCCGGGATCCTCGCCGAGGACCTGCGCGTGCGGCGGCGTACCCTCGAAGACGTCTTCCTCGAACTCACCGGCCGGGAACTGCGCGACTGATGACCGAGCACACCTCCAGCACGCCCACGGCCGCCCCCGTCGGCCGCACCGCCGACGGCGGCGCCGACCTGTTCCGTCCCGATCCGCAGGCCGCACCGGCCTGGCGGATGGTCACCGCGCAGGCGCGGATGGAGCTGCGGATCATGCTGCGGCACGGCGAGCAGTTCCTGCTGACCATGGTCATCCCGGTCCTGCTGCTGGTGGGGTTCAGCCTGACCTCCGTCCTGGACGTGGGCGGGGGCTCCCGCGTGGACGCCCTGACGCCCGGCGTGCTGGCGCTGGCGGTCATGTCGACCTCGTTCACCGGCCTGGCCATCGGAACGGGGTTCGAGCGGCGCTACGGGGTGCTCAAGCGCCTGGGCGCGACCCCGCTGTCGCGGTTCGGCCTGCTGGCGGCCAAGACCCTGGCCGTGCTCGGCGTGCAGGCGATCCAGGTCGTCGTGCTGTGCTCGGTGGCCCTGCTGCTGGGCTGGTCGCCCTCGCTCACACCGGTCGGCGCCGTGGCGGCGCTGGCCCTCCTGCTGCTGGCCACGGCCGCGTTCAGCTCACTCGCGCTGCTGATGGCGGGGACCCTGCGCGCCGAGGCCACGCTGGCCGGGGCCAACCTGGTGTACGTGCTCATGCTGGGGCTGGGCGGGGTGCTCTTCCCGACCAGCGGCTTCCCCGGTCCGGTCGAGCAGACGGTGTCGGCGCTGCCGATCACCGCGCTCACCTCGGGGCTGCGGGCGGTGCTGGTCGACGGGTCGCCGCCCGGTGCGGCCTCCTTCGCGGTCCTGGCGGTGTGGACCGCCGCGGCCGCGCTGCTGGCGGGCCGCCTGTTCCGCTGGGAGTAGGCAGTGTTTGTTGTGGTCCTCCGCTTCGCTTCGGACCGTGTTCGGGCGCCCCGAAGGCAGGGATTCTTCCCCCTCGGCTACGCCTATCGCTCGTTCCTCGCTACGCGGCTTGCCTCGTCGTGCAGAACCCTGCCGGCGCCCGAACGGTAACCCCCTGGGGTGTCCGGCTGCTCAGGACAGCGGGAGCAGCCGCCACTGCTGGTGGGCCTGGCCCGCGTCGGCGGCCTGCGTGACCAGTGTGCCGTTGTCGGGCGCGCCGCCCTGGCCCTCCAGGGCCTGGCCGGTCGCGCGGTTGACGATCCGGACCACACCGGCGCCGACCTCGATCAGGGACCACTGCTGGTGGGGCTGGCCGGTGCGGGTGAGCAGGGCGGCGCCCGGACCCGCGTCCGCCGCGGCGGGGATCTCCAGGAGCTTGGCGGCGCCCACCGCCTCGATCTCGTAGAACCCGCCCTCGACGGGGACGAAGCGCCACTGCTGGTTGGCGCCGTCGTGGCGGTCCCACAGGTGGACGGGGGAGCCGTTGGCGGTGGCGGCCTGTGCGACGTCCATGACACGGCCGCCGTTGCCGTTCTGGAGCACGTAGGTCACCGCGGGGTCCAGGCCCGCGGGGTGGGTGGGCTCCGCGGAGGGCTCCTCGGTCGGCTCCTCCGTGGGTTCCCGCTCGGGGGCGCCCGCGGGCTCGGCGAGGATGCCCGCCTCCACCGCCAACGCGGGTTCGTCCGGCGCCGCCGTGCCCGGGAGGAGGAGACCGCCCGTGTACCCGGCGATGGCCACGACCATCACCAGCGCGATCGCGCCGACGACGATCGGCCAGCGGGGGGCGCGGCTCCTGGCCTCGGGGGCGGTGTCGGATCGAGAGGGCATGAGTGCGTGCTCCAAGGCGGCGGGGTACGGGCCGTTTCCGCGACGACCCCGGTCTATTTCACACCACATGGGCTGATTCGCGCATGTTGACCGGTCGAGGCGGTCCTCGCCCGATAGGGTCGGCCGCCATGGAGGTCATCGGAGTTCCCTGGTTCATCGCCGTCCGGCATCTCGGACCGCCCCTGTTCCTGCTCGCGGTGGGCGGGGCGGTGCTGGTGCTGCGGCGTCCGGCCCGGCGCGGACTGGTGTGGGCGGCCCTGCTCACCAACCTGGCCGCCGCGGCGCTGCCGTACGCGTGGATCGGCGCGCAGGCGCTGACCGCCCAGGCCGAGCGGACGGTGTTCGGGCTGGTCATGACACTCCTCCAGCCGGGCCTGGTGGTCGTGGCGTGGCTCCTGGTCCTGGCCGCCCTGGTCGGCCCGCGCCGCTCCGGGGAGAACGGTTCCGGGGACGACCGTTCCGGGACGCCCGCCGTCGCGGAACAGGACCCCCAAAACGTAGGATGATCCACTATGAGCTCCTCGTCGGGCCGTACCCTCGCCGCGCCACGCGCGGTCCTGGAGTCCGTGCCTCCGGTCTGGCTGGTCCTGGTCGGCATCTCCTCCGTGCAGATCGGCGCGGGTGTGGCCAAGAACCTGTTCGACGTGCTGCCGCCGGCCGCCGTGGTCTGGCTCCGGCTGCTCACCTCGGCGGCGCTGCTGGTCGTGGTGGCGCGCCCGGTGCTGCGCGGACGCGACCGGGGCGACTGGGCGGTCGTCCTCGGCTACGGGGTGTCGCTGGCGCTGATGAACTTCTTCATCTACCAGGCCTTCGCGCGCATCCCGTTGGGGATCGCGGTCACCATCGAGTACCTGGGACCGCTGTCCATCGCGATCCTGGGCTCGCGCCGACGCGTCGACCTGCTGTGGGCCGCGCTGGCCGGGCTGGGCGTGGTCGCGCTCGGCCTGGAGTCGGGGTCCATGGATCCCTGGGGCATCGTGTTCGCGGTGCTGGCCGCGACGGCGTGGGCGGGGTACATCCTGCTGAGCGCGGCGACGGGGCAGCGCTTCGAGGGGGCGTCGGGGCTGGCGGTCGCGAGCGTGGTCGGCGTGGTGCTCCTGGCCCCCGCGGGGGTCGCCCAGGGCGGCGCCGCGCTGCTCGACTGGCGGCTGCTGCTGTTCGGCCTGGCCGTGGGCGTGCTGTCGTCCGTGGTGCCCTACTCGCTGGAGCTGACGGCCCTGCGCCGGATGCCCCCGCGCGTGTTCGGCGTCCTCATGAGCCTGCAACCGGCCGCCGCCGCGCTGGTGGGGCTGGTACTGCTGGGCGAACTGCTCACCGTGTGGCAGTGGATCGCGGTCGCCTGCGTCATCGTGGCCAGCGCCGGGGCGACGCGCACCTCGGCCCGACGGGGTGAGAGCGGGCGCGAGGTCGAGCCCTCCCCCGCACCGCCGCGCCAGGACGAGTGAGGCTCCTGGAACCCTCGGACCCGGCCTCACGCCCGGCGACGGCGACGAGGAGCGGGGCGCGGGACCGCTGACGGACGTCGTCGACCGGGGCGTCCGCGCAGGTCGTGGCGGTCGACGGGGGCGGGCGCCGCAGCCCGCAGGCGTGTACTACAGTCTGTCGTATGTTTGCGCTCCCGGACGCCGCGACCACGGCCCCGCACCCGCTCCCCCCGCTCGCGACGGAGACCATCGAGATCCTCGGCGCCCCGCTGTGGGCGTTGCAGATCGCCGTCGCCGCCACCGGGGTCCTGGTGCTCGTCCTCCTCGCCCGCACCATCTGGACGCCGACCCCGCGGTCGCTGCGCGCCTGGGCGCTGGGCAACGTCGTGGTCAACGCCGGGATCGCCGTCACCGGCGCCACCGTGCGCGTCACGTCCTCCGGGCTCGGGTGCTCGGAGTGGCCGCGGTGCACCCCCGAGAGCTTCGTTCCCATCGACACCGAGCACGCCGCGCTCAACGCCGCGATCGAGTTCGGCAACCGCACGCTCACGTTCGTCGTGCTCGCGGTCGGGTTCATCACCCTCCTGGCCGTCCTGCGCTCGCGCCCCAGACGCCGCGACCTGACGCGGCTCGCCGTGATCATCCCCCTCGGCGTGCTCGGCCAGGGCGTGGTCGGCGGCATCACCGTGTGGACCGACCTGCACCCGGCCTCGGTCGCCACGCACTTCCTGCTGTCCATGGTGGTGACCTTCCTGGCCGTGGCGCTGTACGTGCGCTGCCAGGAGCCCGAGGGCACGCCCCGGATCTCGGTCGGCCCGATGCTGCACGCGCTGAGCGTCGGCCTGCTGGTGATCGGGTTCCTGCTGCTGGTCGCCGGGACCGTGGTCACCGGGACCGGGCCGCACGGCGGCGACGCCGAGGCCCCGCGCTGGGACCTGGTCCTGAGCACCGTCACCCGCGTGCACTCCGCCCTGGCCTGGCTGACCCTTGCGGTCGCGGTCCTGGCCGCGGTGATCGCCGTGCGCGGCGGGGCGCGCCGTCCGGTACGGGTCAGCGCCCTGGCCCTGGTCGCGGTGCTGGTCCTCCAGGGGATCCTGGGCTACACGCAGTACGCGCTGGCCCTGCCCGAGGGCCTGGTGGTGCTGCACGTACTCGGCTCGACGCTGACCTGGATCGCGGTCTGCCGCCTGTACTTCGCCACCACGCGGCTGATCCCGGCGGGCGGGGAGCTCAGCGGCCCGGAGACTGACCGTGACGGGGAACGTAGTCCTGCTGAGCCCGCGCCTGGGCGATGACGTGGGCGAAGTCCGACCGGCGTAGGAAGCCCGAGTCGGTCGGACGCTCGGCCCATCCGGGGGTCACCGGCCGCGGCATCCGCCCCAGGAAGGTGTCGCGCGCCACGTGCATGAGCGCCAGGAACGAGTCCCGGCGCACCTTCCAGTCCTCACGCGGCAGACCGGCGTCGAGCTTCTTGTGCAGCAGCGCCAGCTCGGTCGCGGCCAGCTGGTACTCCTTCATCGCCGTGCGGCCGCGGCGGCCCGCGTTGCTGGCGGCCCACTCCCGGGCCCGGCGGCGTCCGGCCATGGAGCTGAGCATGGTGACGTCGGCCCGCGTCACCAGGCCGGTGGGGATGTACCGAGGCAGGTACTGGGCGATGGCCCTGATCTGGGCGTGCCGGTCCCGGACGGCCGTTCCCAGCAGGCACATCAGCACCACGAACAGCACGAGGTAGGCGGCGGCGAGCCCGAGCCATCCGAAGCGGGTCGAGGCGTTCCACATGCCGTGCAGCACGACCGCCAGCCCCCATCCGGCCACGGGCGCGAACAGGCGGGTCACGCCCGTGTGCATGGCCGCGTAGGCGACCCCGACCCCGATCATCGCCGTGTAGATGGGGTGGCCGAAGGGGGCGATCAGGCCCCGGATGGCGAACGTGGCGACCAGGGTGTCGTCGAAGAACGCGCTGAGGAAGTACAGGACGTTCTCGGTGAAGGCGAAGCCGGTGGCGACCATCGCGGCGTAGACGACGCCGTCGGTGAAGGTGTCGATCTCGTGGCGGCGGCGCCACAGGATGATGAGCAGGACGGCGCCCTTGGCGCTCTCCTCGACCATGGGCGCCACCACCGAGGTGGCGACGTAGTCCCCCAGGTCCGCGCCGTACAGCGGGACGGTGAGGTTGTTCATGCCCCAGGTGTTGAGCAGCAGGGACACCACCACGGCCACGCCGGCGCCCCAGACGAAGGCGAAGAACAGCACCCATCCGGGTTCGGGTTCGAACCGGTCGAGCATGAGGATGAGCGGCACCAGCACGGACACGGGGATGACGGCGGCGATCAGGCTGACGGCGAAGCCGATGGCGCCGTCGATGCCGGCGGCCGCTCCGCCCGCCATGGCCAGCAGCCACAGGTAGACGAGCATGCCGAGGAGGCACACCACGCTGACCGTGGTGCCGACGATGAGCGTCGCCGAGTAGCGGGAGCGCCGGCCCTGGAGGATGGCCTTGCTGTCGAGTCGGGGCATGGGCACCGATCGTATCGGGATCCGGGGCGGGCCGCGCCGTCGTCCACAGGCGTCCGCGCACGTCTACCGCCGTGTCGCCGAATACGGCACTATCGAGCCAGGATCCCGTCGTCGTACCGGAAGGTCCGCCATGGACACCACCCACTCGTCCGCCACCGCCCTGTGGGCGCTGCGGGCCGCAGCCCTCCTCCACCTGACCGTCCTCCTGTGGGAGGGCGCCACCGCCGGACAGCTCGTGACCTTCAACGAGGACGCGCTGCCGCTCCACTTCTACGGGGCCTTCGGCGTGCACGTGGCCGCGGCGGCCCAGGTCGCGGCCGCCTGGTGGGTGTGGCGGGGCGCGGGACGGGGGCCGGAGGCGCCCAGGACGGTGCTGGCGGTGAGCCTGGTGGCCTTCGCCCTCGGCTTCGGCCAGGCGGCGATGGGCAGCTACGGGCCGCTCCAGGCGCACGTGCCCGTGGCACTGGTCCTGACCGGTCTGGTGGCGTGGGCCGCCGTCCTGTCCTGGTCGCGCGGGCTCAGAAGCCTGCCGGTCGGAGACTGACCGGCCGCCGCACGCCGCACACGCGTGTGGCGGCGTCCCGCACGGGACGCCGCCACACGAGCGGTGAGGGGGCGGTCAGCCCAGGACGTTCGCCAGCAGCGGGTCCACGGTGACCGCCACGAACAGCAGCGCCAGGTAGGCGTTGGACAGGTGGAAGAAGCCCATCGTCTGGAGCTTGGCGCCGGTCACGCCCGCCATCGAGCGGCTGAGCAGGCGGTGCGCCTGGCCCACCAGCAGCGCGCCCAGCACGATCGCGACCACGCCGTAGAACCAGGTGGTGCCCGCCACCGGCCAGAAGATCAGCGACACCACCACGGTCGCCCAGCTGTAGAGCACGCACTCCAGGAGCACCCGGCGGTCGGAGGCCACCACGGGCAGCATCGGCACCTTGGCCGCGGCGTAGTCCTCGCGGTAGCGCATGGCCAGCGCCCAGGTGTGCGGGGGCGTCCAGAAGAAGACCACCAGGAAGAGCACGAACGGCGCCCACGACAGCCCGCCCGTGACGGCGGCCCAACCGATGAGGACCGGCATGCACCCGGCGATGCCGCCCCACACGACGTTCTGGGCGGTGCGCCGCTTGAGCAGCATCGTGTAGACGAAGATGTAGAAGAGGATCGCGAAGACCGACAGCGCCGCGGAGAGCCAGTTGACCAGGACGGCGAAGCCCGCGGTGGAACCGACGGCGAGCACGAGGCCGTAGGTCAGCGCGCCGCGCGGCGTGACCAGGTCCATCGCCCCCGGACGCTGGCGGGTGCGGCGCATCTCACGGTCGATGTCGCGGTCGATGTAGCAGTTCATCGCGTTCGCGCTGGCCGCCGACATGGTGCCGAACAGCAGCGTGGCCACCGCGGTCCACAGCGGCGGGACACCCCCGGCCGCGACGAACATCACGGGGATCGTGGTGATGAGCAGCAGCTCGATGACGCGGGGCTTGGAGAGGGCGACGTAGGCGCGCACGTGATCGCCGAAGGAGGCCTTGCGGGGGGCCTGGGGGGCGGCGGTGTCGGCGGCGCCGGTGTGCGGGGAACGGTCGGCGAGGGCCATCAGCACCGCGCCCCCGGTCGGCTCGCTGGCGTCCCCGGGTGGGGCACCGGCTCGGTTTCGGACACGCGGATACCTCGACAAGTCTTAGGGTCTCGACACTGCTCGCCATGCGGGGTCGATCGGGCCGACAAAGCGTCTGGATCGGCGGAAACCCCGTCAACGACATACTGTAGTACACCCGCATGCGGGTGCCGCACACACCCTCTGACCTGCGCAAACGCAATTTTCGACGCTGCTCGGCACACGAGGCCGGAGGCACCGGGCACAGGACCTGTCACGATGATGGACCCGGTGCCTTCGAGCACGCGAGAAGTCCCAGCTCACGACCGGGAACCGCACCCGCGCACCCACCCTACTCACACGGTGGTCCGACGGGCACGGCAACACCACCGACGTTCGCGAGACCGAACCCGAAGACCGTGCTCACGCTTGACCGGCGCCTTCGAGAAGGCATGGCGAAGCCCCCGGCCGTGAGGGGCGGCCGGGGGCTGGCGGGGCAGGCTCAGGACAGGGACTCGATCAGGTCCTCCTGGGCGGAGCGCAACCGCTCAAGTTGTTCTGGGCCGTGGCGTTCCTCGATGTCGGGACGCAGGAGTCGATAGGAGGCCCACAACATGCAGGCTCGCCCCTCTGGAGAGAAGAGATCGTCGTGGAAACGACGTTGGACCTCATCGGCCAACTCCGGCACGAAGAAGGAACAGGCCCACAATGTCGCAGGATCAGCTCCCCTGGGTAGCCTGCCCCAGCACTCCCAGTCCAGAATGCACAGGCGGGGTGCGGTGAGGTTGCCCCAGTGCAGGTCGCCGTGCCCGACAACCCAATCCCAGGTGCGGGTTTCCAGTTCCAAACCCGTATGTTTCTTCAGGTCCCTCACGATGGGCCCCGGGGGAAGGGAGACGCGCCTGGTCGTGGTGTCAGACAGATTCTCCAACGCCTGCGTCAGATCCTCCCACCACTTCGCGTCCACGTCGGGAACGTGGGTCGGTGTGGATCGGGGACAGGCGGCCGGATCCTCGGCCAAGGTCATCTCCTCAGCTCGGAAGATGACACCCGCATGGGTCCAGTGGCATGCCTGGATGAACTCAGACCGGGGGACGCCCTGGATACCGAGTGACTCCTCCAGCCCACTCAGCTCACGAGAGAAGATACTCCCAGGCTGATACCAGTTCAGACGGACCCAGGTTCGCTCCTGAGTCGGCATGCCGATGGATGGTTTGCTATTACCCGGGGTCTGTCCTTCGCGTTTCAGGCGCACCCCGAGGCGGCGTTCCGCCTCGTTGAGGATCTGATCCCGAGAGATCCCCACGCCTTGCAGAGTTTGTGCGTTCCATGCGGTTTCGATGGTGTGGGACACCACGGTTACCCCCTAGTAGCTAGGGTTGCCGATATCGCAGCTGCAGTCGCTCATCTCTTTGTTGCAAGTCTCCGCACACTTCACCGGACATGTGAACTCCTTCGTGGAAGAACTCATCATGGTCAGGGCAGAACCTGCCCGTTTTATGTGTCGAACTCACTTGCAGGTGTCGCGGGTGGCCGTGCTCAGTGTCCTTTCCGGATGATAGGTGTCCTCGATCCCGTTCGTGAGGCGTTCGCGAGAACGGCGTTCGCCTGAGAGTGCCGCATCCCGTACTGGCGGGTGAGGATCTGGTAGCAGGTGTGCCAGGAACCGGCCGCACCGTCCACGCTCCACTCCCCGCGCCCCAGATAAGCGACCACGGGGTCATCGGGCGGCACCGTTCGACCCTCCCGAGTCCACATGCATCTCCCGGTCGGGGGCGAGCGCGTACCAGGTCGACCCGAGGCGGACGTGCACCCGCCCGTCGCCGAGACGCGGGACGTCGGTCACGACGCGCAGGTGTTCATGTTCCATGAGGACGATGTCGCCTCGGGCGAGTTGGTCGGCGCGTCGGGGTTCCCACAGAGGCATGACGTCACCTCCGGTGCCGAGTGGCGTGCAGGCGGGAGCCGAGGAGTTCGACCCGGTCGGCGCGGACGACGTCGTCGGCGCACCCGTCCGGTCCGGTGTGCACGGCGACGAACCCGCCTGTGTCGCGGGAGATCGTCCAGCCGGGATACAGGCGGCGGAGGGCGGCCACGGCGGGGAGCGGTTTCGCGTCTTTCATGTTCCCAGCTCACACCTGGGTAACGGTGTGCGCACCGGGTGTGCCTGCCCCTCGCACTGTCCTTCAGGATGTGCGTATGGAACGCACGTTCAGTGGAGTTCTCATACACGCCATGGCCCGGAGCGGCTACACCAACCAGCGGTTGGGGCGGGAGATCAACCGGGATCCCTCCGCCGTGTCCCGATGGCGTAACGGCACCACCAGACCGAACGGGGACGTGGCGGAGCAGCTCGACGGCATTCTGGGATGCCATGGCGCGTTGGTGCGCGCGTGGCACCGGGACACCACCGGAGCCGACCGCGACCACTGGAAACAGCGGGTTCCCTGGTACGAAGCCAACTCGCACACGATCGAGATGGCGTCGCCCCACCTGATCCAAGGGACGTTGCAGTCCCGCGCCTACGCCCGGTTCATGCTGCGAGAAGCCCTCTACTGGGGGACCGATGCCGAGATGGACAAGGAGGTGGCCCGACGCTGCTCCCACCAGGGATGGCTGGCCGAGAACGGCAATCCGTGGGTGGTGGGGGTGTTTCCCCTTGCCGCGTTGACGTGCCTGCCCCTCCGGGTGCGGAGAGACCAGGCCGCCCGGCTACTGTCCTTGATTGACACGGAACGGGTGACCGTGCACCTGGTCAACGACCAGACCCCCATAGGACTCCCCGCGATGCTGAACGTCTACCACCTTCGGGACGGCAGCACGGCAGCCGCGTCCGAACACAACGGTGGGATGTTCGTGCACGAACAGGCGGCCAGCGTCGCCCGGCTCGCTGACATGTTCAAGCGGGTTCTGGCCTCCGCCCTGCCCAAGGTGGAGACCCGATCAGTACTACAGGAGATCGCCACATGAATAACTGGCACAAATCGAGCTACAGCCCCTCAAGCGCCGAATGTGTCGAGGTCCGCGAGCACGCGGCGGGGGCGGACGTGCGGGACACGAAGCACCGGGAGGCGGGTCACCTGCCGTTCCCCTCCGGCGAGTGGGTCGCGCTTCTGGCGGGGGTGCAGGGCAGGGGGTAGGTCCGGTTTCCTCGAAGCCCCGTTGGCGTGGAGTCGGCGGGGCTTCTGTCCGAGTCCTTGGCGTGGACATGCGCCCCATCGGCCGTACACCGGCCGGCCTGAGGGTGGGGCAGCGGCTGGTTAGGCTGCCCCGTATGGATTCCGAACTGCAGGATCTGTCCTCTCGGTTCTCTCATGTGACCTTCACCCGGCTCGCCCCGGGGGAGCACGGCAACGGCGCGGTGTGGCGGATCGAACCGCGCGCGGAGTCCAGTGTCCGCGCCCTGTACGCGTACAGCTTCGAGGAGGCGGCGCGGCTGGCGACCACTCAGGCTGCGGGTCGTCAGCACTGTTGACTTCCTCCTCCTCGTGAACGAGGAGGATTCCGACCGCCCCTGACAGGGGCGGCGGCGCTGCGCGCCTCGCGGCGCGAGCTGGTTCCTGCTTCGCCGACATGGCTTCCCAGAGGTCTCCGCAGGCTGGCACGGTTCACCCCGGTAAGGAGCTAGTCCATCCGCGCGTCAGGGTGTTCTGGGCCGCGTTCACGTCCGCGTTCGCCGTGTGCCCGCACGAGGTGCACCGGAACACCGATTGGCTCTCTCGGTTGTCCGGTGCGACGTGCCCGCACGGGCGACAGGTCTGCGACGTGTACGCGGGATCGACCTCCACGATCCGGGTCCCGGTCCCCCGGGACTGGTTCTGGCACGCGCGCTTGAAGCCGTGCCACCCCTTGGACAGGATCGCCCGGTTCAACCCCGCCTTGGCGGCCACGTTGCGGCCCGGTTCCTGGACGGTGCCCCTGGCCGAGGCGGTCATACCCCGGGTGTTGAGTTTCTCCAGCACCACGACCGCGTTCTTCTCACAGAGCACGTGCGCGGTCTGGGCGGTGAAGTCCGCGCGCCGGGCACGCACCCGCCCGGTGAGCGTGGACAGCGCCGTCTTGGTCCTGGCCCGGTTGTTCGAGCCCTTGCGCTGCCGGGAGAGCGTGCGGCGCAGACGGCGTTCGCGTTCGTGCTCCTTCGGGGTCTGGAAAGCGCGGTCGAACAGGTCTCCGTCCGAGGTGGCCACGGCGACCGCCACGCCTCGGTCCACCCCCACGGCCGAGTCCGGCACCGCGTGTTCGGCGGGTGTGCGCTCACCGTCCTCGCACAACACGGAGATGTACCAGTGAGCGCCGTCCCGGGAAACGGTGGCCGACCGGATCGTGCCCTTGGGAGCGCGCGACCACCGAAACCGCACCCACCCCAGCTTCGGCAGCTTGAGGCGCCCCCACCTGCGGCCCAGGCGTTCGACCTGGATGCGTGGCCCGTCGGGGAACCGGAAGGAGGGTTTCCACCGGTGTTTGGCGCGCCAGTTGACGTGGAAGGTGCCGTGGTCCCGGCACGCACGGTCCAGGTCCCTCAGCGTCTGCTGGAGGATGTGCGAGGGCGCCGCACTCAGCCAGGTCTCCTCGGTCTTGGCCTCGGCGAGTTGGGCGGCCTGGAGGTGGTAGCCGCAGTAGGGCTGGTCGTATCCGCGCCGCCACCGGTCCACGGCCTGGCGCCGCTGGTCCAGGGCAGTGTTCCACACCGCACGGCAGGCAGCGCCGTACTCGGCGCACCGCTGGGCCTGCTCGCCGGTGAGCGAGAGCCGGTACCGGAACCCGGTCAGCATGGTGGGAACACCTCCCCTCGATCCAGAACAGAACCCTGACAGAGAGCGACGACAGTCCGAGGTGGGGGCTGTCCCCGCCCTGAAGGACGGGGTCTGCACCGCCAACAAA
Source organism: Nocardiopsis sp. NPDC049922 (assembly GCF_040660275.1). Lineage (NCBI taxonomy): Bacteria > Bacillati > Actinomycetota > Actinomycetes > Streptosporangiales > Nocardiopsidaceae > Nocardiopsis > Nocardiopsis sp. NPDC049922. The sequence goes on along the minus strand of NZ_JBFAME010000008.1, from coordinate 90,997 downwards.
CTTGGTCAGCGGCCGTGGCGAAGGCTTCGGCCCCGTCAACACGGCACCACCTGGACGTCCACGCCCTGGTCGCGGATCCGGCGCAGTTCGTCGCGGGGGACGCCGTCGTCGACGATGACGAGGTCGAACCGGGTCAGCGGCGCCAGCGCGTAGAGGCCCTCCCGGGTGAACTTGGTGTGGTCGACCAGCAGGACGCGCCGCGCCGCCGCGTCCATGAGCGCGCGCTTGACGTGCACCGTCTCCTGGGACTGGTGGTAGCAGGTGCCGTGGGTGATGGCGGTCGTCGACATGAACAGCACGTCGGCCCGGAACGAGCGCACCGCGTCGGCGGTGTGCAGGCCCAGGAAGGCGTCGTAGGCGGGGTAGTAGGCCCCGCCGAGCGCCACGACGTCGATCCCCGGCACCCCGGCCAGCGCCTTGAGCGCCGACAGGAAGTTGGTGATGACGGTCAGCGGCGCCCGTCGCGGCAGCCGCTTGGCCACGTGGAGGGCGGTGGTGCTCTCGTCCAGCATCACCGACTGCCCGGGTGAGACGAGCGTGAGCGCGGCGGCGCTCAGCCGGTTCTTCACCTCCGACATCGCGGCCCTGCGGTGTTCCAGGTCGCCGTGGAACACGGCCGAGGTCTGGGCGGTCGCACCGCCGCGGACCTTGCGCAGCCACCCCTGTGACTGGAGCGCGTCGAGGTCGCGGTGGATGGTCATCGGACTGACGTCGAACTCCTCGGCGAGCGCCTCCACGCGCACGAACCCGGCGTCGGCGACCCGCTCCCGGATGCCCAGCTGCCGTGCGTGCCGTCCGGCGCCCGGCACCGCGGTGTCACCGTCGCTGGATGCGCTCCGCGACATCGCGCCCCCTCGTGTTCCTCGCGAGACCTCAGCGATCCGGGCCGCTGACCAGTGTGAGATCTCACAGTATCTAACACCGGTGAAATTCGCGGTAATCCCCGTGTGACACGGGTGAGTGCCCAGCACCGTCACAGCCGAGGACGCCGAGCGTGTGATGAGTGTGTGGCCAAGCCTTGTGTCCCATAACACGCGTCACTTTCATGGACATCACACGCGGTATCGCACCAGGTCCACCGGTCGGCCCGTGAGGACCGTCCACGACGAAAAGAGGTGACCTCGATGTCCAGCACACAACACGATCCGCGGTCCGTGGCGGAGCCCGCGCCCCGCCACTGGACCGAGCGGATCGGCATCCCCCGACCGCTGGCATGGGGCTTCATCGGTGTTCTCATCTTCATGATCGGCGACGGCGTCGAAGCCGGATACCTGTCGCCCTACCTGCTGGGCGAGGGCATCCCCGCGCAACGCGTGGCCCTCGTCTTCAGCGTCTACGGAGCCACCGCGAGCATCGCGGCCTGGTTCTCCGGCGCGCTCTCCGACATCTGGGGACCCCGCCGGGTGATGTGGACCGGCCTGGTCATCTGGATCGTCTGCCACATCCTCTTCCTCACCATGGCCCTCACCACGGTCGACTACCGCCTCATCCTGCTCACCTACGGCCTGCGCGGATTCGGCTATCCGCTGTTCGCCTTCGGGTTCCTGGTGTGGGTCTCCGCCGTCACGCCGCGCCGACGGCTGGGCACGGCCGTGGGCTGGTTCTGGTTCGCCTTCACCGGCGGCCTGCCGACCCTGGGGTCGCTGGTCGCCAGCGGTCTGGTGCCGCGCATCGGCGCCTACTCCACGCTGTGGGTCGCCCTCGCGCTCATCATCGTCGGCGGTCTGATCGCGCTGCTGCTGGTCCGCGAACCCACCGGTTCCCGGCGTCTGGCCCCCGAGGGCGAGCGCCCGATCATCACGCTGCTGGGCAGCCTCACCATCCTCTGGCGACGCCCCCGGATCGGCGTCGGCTCCGCCGTCCGCACCATCAACACCGCCTCGCAGTTCGGGTTCCTGGTGTTCCTGCCGATCTTCTTCACCGAGACCGTGGGCCTGTCCCTGGAGCAGTGGCTGCGGCTGCTCACCGTCATGTTCGCCACCAACATCGGCTTCAACCTGCTCTTCGGCGTCGTCGGCGACCGGCTGGGATGGCGTCGCACGGTGGCCTGGTGCGGCGGCGTCGGTTCGGCGATCAGTGTCCTGGCCCTCTACTACGTGCCCGTCGCCGTCGGACCCCAGTACGCGCTCGCCCTCCTGGTCGCCGCGTTCTACGGCGCGACCCTGGCCGGGTACGTGCCGCTGTCCGCGCTGATGCCGTCGCTGGCCCCCGAGCACAAGGGCCAGGCGATGGCCGCGCTGAACCTCGGCGCCGGCGTCAGCGTCGTCGCGGGTCCCGCCATCGTCGCCGTGTTCCTCGGCCCGCTCGGCGTGGTCGGGGTGATGTGGATCTTCGCCCTCCTCCACCTGGCGAGCGCGTTGATGACGGCCTTCCTCAGGCTCCCCGACGAAGGGGGCGCGGACGAGGTCCCGCCCGCGACGGTTCCCGAGCGGCAGCCGGCCGCTCCCCTCCCAGAACGGGAATGACCAGGGACAGGTAGCACCACCGATCCGCACGACGCGTATCCGCCGCCGCTCCCGTCGGGAGCGGCGGCCCCCACCACCGACTGGAGGACACTGATGGCGGTCACCACCGTCGATGTCGGCACCTCGATGATCAAGGCCGTCGTCTTCGACGACCACGGCAACGAGGTCGCCGTCGCCCGCCGCGCCACGGAGGTGCGCCGCCCCCGGCCCGGTTGGGCCGAGCAGGACATGGACCACGTCTGGCGCACGGTGGTCGCCGCCGTCCGCGAGGTCCGCGAGCGGACCGGCGAACCCCTGGACTTCCTGGCCGTCACCGCCCAGGGCGACGGTTGCTGGCCCGTGGACGACGCGGGCCGACCGAACGGACCGGCGATCCTGTGGTCGGACGGGCGCGCGGCCCCGATCGTCGAGGAGTGGCGTGCCGACGGCGTCCTCGACGCCGCCTTCCGCCGAGGCGGATCGCTCACCTTCGCCGGTCTGCCCAACGCGCTGCTCACCTGGCTGGCCCGCAACGACCCCGACCGCCTGCGGCGCACCGCCGCCGTGCTCACCTGCGGCGGCTGGGTGTTCCACCGGCTCACCGGCGCCGTCGCGGTGGACGAGTCCGACGCCTCGGCCCCCTTCCTCGACCTGCGCACCCGCGACTACGACCCCGCCTGCCTCGACCTGTTCGGCCTGGACTGGGCGGCCGGCCTCCTGCCCGAGGTGCGCGGCGACGACCGCCGCACCGGAACGCTCACCCCCGCCGCCGCGGCCGAACTCGGTCTTCCCGAGGACCTCCCGGTCGTCATGGCCCCCTACGACATCGCGTCCACCGCCCTGGGCGTCGGCGCCGTCGCGGACGGCCAGGCGTGCAGCATCCTCGGCACCACCCTGTGCACCGAGGTGGTCACCACCGCGCCCGACACCACCGGCGAGCCGAGCGGGCTGACGATCGCGCTCGACTCCTCCGGGCACCTGCTGCGCGCCTTCCCCACCCTCGCCGGGACCGAGATCCTCGGCTGGGCGTCCTCCCTGCTCGGCACGGACGACCCGGCCAGCCTGGGCGACCTGGCGCTGGCCGCCGACCCGGAGCCCAGCGGCCCCCTCTTCCTCCCCTACCTGTCCCCCGCCGGGGAGCGGGCGCCCTTCCTCGACCCCCACGCGCGCGGCACCTGGTGGGGGCTGTCCCTGGAGCACGACCGCGCGCGGATGGCGCGTTCGGTGTTCGAGGGGCTCACCCTCGTCCTCAAGGACTGCCTGGCCGCCTCCGGGACCGCCGTCACCGAACTGCGGCTGAGCGGCGGCGGAGCCAACAGCGAGCGGTGGTGCGCGCTCATCGCCGACGTCACCGGCGTGCCCGTCGTCCGCTCCACCGACACCGAGGTCGGCGCCAAGGGCGCGTTCCTCAGCGGACTGGTCGCCACCGGCCGCTCCCCCGACCTCGCCACGGCCGCCGCGGACCACGTCCACCTGCGTCCGATCCGCGAGCCCGACCCCCGCCTGGCCAAGCTCTACGCCCACACCTACGAACGGTTCCTGGCCCTGCGCGAGCTCACCCGCCCGGGGTGGGCGCTGATGACCGCGGGCCCCGGGACCGGGCCCTCGGGGAAGGAGCACCCGCGTGACTGACTCCGGATCCGTGTGGGTCGGCGTCGACCTCGGCACCCAGAGCGTCCGGGCGCTGGCGGTCGACGCCCGCGGGGCCGTCCTCGGCGAGGCCCGCGAGCCCCTGAGCAGCCACCGCGACGGCGACCGCCACGAGCAGGACCCCGAGCGGTGGTGGACCGCCGTCGCCGACGCCTGCCGCCGCGCGCTGCGCGGCGTCCCCGCCGCCCGCGTCTCGGGCGTGGCCGTGGACGCCACGTCGGGCACCCTGCTGCTCGCCGACGCCCACGGCACACCGCTCACCCCCGGGCTGATGTACGACGACGGGCGTGCCGCCGCGCAGACCGCCCGGGCCGACGAGGTCGGCGCGCACGTCTGGGCGGAGCTGGGCTACCGCCGCATGCGGGCGACGTGGGCGCTGCCCAAGCTCCTGTGGCTGCTCGACCACGACCGCCGCGCCCGGTCGGGGACCGCCGTGGTGCTGCACCAGCCCGACCTCATCACCTGGCGGCTGACCGGGCACCGCACCGCCGCCGACGCCAGCCACGCCCTCAAGACCGGCTACCACCTCGTCGAGGAGCGCTGGCCCGAGGAGGTGATGGCCGAACTCGGCGTCCCCGCGTCGCTGCTCCCCGAGGTCGTGCGGCCCGGCACGGTGTTGGGCCAGGTGTGCGCCGCCGCGTCCGAGCGCACCGGCCTGCCGCGCGGGGTCCCGGTCATCGCGGGCATGACCGACGGCTGCGCGGCGCAACTGGGCGCCGGAGCCCTGGCGCCCGGCGCGTGGAACTCCGTGCTGGGCACCACCCTGGTGCTCAAGGGCGTGACCCCCCGCCTCCTGCGCGACCCCGGCGGCGTGGTCTACTCGCACCGCTCCCCGACCGGGGACTGGCTGCCCGGCGGCGCGTCGAGCACCGGGGCCGGGTCGCTCACCCACGCCCTGCCCGGCCGCGACCTGGACGCGCTGTCCGCACGGGCCGCCGCGCGCGGAGCCACGTCCACCGTGGCCTACCCGCTGGTCTCGCGCGGGGAGCGGTTCCCGTTCCACGCGCCCGACGCCGAGGGCTTCCTGCTCGGCGCGCCCGCCGACGAGACCGACCACTACGCGGCCCTGCTCCAGGGGGTCGGCTACGTCGAACGGCTCTGCTACGACTACCTCGACCTCCTCGGCGCCCCCACCGACGGTCCGCTGAGCCTGACCGGCGGCGCCGTGCGCAGCCGCTACTGGTGCCAACTGCGCGCCGACATCCTGGGCCGCCGGGCCGTCGTGCCGGCCAACGCCGAACCCGCGCTGGGCATGGCCGTGCTCGCCGCCTCCCAGGAGCGCGATCCGCGAGGGGTCGCCGCCGAGATGGTGCGGGTACGGGCGACCGTCGACCCGCGCGACGACCACGAGACCGACCGCCTGCGCGAGGGGTACCTGCGCTTCGTCGACGAACTCCGCGGCCGCGGCTGGCTCGACCCCGACGTCGCCGAGCACGCCGCCGCGCGCGCCCGGTGAGCAGGGGAGGCGAACGGTTCGTGCCACCACGCGCGACTCCCCGACACGACCGACTCACACCGCGAGAACGGAGTACACAGTGACCGACCTTGTCCTGGCCCGGCACGGCGAGACGATCTGGCACGCGGACAACCGCTACGCGGGCTCCAGCGACGTTCCGCTGACCGCGCGCGGCCACGCCCAGGCCGAGGCGCTGGCGGCCTGGGCCGGCGGCGCGGGGCTGGACGCGGTGTGGTGCTCCACCCTCTCCCGCGCCCGCGAGACCGCCCTGCGCAGCGCGTGGGCCATCGGCGCGCAGCCGCACGCCGACGATCGGCTTCGGGAGCTCGACTTCGGCGAGGCGGAGGGACGGACCGCCACCGAGATGGAACGGCTCTTCCCCGAACACCGGGCCGCGTTCACGGCCGACCCGGTGGCCCACCACCTGCCCGGCGGGGAGGATCCGCGCCTGGCCGTCAAGCGGGCCCTGAGCTGCCTCGACGACATCGTCGACCGCCACCCCGAGGGACGCGTCCTGGTCATCGCGCACAGCACGCTCATCCGCCTGGTCCTGTGCCACCTGCTCGGCGTCCCGCTGCGGGAGTACCGCCGCCTCTTCCCGACCGTGCGCAACACCGCCCTGACCACCGTGAGCGTGAGCGCCGGGCACACGGCGCTGATCGACTACAACGTCCCGCCCGGGGTCGCCGCCGCGCGCCCGTCCGACCGGGGAGAACCGTAGGCCGCCGCCCTCCGCGCCGACCCCGGCCCCGCATCCGTATCCACATCCGACCAAGAGACCCGAGGAAGACCCCATGACCACCACCGTCCTCGCCGCGGGCGACCGTTTCGTGCTGCCCGGGCTGCTGTCCGACGCCGTCCGCGCCCGGGTGGGCGCCGACGTCGAGGTGCGCGAGCTGGAGCTGCCGTGGCCGCACGTGCCCTTCGGCCCCGTCGCCGAGGTCCAGGAGGCGTCGGGCACCGAGGAGGAGCTCATCGCGGCCCTGCGCGGCGCGCGCGTGTGCGTCACGCAGCTGGCGCCGCTCACCGAGCGCGTCCTGGCGGCCTGCCCCGACCTCGAACTGTTCTGCGTGAGCCGGGGCGGACCGGTCAACGCCAACCTCGACGCGGCGACCCGGCACGGCGTCGCCGTCTGCTTCGCCCCCGGACGCAACGCGGCGGCCACGGCCGAGCACACCCTCGGCCTCATCCTCGCCGCCGCACGGCACATCCCCGACCTGCACGCCGACCTGCGGGCCGGGCGCTGGCGCGGCGACTTCTACGACTACGACAACTGCGGTCTGGGGATCGAGGGGGCCGCCGTCGGGCTCGTCGGCTACGGAGCCATCGGCCGCCGGGTCGCCGCGGCGCTGTCCGCGCTCGGGGCCCGCGTCCTGGTGTACGACCCCTACGTGGCCGAGGACGCCCTGCCGGAGTCAGCCGCCAGGGTGAGCCTCGACGAGCTGCTGGCCCAGGCGCGGATCGTCTCGCTGCACGCCCGTCTGACCCCCGAGACCAGGGGCCTCATCGGGGAGCGGGAGATCGCCGCGATGCGGCCCGGCGCCGTCCTGGTCAACTGCGCGCGCGGAGGACTGGTCGACTACGACGCCGTCCGCCGCGCCCTGGAGTCGGGACACCTGCACGCGGCCGCCTTCGACGTCTACCCCGAGGAGCCCGTTCCGCCGGGCTCCGGGCTGCTCAGGGCCCCGAACGTCGTGCTCACGCCGCACGTGGCCGGGGCGAGCCGCCAGGTCGCGCACACGGCGGCCGACCTCGTCTCGGCCGAGGTCGACCGCTTCCTCCACGGCCGCCCGCTCGCCCACTGCGCCAACCCCGCCGTCCTCGACGCCGACGGGGTGTACCGGAACGGGAGCGTGGGCGGAAGGTAGACGGAGGGGCGCACGAGGCCGGCTGTCCCGTCCGGTGCGGCGCCCCTCGACGAGACTTCGCACACGTTTCACCGAACGACCGGACCCCCCGGCCGCTCACCCGTCGCCCGCGAGGCGCGGACCGCGTTCCCGGCGGGGCCACGCCTGAGCGGCCGCTTCACCGGACGGTGATGCACGGTGTCGGGTAGCGCCTCACCTGGACGCGGACGATAGGCTCACAGTTGGCCGAACCTGTCGGGATTCCCTCGGCCGTCGCGACCGTTGCACTGGGTGACCTCGCGGCCGGGGGGCATCGTACGCCCCGCTCCGACACCCAGGGTGGTCCGTCCCCCGCCGGGTCACCGGTCCGCCTGACCGGCGGGCCGTGCCGGGCGCCGACGACCGTCCCGGCGACCGTACGCCCACAACCACACCCCGCGCACACCGTGCCGAACGGGTGCCCGAGAAGGAGAACGAAAGTCCGTGAACGCCCACACGCCGCACGAACTTGAGTGGTCGGACCTCGACCTCCGCGCCGTCGACACCGTCCGAGCACTGGCGATGGACGCGGTAGAGAAGTCGGGTAACGGACACCCCGGCACGGCCATGAGCCTCGCGCCCGCCGCCTACCTGCTCTTCCAGAAGGTGATGCGGCACGACCCGACGGCCCCCGAGTGGGTGGGCCGCGACCGGTTCGTGCTCTCCTGCGGCCACTCCAGCCTCACGCTGTACATCCAGCTCTACCTCGCCGGGTACGACCTGAGCCTGGACGACCTCAAGGCGCTGCGCCAGTGGGACAGCCGCACCCCCGGCCACCCCGAGTTCGGGCACACCGCCGGCGTGGAGACCACCACCGGCCCGCTGGGCCAGGGCATCGGCAACGCGGTCGGCATGGCCATGGCCGCCCGCCGTGAGCGCGGCCTGTTCAACCCCGAGGCCGGTCCGGGCTCCAGCCCCTTCGACCACCACGTCTACGCCATCTGCTCCGACGGCGACGTCCAGGAGGGCGTGAGCCACGAGGCCAGCGCGCTGGCCGGGACGCAGCGTCTGGGCAACCTCATCATGATCTGGGACGACAACCGGATCTCCATCGAGGACGACACCCGCGTCGCGCACACCGAGGACGTCGCCGAGCGGTACCGCGCCTACGGCTGGCACGTCGAGGAGATCGACTGGACCGCCTCCGGCGAGTACCACGAGGACATCCACGCCCTGTACGAGGCGATCCAGCGCGGCAAGGCCGAGACCGAGCGGCCCACGTTCATCCGCCTGCGCACCGTCATCGGCTGGCCCGCGCCCAACAAGCAGAACACCGGCGCGATCCACGGCGCGGCCATCGGCACCGCCGAGATCTCCGCCACCAAGGAGATCCTGGGCCTGCCCGACGAGCCGTTCGCCGTCGAGGACGCCGTCATCGAGCACACCCGCACGGCCCTGGACCGCGGCCGTCAGGCGCACTCCGAGTGGGAGGCCGCCTTCCAGGCCTGGCGCCGCAGCGCCGGTGAGCACGGCGACCTGTTCGACCGGCTCCAGTCCGGCAAGCTCCCCGTGGGCTGGGAGGACAGCCTGCCCGTCTTCGAGGCCAGCGAGAAGGGCATGGCCACCCGCAAGGCCAGCGGCGAGGTGCTCAGCGCCGTCGCCCCGGTCCTGCCCGAGCTGTGGGGCGGCTCCGCCGACCTGGCCGGGTCCAACAACACCACGCCCAAGGGCGAGCCGTCCTTCCTGCCCTTCGACCGCGCCAGCACCATGTTCCCGGGCAACCCGTACGGCCGCGTGCTGCACTTCGGCGTCCGCGAGCACGGCATGGGCTCCATCCTCAACGGCATCGCCCTGCACGGCCCCACCCGCCCCTACGGCGGCACGTTCCTGGTGTTCAGCGACTACATGCGCCCGGCCGTCCGGCTCGCCGCGCTGATGAAGCTGCCGGTCACCTACGTGTGGACGCACGACTCCATCGGCCTGGGCGAGGACGGCCCCACCCACCAGCCGGTCGAGCACCTGTGGTCGCTGCGCGCCATCCCCGGTCTGGACGTCGTCCGCCCGGCCGACGCCAACGAGACCGCGGTCGTCTGGCGCAAGGTCCTGGAGACCACCGACCGCCCCGCCGCGCTCGCCCTGACCCGCCAGAACCTGCCGGTCCTGGACCGCGCCGAGTACGCGCCCGCCGAGGACGCCGTCCGCGGCGGCTACGTGCTGGCCGAGGCCGGTGGGGGCGCCCCGGAGGCGATCATCGTCGCCACCGGCAGCGAGGTGCCCATCGCCCTGGCCGCCCGCGAGGAGCTGGAGTCGGCGGGCACGCCCACGCGCGTGGTCTCCATGCCGTGCGTCGAGTGGTTCGACGCCCAGAGCGAGGAGTACCGCGAGAGCGTCCTGCCCTCCTCCGTGCGCACCCGCGTGTCGGTCGAGGCCGGGATCGCGCTGGGCTGGCGCGCCTACGTCGGTGACGCCGGCGAGTCGGTCGGTCTGGAGCACTTCGGCGCCTCCGCGCCCTACCAGACCCTGTACGAGAAGTTCGGCATCACCTCCGACGCCGTGGTCGCGGCGGTGCGCGCCAGCGCCGCCAAGGCCGGACGCTGACCTCGCGGGCCCCGCGCCAAGACCCGGCGCGGGGCCCGCGCCCCGTGTTACCGGGCGCCCGACGCCCACGAGGAAGGCACAAGACACCATGAGCCACACACCACTGAAGGCCCTCTCCGAGGCGGGCGTGTCCGTCTGGCTGGACGACATCAGCCGTGAACGGCTGCGCACGGGCAACCTGGCCGCCCTGATGTCCACCCACCACGTCGCCGGGGTGACCTCCAACCCGACGATCTTCGAGAAGGCGCTCGCCGAGGGCGACGCCTACGACGAGCAGCTGCGCGAGCTCGCCGCGCGCGGCGTGTCGGTCGACGAGGCCGTCCGCCTGCTCACCGCCTACGACATCCGCTGGGCCGCCGACACCCTGCGCCCGGTCTACGACTCCACCGAGCGGGTGGACGGCCGGGTCTCCCTGGAGGTGGACCCGCGTCTGGCCCGCGACACCGAGCGCACGGTCGCCGAGGCCAAGGCCCTGTGGTGGCTGGTCGACCGGCCCAACCTGATGATCAAGATCCCGGCGACCGCCGAGGGCCTGCCCGCGATCACCCGTGTCCTGGGCCTGGGCATCAGCGTGAACGTCACGCTGATCTTCTCGCTGGAGCGCTACCGCCAGGTGATGGACGCGTTCCTGGCCGGGATGGAGCTGGCCCGCGTCAACGGCCACGACCTGTCCCGGATCCAGTCCGTGGCGTCGTTCTTCGTCAGCCGCGTCGACTCCGAGGTCGACAAGCGGCTCGACGCCGTCGGCACCGACGAGGCCAAGGCCCTGCGCGGTCGGGCCGCCGTGGCCAACGCCCGCCTGGCCTACCGCGAGCACGAGGAGGTCTTCTCCTCCCGCGAGTGGAAGGCCCTGGCCGACCTGGGCGCCAAGCCCCAGCGCCCGCTGTGGGCCTCCACCGGCGTCAAGGACCCCGCCTACGAGGACACCCGCTACGTCACCGACCTGGTGGCGCGCGACACCGTCAACACGATGCCGCAGGCCACCCTGGACGCCACGGCCGACCACGCGGTCGTGACCGGCAACACGATCCTGGGCACCTACGAGCAGGCCGAGGACGACTTCGCCGCTCTGGAGGGCGTCGGCGTCAACCTCACCGAGGTGTTCGGGGTCCTGGAGGACGAGGGCGTGCGCAAGTTCGTCGACTCCTGGGAGAGCCTGCTGGGCGGCCTGTCCGCCAAGCTCGACCGGGCGTCCTGACCCCCGACCGCCGCGCGGAGCCCTCCCGCGAGCGGGACCGCTCCGCCCGCGTCGAGGGGCGCCCCGACCCACCGGCTCGGAGCGCCCGGCCCGCGCCCCCGTCCCCACCCGGACGGGGGCGCGGGCTCCCAGCCACCATCCACCGGACACTCTCGACAGAAAGACGAGACACGTGAAAGAACCGGTGATGCCCGGAGCGGTGCCCAACCCGCTCCGCGACGCCCAGGACCGCCGCCTGCCCCGCATCGCCGGGCCCAGCGTGCTGGTCCTGTTCGGCGTCACGGGCGACCTGGCGCGCAAGAAGCTGCTGCCCGCCATCTACGACCTCGCGAACCGGGGCATGCTCCCCCCGGGGTTCGGCCTGGTGGGCTTCGCCCGCCGGGACTGGGAGCACCAGGACTTCGCCGCCCAGGCGCACGAGGCGGTCCGCGCCCACGCGCGCACGCCGTTCCGTGAGGACGTGTGGCGCCAACTGAGCGAGGGCATCCGTTTCGTCCCGGGCGACCTCGGCGACGACGACGCCTTCGACCACCTGGCCGAGACGGTGCGCGAGCTGGACGCCCAGCGCGGCACGGGCGGCAACTACGCCTTCTACCTGTCGCTGCCGCCCAAGCTCTTCCCGACCGTGGTCACCCAGCTCAAGCGCTCCGGGCTGGCCGAGGCCCAGGAGGGCGAGGGCCCCGGCGGCACCACGCCGTGGCGGCGGGTGGTGATCGAGAAGCCCTTCGGGCACGACCTGCACAGCGCCCGCGAGCTCAACACGGTCGTCGACGACGTGTTCCCGCCGTCGTCGGTGTTCCGCATCGACCACTACCTGGGCAAGGAGACGGTCCAGAACATCCTGGCGCTGCGCTTCGCCAACACCCTGTTCGAGCCGCTGTGGAACCGCAGCTACGTGGACCACGTGCAGATCACCATGGCCGAGGACATCGGCGTGGGCGGACGCGCGGGCTACTACGACGGGATCGGCGCGGCGCGCGACGTCATCCAGAACCACCTCCTGCAACTCCTGGCGCTGGTCGCCATGGAGGAGCCGGTCTCCCACGACGCGGACGCGATCCGCGCCGAGAAGGAGAAGGTGCTGTCGGCGGTCTCGCTGCCCGCGGACCTGTCCACCGGGACCGCGCGCGGCCAGTACGCCGCCGGGTGGCAGGGCGGCGCGGCGGTGCGCGGCTACCTGGAGGAGGACGGCATCCCGTCCGACTCCTCCACCGAGACCTACGCCGCCCTGAAGCTCATGGTCGACACCCGCCGCTGGTCGGGGGTGCCGTTCTACCTGCGCACGGGCAAGCGCCTGGGGCGGCGGGTGACGGAGGTGGCCCTGGTGTTCCAGGGGGCGCCGCAGCAGCTGTTCCCCCGCACCGACATCACCGAACTGGGGCAGAACGCCCTGGTCCTGCGCATCCAGCCCGACGAGGGGGTGACGCTGCGCTTCGGCTCCAAGGTGCCCGGCGCCAGCATGGAGGTGCGCGACGTCAGCATGGACTTCACCTACGGCCAGTCGTTCACCGAGGCCAGCCCGGAGGCCTACGAGCGGCTCATCCTGGACGTCCTCATCGGCGACCCGCCGCTCTTCCCCCGGCAGGAGGAGGTCGAGCTGTCCTGGCGGATCCTGGACCCGGTCGAGGAGTTCTGGGCCAAGTCGGGCCGACCCGAGCAGTACGGCTCGGGCACGTGGGGCCCGGAGTCCGGTGAGGCCCTGCTCGCCAGGGACGGCCGCCAGTGGCGGCGCCCGTGACCGCCCACGACCACGCCGGAGGGAACCGCCGATGACGCTCTACCTGCCGCACACCACGACCGCGGCGATCGCCGAGGCGCTCATGGCCGAACGGCACAGTGTCGGCGGCGGCGCCATGAACATGGTCCTGACCCTGGTCATCGTCACCGACGAGGCTGACCACTACGACGCGGTGCGCGCGGCGACCGAGGCCGGGCGCGAGCACCCGTCGCGGGTGGTGGCGCTGATCCGGCGCGACCCGAAGGCCGAACCGGTGATCGACGCCGAGATCCGCCGCCCGGGCACGTCGGGCCCGGGCGAGGCGCTGCTGCTGCGGCTGTACGGGCCGCTGGGCGAACACCCGGACTCCGTGATCACGCCGCTGCTGGTGCCGGACGCGCCGGTCGTGGCGTGGTGGCCCGGGGTGGGGCCGACCGACCCCGCCGCCGACCCGGTGGGCCGCCTGGCCCAGCGGCGCATCACCGACGCGCTGCGTGCCCCGGACCCGCTGACCGACCTGCGCGAACGCGTGGCGCACTACACCCCCGGCGACACCGACCTGTCCTGGACCCGGCTGACGCCGTGGCGGTCGCTGCTGGCCAGCGCCATGGACCAGCGGTGCGGGTGGGTGACCTCCGCGACCGTGACGGCCGAGGAGCACTACCCGAGCGCCGACCTCATGGCGGCCTGGCTGACCGACCGGCTGGCGGTGCCCGTGGAGCGCGCCGTCTCCGACGGTCCCGGGCTGACCGAGGTCCGCCTGACCACCGACCAGGGGGACGTCGCCCTGACCCGGATGGACGGGCGGGTGGCCACGCTGTCGCGGCCCGGTCAGCCGGACCAGACCGTGGCCCTGGAGCGGCGCGGGGCGGCCATGGCGCTGGCCGAGGAACTGCGCCGACTGGACGCCGACGAGATCTACGCGAGCGCCGCCCGCCATCTGGGGCCCAAGCTCGCTGGAAGCGGAGCACACGAGCGATGAGTGGACCGGAGATCCTCCGCCACGCCGACGGGGACGAGCTCGCCGACGCGGCCGCGCGGCGGCTGACCGACATGATCGCCGAGGCCGGACGGGACGGGCGCGCGTTCCACCTGGTGCTCACCGGCGGCGGGGTCGGCATCGCGACCCTGCGCGCGCTGGGCGACCGGGCCGAGGCGGTCGGTCTGGACTGGGCGCACGTGCACCTGTGGTGGGGGGACGAGCGCTTCCTGCCCGAGGGCGACCCCGAGCGCAACGAGACCCAGGCCCGGGAGGCGCTGCTGGACCGGGTGAAGCTGCCGGTGCACCACGTGCACCCGATGCCCGCCTCCGACGGGATGGACGGAGACCACGTCGAGCACGCGGCGACCCGGTACAAGCGGGAGCTGACGGCGGCGGCGCGCGGCGAGGCGCCGGTGCCGCCGTTCGACGTGTGCCTGCTGGGCGTCGGCCCGGACGCGCACGTGGCGTCGCTCTTCCCGGGGCTGCCCGCGGTGTGCGAGGAGGGGTCGGCCGTCGCGGCGGTGCACGACTCGCCCAAGCCACCGCCGCGGCGGATCTCGTTGACGCTCCCGTCGATCCGGTCGGCCCGCCAGGTGTGGGTGCTGGCGTCCGGCGAGGGCAAGGCGGAGGCCGTGCGGCTCGGGCTGGCGGGCGGGGACCCCTGCGAGGCGCCCGTGGCGGGCGCGCGCGGCGACGAGCGCACCCTGTTCTGGGTGGACGAGGCGGCCGCGGCCCAGCTCTGAGACCGATGGGCGGCCCCGTCCGGACAGCGTGTCCGGGCGGGGCCGCCCATTTCCGGTCAGACGGTCCAGACGGTCAGACCCAGACGAGTTCGCCGCAGATACGGTCGGCGAAGGTTTCCGCGCTGCGGATGCTGTGGAAGCCGGACCCGTTGATGGGCCGGGCCATGCCGCCCTTGCCGTCCGGGGCGGTCACGCCGTAGTACGCGTGCTCCATGGTGTCGGTGTCCTCGTTCCAGATATCCACAAGGAACGCTCGGGGGTGAGCGGGCTCGGGCTCGTTCTGGTAGACAGAGTTCGAGTCGCGGTGGGGGCTGTCCGGCATCGGTTTCCCTTCCGTGGCCGATCAGGCCCGGACGGGGAGCGTAGGAACAAACCGTCCGGGCCGCCTGTGTTCTAGACAATCAGGCACAGACAACCACCAATCCGACATCACACTGTGATGGCCATCTCACCTTCTGCTATAGTGACACCCAGATTCCGATAGCACAACTCTGTCTCACAAGATTCTGTGAATCGCTCAGAGGGAACGATGGCGAAGAAGAAGCGCTCCAACCGAGTCACCCTGCGCGGCCGTTGGTTGGGCCAGCGCCTCCGGGAGCTGCGGGAGGCCAACGATTTCACCTTGGAGCACGTGGCCGAGTTCATGCAGCGCACGAACGGCACGATCAGCCGGTTCGAGAACGGCGTGTATCCGGTGCGTCGCCCGGACATGCTCGCCATGCTCGATCTCTACGGCGTGAAGAACCCCCGACAACGCGACGGACTCCTCAAACTGGGCGAGAGCGTCTGGCAGTCCGGCTGGTGGGACGGCTACGCGGACGTCTCGGACGAGTTCATCGACTTCGTGTGGCTGGAGGAGAGGGCCACCGAGCACTGGCTGTTCGACAGCACGACGATCCCCGGCATCCTCCAGACGCGAGCCTACGCCGAGACGATCATCCGCACGGCGGAATTCGACGGATCCGCGGAACGGGTGAAGCGTGGTGTCGAGCTGCGGCTGGAGCGCCAGAAGCTCCTGAACCGCGCTGAGCCGCCACGCATCCGCGCAGCCTTGGACGAGGCCGTGCTTCGACGACGTGTCGGCTCGGCGGCGATCATGCGGGAGCAACTCGCCCATCTCGTGGAGTGCTCACGCCTCCCAACGGTCAACGTCCGTGTACTCCCCTTCACCGTCGGAGCCCACGAAAGCCCGACCGGCGCCTTCAAGTACTACGTCATGGATGAGCCCTATCCCGATCTGGTCTACGCCGAGACGCCCAAGGGAGCCGTCTACATCGAGGAGCCAGACACCGACCTGGTAGCTGCTCGGTATGATCGGCTGTGGGAGAAGTCCCTGCCAGAAACCGCATCCGTCGAGTTCATCTCGGCGCTGAGCGAGGAGCCATCGTGACCCCCGAGCCGACGTTCCAGCGTCTCTCCAGCGAGGAACGCGCCACCATCGACTGGCACATCAGCACGTTCAGCGAGAACGGCGGCGCCGCGTGCGTGGAGGCCGGGGCCCTGCGTGACGGGACCGGCCGCGTCGCCGTCCGGCACAGCCACCACCCCGAGGGCGCGCACATCGTCTACACCCGCCAGGAGTGGGAAGCCTTCACGAAGGGCATCCGCGCCGGAGAGTTCGACTTCGACGCCTGAGACCGCACACGAACGCGCCCCCCGGTCCGGGGGGCGCGTTCGTGTGCGGCGGACGACCGCGTCAGCTACACGAGCTCGGCGAGGGGCTTGGCCACCGGCCACTCGATGTCGACGTCCAGGGCATTGTTGACGTAGTTGGTCAGCACGTTGAGCGCGACGCCCGCGATGACCTCGACGATCTCGGCGTCGCTCAGCCCGGCCTCACGGGCCTTGGCCAGGTCCTCGTCGGCCAGGGCCCCGCGCGCCTCGGTGACCTTCACCGCCAGGCCCACGACCGCCGCGGAGCGAGGGTCGGTGCTGGTGCCGCGGCGGGCGGCGACGATCTCGTCCTCGCCCACCTGGGCGACGTTGGCCGCGACGTAGGTGTGCGCGGCCAGGCAGTAGTCGCAGCCGTTCACCTCGGCGACGGCCAGGGCGACGCGTTCGCGGTCGGCGGCCGACAGCGAGCCGCCGCCCAGGGCGCCGTGCAGGCCGAGGTAGCCCTTGAGGGCGTCCGGGCTGTTGGCGAGGGCCTTGGCCACGTTCGGCACGACACCGAGGGCCTTCTTGACGGCGTCGAGCTGCTCGGCGGCGGCCGGGGTGGCGGAGGCGGGGTCGATCAGGGTGACACGGGACATGGCAGGCTCCTTCTCTAAATCGAACAGACCTGTTCGTTCGATCTGGAGACGAATCTAGGCGCACCCACGCCGCCTTGTCAAACAGATCTGTTCGTTCGATACTGGCGGGCATGAGAACCACGGAGCGACGGACCCCCGTACGCGAGCGGCTGCTGGAGACCGCCGACCGGCTCTTCTACGGCGAGGGGATCCACGCGGTCGGCATCGACCGGATCATCGCCGAGAGCCGCGTCGCCAAGTCCACGATGTACGTGCACTTCCGCACGAAGGAGGAGCTGGTCGAGGCGTACCTGCGCCGACGGCACGCGGCGATCGCCGACCACGTCGAGAGCGCGGTCGACCAGCGCTCCGGCGGGCACCGCGAGCGGGTGCTGGCGGTGTTCGAGGTACTCGACGACTCCTTGTGCTCACCCGACTGGCGCGGTTGCCCGTTCACCAACGCCGCCGCGGAGTACCCCGCCCACGAGGGCGTCCGCTCGGCCGTGCGCGACTGGCGCGACTGGCTCCACTCGCTGTTCGACCGCCTGCTGGGACCGCGAGCCGAGAAGGCGTACCTGGCACCCGCGCTGGTCCAACTCGTGGACGGCTCGATGACCGCCGCGCACCTGGACCGCACCACCGACGCCGCGTCCGTCGCCCGGCGCGTCGCCGCGACGCTCCTGGACACGGCCACCTGACCCGGAAATGACCGACCAGGTCAGGACTTGATAGGCAAGTGATCACTTGCCTATAGTGGGGGCATGGCCGAAGACGTCTTCAAAGCCCTGGCCGACCCCACGCGCAGAACCATCCTCGACGAACTCGCCGAGCGGCAGGGGCAGACACTGTTCGAGATCTGCGGTCGGCTGAGCATGAAACACCAGCTCAGCCTGTCCCGCCAGGCGATCTCCCAACACCTCGCCGTGCTGGAGGCCGCGGGCCTCGTCGAGACCCGACGCGAGGGGCGCTACAAGTTCCACGACCTGAACCCGGCTCCGCTGACACACATCGCC
The DNA here is from genome assembly GCF_040660275.1 of Nocardiopsis sp. NPDC049922. Lineage (NCBI taxonomy): Bacteria > Bacillati > Actinomycetota > Actinomycetes > Streptosporangiales > Nocardiopsidaceae > Nocardiopsis > Nocardiopsis sp. NPDC049922. The sequence continues at coordinate 73,139 of NZ_JBFAME010000008.1, read as the reverse complement.
GAGCGATGGATCAGGCCCGACGCACCGGAGGACTCATGAGGATCCGTCTGACCAGTGTCTTCGTCGACGACCAGGACAAGGCCCTGCGCTTCTACACCGATGTGCTGGGCTTCGTGAAGAAGACCGAGGTCCCGCTCGGCGGAGCCAGCTGGCTGACCGTCGTGTCCGCCGAGGAGCCGGACGGCACCGAACTGCTCCTCGAACCCGACGGCCACCCCGTCGCCAAGGCCTACAAGGCGGGTCTGGTCGCGGACGGCATCCCGTGCGCCCAGTTCGACGTCGACGACGTCCAGGCGGAGTTCGAGCGACTTCGGGACCTGGGCGTGCGCTTCACCCAGGAGCCGACGGAGATGGGCCCGGTCACCATGGCGGTGTTCGACGACACCTGCGGCAACCTGGTCCAGATCGTCCACCACGCGTAGGCGCCGGAGGACGGGTGTGCCCCCGGACCGACGCGGTCCGAGGGCACACCCGGGTCAGAGGCGGGTCAGACCGCGCTCGGGCAGGACACGTCGCCCCCGGGCGCCTGGCCCGTGAGCAGGTAGGCGTCCACCGGGTCGTCCACGCACGCGCTCTTGTCGTTGCCGTAGAGCGTGTGCCCGGCGCCCTCGTAGGTCACCAGGGTCGCGGTCTCCAGCTGACCGGCCAGCTCCTCGGCCCACGCGTACGGGGTGGCCGGGTCGCCGACGGTGCCGATCACGACGACCGGCGGGGCGTCCGGCGCGGTGAACGCGGTCGGCGCCACCTCGGTGTCCGGCCAGTACGCGCACGGCAGCTGGTCCCACACCAGATCGGCGCCGAACAGCGGCGACTCCCCGACCGCCCGGTCCGCGGCGTCCCGGTAGGCGGCGATGTCGGTCGGGTCGTTCCGGTCGGCGCAGTTGATCGCCGTCAGCGCCACCTCGTAGTCCAGCTCCTCCTCGCCGGGCTTGGTCTCCACGGGTTCCTCCTCCTCGTCCCCGTGCAGCCCGTAGGTGTTCTCGTACAGCAGGTCGAGGTACTCCCCGGTGGCCGCGGCGTCGCCGGAGGCCAGCGCGACCACCAGTTCTCCGAGGTAGGGCCAGCTCTCCTCGTAGTACAGCTCCATGCTGATCATCGACACCAGCGTGGCCCCGTCGACCGTCACACCCTGGACGTCCGGCGGGTCCTGGTCGAGCGCGGCCATGAGGTCCGCCATCACCTCGTCCGCGTCGTCCGCTCCGGAGAACGGGCAGCCCTCGCGGGTGGTCGCGCAGTCCTCGGCGAACAGCTCCCACGTCCCCTGGAAGCCCATGGCCTGGTCGTAGGCGACCTCGACGTTGGGCCGGTCGGTCTCCACCGCTCCGTCCAGGACGAGGGCGCGGGCGTTCTCCGGGTACATCTCGGCGTAGAGCGCCCCGATGTAGGTCCCGTAGGAGTAGCCGACGTAGCTCAGCTGGTCGTCGCCCAGCGCGTCGCGGAGCACGTCCAGGTCGCGGACGACGTAGACCGTCCCGATGTTGGCGAGGAACTCCTCCCCCACGCCGTCGACGCAGTCCCGCGCGTACGCCCGGGCGGCCTCCTCCAGGGGCTGGAGGTCGGCGTCGGTCAGGTCACCGGGATCGGTGTCCGCGAACCCCTGGCGCGCCTCGACCATGGCGTTCCAGTTCCCGCACGCGAACCCCGAGCTCTCACCCACGCCGCGCGGGTCGAAGGAGACCAGGTCGAAGGAGGCCCTGACCTCGTCGGAGAACGAGGGGTAGTCCAGCATGTCGAGGCCGGTCACGCCGGGCCCGCCGGGGTTGACCACCAGGGATCCCACGCGCTCCTCGGCCGGCCCCTGGGCCGGGGCGCGCACCACCGCGAGGTCGAGGGTCTCGCCCTCGGGCCGGTCGTAGTCCACCGGGACGGAGATCGTCCCGCACTCCAGGGCCTCGACCCACGCGGCCTCCGACCCCCACTCGACGAGTTCGTCGACCTGTGTGTCGTCGTAGCAGGTCGACCAGTCGACCGTCTGGCCGGCGAACGCCGCCGAGACGTCCCCCGTCCGCGCGGTCTCCGCCGCCTCCGGCTCGCCCGACGCCGGGACGCACCCCGAGACCAGGGCGGTCACCGCCATCACCGTTCCGGCACCCAAGGCCGGGACTCCCCACCGCACCCGCGGCTCCGTTCTGTCCACGCGTCGCATCCGACGCGGTGCTTGGCTCCATGGCGCGCCACCGGGATCCTCCGGTTCGGCGCACGGGGGATGGGACGGACCGAACACCGTTCCGGTTGCGCCGAATGCGCGCGGACTCGGTGACGCTGGACACAGGGCACGGGCGCGGGCGGCTCAGAGACGGCTGACGTCGGTGTCGAGGAGGGCGGGGAGCGCGTCGGGCGACGCGGTCACCACCATGGGGCGCAGCGGTTCCCCGAAGGAGAGGCGGTCGGCGGGCGCGCGGTCGCCGGGGGCGGTGTGCGCGATCCAGTCGACGAGTTCGCGCGCCCGACCGACGTCGCGCCCCGGCCGGGTCAGGGCCACGACCGCGCCCGCCACGTCGCAGCGCAGGTGGAGGTGGAGGGTGGCGGCGAACGCGCTCTGCGCCCACGCGCCCGGCGTGACGCCGTGCGTGCGACCGTCGTGGGCGCGGCGCCTGCGCCAGGCCGGTGCGGCCAGGCCGACCGCCCGGTCGTCGAACGTGAGCACGAGGCTCGGCCGCTCCTGCGCGGTCAGGCACTCCTCGGGATCGGTGAGCGTGGCGTCCATCCACACCCCGACCGGGCCGCTGGCGGCGCGGGCGAGCGCGGTGCGCGCCGCGTCGACGAGGGCCGCGTCGACCTGGGTGCGTGCGGCGCGGCACAGGCGCGCGGTGAGCGGCGCGTCGAGCGGGGTGTATCCGGACAGGACCAGGGGCCAGTCCACGGCGGCGCGCCCCTTGAGCGGCAACACGCCGTGGGTGCGGCAGACGACCGCGCGTTCGTGCGGCAGCTGGTACGTGACGCAGGCTCCCGAACGCAGGGCGGCCAGGGCCAGGCCGAGGCTCATCGCCTTGGTACCGGTGGTGATGTCGGCGATCACCGGGGGCGGTGGGGCGTCGGTGTCGCCCCCGGGTGCGGTCTCGCGGACGATCCAGTCGCGGGCGACGGCGGCGACCGCCTCGGCGTCGGCCCCCTCGACCGGGTCGGGGGTGAGGCGCACACGGTCACGGTAACCCGCCGCCCGCAGGTGGTCCGCGTCGGCGGGGGCGGCCCCCGGGTGTTCGGCCGCGTGCAGGGTGCGGGCCGCCGCCACGCGCACGTTGTCGCGCAGGCTCTGCCGCGAGGGCAGCACCAGCGCGCGGGCGGGCCGGTGGGCGTGGACGGCGGTCAGGGTGCCCAGGCGGCTCCCGCCCAGCGCGGTGACCAGGAACGGCCGGTCGCCGGGGCCCGGATGGACGACGGGTGCGGGGGCCGGGTCGGAAGGAGGGAGGACGGGCGGGTCCGGGCGCGGCGGGTCACCGGTGGCCTGGGGCGGGCGGTGGCGGGGCGTGGGGAAGAAGGCTGTGCGCAGGTCGTCGAAGGAGGTGATCCGCTCCAGCAGGTCGCCGAGGTTCCACACGTGCACGAGCCGGGCGGTCAGCGCGGGATTGTAGGCGGTGATCGCCTCCCGCAGGCCGGGGACGGCGGGGCCGGTGTGGACGAACAGGACCTGGGCGGCGCCGCCGAAGACGCGGCGGGCCTTGGCCACGGTCCACCCGGCGCGCGCCACGACGTCGGCGGGCCGGGTCTTGGCCTCCACGCACAGGACCCGGTGGCGGTGGCGGACCACGGCGTCGAAGTCGGCGACGGAGCCGGTCGGGTGGACGGGGTCGGCGACCTGCCGCGGGCCCAGGACCTCGGTGTCGGGCTGGCGGCGCACGAGTCGTCGCAGGTGGGACAGGACGCGTCCCTCGGCCACCACGCCGCGTCTGACGGACGGGGACATGTCCGGGAAGCGGGCCAGGAGCGCCTGGGTGCCGCCCTGGGCGACGAGTCGGACGGGTTCGGGGTCGCGGTCGTGGAGCCACCGGGCGCCGTGGACCTCGGCGAGGGTGCGCAGGTCGACACCGGTGGTGGTGAGGGGCGGCCCGGGGTGGGCGGGGTCGGCGGTGCGCAGGGTGTCGCCGCCGGCGTCGAGGTAGTGGCGCCAGCGTCCGGCGTGCGGGTGGCGGTCGGCGGACAGGGCGCGGTGGTGGAAGAGGGCGGCGGCCACGCTCATGACCTTGGTGCCGCCGGTGTAGTCGAGGAACCAGGGGCGCGCGCCGTGGTCGCGGTGGAAGGCGTCGAGGGTGCCGGACACCGCGGCGAAGTCGTGCGGGTCGGGGCCCACGCTCAGGGGGTGGACGGAGGCGGGCGCGGCGATCCGTTGGACGGCGGCGGCGACGCGTCGGGCGATGGGCCGGGTCCCGTCGCTGCACAACAGGGCGACGTGGTCGACGGGCAGGGTGAGCGAGGAGAGCAGGGCCGGGGTGGGGTTGCGGCCCACGAGGACGACGGCGGTGCGGGGAGTGTCCACGACGCCCTTCTCCGACGGGTGGTCCGGGGGCCTCCACGCTAGATCAGGTCCGCCGCTTTCTCCAGGGTTCGGCGACCGGACGCGGTCGTCGTGGGAGGCGTGCTCGCGGCGCGGCGGGTTCACCGGCCCGCGGGCTCCGGCCTCGCGGGCACGGGCCTGCCGCTGATGACGAACGACCGGCAGGCGGTGACCACGCCGTGCCCGTCCCGGACCAGGTCGGAGGGGACGAGCAGGTCGTGGCGCTCGGGGTGGGCCGAGCCGACGACGGAGGAGACGATGAACCACACCCCCGCCTGAGGTTCGGGGAGGTCGGCGCGGGTCCGCCGCTCCGCCACGAGCGGCACCCCGGCGGGCACGCCGTCGGCCTCCGGCACCGGTACGCGCACCGCCTCCACGCGTACCGGGTGGGTCGCCCGGGGCCAGCTCTCGATCACGCGCGAACGCTCGTCGACGACTGTCACCACATGCGGCGTCAGGTTGACCACCGGCATCCGGCGACCTCCGTTCCTCTCGCTCCGCGACGGCCTCCGCGGGGTCGCGGCGGGCCGCGTCGGCCCCGGCCGGGGCCGTCATCGCAAGTCTCTCGGACACAGCCGCCCGCCCTGCTGGGACACTCCCGGCGACCCGATCGCGGGACTGGTGTGACACGTGTCCGTTTCGTGGCTCTCGGCGACACGAATACGGGTGCGGAACCACGTTCAGGCGTTGACAGTCTGTTCGGAACCGCCCTACTTTGGGGGCGGACCTCCCGTTCGCGCGGGGGTGTCCGGCCACGGTCTCACCGACTCTCACACACGCTTTCCCGGAGGGCTGGGAGAGCGACCCGGCCCCGGAACCCCGGGGAGAAGAGTTCGTGAGCACGCACCACTGCTCCGCCTGGGAGCTGTTCGGCTCCGCCGCCTTCCTGCGCGCGTTCACGCGTGTGCTGGGGTGCGGGCCCTGCTCCGCGGACGGAACCGCTCAGGGCTGCGCGGGTCACTCCGAGCAGTTCTGTGACTATGTCGACCTGTGCGCCGAGCACTGCCCGTGCCCGGTCCACGGCGGCGACCCGACCAGTGTCATCGCCGTGCGCATGGCACGGGCCGCGCCCACGGCGTCCGGCGTCGACCGCACCGCCGCCCACCGGCTGCGCGACGCCTTGGACGACGTGCGCCGCGACCGGTCGTACAAGAACCTGCGCCGCGTGTACCCGCAGCCGGTGGCGGGCGGGCGGACCCGGTGCGCCTTCTCCGAGCGCCCCCGCCGCTGGGCCCAGCGGCGCGACGTCGCCAGGGTGGCCGCCGACGTGGTCGACCAGGAGGCGCTGGCCCTGCTGGTGCTGACCGCCGGATGGGGCAACCCGGCCGCCGACCTGCCCGAGGACATCCACCCGGGCGAGACCGTCTCCTTCACCGAGGACGGCAGCGCCGTGCCCGTCTCGGACCTGCACGGCCGCCCGGTCACCGAGGCCAAGGAGCCGCCGATGGTCTCCACCGCGACCGGCGACTACCTGCTGCGCAAGCTCGCCGAACTGGCCGCCGGACGCGACGCCGACCAGGGCCGCACTCCCGACCAGCGGCGTCGGCTGCACCTGCGCGAGGTCCTGCCGGGGGTGAGCGGCGAGGACGTCGCCCGCCGCCTGACAGGGGTGCTGGGGCGCATGGCGGTCGACATGCCCGCGCACTTCCGCCTCGTCCAGCAGGCCCGCGGCCGCGCGCGCAGCGCCCCCTACGCCCCCGTGCCCGACTCCCCCGCCGTCGAGGAGGACACCACCGGCCGCCGCGAGGTGCTCTCGCCGACGGAACGGTCCTGGTTGGAGGAGACCGGCCGGGAGCTGGCCGACCGCGCCCAGGCCGACCGCGCGCGCTTCGACGCCGATCCGCGGGGCGCCCTGGACGGTCTGCTGCGCCGACTGTTGGAGGAGGGGGCGGACGTGCCCGAGCGCTGGTCCGCCGCCCAGGACGACCCCGACCTGCGCGCCGACCTGCTGGAGGCGTTGGCCGAGGCGATCGAGCGGTGAACCCGGTACAGACCGCTCATCCGTCGCGTCCGGGACCGTCCGGAGACCGGCCGCGCTCCCGGTCCGCGTCGGCGAACCGGACGGTCAACGGCGGCAGAACCGGGTACTCGGCGAACTCCCGCAGTGACATCACGGCCGTGCGGTCCCACGGCAGGCGGTCGCGCCACCGGCTGGCCAGGCACACGTCCACGGCCTGGTCGACCTCGCGCCAGCGCTCCGGACGGGGCTCACCGGACAGCCTGCCCGCGACCAGCGCGGAACCGAACGCGTCCAGGAACCCCTGGACGCGCGCGTCGGTGGCACGGCTGACCCCGGCGGCCGGATCGAGCGACACCGCGCGCGCCCCGCGGTCGACCACATACAGCTCCGGCCGCAGGTGCACGCTGCCCATGCCCAGCGACTTGCCCATGCCGATCTTGTGCGCGTGGGCCGGGTCGGCGGGGTCCCCTCCGTCGACCGGGTTGTCCAGGAGCAGCGCGCGCAGGAGCGCCCCCAGTTCCCCGTCGGTGAGGTTGGTGAAGACGACGCGCGAGCGGAAGGTGAGGCCGTCGCGCAGGGGCACGACGTCGCGTTGGGTGTCGCGGACCGGCTCGGCCCGGTGCCCCGGTGGCAGGACCGTGACGCCCAACTCCTCCTGGGCGCGGGCGTCGTACCGCACCGGGCGGCCCAGATCGGCGCGGTGCCGGTGCAGGTAGGTCTTGTAGCCGCCCAGGCGGACGCGCCCCTCGTGGGACCAGGTGACGATGTCGGGCCGGTCCCCGGCCGCCGCGTCGGGCCCCTGTACGAGGTAGTTGGCGAAGCAGCCGCGTTGCGGGGAGAGCAGGCGCACGCGCAGGGCCGCGCCGTCGGGGTAGTCGGGGTCGGGATCGGCGCTGAGCGCGTGCCCGAACGAGACCCGGCCCTTGGACGCGGCCGCCTCCCCGGCGAAGGTGTCGGTGTCGCCGAACATCGCGCGGCACACGTCCACCGGGCGGCCCGCCCGGCCCGTCCGGTCGGGGTCGCCGTGCTGGGGACCCAGGACCGCGGCGGGGACGGCCCGGCGGACGGGGTTGTCGTCGCTGACGGCGATCCGGTAGCCGCCCGACCGGCCGAAGGAGACGACGTCGCCGGACAGGTCGACGTCGAACCAGACCGGTTCGAGCCCGTCGCGGGGCAGTCCGCCGCCGCTGGCCCCGGCCACCGGCGGGCGGCGGGGCTCGGCGGTGTCCACGCCGAGGCCGTCGGGGAAGGCGACGCGCTGGTAGCCGGTGATCTGCTCGGCCGACTCGAACAGCTCCACCATGGCGTCGGGGACCGGGGAGCGCCCGGAGCGCGGGTCGGGCGGCCGGGGAAAGAGGTAGGCGTTGCGGCGCTCTCCGGCGGCGACCCCGGTCAGGACGGTCAGGCAGGGGACGATCCCGCCGCGCCCGCGCCCCGGGGCGCGGGGGGCGCGGGCGTCGAGGTAGCTCCGGGCCTCGGGTTCGGTGGGGGCCACGGCGCAGATCCGCCTCTCCCCGGGCAGGTGGACCGCGTGCACCCAGCGGAACTGCAGGCGGCCGTGCTGGTCGTGCGCGGTGGGGACGTAGCCGCCCGCGCGCGGCGGGTCGGGGAAGTCCGCGACCCCGAAGTCCCAGGTCCGCAGGCTCTCACGGAGGACGTCGAAGGACACCCGCAGCGCCTGCCCGGCCTCGCCGGTCAACGGGGTGGCCGGAACCTCGACGACGTACCACCGGTCCTCGTCGGCGTCGTGGAGGAGGAACCCCTGCTTGGTGCGCAGGCCCGCGCGGCGCTTGCGGTAGTGGGCGTGCTGGTGGGCCATGACCTGGCGGGCGCGGGTGGACAGCGCGCTGTCGGCGCTGTCGGGGTCGATCCGTACGGGCGCGCGGAAGAACAGCATCGGGGTGTTGACCGGACCGGTCTCGCCGCTGGTGAGCATGCGCACGGTGTTGCGGACGAGGCCGCGCAGGGTGGAGCCGGGGATGGCCGGCAGACTGGCGTCGCCGTGGGGGAAGCGGGTGGAGACGTTGACCGCGCCCCGGTCGAGGATCTGTCCGACGAAGGTGGGCGTGAGCGTGGTGAGGGTCAGCTCGATCCAGCCCGAATGGGTGCCCTCGACCGTGCGGTCGTGGCTGCGCAGGAGGTCGTCGGTGCGCCATCCCCCGTGCAGGTCGGCGGCGGGCATCGGGGTGTCGGCCAGGCGCACCAGGCCGTAGGGCGCCGTGGCGTGGTACCGGGCCGGGGGATCGCCGTCCTGGTCGTCACCGCCGCACGGTGGGGACCCGCGCGGCCGCCGCATCAGTCCCCCGCCCATCGGATCTCGTCGCCGGTGCCGACGTCGATCTCCGGTCCGGTCGGTTTGGCCCCGGTGGACAGGCCGGTGAGACGGTGGAAGGCGACCCCGACCGCGCCGGTGGCGGGGTCGGCGGCCCAGTACTCGCGGACGGTCAGCCAGGTGCCCCGGCTGGTCAGCGCCGTGCGCCCGCCCGGGGCGGGGCGGGTGTGCCCGGCGAAGTCGGCCCACGCGACCGGCAGGACGGCCGTGGCGCCACCGGGCTCGCGCGTCACCGACAGGGGCGCCCGGGTGTCGACGGTACGGCTGTGCGCGGGCCCGTTCCAGCCCTGGAGGAGGAAGGAGCGGTCGCGCGGGCGGAGCCAGTCGGGGACCGGGGCGGGGTCGTCGGCGCTGATCCACCCCGCCTCGGCCCGTTCGCCGAGGCGGATCTGGGCCGAGGGGGAGAAGACCAGGGCGTCCAGGATCCGCCAGCGGTCGGCGGCGGGGTCCAGGGGCGGCGTGGTCGGGTCGGCGCCGGGAAGCGCGTCGGAGCGGAACCAGCGGTCGCGGGGGCAGGAGCCGGTGACACGCGTGTCGCCGAGTTCGGCGAGCAGCCACTGGGGCTGGTCCGGGGCGTCCAGGAGGCGGCAGCGCGATCCGCGGTCGAACACGTCGGTGAGGACGTCGTCGATCTCCTCCGGGGTCAGCCGACGGACCGCCAGGCCCGCGGGGCGTGGGGGGTGGTGGGTCACCGGTCACCTCCGGGCGGGTCGGCGGGGGCCAGACGGGCATGCAGGGCGGCCAGCCAGCGTCGGGCGGTGGCCGCCTCGGGACTGGCGGGTGCGAACACGGCGGCGGTGAGGTCGACCGTGCGCGCGGGTCCGCCGTCGCCGGGGTGGACGGTCACGGCGGCGCCCGTGGCGGTGAGGCGCCCGTTGCCGCTGCCCGCGCCCGCGCCGAGGGTCTCGAAGGGGACCGTGGCCAGTTCCCGGACCAGGAGGGTGAGCAGGCCGAGGACGGCGTCGTCGGGTTCGCGCACGTCGAGGACGGCCTCGGCGGTGCCGCCGCAGTGCAGGTCGGTGGTGAACAGGCGGCCGTCGACCGCGTCGCCGAAGAGGGCGTCCACGGTCAGACGGGTGGTGGTCAGCGGCGCGCCGCCGGTCAGGACGGGGGTGGCGCGCAGGCGCACGCGGGAGGGACGGGGCGCGCCCCGTGCGGTGTCGGCGCCCCACCAGTGGGCGTGCCAGCGCCGCCAGTGGGAGGGCGGGCCGCCCAGGTGTTCGGCGGTGTCACGCACCAGACGGGCGGCGATCCGTTTGAACAGGGAGAACAGGGCGGTGTCGCCGAGGACGGGGGCGAGGCGGACGTCGGTGGGGTCGGTGGCGGCGCCGACCGGGCGGTGGCGGTGGGCGCGGTCGACCGCACCGATCCGGTCGCTGGGCGGCGCGTCCCCGATCATGATCAGCCCGGGTCGCGGGTCGGGTAGCGGTCCGGCTGGTGACCCCCCGCTCCCACGGGGCACACCCGTTCCCGGGGTGCGCACGGGCGCCTCACGGCGTTCGCCGACGGCCAGGGTCAGGTGGAGTTCGGCGCGGTGGCGGCGGTCGGTGACGGCGGCGAGGGCGGCCAGTTCGGCGGCGGTCGCCCCGTGTCCGTGGGCGGCCAGCTCACCCCGCAGAGCGGCGAGCAGGCCGGCGCCCTCCCCCGGCGCGGCGCGATCGGCCGCGTCCGCGCCGGTCACCGGGTCCTCCCCAGTCTCCGAGACCCCCAGGTCCTCCGGGTCCCCGGGGGCGGTGGCACCCTCCGACCAGCGCTCGGCCCAGGTCCGGGCGTGGTGGGCGAACCACCCGTGCTCGTCGGTCAGGTCATACCTTCGGGCGGTCCAGCGCGTGGCCCGCACGGCTCCGTACCCCCTCCCCGTGCGACCGCCCACGTGCGCGCCCGCCCCCAGACCGTCGAGCCCTCCGGTGGCGAGCACGAGCAGCGCCAGGAGCCCGGCCTCGTCGGCGGGGGTGGGGACGCGCAGGCGCAGGTGCGCGGTGAAGACGGTCCCGGCGGGCAGGATCTCCCACTGCCACGTCCGTCCGGGCCGGACGGCCCCGGTGGCCGGGTCCACGCGCGTCCCCGCGCGCACCGCGACCGTCGTCCCCTCGGGGAGGACGGCCCGGGCGTCGTCGAGGTCCAGCGCGCTGGGGACGGGCGGCACCCCCTGGCCGGTCTCGGTCCGGGGCGCGGAGGAACCGAGGAGCGTGCGCACGCGGTCGGAGTCGCCGGTCCGCTCGGCCAGCTCGTGGCGCAGCAGCCCGGCCAGGGTGGTGGCGCGCAGCCGGGGCGCCCCCGTGCGCGGGTCGCGGTCCAGGCGCGGGTCGGCGTCGCTCTCGGCGGCGTGGCGGGCAGCGGCCTGGGCGGCGCCGACGTGGGTGTCGGACAGCAGGCACAGACGCGCGGCGACCTCCCAGACCAGGGCGGGGCTCACCTGCGGCCTCCCCGGGGCGGGCCGCCGTCGGCGGTCGGGCGCAGGACGCGCGCGGTCTCGGCCAGCCAGGACGAGACCAGGACCAGGCACAGGCGCGCCGCCCCCCGGCGTTCCCAGGCCAGGGCGTGCGCGGACAGGCCGCTGGGGTGGGCACGCGGTGGCCGGCCGTCGGTCAGGGTCAGGTCGACGGCGGCGACGGCCTCGGCGTAGGCGGGGCTGTGCCGGGGGTCGGGCCGGTTGTCCGCCCACCACACGGCGGCGCCCTCGGCCAGGTCCTCCAGCCAGGCGCGCACGGTGACGGTTCCGGGTCGACCGGGCCGCGCCAGGCGGGCGCGCTCCAGGGCGCGCACCGCCCGGTCGTGCAGCACCCTGCGCGCTCCGGAGGGGTCGGTGTCGGCGCAGGGGTCGCCCGTGACGGTGCGGTGCAGGGCCGCCAGGGCGTCCTCGGGGGTGTGGTGGGGATGGAGCACGACCTCGCGCAGACGGCCCACCAGGCTGGGGGTCAGCGGGGTGAGCAGGTGCGCCGAACCCCGCGCCAGCGCGCGGGCGTGGTCGCGGACCGGCGGGGCGGCCGCGTTCCAGAGCAGGTCGTCGTACAGGGAGCGCAGCTGGGCGTCGGCGTCGGGGTCCGGGGGCGTGGACAGCGTGGTCCGGTCCCCGCCCGCGAGGGGTTCGGCCACCGGGGCGAGCGGTTCGGGGACGGGCGGCGGCGGGGACGTGAGCGTGAACTGCCCGTGGCCGTCGACCACCCGCTCCCCCAGCGGGTGCGCCTCCAGCAGGCGGGCCCGGTCGGTGGTCAGGTCCCGGTCGAGGCGGAGCCGGACGACGGCGCCGGGCCGGGCCGCCCAGCGCTCCGCCATCGGCCCCTGGTAGCCGCGGTGGTAGGCGCCGACGGTCTCGGCCTCGACGTGGCTGGCCAGGACCTCGGCGCGGGTGTCGGGCAGGCGCCGGGCCAGCAGGTCGAGGACGGCGGGGACGAGCGCGTGGGGCCGGTGCTGGCCGTGCTCGTCCACCACGAGGGCGGGTGAGAGCAGCAGGAGGTCGACCGGGGCTCCGGCGGGCCAGCAGCGGTCGGGGTGGACGGGGTCGACGCGGTCGGGCGAGAGCAGGCGGTCGGGGTCGACGGGCGCGACGCGGACCCCGCCGTGCGCCCGGGTGCCGCCCGACCCCAGGGTGAGGGCGCCCTCGGCCTCGGCGAGGGCGGCGACCACCCGTTCGGCCAGGGCGCGCAGGGCGGCGGGGTCGGGGGCGCGCAACTGCCAGCGGGCCTCGAAGACCTGTCCGGGGTCGAGCGCGGTGGTGAGGAAGGGAACGCCCTGGGGGTTGGCGCCGACGCGGGACCGGCCGAGGTACTGCTCGGCGGTCGTGCGGACGCGGGCGCGCAGCGACCGGTCCGGGGTCAGCGGGTCGCGGACCGCGCGGTAGGGGGTGGCGGGGTCGGTGGGGCCGAACACGTCGACGGTGGTGTCGCCGTCCTTGCCCGGGGTGTACAGGTGGGCGGGCGGCGGCAGGGCGGCGGCCGCGCGGGACAGGTGGGCCGCGGCCGGGTCGCCGTCGGGCTCCAGGCGGGGGTGGGCGGGGGCGAAGCGCAGCGCCTCGCCGCGCGCCACCCAGGCGTCGAGGTCGTCGAGGCGTCCGGCGCCGCGCAGGGCGGCGGCGAGCATGCCGCGCTGGGCGCGCCCGCTGATGACGTGCGCGGAGTCGACGCTCAGGGGGTCGAAGGAGGTGCGCACGACCAGGGTGTCGGTGAGGACGTAGCGCAACGGCAGGTAGGCGGTCTGGAGGGCGGGGGTCACCGGACCTCCCTCGCGCGGGTCGCTGAGCCGGTCGAGGTTCCCCGGGCGAGCGGGGCCGCCGGGGCGGGTGGGGCGGGCGGCATCCCCGGGGTCGGCGGATTCCCCGGGGCGGGTGGGGCGGCCAGTCGCAGTGTGGTGGTGTGCGGGTCCTCCGGTCCCGGGCCGACCAGACGGACGTCGACGCGACCGCGGCCCCGGGTGCCCCTCGATCCGATCTGGGTGGTGGCCAGGCAGGCGCGGGCGAGGATCCGCCAGTGCTCCTCGTCGGCGGGCGCGGCCCAGGTCAGCGCGGCGGTGAGGGTCAGCCCGGGCAGCAGGACGCGGTGAGTGCGCAGCCGCCCGGGTTCGGGGGCGCCGTCGGGGCCGACCTCGACCCCCGACTCCAGGGCGGTGTAGGCGTCGGTGACCGCCCGGCGCAGTGTCGTGCGCAGCGGTTCCTCCCGCCCGGCCAGCGCGCGGGCCACGGCGGCGCGCACGTCGTCGCCGAGGACGGCGTGGCCCACGCGCAGCATGCGGTCGGCGCCGTGGGAGCGGTCGCGGCCCAGGAGGTCGTCGGCGGCGCGGGACAGGTGCGGGGCGACGGTCAGCGCGCTCGCCGCCCCGGCGCGCAGGCGCGCGGCCAGGCGGTGGCGGGGCAGGTAGGGCAGACCCCGGTCGTCGGTGACCACGTCGGTGTCGGCCCCGGTCCCGTCGGCGCTCGCGCCGACGAACAGGGCGGGTGAGGCCAGGTGCACGGCGATGCGGTCGGGGCGGCTCACCGGAACGGGCCCTTCGCCGCCGGGACCGCGCCCGCGCGGTCGGGGGGTTGGGGCAGGTGCGGCGGGAGGGCCTCGGCCAGGCCGGGGTCCAGGTGCAGGTCCATGACCTCGACGGCGTCCAGCAGAGCCCCGGGGGTCCAGTCCGCGGGCAGTGCGACGGGGGCGCCGGTCACCCTGGCGCGGCGGTCGAGTTCGGGGCCGGGGTCGGCGCCCGTCTCCAGGAGCGGGACGAGCGCGGACACCAGCCAGCCCCGGTGGCGGGTGTCGCCGTCGGCGAGCAGGCTGCCGGGCGCGCCGCCGGACAGGTAGCGGTCCAGGAAGCGGGCGAACCCGGTGCCGGTCAGGGGCAGGGCGGTGCGCGGGCTCGGGGCCTGACGGGCCCGGTCGAGTCCGCGCAGGACGCGCTCCACCCCGTCGAAGCGGGTGGTCCAGGCGACGACGTGGTCGTCGGGGGCCGTGGGGTCGATCGCGGCGCGGTCGACGCGGTGCTGTTTGGCGCGGCGGCACATCGCCTCGCACAGGTCGTACCCCAGGGACAGGGGCGCGCCTACGGGCTGGACCGCGATGCCCGCGCCGACGGTCGGCACGTGGGTGGAGTGGACGCCCCCGTCCAGCCCGGTGACCGCGCGGCCGCCGTCGGACGCGCCGCCGCGGGCCTCGGCGAGCGCCCGGTGCAGTGCCACCCGGGGGTCGCGGGGGTCGGCGATCCGTTCGGGGTCGGCGTCCAGCCAGTCCAGGGCGTACCGGGTCAGGCTCAGCGCCAGCCGGGCGTCGCACAGGACGGTCAGGTCGTCCCCCGCCACGACGATGGGGCGCAGCGGCAGTCGGACCGGCCCGGTCGGCGTGTGGAAGAGGGAGACCGGGCCCGCCGCGCCCACGCCGGGGATGTGCGGGCGGCGGCCGGGGTCGGCGCGGACCGTGGCGGCGACCGCGCGGACCAGGGCGCGGGCCAGCCCCTCGGTGAGGCCCGCGATGCGGGTGGACAGCCGCCGCTGGGCCAGGGCGCCCGATCCGGGAACGGCGGGGTCGGCGACGCGGTCGCGGTAGTCGCCGAGGATGACGCCGAGGCCGTTGACGTCCACGTGCACGACGGCCAGGCGGCTGACGTCGCCGTGGTCGCGGCCGAGCCGGTCGACCTCCATGGGGAGCGCGAGCTCGGGCTCCCCGGTGGCGGTGACCGCCCCGTCCAGCCACGCGGTGCTGTGGGCGCGGTGCCAGCGGCGGCCCACACCGCGCGCCCGGGCCACGTCGGCCGCCACCCGCTCGTGGACGCCCGCGTCGTCCTGGGCCCGGCTGCTGTCCACGACCTCGGCGGGCCCTCCGGTGACCGCGCACACCGCGGTGACGCCGTACCCGTGGGCGGGGGTGTGCAGCGCCGACATGCGCCGCCGGGCGTCGCGCAACCGCGAGGGCAGGACCGCCAGGGCCTCGTCCACGCCCGCGACGACCGTCCCGGCCCCGGTCTGGCCCCCGACGCGGCCGTAGGGGACCAGGGCGACCACGGGGGTGAGCCGCCCGGCCAGGTCGCGCAGCCGCCGGGTGTAGCGGCCGGTGAACTCCCGTGCGGTGGGCAGGTCGGGCAGGACGACGGTGAGGGCGCCGCCCGCGTCGCGCAGGACCACGTGGTCGGGCGGCAGCAGGTCGGCGACGCCGTGGCGGGCGTCGGCGGTGTCGGTCGCCTCCGCGACCAGGGCCGCCCGGCCCACCGCGTCGAGGATGCGCCGACCGCCGAAGACGAACGCCTGGATCCCGCGCAGATCGACGCCGACCACCACACCGCTGACCGGCGGGGCTCCCGCCTCCTCCCGGCGGCGGAGCGACCCCGCTGTCGGGGTCGGTCGGGGGTCGCGACGTGTCACCGTGGGAGATCTCCCTCTGGGCGGGCAGGGCTCGGGTCCGGACGTGCGGGCGTCCTGGTGACCTCTCTCGGACGCTGCCGGTATGGCCACGACCACCACCGATACCAGGTGCGCCACCCGCCCGACACCGTGACCTCCAGGATTGTCCCGTTCCGGTCAGTGCCCCGGGACAGTGTCCGAGAGAGCTGGATGCGCGTTCCCCCTTCCCTCACGGAGAGGTCTCCACCATGACCCGGCACCTACCGGAACCCGCGGCGCTCCCCGGCCCGTCCACGGCCCCGGGGCCCACCGTCCCGGCGCCGCTGACCGCACAGGACCTGGTCCCCCACCTGCGCGGTCTGGCGCGGGCGCTGCGGGAGCGACGGGAGGACCGGGGCCACACGCCACCGTCCTGAGAGCGGGCGACGGCTCCCGCCCCCGTCCACGGGGTGGGAGCCGTCGGTCCCGGATCAGTCGAAGAGCGTCCCGCTGAACTCCTCCGCGGCGACCCGGGGGCGCGTGCCGTCCACCCGCTGGGGCGCGCGGCGCCCGCCCCGGTCCGCCCGCCCGCGGGAACGGGGTACGGGGACCCGGTGCGACGGCCCCGCGCTGGTCACCGTGTCCACGCGGACGGCGCCGAACCCCTGGGCGGTGTACTTGCCCACGCCCGACAGCTCGACCAGCTCCAACAGGGCGGCGAAGGCGTCGGCGTGGCGGCGTTCACCGCCGACCAGGTCCAGCCGCAGGCCGCCCTCCCACCCCAGGACGCTGCGGTTGTCGGCGTGGTGGTGCTCGGCCAGGCGCACGTCCTCTCCGGGAAGGGGGACGCGCCGCACCTGCGCCAGACCGCCGAACACCAGCTCCAGCCAGGGTTCGGCCAGGTCGCGCGGGGCGAACCGGGCGACCGCGCCGACGGCCCCGCTGCCGCCGACGATCCCGCCGCCGGACCGGTGCACCGCGCCGAAGATCCGTCGGGGGTTGGGCCACACGTGCGGAATGCGTTCGCCGGTGGCGTCGCGCGTGGTCATGACGATGGGCGTGCGGCTGCGGATCTCCGCCGACCGGACCGCCGACGGGCCGCGCGAGGCCGTGAGCACGCGGGTGTAGGAGACGTCGAAGGTGCGGGTGACCGACAGCGGTTCGAGCAGGTGGTCCCCGATCCGCTGCGGCTGTCCGACCAGGTCCCGCGGGTCGACCGGGGGCGGGACGGCGTCGTCCAGCCAGGTGATCGTCCAGTGGTGCAGCCGGTCGCCGAGCGGCGCGGGCCAGCCGTTCATCGACCACCGCTTGGCGGCGGCGTGCTCGTCCGGGGGCTGCGGCCACCAGTGGTTGAGCAGTCCGTGACAGTCCTCGGGCCGGATCGGCCGCGCGGTGTCCGCCAGGTCACGCAGGATCACGGTCCAGCGTGTCGGCACCGGCACCACCCCTTCTCACGTGGTCGTGACGGCGACGGGTCCGCGCCGTCCTCGGTTCACCGAGGACATCTCTCGGACAGTCGCCGGGGGCGGGCGCCGGTCAGCCCTCGACCATCTCCAGCAGCCGCAGGACGGTGCGCCAGTTGCGCCCGGTGAGGACGCCGTCGGCGTGCCGGGCGACGATGTCGGGGACCCTGGCCTTGCGCAGGCCCTCGCGGTGATCGGTGTAGGCCTCGGTCGCGGTCACGGCGAGCCGTTCGTCGGGCAGGTGGGACAGGTCGAGCCCGCGCAGGGCGTCGACGTCCAGGCCGCCGGAGCAGAACAGGACGAGGAAGCGGGCCGGGTCGGGGACGTCCAGGGGGTTGGCGTCGACGGCGGCGCGCAGCCGGTCGGCCGCGCGCACGACGGTCGGGACGTCCAGGCCGAGTTCGCGGCGGATGGCGTCGTGGACGCGCGCCGCCACGTCGTCGGCGTCGGCCCCGGGCGCGGTCAGCACGACGTTGCCGCTCTGGAGGTGGGTGGCCACGTCGGTGTAGCCCAGCCCGGTGACCAGCGTCCGCAGGTCGGCCATGGCGACACGGCGGCGCGTGCCCAGGTTGATCCCGCGCAGCAGCGCGACGTACCTCGTCATGTCCCCATTGTGGCGCGGCCGCCGACATTCCCCGATCCCTCGCTCGGCCGGGCGCGGGCGTCCGCGTACGCTGGTCCCGACCAGCGCGCCGACCAGCGCACCGAACGCACGTGATCCGGAGCCGCCTTGCCTCGTCTGACCCACGCCTTCGACGTCGCCGCCGTGGACCGGGACGCGGTCGCGCGGACGGTCGCCGCGGCGCACGAGGTCACCCGCTCGTGCCGGTTCGACGGCCGGGGCTGGCTGCTCACCCCCGACGAGCCCACGCTCGCGCGGCTGACCAGGCGCGCCGAGGAGCTCGGGCTCGTCGACCGCGAGGCGGCCGAGCGGCGCGATCGGGAACGGACCGCCGAGGCCGAACGCGCGGGCGGGCGGGTCCGGACGGCGGCGGAACGGGCGACCACGACCGCGCTCCAGCTCCAGACCGGGCGGCACCTCGCGCCCCGCAGCCACTACCTCGTCGCCGAACTCTCCGCCGACGGCGTGCCCCTGGAGCCGCGCTACGAGGAGGAGGGGTGGAGCAGCACGGGGCTGACCGTCACCTCCTGGGACGAGGCGGGCACGTGCGCCCTGGAGTACGCCATGCCCGACAGCGTCGGCACGGGCGAGACCCCGGTGACGTCGGGCACGGTGACCCACGACGCGGCGGGCGTCCTGACCGTGACGACGCGGATCCAGCTGCCCGGCCGCTTCCCCGGCTGGCGCACGGCCGACGGCACGCTCACCGTCGACACCGGCGCCTGGTACGCCGCCCTGGACGCGGGCACGACCGAACCCCCCGTCCGCCTGTCGGCGACCCACGCGCTGGCCGACGTCACCGCCTGGCTCTCCCCCGCGCCCCGCACCGACGGCCGCTGGGACGTGACGGCGGTGCTGGACGTGCGAGGGCGCGGCCTCATCGCGCGCCCGCTGGTGGCGATGCTGGTCTGGGCGATCCGCGGGTCCTTCCGCGGGGAGGAGAGACGGGCGCGCCGGGGGCGCGGGACCGGGGTCGTGGGACCGCGTGAGCGCTGGGACCGCGCTGTGCGCTCCTGGGACCGCGTCGCGCACCAGGCGCGGCGGATTCCGGACTTTCTCCACGACGTGGCCAGGGCAATGGCCGAGGCACGCCCCCAGACCTGACGGGCACCGCCATTTCCCGCTCCCTTTCCCATGGCTTATCGGACCTCCGGAATTTCCCGGAGAACGGAGAGCGACACGCGCGTCACACCGTGATTCAACCTTTGATCACGGTACCGGAAAACACGGCGTTCACCGCGTTCCGCCCCTCCCGCGG
Organism: Nocardiopsis sp. NPDC049922; assembly: GCF_040660275.1. Taxonomy (NCBI): domain Bacteria; kingdom Bacillati; phylum Actinomycetota; class Actinomycetes; order Streptosporangiales; family Nocardiopsidaceae; genus Nocardiopsis; species Nocardiopsis sp. NPDC049922. The sequence continues at coordinate 54,225 of NZ_JBFAME010000008.1, read as the reverse complement.
CGGCGACGGCCGCGCGCCCCGGGCAGCGCCAGGTGGCCCTGGGTGACCAGGTGGAACCGCTCCAGCCCGGGGCACTGGACCTGGACGACGGTCGTCCCGTGCGCCAGTTCCGCGAGCGTGTGCGCCACCACCCGGTGCCCCGCCCCGGCGATCCGCGCCACCACGGCCTCCCGCTGCGCGGCGACGCCGGTCCCGGGCGGCACGGCGTCGGAGGCGAGCGCGCCCGCGGGCGCCGCGTCGAGCCGGTCGGCGAAGTCGAGCATCGCGCAGGCCAGCAGCCGGGGATGGCCCGAGAGCCGGGCGCGCACGGCCGGTCCGGTGTCGTGGTCGGCGACCAGGCGGGCGAACGGCGCCGAGACGTCCCCCGACGCCGACTGCTCGGCCACCACCCGGGCGAGCAGCTCGCCCTGCACGAACTCGGTCACCGCGCGCTCGGCGGCCAGCTCGCCCCACAGCGACGCGCCGAGCCCGTACCGGTGCGCGGCCGCCGGGCCGCCCGAGGCGGGCGCGTACGCCATGACCACGGGAACGCCCAGGTCGGTGGTGAGATCGAGCAGGACGACCGGCCCGCCGACCAGAGCACGGGCACGGTCCAGCTGGTCGCGCAGCCGCCCGGGCAGCGCCGCGTCCGGCACCGTGGCGGGCATGGGGCCGCGGTCGTAGACCGACCGCAGGAGGAACAGGGAGAACGCGTCGCGCTCGACCCACTCGTTGAGCGCGTGCAGCAGCGCCTCGTCCCGGGTGGCGCCGATCGCGCACCCGGAGTTGACGCTGTGGGAAAGCGCGGCGCGGTAGTCGGCGGTGTCGCCCAGGCCGTGCCGCAGGGCGGTCGTCGCGGCGTCCGACACCGGGTACCAGGGCGCCCACAGGTACACGGGGACGTCCGCGTCGGGGCCGCCGTCGAGCGCCGCGTAGCGCACGCACGCCACCCGGGCGCCGTCCTGGCCCGCCACGTCGCGCACGGCGCGGTCGGTCGCGAACGGTCCCCCGCGCAGGTCGGCGGCCTCGACCAGCCGCAGAGGAAGGGAGTCGAGCACGGTGGGGCCGGTGAAGGCGTGTTCCAGGGCCTCGAACCGGGCGCCGACCCTCGCGGCGGAGCCCGCCCCCTTGCCCGCGCCCAGACCGAAGGGGACCTCGGTGCCGTCGGCGCGCCACAGCCCGCACTGCACGGCCGTCGGGTCCCGGTCGTCGAGCACCCGGTACCGCGCCCGCCAGCCCAGGGCGCGGGTGTCCGCTCCGACCCGGTCCTCGGCCTCCTCCAGGGACAGCTCGCGCTCGGGCGAACCGGCCCGGTCAACGGCCCCGCGGCCGGGCAGGGGACGGGACGCGCCCTCCCGCCCGGCCGCGGGGATCCACGCGGAACGCGGCACCGCTATTCCGCGGTGTCCTCGTCGAGTTCCTCGACGGCCATCGTGATGTCCTCGGTGGGCTCCAGGGGAGCGGCCCAGTCATATCCCGCGCAAGCCATGGCGATTCCTCTCTCGCGGTGGTTTACCGAGCACGAATCAGCTCCGTGCTCAGGCCTTCCTATCCCACCGTCAAAGCCTTTGTCACCACCTGCCGGACAGGAATTCCTGCCATTGTCCGATGTCGGCTTTCACGTTTTCCGAATACACCTCGCCCGACCTGGGCGGATGCGCGGACGTGTCGGAGAGTGACAGACTCGCGCCATGACGAACACCCCGACCGACCTCGCACGACGTGTCGAGGAACTCACCGACGGTGTCTGGATCCTGGCGGCGCTCGCCGCGGCGGCGGGCGACGGGCGCCCCGACGGCGCGGCGCTGTCCGACGAACACGGGGCGCTGCTGGCGCGCGCGGGTCTGGCCGGGCACGGCCCGGACGGCTGGCGGCTGCTCCCGGCCCACCGCGCGGCCCTGGCCCGTCAGTCCGACCCGTCGGCCTTCGCCCGCCGCGTGGCCCGTCAGCTGCGCCAGGCCGCGGACGCGATCGAGGACCGACCGGCGCCGCCCGAGGACGACGCCGCGTTCGTGGCCGAGGGGGTGGCCTCGGGCGCGCGCGTGGGGTCGTTCCTGGACCTGCTAGCCGCGAGCGTCCCCGGGTTCGCCCCGGTGCTGCGGGCGGAGGGGCTCAGCGTCCTGGACGTGGGCACGGGCATCGGCGCGGTGGCGGCCACCGTCCTGGACCGGGTGCCCGGCTCCCGCGCCGTCGGCCTCGACACCGATCCGCGCGCGCTGCGGCTGGCCGAGGAGCACCTGGCCGAGCGCGGGGTGCGCGACCGCGTCGACCTGCGCCTGCTCGACGTCGCCGACCTCCCCGCGACCGACGTCTTCGACCTGGTGTGGCTGCCGCTGTCCGTGCTCTCCCCCGACGCGGCCGGCGCGGCGCTGCCCCGCGTCCACGCCGCCCTGCGCCCGGGGGCGTGGCTGGTCAGCGCGACGGCCGCGGGCCCGAACGGCGACGGCGGCACCCGCGAGGCCGTACTGCGGTGGCGCATGACCCGCTCCGGGGTCGCCGCGTGGCCGCCGGAGGAGGTGGAGCGGCGGCTCACCGCGGCCGGGTACCGGGGCGTGACGACCGTCCCCGCGCCCGGCCGCGCGGTCACCCTCGTCGTCGCCCGGCGTGCGTGACCGCGCGGGCCCCTCGCGCCCGCCCCACCCCGGCTCCACCCTCAGGAGGAGGAGGTCTCGGTGCCCCAGCCGGTGAGCGAGCGGACCCGCAGCTCGGTGTAGCGCGAGGTGTCGCGCTCGTCCGAGAGCAGGCTGCCGACCACCGCGCACAGGAACCCGACCGGCACCGCGAACAGCGCCGGGTTCTCCATCGGGATGAGCTGGATGTCGATCCAGGCGGGCAGCAGCGACAGGTTCTCCCCGGTGACCGGGTGCGTCTTGCCCGACATCACCGGGGAGAACAGCATGAGCAGCATCGTGCACGAGAGCCCGCCGTAGATGCCCCACTCCACGCCCCGGGTGTTGAACCGCCGCCAGAACAGGGTGAGCACGATGACGGGGAGGTTGGCGGCGGCCGCGATGGCGAACGCCAACCCGACGAGGAAGGCCACGTTGAGCTCCTGCGCCCGGATCGCCAGCACGACGGCCAGCCCGCCGATCGCGCACGCCGAGAAGCGGGCCACCCCCACCTCCTGCGACTCGCGCGGCCGCCCCCACATGAGGATGTGCCCGAACAGGTCGTGCGCGATGGAGGACGACGAGGCCAGGGTCAGGCTGGCGATCACCGCCAGGATCGTGGCCAGCGCCACCGCCGAGATCAGCGCGAGCAGCACCGCCGCCCCCACCGGCCCGGCCGTCAGCCGTCCCAGCTCCTCGGCGAGCATCGGCACCGCGCTGTTGCCCGACGGGTCCAGCCCCAGGATGCGTTCGGACCCCACCAGTGCGGCCGCGCCGAAACCCAGCGCCAGGGTCATCAGGTAGAACGCCCCCACCATGACGATCGCGCGGTTGACCGAGGTGCGGGCCGCGCGGCCGTCCCGCACGGTGTAGAAGCGGATGAGGATGTGCGGCAGGGCGACCGTGCCCAGGACCAGCGCCAGCCCCAGGCTGATGAGGTCGAGCTTGTTGAACATCGTCCGCACCGGGTCGCCGGGCACCTCCACCCCCCAGCGCAGCCCCGGTTCGAGGAAGGCCTGGCCGTGCCCGCTGGCCTGGGCCGCCTCCGTCAGCAGGGCGCGGGGGTCGAAGGAGAACTGCGCCATGACCAGGACGGTGAGCACCCCGGTGGCGCCCAGCAGCACGACCGCCTTGATGATCTGCAGCCAGGTGGCGGCCTTCATCCCCCCGTACATGACGTAGACGATCATCAGCACGCCCACGAGCACGATCGCCCCCGACCGGGCCTGGCCGGCGCCGACGCCCAGGAACGTGCCGCCCTCGTGCAGGCCGAGCAGGACCGCCACCAGCGCGCCCGCCCCGACCATCTGCGCGACCAGGTAGAACACGCACACGGTGACGGTGGAGACGGTGCACGCCAGGCGTACCCGCATCCGGCGCATGCGGAACGCGGGCAGGTCGGCCATGGTGAAGCGGCCGGTGTTGCGCATCAGCTGGGCCATCGGCAGCACCAGCAGCCAGGCCACGAGGAAGCCGATGGAGTACAGGAAGCCGTCGTAGCCCTTGAGGGCGATCATCCCGGCGATGCCCAGGAAGGAGGCGGCCGACAGGTAGTCCCCGGTCAGCGCCAGGCCGTTCTGGGTGCTGGAGAAGGCGCGGCCCCCGGCGTAGAAGTCGACCGCGCCGCGCGTGGTCCGGCGCGCCCGGACGGTGATCGCCAACGTGACGAGGACGAACACGGCGCACAGGACGAGCGTCCAGGCGTGCGCGGCGCCGAACTGGCCGCCGAGGACGCCGGCGAGGCCGGTGGCGGGGTCCGTGTGGGCGGTGCCGTCCCCCGCGGCGGCACCGTCCGCGGACCCCCGGACGAGATCGGACGAGGCGGTCATCACCGGATCACCCTCCCGCTCACGGTCTCCTCCTCACGGACCCGCTCGCGGATCCGGTCGGCCAGCGGATCGATCGCGCGGTCCGAGAAACGGCCGAAGGCCCAGGAGAGCGCGAACACCACCAGGAACTGGCCGATTCCCATCACGAGGGCGACGTTGACCGGCGCGAACACCGGCTTCGCCATGAATTCCCTGGCGTAGGCGGCGAACAGCAGATAGGTGAGGTAACTGAGGAGGAATCCGGACACCAGGACAACCGCCTGGAGTGCGAATCTCCTTCGTAGTTTCACGAAACCCGGGTCCACCGACATCCGTTCGCACGTGCGCGCCACGTCGGCCCGTGCGCGCCTGCGCGCCGCCGCCGACCTGGGACCCCGTGGACGGAACGGTTCCCTCCGTCCGTCGACACGCCTTCCGGAGGCGCCCTCCATGTACTCGACCACAGCCCTCCCCCTGCGTTTCTCCCACGGAATCCGCTCCCCCACGGAATCCGCCGTCACCGGCGTGCGCCATGAGGGAACGACACCGATTCCTCCTCCACCGCCGCGCGTGCGCGCCAGCGTGTCGTGAAGTGGGAATTACGATAGCCAGAAGAACGCCGCCGTGTTCACCAAACGCACAAATCGGTTGACGCGCATTCCACACACCGATCACACGAACCGGACGAAGTGCCGTGGAATCCACCAGTCCACACCAAACCACGACCGGAAGCCCCGCCCCGACCGCGCGGCGCCGACACGCCCCGCCCTTCCAGCGCCGACGCGCCGCGCGCGGGCGCGGACGGTGTCCGGTCTTCGCTAGGCTTCGGGGCGACCCCGAACCCATCACGGAATCCGACAAACCTCGGCTTTCCGTGTTCGTACACGTGTATGATTACGGGGTCCGGACTATTCACGCGATACCGAAGGGAAATCCCCGCCGTGGTCACCGAGGTCTTCACGCGCAAGTACTGCGATCCCCACGCCGTCCGCGAGGAGAAGGTCGAGGCGACTGAGGTCATCCAGTTCGCCTGGGAGGGCGCCGTCCGTGAGGTCGACGCCTGTGACGAGTGCGCCAAGGAGCACGAGTCCCGCTACGAGCCCCTCGTCGACTACTCCCGCCCGGTGAAGAAGCGCCGCGCTCCCAAGAAGACGCCCGCCTCGGCCCCCGCCGACAACGGCTCCGCCGACGCCGCCGCGGACAGTGGAGCCGACGAGGAGTAGGGCCCACCCGTCGCCCGCCACCGCCCGGGGGCCGCTTCGCGGCGGGGCGGGCACCCACCCGTCGCCCGCCACCGCACCGACGAACGGGGATCAGCGACACCCCCAGTGACCGCCGACCCCCGCGTCTCGTCGCGGCTCAGGCCTGGCCCATCAACCGCGCCACCTGACCGCCGCGGCGCGCCTCACCGCCCACGCCCGCCTGCACCGCCTCGGCGACCGGCAGGCGGGCGTGCACGTACGTGCCGCCCTGGGGCCGCACCGACGCGCCCAGGCGCCGCATGATCCTCAGCATCCCCGTGTTGGCCAAGCTGGTCTCCGCCCGCACCTCGGCCAGGCCCCAGTCGGCGGCCACGACCGTCAGCGCCCGGGCCACGGCGGTTCCCACGCCGCGCCCCTGCCAGGCGTCCTCCACCAGGAAGGCGATCTCGCCCACCCCCGGGTCGAGCGTGTACATCAGGTGCCCCAGCGCCACCGGCTCCTCCCGCCCGCGCGGGCGCACCGCCAGGGTCAGCCCCCGTTCGGGGTCGCAGAACACGCGCAGCATCCGCGGGCTCAGCTCGCTCATGCCCGTGAAGTACCGGTTGCGCACCGTCTCCTCCGAACAGCGGCGGTGCAGGTCGCTCAGGGAGGGAGCGTCGGTGTCGCGCACCTGGCGCAGGGACAGCGCCACGCCCTCGCCGGTGCGCACGATCCGGTCGGTGGGCACCGGTCCGGTCGACGGCATCACCGAACGGACCAGGGCGTCCGCCCGGCTCGACTCGGTCCAGGTGAACGGGTGGGAGGCGCGGCGGACCAGCACCCCGCGCAGGGGCCCGACCGGGACCAGCATGGCCGTACCCGTGTCGGCGTCCGCGACCGCGTCCGCCCGGGTGAGGTTGGTCCACCGGGCGTCGTCGGCCAACAGCAGTTCCGCCAACGCCTCGGGCAGCCGGTTGGGATGGGTCCGCAGCCGCGCGGTCAGCAGCAGCGCCCGGGTGACGTCGTCCCCGACCTCGCGCCTGTGGGCGGGGACGGCCGTCACCGCACCGGACGGACTGAGCTCCGCGACCGCGCGCACCGCCCGCGCCTGATCGCCCGGCACGTCCACGACGAACTCGTCGACCACGCCCGCCACGTCGGTGTGCAGGGACAGGCCGACGATGTTGCCTCCGTGTCGCGCGAGGGCGCCGACGACCTCCGCGAGACCGCCGGGTCGGTCCTCGACCGCCGTCCTGATCCGCCACAGGCCCACAGTGTCCTCCAGGGAGTGGTTGCTCCCGTCGCCGCGGCACGACTCTGGACCGCGACGACGGGACGCGCACCGACGTGGTGTCCACGGTGGGCGACGCACGTTTCGGGGACGTTAGGCGACCGTTGAGTTCCGTCGGCGATCACGCCGGACCGCGTGATACGGCGTCATCGAAGGACGGACGGCGCCGTGCCGGAGCGGATCGTGGCCGGTCAGGGGCGCCCGGCGACCAGCTCGCCGTCCTTCCACACCGCCGCGACCTGCGGAACCCCCGGCCGGTAGGCCAGGTACAGGTGGTTGGGCGCCTCCAGGAGGGTGAGGTCGGCGCGCGCCCCCGGGGCCAGGTGGCCCACGTCCGTGCGGCGCAGGGCCCGGGCGCCGCCCGCGGTCGCCGCCCACACCGCCTCGTCCGGCGTCATACCCATGTCGCGGACGGCGACGGCGACGCAGAAGGCCAGGCTGGAGGTGAAGCACGACCCCGGGTTGCAGTCGCTGGCCAGGGCGACCAGCGCTCCGGCGTCGATGAGCGCCCGCGCGTCCGGGTAGGGCTGGCGGGTGGAGAAGTCGACGCCCGGCAGCAGTGTGGCCACGGTCGGTTCGGGCCGCCGGGCCGCCTGGGCGAGGGCGTCGACGTCCTCGGCGGTGAGGTACGTGCAGTGGTCGACGGAGGCCGCGTGCGTCTCGACCGCGAGCCGCACGCCCGGCCCCTCCCCGAGCTGGTTGCCGTGCACCCGGGGCAGCAGACCGCGCGCGACACCGGCGGTGAGCACCCGGCGCGAGGCCTCCTCGTCGAAGGCGCCGCGCTCGCAGAACACGTCCACCCACCGCGCGTGCGGCGCGCACGCCTCCAGCATCGGCCCCGTCACCAGGTCCACGTAGCCCTGCGGGTCGTCGGCGTACTCGGGGGCGACCACGTGCGCGCCGAGGAAGGTGACCTCGTCGGTCACCCGGGCGGCCACGGCCAGGGCGCGCTCCTCGTCCGCGACGGTGAGCCCGTACCCGGACTTGACCTCCAGGGTGGTGGTGCCCTGCGCGTGGGCCTCGCGGACCAGGCGGCGGGCGTTGGCCAGGAGTTCGGCGTCGCTGGCGGCCCGGGTGGCGGCGACGGTCGTGCGGATGCCGCCCGCCGAGTACGGTGTCCCGCTCATGCGCGCGGCGAACTCGCGGCTGCGGTCGCCCGCGAACACGATGTGCGAGTGGCTGTCGACGAAGCCCGGCAGGACGCAGCGCCCGGCGGCGTCGACCCGGGCGTCGGCCTCGGGGGCCCGGTCGCGCGGTCCGACCCAGGCCACGCGCCCGTCCTCGATCACCAGGGCGGCGTCGGGGATCTCGCCGACCGGCCCGCGCCCGAGCTCGGGATCGTTGGTGACCAGGGTGGCGATGGCGTCGACGAGGACCGCGCGGGGCGTGTCGGTCATGAGTGGAGCTCCTTGATCACCGTGTCGAGGTCGTGTGCGGCGTCGGGCACACGGGTGTGCGCGCCGTCGCGGACGGTCCAGCGCCCGTCGGCCATCACGTGGCGCACGTCGGCGGCGGTCGCGGCGAAGACCACCGCGTCCGTGGCGCGGGCGGGGTCGGCTCCGGCGAGCCGGACCCCGTCCAGGGAGACGTTGACCAGGTCGGCCCTGGCCCCCGCACGCAGTTCACCGGCGTCGGCCCCGCCCCGCTCCGGGTCGCCCGACCAGCCGAGCGAGCGGTGGCCGTGCGCCGAGGCCGCGTGCAGCAGCGCCCCGCTGCCCAGGGTGCCGCGCCGGTGGGTGCGCAGGCGCTCGTGCAGTTCGACGCCGCGCGCCTCGGCGAACAGGTCCGTCCACGCGTGCTGGTCGGTGCCCAGACTGAGCCGGTCCGGGGCGAGGTCGCCGGTGCGGGGCAGACCGTCGGCCAGGTCCCGCTCGGTCGTCGGGCACAGGCACACGGTCGCCCCCGCGCCGCGGACCGCCGCCACGTCGGCGTCGGTCAGGTGGGTGGCGTGCACGAGCGTGGTGCGTTCGGACAGGGCGCCGGCGTCGGCGAGCACCCGGGTGGGGGTGCGTCCGTGCGCGGCCAGGCAGGCGGCGTTCTCCGCGGGTTGCTCCGACACGTGGACGTGCAGGGGCATCCGGCGTCCGTCGGCGAAGGCGGCCACGCCGGGCAGGTCCTCGGCGGGGACCGCGCGCACCGAGTGCGCCGCCGCGCCGACCCTGGCGTGCTCCCCCCGCGGGGTGAAGGCGGCGACGCGCTCGGCCCACCCGGTCACGTCGCCGTCGCCGAACCGGCGCTGGGGGCCGGTGAGCGGCAGGTGCGACCCGTGCTCGTCCAGCCCCCCAGACAGGTAGCACACGTCGAGCAGCGTGATCCGCACCCCGGCCTGCGCCGCCGCCTCGACCAGGGCGTGGCCCATCGCGTTCGGGTCGGCGTAGCGCGCGCCGCCCGGGGCGTGGTGCAGGTAGTGGAACTCGCCGACGCACGTCACCCCGGCCAGGGCCATCTCCGCGTACACCGCCCGCGCCAGGCGCAGGTAGGAGTCCGGGTCCAGGCGTTCGGCGACGCGGTACATGCCCTCGCGCCAGGTCCAGAACGAGCCGCCGCCCGCGTGGGTGCGGCCGCGCAGGGCCCGGTGGAAGGCGTGCGAGTGGGCGTTGGCCAGACCGGGCAGGGTGAGGCCGGACAGGACCTCGGCGCCCTCGGGCGGCGCGGCGGCCTCCACGACGGAGGCGAACCGTCCGCCGGCCACCTCCAGCAGCACGCCGCGGGTCGGGGCGTCGCCGCCGAGCCAGGCCCACGCGCACCAGTAGCGGCCGGTCGCGGGCGCGGTCACGGCGCCACCTCCCCCACGGGTCGCGCGAGCAGGTCCTGGAGCACGTCGGCCAGGGCGAGCACCCCGGCGTGGCAGTCGTCGGGGCGCGCCCACTCCTCGGGCGAGTGCGAGACTCCGGTGGGGTTGCGCACGTACAGCATCGCGGTGGGCACGTGGGCGGCGAGCACCCCGGCGTCGTGTCCGGCGCCGGTGGGAAGAACCGGCACGCGGGGGTCGGGGGCCCGGGTGCCGACGACGGCGGCCAGACGGTCGCGCAGCCCGTGCGTGAACGACACCAGCGGGGTGGTCGACTCGGCGGTCATCGCGTACCCGACGCCGTGCTCGCGCGCGGCGGCCTCGGCCCGGGCGCGCACGCCCTCGACCACGGCCGTGAGCGCGGCCTCGGAGTCGGCGCGGGCGTCCAGCCAGGCGTTGACCAGGGACGGGATGGCGTTGGTGCCGTTCGGGACGATCAGCGACTTGGCCACCGTGGCGCGCGCGTCGTGCTCCTCGGCCAGGGCGCGGGCGGCCAGGACGGCGTGCGCGAAGGGCAGCATGGGGTCGTTGCGGTCGGCCAGACGGGTGGTCCCGGCGTGGTCCGCGCGGCCGGTGAAGTCCATCCGCCACCGGCCGTGCGGCCAGATCGCGCTGGCCACGCCCACCGGGTGGTCGGTGTCCTCCAGGGCGCGGCCCTGCTCCACGTGCAGCTCGACGAACACGTCCAGCAGGGCGAGCGCGTCCGGATCCGGGCCGATCCCGTCGGGGTCGTGTCCGGCGCGGGCCATCGCCTCGGCCCAGGTGACCCCGGCGGCGTCGGTCAGCCCGCGGGCGCGCTCGGGCGCGATCTCCCCGGTGGTCAGTCGGCTGCCCAGGCAGGGGACGCCGAACCGGCCGCCCTCCTCCTCCACGAACACCACCAGGGCGAGCGGGCGGTCGGGGCGCACGCCGCGGGCGCGCAGCTCGTCGACGGCGGCCAGGGCGCTGGCCACGCCGAGCGGGCCGTCGAAGGCGCCGCCGTTCGGCACCGAGTCCAGGTGGGAGCCGGTGGCGACCGCGCCGGGGCCGGGCGTGCCCCACCAGGCCCACAGGTTGCCGTTGCGGTCGGTGCGCACGTCGAGTCCGCGTGCGGCGGCCTCCCCCGTGAACCAGGCGCGGGCGTCGGTGTCGGCGCCCGCCCAGGTGTACCGGTGGTAGCCGCCGCCGTCGTCGGCGTCGCGCCCGACCGGGGCCAGGTCGGCCCACAGACGGTCGAGGGACACGGTCACTCCCCCTCGGCCATGGGGACGCGGATGCCGTGCTCGGCCGCCACGCGGGCGGCGTCCTCGTACCCGGCGTCCACGTGCCGGATGACGCCCATGGCGGGGTCGTTGGTCAGGACCCGGTCGAGCTTGGCCGCGGCCAGTTCGGTGCCGTCGGCGACGCTGACCTGCCCCGCGTGCAGGGAGCGGCCCATACCCACGCCGCCGCCGTGGTGGATCGACACCCACGAGGCGCCGGAGGAGGTGTTGACCAGGGCGTTGAGCAGCGGCCAGTCGGCGATGGCGTCGGAGCCGTCCTTCATCCCCTCGGTCTCGCGGTAGGGGGAGGCGACCGATCCGGTGTCCAGGTGGTCGCGGCCGATGGCCAGCGGCGCGGAGACGGCGCCGGAGGCGACGAGGTCGTTGAAGCGCGCCCCGGCGGCGGCCCGCTCCCCCTGGCCGAGCCAGCAGATGCGCGCGGGCAGGCCCTGGAAGGCGACGCGTTCGCGCGCCATGCGGATCCACCGCGTCAGGTGGTCGTTGTCGGGGAACAGGTCGAGGATCGCCTCGTCGGTGCGGGCGATGTCGGCGGGGTCGCCGGACAGGGCGGCCCACCGGAACGGGCCCTTGCCCTCGCAGAACAGCGGCCGGATGTAGGCCGGGACGAACCCGGGGAAGTCGAAGGCGCGGGTGAAGCCGCCCGTGCGGGCCTCGTCGCGGATGGAGTTGCCGTAGTCGAACACCTCGGCCCCGGCGTCCATGAAGCCCACCATGGCCTCCACGTGCGCGGCCATCGACTCGCGGGCCCGGACGGTGAACTCCTCGGGCTTGGCGGCGGCCAGGTCACGCCAGTCCTCGAAGGCCACGCCGACCGGCAGGTAGGCCAGCGGGTCGTGCGCCGAGGTCTGGTCGGTGACCACGTCGATCGGGGCGCCCTGGGCCAGCAGGGTGGGCAGCGCCTCGGCGGCGTTGCCCAGGACGCCGATGGACAGGGCGCGGCGCTCGTCCCGGGCCTGGACGGCCAACCTGAGGGCGTGGTCGAGGTCGTCCGCGCGCACGTCCAGGTAGCGGTGTTCGAGACGGCGGTCGATGCGGCTGGAGTCGCACTCGACCACGATCGCCACGCCGCCGTTCATCGTCACGGCCAGCGGCTGGGCTCCGCCCATCCCGCCCAGACCGGCGGTGAGGGTGATGGTTCCGGCCAGCGAGCCGCCGAAGCGTTTCGCGGCGACCGCGGCGAAGGTCTCGTAGGTGCCCTGGAGGATGCCCTGGGTGCCGATGTAGATCCACGAACCGGCGGTCATCTGCCCGTACATGGTCAGACCCTGGGCCTCCAGGCGGCGGAACTCCGGCCAGTTCGCCCAGTCGCCGACGAGGTTGCTGTTGGCGATGAGGACGCGGGGCGCCCACTCGTGGGTGCGCATGACGCCGACCGGACGCCCGGACTGCACGAGCAGGGTCTCGTCGCCCTCCAGGTCGCGCAGGGAGGCGGTGATGCGGTCGAAGCTGCGCCAGTCGCGCGCGGCCTTGCCGGTGCCGCCGTAGACCACGAGGTCCTCGGGGTGCTCGGCCACCTCGGGGTCGAGGTTGTTGTGGAACATGCGCAGTGCGGCCTCCTGCTGCCAGCCCTTGGCGGACAGGGCGGTGCCGCGGGCGGCGCGGACGGTACGCGGGGTGCTCATGGGTCTCCTCGGGGTCTCAGGCGAGCGCGGTGACGGATTCGGCGGCGGCGACGACGGTGCCGTCGGCGACCAGTTCGGCGACGGCGGCGATCTCGGGCGCCAGGTGGCGGTCGGGGCCGGGGCCGGACACGCGCTCGCGGACCGCGCGCAGGACGGCTCCGGTGGCGGGTCCTGGCTCCAGCGGCGAGCGCAGGTCCAGGGCGCGGGCGGCGGTGAGCAGTTCGACGGCGAGCACGCTGGTCAGGCCGTCCACGGCACGGCGGAGCTTGCGCGCGGCCGACCACCCCATGGACACGTGGTCCTCCTGCATGGCGGAGCTGGGGATGGAGTCGACGCTGGCGGGCGCGGCCAGGCGCTTGAGCTCCGAGACGATCGCGGCCTGGGTGTACTGGGCGATCATGTGCCCGGAGTCGACGCCGGGGTCGTCGGCGAGGAAGGCGGGCAGGCCGTGGGAGCGGGCGACGTCGAGCATGCGGTCGGTGCGGCGCTCGGCGATGGAGGCGGTGTCGGCGACCGCGATGGCCAGGAAGTCCAGCACGTAGGCGACGGGCGCGCCGTGGAAGTTGCCGTTGGACTCCACGCGGCCGTCGTCGAGCACGACCGGGTTGTCGATGACGCTGTCGAGTTCGCGCCCGGCGACCAGGAGCGCGTGGTCGAGCGTGTCGCGGGCGGCCCCGGCGACCTGGGGGGCGCAGCGCAGGGAGTAGGCGTCCTGGACGCGGTTGCACTCGGGGCCGCGGTGGGAGGCGACGATCGGCGAGTCGGCGAGCATCGCGCGGATGTTGGCGGCCGAGGCGGCCTGGCCCGGATGCGGGCGCAGACGCTGGAGCTCCTCGGTGAACACCCGGTCGGTGCCCAGCAGGGCCTCGACGCTCATCGCCGCGGTGATGTCGGCGACCTTGAGCAGCCGCGCCAGGTCCTCGCAGGCCAGGACGAGCATGCCGAGCATGCCGTCCGTCCCGTTGATGAGGGCCAGGCCCTCCTTGGCGCCCAGCTCGACGGGGCTCAGGCCCGCCTCGTGCAGGGCGGTGTAGGCGGGGAGCCGGGCGCCGGAGGCGTCGCGGACCTCGCCCTCCCCCATGAGGGCGAGCGCCACGTGGGACAGCGGCGCCAGGTCGCCGGAGCAGCCGAGGCTGCCGTACTCGTGCACGACGGGGGTGATCCCGGCGTTGAGCATGGCGGCCAGGGTCTCGACGGTGGCGACCTCCACCCCGGTGTTGCCGGAGGCCAGGGTGCGCAGCCGCAGCAGCATGAGCGCGCGGACGACCTCGCGCTCGACCTCGGGCCCGGTCCCGGCGGCGTGGGAGCGGATGAGGGAGCGCTGGAGACGGGCGCGCAGGTCGGGAGCGATGTGGCGGGTGGCCAACGCGCCGAAGCCGGTGCTGACCCCGTAGGCGGGGACCTCGCCGCGGGCGAGCGACTCGACCCGCTCGCGGCCGTGCCGGACGGCCTTGAGGGCCTCCTCGGAGAGCGTGACGCGGGCGCCCTCGCGCGCGACGGCCAGGACCTGGGCCGGGGTGAGCGGGGCGCCGCCGACGGTGACGGAAGGAACTGCTGTGGTCATACCCCCATTGCAGCGCTGGTGAGCTCATTGGTGAAGGGGTGACCCACGGGTTTTGTCTGACATTTCAGACGAACGAGAGGCGGGGCGTGGGACTATCGGGGCATGTCCCTCGTTCCGGCGGCCACCCGCGCGCTGCGGCTGCTGCGCTTCCTGGCCACGCGGCCCGGCCCCGTGTCGGCGTCGACCGCGGCGGCCGAGCTCGGGCTTCCGCGCTCCAGCGTCTACCAGCTGCTGGAGGCCATGGCCGAGGAGGGGTTCGTCATCCACCTGCCCGAGGAACGGCGCTGGGGACTGGGCGTGGCCGCGTTCGAGATCGGCTCGGCCTACCTGCGCCACGACGGTCTCGAACGACTCACCCGGCCCCTTCTGACCCAGCTCACCGAGGCCACCGGCGCCACCGCCCACCTGGGCATCCTGCACGGCGCCGACACCCTGTACCTGCTCAAGGAGCAGCCCCCGCACGCACCCACCCTCATCACCGGCGTCGGCGTGCGGCTGCCCGCCCACCTGACCGCCTCGGGCCGGGCCATGCTCGCCCTGCTCCCCCGCGCCCAGGTCCGCGCCCTCTACCCGGACGCCGCGGCCTTCACCGACCGCACGGGCCGGGGCCCCAGCACCCCGACCGAACTGCGCCGCGTGCTCGCCGAGGAGCTCAGGCAGGGGTGGTCGATGGAGAACGGCCAGGTCACCGAGGGGTTCGTGTCCGTCGCGGCGGCCGCCACCGACCACAACGGCCGACCCGCCGCCGCGATCAGCCTGACCGTGCCCAGCGCCCGGCCGGTCACGCCGCAGGCCCTCGCCGCGCGGGTGCGCGACGCGGCGACCGACCTCACCCGACGGCTGGACGGGCGCGCGTCAACGTAGCGGTTCGCTGCGCTCCACGGTCGACGGCAGCGGCGCCGTGCGCTCGATCATCCGCAGGATGCGTTCCTTGACGTCCTCGGGCACCTGCACGTAGAACTGCGTGGGCGCGTCGGCCTCCTCCAGCCCCAGGCTCTCGGCGGTCTCCGCCCAGCTGGGCAGTTCGGGGCCGGTGCGGTGGGTGTCGAGCACGAACTCGATGAAGTAGGTGAGCCGGCGCCCGCCCGTGTGCACCTCGCGGATCCGCCGCACCTCCGGCCACGCGACGAACGTGCCCTCGCCCGGGAACCACCACTTGCGCTCCTGGAGGACGGTGAGCCCGTCGCTGTCGGCGCTGATCCCCTGGCGGGTGATGCGCTGCGGCAGCCCGCGCACCACGACGACGTTGCTGCCGGGGCCGAGGAAGGCCATCACCACGGCGGCCGTGCCCCACAGGACGACCGATCCGACCGTGTAGTCCCCCGACACCAGGTACCAGACCAGGGACCCGACCACGACGAGGAACCCGAGAGTCAGGGCCGCGGAGAAGTAGGCGACCGCCATCCACATGCGGGCGTGCGGGCCGCGCAGGCTGACGTACCGACGCAGGTGCGACACCCCGGCGGGCGGCTGGGTCAGGTCCGAGGGCACGCCCTGGACGGTGGCGCCGGGGTCGGAGGGTTCGGGGGAAGCCATGGCCCCATTCTCCCAACCCTCCCGTGTGCCCGGTGCGCCGGATCGCCCGCGCCGTCGGGGATCGATCCACGCGAAGCCCGGACGACCGGACCGCGCTCGGGCTAGAGTCCCGTCCATGAGACGCAACACGAGCGAATTCGACACCGAGCTGCGGGCCAACGGCCAGATCATCACCCTGGACGGAGTCGCCTACCAGGGGCGGACCGTCCTCATGGACGGACCGGACCGGTTCGCGCCCCTGGAACGCTGGGCCAAGGGCGTCGCCGAGACCCTGGGCGAACCGGTGACCTGGCGCGCCCTGGAGAAGGGGGAACTGGCCGCACGGGGCACGGTGCAGCCCGGACCGGGGGCTCAGAACCTGCGCGCGCTCTGAGCTCCGCACTTGGCGCACTGGAACTTGCGGTCGTCGCCGAGAATCCAGTCGTGGTCGCCACCGGTCGGACACGCTGACATCGACACCATCTCCTCGGGAGGGGCTGTTGGGGGAGCGTGGCGATCACTGTAATTCCCAGTAACCACACCAGTCCCGGGAATGAGAAAGTCACCCGGTCCTTCACATCCTCGCCCGTTCATGCCCTTCCACGATGGAATTGTCGGCACCGTGGGTGAACGCATCGTCGTTCTGAGTCACATTCGTCTTCCTCGGCGCGAAGACGCCACCGCCCGGAACGCCCCGAGGGGACCCTCGGGGCGTTCCGGGCGGTGGCGAACCGGAGGAACGAGCGTTCCGCCTAGTTCTGGGAGGCCTTCATGTGGGCCTCGACCGCGGCGCGGTCGGCGCGCAGCTTGGCGAGCGCCTCGTCGAGGATGAGCTTGCCCTCCTCCTCGCTACGCCGCTCCTTGACGTAGGCCAGGTGGGTCTTGTAAGGCTCGGTGCGCGGCGGCGACGGGGGGTTGGCCTTGTCCTTGCCCGCGGGGAAACCGCAGCGCGGGCAGTCCCACTCGTCGGGGACGGCGGCCTCGCTCGCGAAGCTGGGCACGACCTCGTGCAGGTTCGCACAGTAGAACGGAACCCGGATCCGGGGTGCGGCCTCGCCGCGCTCCGCCTCGCCCATCGGGCCGGCTCCGACTCGGCTGCCACGGATGGCACTGCCACTACCCACGAAATACTCCTTCAGCGAACGCGCTCGCCGGAACTCGGGCGAGCGTGACTGTGGACGGGGGAAGCCTTCGGGGCGCCTGTCAGGCCCGGCCGTACAGGATGCCGAGGACGACGACGGACAGGATCCACACGATGCCGACGGCCACCGTCATGCGGTCGAGGTTGCGCTCGACCACCGACGAACCGCCGAGCGAGGACGTGACCCCGCCGCCGAACATGTCGGACAGACCACCGCCCTTGCCCTTGTGCAGGAGCACCAGGAAGATCAGCAGCACACTGAGAACCATCACGAAGATGGACAGACCGAGAGTCACACGCTCACCCGTAGCTCGACCCCGAAGCGGGGGGATGGACACCACGGCCCCCGTTTCCCACCCGTACCGGCGACGGCACCGCGGCACCTGGCCGACCGGTCGGATCAGGGAAGGAGGAGACCGGGACGATTTCGGATTTTACCGTGCCGTGCGCGGCACGGGAGGGGACTCACGCGATACGCGCAGGTCCCCTCAGCGAAGTCTAGCCCGACGGGAGCCCCCGTCGGACACCCCGTCCCCCGAAGTCGGACGAATCCACCCCTGGGACGGGGTTCCGCGAGACACCGTGCGACTACTGGTCGCCGTAACGGATCACCTTGACGAACTCGTCGGCCTTCAGGCAGGCGCCGCCGACCAGGGCGCCGTCCACGTCGGCCTGGGCCATGATGCCGGGGGCGTTGTCGCCCTTGACCGAACCGCCGTAGAGCACGCGCACCGCGTCCGCGACCTCCTGGGAGTACAGCTCGGCCAGGCGCACGCGGATGGCCGAGCACACCTCCTGGGCGTCCTCGGGGGTGGCGACCTCACCGGTGCCGATCGCCCACACCGGCTCGTAGGCGATGACCAGCGTCGCGGCCTGCTCGGCGGTGATCTCCTTGAGCGCGCCGTCCAGCTGGGCCAGGACGTGCTCGACCTGGCGGCCCTGCTTGCGCACCTCCAGGCCCTCGCCCACGCACAGCAGCGGCACGATGCCGTGGCGGTAGGCGGCCTTGACCTTGGCGTTGACCAGGGCGTCGTCCTCGTGGTGGTACTCACGGCGCTCGGAGTGGCCGACCAGAACGTAGGAGCACTCCAGCTTGGCGAGCATCGCCCCGGAGACCTCGCCCGTGTAGGCGCCCTTGTCGTGCTCGGAGATGTCCTGCGCCCCGAAGCCGATCCGCAGCTTGTCCCCGTCGACGAGCGTCTGCACGCTGCGCAGGTCGGTGAACGGCGGCAGGACGACGACCTCGACCTTGTCGTAGTCCTTGTCGTTCAGGGCGAAGGCCAGCTTCTGGACGAGGGCGATGGCCTCCAGGTGGTTGTTGTTCATCTTCCAGTTGCCCGCGATGAGCGGCAGGCGCTGGGACATGTGGTCACTTCCCGTCGTGGTCGTGCGGCGCGCCGGTCGGGCCGCGCCGGGGTTGCCGGAGTGGGGGTGGGCGCCTCAGGCGAGGGCGTCGATGCCGGGCAGGTCCTTGCCCTCCAGGTACTCCAGACTGGCGCCGCCGCCGGTGGAGATGTGGCCGAACGCCGACTCGTCGAAGCCGAGCGCGCGCACGGCCGCGGCCGAGTCCCCGCCGCCGACCACGGTGAAGGCGTCGGAGTCGATGAGCGCCTGCGCCAGGGCGCGCGTGCCGCCCGCGTACGGCTCCATCTCGAACACGCCCATGGGCCCGTTCCAGAACACCGTACGGGTGTCGGCGATCTTCGCCGCGAACAGCTCCTGGCTGCGGGGGCCGATGTCCAGGCCCATCCGGTCGGCCGGGATCGCGTCCACGTCCACGGCCGCGTGCGGCGCGTCGGCGGCGAACTTCTCGGCGGCCACGACGTCCACGGGCAGGACGATCTCCACGCCCTCGCGCTCGGCCCGCTCCAGGTAGCCCCGGACGGTGTCGAGCTGGTCGGTCTCCAGCAGGCTGGAGCCGACCTCGTAGCCCTTGGCCTTGAGGAAGGTGAACACCATGCCGCCGCCGATGAGCAGGCGGTCGGCGGTGCCGAGGAGGTTGTCGATCACGCCGAGCTTGTCGGAGACCTTCGAGCCGCCGAGCGCCACGGCGTAGGGGCGCGCCGGGTCGGCGGTCAGCTTGCGCAGGACCTCGACCTCGGTCAGGACCAGGCCGCCGACGGCGTGCGGGAGCCTGCCCGGCAGGTCGAAGACGCTGGCGTGCCTGCGGTGCACGGCGCCGAAGGCGTCGCCGACGTACAGGTCGGCCAGCTCGGCGAAGCGGTCGGCGAGCTCGCCGCGCTCGGCGTCGTCCTTGCTGGTCTCACCCGGCTCGAAGCGCACGTTCTCCAGCAGCGCGACCTGGCCGTCGGCGAGGGCGGCGCAGGTGGCGCGGGCCGACTCGCCGGCGGTGTCGGCGGCGAAGGCCACCTCGGCGCCGAGCAGCTCGCCCAGGCGCTCGGCGACCGGGCGCAGGGAGAAGCGGGGGTCCGGGGCGCCCTTGGGGCGGCCCAGGTGGGCGGCGACGATGACGCGCGCGCCGCGCTCGCGGAGCGCCTGGACGGTGGGCAGGGCCGCGCGGATGCGGCCGTCGTCGGTGATCCGCTCGCCGTCCAGGGGCACGTTGAGGTCGGCCCGGACGAACACGCGCTTGCCGGAGACGTCGAGGTCGTCGATCGTCCGCATGCTGGTCTCCTCGGTGGTCTGATCAGCCCGGACGTCGCGCCGGGCGAGGGTCGGGTGGGGAGCACCGCCGGGTCACGACGGCACCCCCTCGCCCGCACAGCGTGCGAAGGGGTGCCGTGCGCTGGGCAGCGCGGTCGCCGGAGGCGTCCGGTGGCTACAGGTTGGAACCGACCAGCTTGGCCAGGTCGACCAGGCGGTTGGAGTAGCCCCACTCGTTGTCGTACCAGCCGACGACCTTGACCTGGTTGCCGAACGCCATGGTCAGGCTGGAGTCGAAGGTGCAGGAGGGCGAGGTGCCGACGATGTCGGAGGAGACGATCGGGTCCTCGGTGTAGACCAGGACGTCCTTGAGCGGGCCCTCGGCGGCGGCCTTGAACGCGGCGTTGACCTCGTCCTTGGTGACCTCGCGGTCCAGGGTGACGACCAGGTCGGTGACCGAGCCGTCCGGCACCGGCACGCGCATGGCCATGCCGTCCAGCTTGCCCTGGAGCTCGGGGATGACCAGGGCGGTGGCCTTGGCGGCACCGGTCGTGGTCGGGATGATGTTCTGCGCGGCGGCGCGGGCGCGGCGCAGGTCCGAGTGCGGGAAGTCCAGGATGACCTGGTCGTTGGTGTAGGCGTGCACCGTCGTCATCAGACCCTGCTGGATGCCGAAGGCGTCCATCAGGACCTTGGCCATCGGCGCCACGCAGTTGGTGGTGCACGAGGCGTTGGAGACGACGTGGTGCTGGGCGGCGTCGTACTTGTCGTCGTTGACGCCCATGACGACGGTGATGTCCTCGCCCTTGGCCGGGGCGGAGATGATGACCTTCTTGGTGCCCGCGCTGATGTGCTTGCCGGCGTCCTCGGCCTTGGTGAAGCGGCCGGTGGACTCGATGACCACGTCCACGTTCAGGTCGGACCAGGGCAGCTGGGCCGGGTCGCGCTCGGCCAGGACCTTGATGGTCTTGTCGCCGACGCGGATGAAGTCCTCGCCCACCTCGACGTCACCGTCGAGGGTGCCGAGCACGGTGTCGTACTTGAGCAGGTGCGCGAGCGTCTTGGTGTCGGTGAGGTCGTTGACCGCGACGATTTCGATGTCGCTGCCGCCAGCGGCGACCGCGCGCCAGAAATTGCGGCCGATCCGACCGAAGCCGTTGACGCCTACACGGATGGTCACGGAACCAATCTCCTCATATGTCGCACATCATTTCCACCCGCGCATTCGTCCCCCCACTCCGTCCACCCCGGCCAGAAGGCCGGGGCAACCGCATTGAACAGGGTTAACACACGCCAGGTGTTGTCAGAGAGCCTAGCGGAGCGCCGACGGAGCACGGCGGGGGGCCCGTGTTCAACGGCCCGCAGACCCTCGTGGATTCGCGACCATACTGGCACCAACCGGCGAACAGGTCTATACCATTGTCTGAAGTTATCCGCGTGTTTCCGCAGTTAACAAAGCCGAACACCTCAGGCCCGTCGGGCGTTCTCGCGTTCACACGGCCGTCACCCGCCGTCACGCCGCCGTCCCGTCACGGGACCAGCATGTCCGGAGTGAGGTTCGCCTCGGTGCCCTCGATGCCCAGGTCGGCGGCCCGCTTGTCGGCCATGGCGAGCAGCCTGCGGATCCGCCCGGCGATGGCGTCCTTGGTCAGCGGCGGCACCGACAGCTGACCCAGCTCCTCCAGGGACGCCTGCTTGTGCGCCAGGCGCAGCTTCCCCGCGGCCACCAGGTGCTCGGGGGCGTCCTCGCCCAGGATCTCCAGGGCCCGCTCCACACGCGCCCCGGCCGCCACCGCCGCGCGGGCGCTGCGCCGCAGGTTGGCGTCGTCGAAGTTGGCCAGCCGGTTGGCGGTGGCGCGCACCTCCCGGCGCATGCGCCGCTCCTCCCACGCCAGCACGCTCTGGTGGGCGCCCAGCAGCGTCAACAGGGCGCCGATGGAGTCGCCGTCGCGCACCACGACCCGGTCCACACCGCGCACCTCGCGCGCCTTGGCGTGCACCTTGAGCCGCCGCGCCGCGCCGACCAGCGCCAGCGCCGCCTCCGGCCCGGGACAGGTGACCTCCAACGACATCGACCGGCCCGGCTCGGTCAGCGACCCGTGCGCGATGAACGCACCCCGCCAGGCCGACTCGGAGTCACAGGCCCCGCCCGCCACCACGTGCCGGGGCAGACCGCGCACCGGACGGCCGTTGTTGTCCACCAGCCCGGTCTGGCGGGCCAGGGACTCGCCGTCCTTGATCACCCGCACCACGTACCGGTTGCCCTTGCGCAGCCCGCTCGGAGACAGCACGACCACCTCGGACTCGTGCCCGAAGACCTCGGAGATGTCCTTGCGCAGACGACGGGCGGCGGCCCCGGTGTCGAGCTCGGCCTCGATCACGATCCGCCCGCCCACCAGGTGCAGGCCCCCGGTGAACCGCAGGATGGTGGACACCTCCGCCTTGCGGCAGCATGGCTTGAGAATGGCCAGACGGCTCAACTCATCCTTCACCACGCCGGTCATCGCCATCGCCGCGATCCTCCCCCTCGAACTGGACCGTCCCGGTCTCCCGCACCGGGCACCGGTGTGCACCGACATGGCCGCGCCACGCTCGGTTTCCTTCGTGGCAGACTACGCGACACGGCTCTCGGCGCCGACCCCCGTGCGGCGTGTTGCCCATCCCGCTCCTGGTCAGAGCGTGGGCGTGTCGTCGTTCGTGCCGGTGTGCGGTCAATTGCTCCCGGCCTCGGCGGACAGGCGCTCCTCCAGGTACGCGCGCAGGACGAGCGCGTGGTTGCGCTCGGTGTCCCTCGCCGCGTACAGCAGGGTGACCGGGCCGCCGCGCGCCGCCGCCAAGGCGGGCTCCAGCGCCTCCGGGCACTCGTCCAGTTCGGCCCGGTAGCGGTCGGCGAACGCCGCGAAGCGCCCGGGTTCGTGGCCGAACCACCTGCGCAGCTCGGTGCTGGGAGCCGCCTCCCGCAACCACTCGACACCCTCCAGCGACGCCCGGGACACACCGCGCGGCCACAACCGGTCCACGAGGAAGAGCCGCCCCGGAGGCGGCTCCCGCCCCTCCTCCGGGTGCTCGCGCGCCCGCACCGCGTCGTAGACCCGCTCCACGTGGACACCATGACCAGCCATGACGCCGGTGTTCCCCGCACGGGCGCGCGGCGAACGCCTACCCTTCGAGGATCCGCTCGAAGGCCGCCGCCAGCCGGTCGGCGTCGTGCCTGGGCGTGCCGTCGTCGCGGCCCAGGTCGTCCAGCACCAGGCGACCGCCGAAGTCGCGCACCACCCGCCGCAGCGGCGCGGCGTCCTCCACGGTGCCCCGGTCCGCCAGCACCACGTCCACCCCGAGCTTGGGCGCGTGGTCGCGCAGCACCTCCAGATAGGTCTCGGGCCGGAAACCGTCGGTCTCGCCCCGCTGCGGGGACAGGTTGAGCGCCACCAGGCGCCTGGCACGCGTGGTGACCAGGGCGTGCGCCAGATCGGGGACCAGCAGGTGCGGCAGCACACTGGTGAACCACGACCCCGGCCCGAACACCACCCAGTCGGCCTCGCGCACCGCCTTGACCGCCTGCGGGCTGGCGGGCGGCGCCTCGGGGATCAGGGAGATCGACCGCACCCGCCCGCTGGTGCTCGCGCACGCCACCTGGCCGCGCACCGTGGTCAGCTCCTCGGGCCGGTCGGGGTCGATCCCGGCGACCTCGGCCGCGATGTCCAGCGGCACCGACGACATCGGCAGCACGCGCCCGTGCGCGCCCAACAGCTGACCGACCCAGTCCAGACCCGCCACCGAATCGCCCAGCAGCTCCCACAGAGCGACGATCAGCAGGTTCCCGACCGCGTGCCCGTGCAGTTCGCCCTCGGAGCGGAACCGGTGCTGGATCACCTGGCTCCAGGTGTGCCCCCACTCGTCGTCGCCGCACAGCGCCGCCAGGGCCATCCGCAGGTCGCCGGGGGGAAGCACGCCCAGCTCGCGCCGCAGGCGACCGCTGGACCCGCCGTCGTCGGCGACGGTGACGATCGCGGTGACGTCCGTGGTCACCCTGCGCAGGGCGGACAGGGAGGCGTGCAGGCCGTGCCCGCCACCCAACGCGACCACGCGGGGTGGGCGCGTCCCGTCACCGTCCGGCGCCGTGCTCTTCGACATGATGGCTGTGGCCTGCCCCTCGTCCCGTGTGCGGCTGGCGCCCGCGACCGCGCCCGCCGGGGACGGCGGGCAGGCGGTCGACCCGCGCCCAGGACCGCCGGACACCGGCCCCCGGAGGGCAGGCACCAGCGGTGACCGGGCCAATCTAAGCGAAGACACCGTTCTTGGCGATTCCGCTCACTCCGCGTACGGTGCCCGGGCCCGCACGGGGCTACTCCCGTCCGACGTCCCGGTGCACGACGTGCACGTCCACGCCCTGGGCGCGGAGCCGGTCGCCGAACTGCTCGGCCATGGCGACGCTGCGGTGCTTACCGCCCGTGCACCCCACGGCCAGCGTCATGTAGTGCTTGCCCTCGCGCTGGTACCCGTCGATCGTCAGCTTGAGCACCTCGGAGTAGGTCTCCAGCATCTCCTTGGCGCCGTCCTGGGACAGGACGTAGTCGCGCACGGGGGCGTCCCGGCCGTTCATCGGCCGCAGGTCGGGCACCCAGTGGGGGTTGGGCAGGAAACGGCAGTCCAACACCAGGTCGGCGTCGACGGGAAGTCCGTGCTTGAACCCGAACGAGACGACGTTGGCGCGGATGCGGCCCTCGCCGTCCTCCCCGAAGAACCCGAGCACGCGCGCCTTGAGCTGGTGCACGTTGAGCTGGGAGGTGTCGATGACCAGGTCGGCCTCGCCCCGGATGGCGCGCAGGGTCTCGCGCTCGCGGGTGATGCCGTCGGTGAGCAGGCCCTCGCCCTGGAGCGGGTGGCGGCGGCGCACCCCCTCGAAGCGGCGGACCAGCGCGTCGTCACCCGCCTCCAGGAAGAGCACCCGCGCGGTCATGTCGCGCTTGCGCAGCTCCTCGACCGTGGACAGCAGGTCCTCGGTGAAGGCCAGCGACCGCACGTCCACGACCACGGCGACCCGCGGCACCGCGCCGTGGGTGCGCCCGGCCAGCTCGATCATCGTCGGCAGCAGCCCGGGCGGCAGGTTGTCCACCACGAACCAGCCCAGGTCCTCCAGCGCTCTGGCCGCCGTACTCCGTCCCGCACCGGACATCCCGGTGACGATGACCACCTCCGGCGGCAGCTCGCCGCCCAGTTCGACCGTCATGTGTCTCCTCCCCCGTCAGTGCCTTGCTGTGCTGGCGCCCCGTCGTCCTGGCCGCCCCCTCCGGCGGGATCACCGGTCAGGTGCGCGTGCACGGCCTGGGCCAGCTTGGGGCCGATGCCCGGGACCGCGGCGATCTCCTCCGCCGTGGCCGAGGCCAGCCGCTTGACCGAGCCGAACTCCTTGATCAGCGCCGACCTGCGGGTCGGACCCAGGCCGGGCAGGTCGTCCAGCTTGCTGCCCGTGAGCGCCTTGGCCCGCTTCTGGCGGTGGTAGGCGATGGCGAAGCGGTGCGCCTCGTCGCGCACCCGCTGAAGCAGGTACAGACCCTCGCCCGTGCGGGGCAGGATCACCGGGTCCTCGTCGTCGGGCAGCCACACCTCCTCCAGGCGCTTGGCCAGACCGCACACGGCGATGTCCTCGATCCCCAGCTCCTCCAGCGCCCGGCGCGCCGCCTCGGCCTGGGGACGGGCCCCGTCGACCACCACCAGGTTAGGGGGATAGGCGAACTTTCCGGGCGTCGGGGCGTCCTCCGCCGGACGGTCGCCGTGGTCCCCGCTCTCCCCCATGCGGGCGACCTCGCCCGCCCGGGCGCTCTCCTCAAGGTAGCGGGTGAACCTGCGTTTGATCACCTCGTACATCGCGGCCACGTCGTGTTGTTCCGCGCCGCCCGCGCCGGACCCGCGGATGCTGAAGCGGCGGTACTCGGACTTGCGGGCCAGGCCGTCCTCGAACACCACCATGGACGCCACCACGTGCTCGCCCTGGAGGTTGGAGATGTCGTAGCACTCGATGCGCAGCGGCGCCTCGGGCAGGTCCAGGGCCTCCTGGACCTCGTTGAGGGCCCGCCCGCGCGTGCTCAGGTCGCCGGCGCGGTGGGTCTTGTGGCGGGCCAGCGCCTCGCGGGCGTTCTTGGCGACCGTCTCCATGAGGTCCTTCTTGTCGCCGCGCCGGGGCACGCGCACGTCGACGGCCGAGCCGCGCAGCCCGGACAGCCACGAGGCGACGGCCCCGGCGTCGGCGGGGGCGTCGGAGACCAGGACCTCGCGCGGGACCGCGCCGCCGGTGTCGGCGCCGGCGTCCGCCGCCTCCTCCGCGCCGCCGTAGAGCTGGCCGAGGAACGTCTCCATGAGCTCGTCGGGGCCGGCGTCGGTGACCTTGTCGACCACGTACCCGCGCTGGCCCCGGATCCGGCCGCCGCGCACGTGGAAGATCTGCACGGCCGCCTCCAACTGGTCGTCGGCCATCGCGATGACGTCGCAGTCGGTGGAGTCGGGCAGCACGACGGCCTGCTTCTCCAGGGCGGCGCGCAGGGCCCCGATGTCGTCGCGGACGCGGGCCGCGCGCTCGTACTCCATCTCCCCCGCCGCCTCGGCCATCCGCGCCTCCAGGTCGCGGATGAACCGCCCGGTGTCGCCGGCCAGGAACGCGCAGAAGTCGTCCACGAGCGCCCGGTGCTCCTCGGGGGTGGCCCTGCCCACGCACGGGGCCACGCACTTGCCGATGTAGCCGAGCAGGCAGGGGCGGCCGCTGTTGCGGGCGCCCCGGAAGACCCCCGCCGAGCAGGTGCGCACCGGGAAGACGCGGAGCAGCAGGTCGACGGTCTCGCGGATGGCCCAGGCGTGGGAGTAGGGGCCGAAGTAGCGCACACCGCGCCGCTTGGCGCCGCGCATCACCTGGACCCGGGGGAACTCCTCGTTGAGGGTGACCGCGAGGTAGGGGTAGCTCTTGTCGTCGCGGTACTTGACGTTGAACCGGGGGTCGTACTGCTTGATCCAGGAGTACTCCAGCTGGAGCGCCTCCACCTCGGTGCCGACGACCGTCCAGTCGACGTCGGCGGCGGTGGAGACCATCTGCTGGGTGCGCGGGTGCAGACCGGCGAAGTCGCGGAAGTAGGAGGACAGCCGGGCGCGGAGGTTCTTGGCCTTGCCGACGTAGATGACCTGCCCCGTGGCGTCGCGGAACCGGTAAACGCCCGGGTCGCGCGGGATGGATCCGGGTGCGGGACGCAGGTGTGGAGTCGCAGCCATACCTCCATTCTGGTCGGTGCCGAGGACATCCGGCCACCCGAGCCGCCCACGTCACACCGGTCGAACGTCACGAGCGGATATCGGAATGCTCTAGGTTGGGCGGTACCGACGAACTTCCCAACCCGGACGACAAGGGGGCCCTCCGCCGTGTCACCTGGCCAATGGATCACGATCGGCGTCGCCGTCGCGATCGCCCTGCTGCTGGTCTTCGTGGCTCACTGGCTGCTCAACCACCAGCTGGGCCGGATCTGGCCGCAGGCCCGCTTCGTGGTCGCGCGCTCGACCTTCACCGCCTACGCCGCGGCCGCGGTGGTGGGCGCCAACCTGGCGCTGCCGACCCCCAGCGACGTCGGCTGGAGCACGTACCGGACCATCGACCACCTGATGGTCATCCTCATGATCGGGTCGCTGACCGGTCTGGGCATCAGCCTGGCCTACGCCGCGACCGACATGATCCTGGCGCGCCTGTCGACCTCCAACGGCGACGCCGACCGCCGCGCCCGGCGCCTGCAGACCCAGGTCCGGCTGCTGCGGCGGGTGATCACCTCGGTCATCGTCGTCCTGGCGATCTCGGCGATCCTGTTCACCTTCGACGAGGTGCGCGCGCTCGGCGCCGGACTCCTGGCCTCGGCGGGCATCATCGGCATCGTCGCCGGTGTGGCCGCCCAGTCCACCCTGGCCAACCTGTTCGCCGGGCTCCAGCTGGCCTTCAGCGACTCGCTGCGCATCGGCGACGTGGTCGTCATCGAGGGCGAGTGGGGCCGGGTGGAGGAACTGAGCCTGGTCAACGTCACCGTGAAGATCTGGGACGAGCGCCGCCTGGTCGTGCCGGTCGCCAACTTCACCACCATGGCCTTCGAGAACTGGACGAAGCAGAGCACCCAGATCACCGCCAAGGTCATGCTGCCGCTGGACTGGGAGGTCCCGATCGAGGCGCTGCGCGAGGAGGCGGGCCGCCTGATCACCTCCAGCAAGTACTGGGACGGCCGCAGCTGGTCCTGCCAGGTCGTGGACATCCTCGGCGACGGTCTGGTCCAGGTGCGGGTGGTCGCCACGGCCGCCGACTCCAGCGACCAGTGGAACATCGCGTGCGAGATGCGCGAGCACCTGGTCGGCTGGCTGGTCGAGCACTACCCCGAGTCGCTGCCGCGCAACCGCACCGAGTTCGTCACCGGCGGAGACGACGCGGACTACGCCGCCCGGTTCCCCGCGTCGGCGTTCCGCAGGGGCACGAGCGCCCGCGAGGCCGAGAGGGCGGCCGTGGAGCACAGGGACAAGGATCAGGATTCCGACGAGGGCTGACCCGAACGTGCGCGGGGCCCGGAACACACCGCTCGGTGTTCCGGGCCCCGCCCGCGTTCGGCGCCGATCAGGCCCCGGACGCCGACTCCAGGATGAGGTCGGTGCCGTCGACGGTCACGGTGAAGGCCTCCAGGGGCTCGGTGGCCGGACCGACCACGGGCTCACCGGTGACCAGGTCGAACTGGCTGCCGTGGCACAGGCACCCGATGACCTCGGTGACCTCCTGGACCGTGCAGCCACCGTGCGTGCAGGAGGCGCTGAAGGCCCGGTAGTCGCCCTCCTCGGGCTGGGTGACGACGAGCTTGCTGTCGCTGAAGACCGCGCCGCCGCCGACCGGGACGTCCGTGGTCTGACCGACCACCTGTCCGAACCGCGCCTCCTGGGGCCTGGGCGGCTCGCCTCCGCAGGCGGCGGCGGTGGCCGTGACCGCCGCGGCCGTCCCCGCAGTTCCGAGCAGGCGCCGCCTGCTCATCCCGCACCCGCACGTTCTCTGACCGGCCACGTCCGAACACTCCTCACCTGCACCGTTTGAGCACTACGGAGTGTAGTAGGTCGTCGGAGCGGCCCCGACCCGGGGTGGGTCCGGCTCCCGGGCCGCGGTCAGCTGACGTCGAGCACCACGGTCCCGGCGATCTTGTCGTGGATCCCCTGCCGGTTGGGGCGGTCCCAGGCGGCCATCCCGCCCGTGAACAGCGCCACGAACACGAACACCGGCCACGCCGGAACGCCGGGCAGGGCGGCCAGGAGGACGGGCAGGCCGAAGATCGCGGCGCGCACGGTCAGGGCCGCGGCGGGCACCGCCCCCAGCCGGCCCGCACCGCCCACGGGCGCCACCCGCACGCCCGCCATCCGCTTGCCGAGCGTCTGCCGCCAGCGTGCCAGGGCGAACGCCTCGTAGCCCGTGTACAGGACGAAGAACGTCACCGCCAGGAAGTACCCGTAGCGGCGGACGCCGCCGGACCCGCCGAACAGGTCGCGCGCGCCCAGGAACACCAGCGCGAGGAGCAGGGCCAACAGCAGGACCGGCAGTGCCACGACCACCAGGTCGATGACGCGGGCCAGCGCCCGCGCCCCCCAGGAGGCCAACGGGTACAGCCGCTCCTCCGGCCCCGGGGCGCCGGGCGCGGAGGGTTCCGCCGGCCCCTGCGGGCCCGGGTACGGGCGCCCCCGCCCGTGCGCTCGCCAGCGGGGATCCGGGGGTGGCTGGTTCATGGTGGCGTCCGACCTCCTGGACGGGTCGCGGGAGCGCGGTTCACAGGATCTTGGCCAGGAACTGGCCGGTGTAGGACTCGGCGACCGCCGCGACCTCCTCGGGGGTGCCCTGGGCCACCACCCGGCCTCCGCCGGAGCCGCCCTCGGGCCCCATGTCGATGACGTGGTCCGCGGTCTTGATGACGTCGAGGTTGTGCTCGATCACGATCACCGTGTTGCCGGAGTCCGTCAACCGGTTGAGCACCCCCAGCAGCTTGCGGATGTCCTCGAAGTGCAGACCGGTGGTCGGCTCGTCCAGCACGTACACCGTCCGCCCGGTCGACCGCCGCTGCAACTCGGCGGCGAGCTTGACCCGCTGGGCCTCACCGCCGGAGAGCGTGGTGGCGGGCTGCCCCAGGCGCACGTACCCCAGCCCCACGTCGGTGAGGGTCTGGAGGTGGCGGCGGATGGCGTTGATCGGCTCGAAGAACTCCAGGGCCTCGGCGATGGGCATGTCGAGCACCTCGGAGATGTTCCTGCCCTTGTACCGGACCTGGAGGGTCTCGCGGTTGTACCGGGCCCCGTGGCACACCTCGCAGGGCACGTAGACGTCCGGCAGGAACTGCATCTCGATCTTGAGCGTGCCGTCGCCCGAGCACGCCTCGCACCGGCCGCCCTTGACGTTGAACGAGAACCGGCCCGGCTGGTAGCCGCGCGTCTTGGCGTCGGTGGTCTGCGCGAACAGCTTGCGGATGTGGTCGAAGACCCCGGAGTAGGTCGCCGGGTTGGAGCGCGGGGTGCGGCCGATCGGGCTCTGGTCGACGTGCACGACCTTGTCCACCTTGCCGGTGCCGTTCACCCGCAGGTGGCGGCCGGGGACGTCGCGCGCGCCGTTGAGCTCCTTGGCCAGCGCCTTGTACAGGATCTCGTTGACCAGCGTGGACTTGCCCGACCCGGACACCCCCGTCACGGCGGTGAACACGCCCAGCGGAAAGGCGACGTCGATCCCGTGGAGGTTGTTCTCCCGGGCGCCGCGCACGACCAGTTCGTGGCCGCGGGCGCGGTCACGGCGCGAGGCGGGCAGCGCGATGGAGCGGCGCCCGGCCAGGTAGTCGCCGGTCATCGAGTCCGGCGAGGTGAGCAGCTCGTCCACGATGCCCGAGACCACGACGTGGCCGCCGTGCTCGCCCGCGCCCGGGCCGATGTCGACGACCCAGTCGGCGGCGCGGATGGTGTCCTCGTCGTGCTCGACGACGATGAGCGTGTTGCCGATGTCGCGCAGCCGCTGGAGCGTCTCCAGCAGGCGGGCGTTGTCGCGCTGGTGCAGGCCGATGGACGGCTCGTCCAGCACGTACAGCACACCCACCAGGCCCGACCCGATCTGGGTGGCCAGGCGGATGCGCTGGGCCTCACCGCCGGAGAGGGACCCGGCCGAGCGGGCCAGACTCAGGTAGTCGAGCCCCACGTCCAGCAGGAAGCCCAGTCGCGCGTTGATCTCCTTGAGCACCTGGGCGGCGATGACCATGTCCCGGTCGGACAGCTTGAGGTCGGCGAGGAAGGCGGCGCTCTCGCTCAGCGACATCCGCGCGACGTCGGCGATGGACCTGCCGCCGACCGTCACGGCCAGCACCACCGGCTTGAGGCGGGTCCCCTCGCAGGTGGGGCAGGGCACCGTGCGCATGTAGCCCTCGAGCCGCTCGCGGCCCCAGTCGCTCTCGGTCTCGGCGTGGCGCCGCTTCACCCAGGGGACGACGCCCTCGAACTCGGTGTAGTACGAGCGGTTGCGGCCGTACCGGTTGCGGTAGGTGACGTGGACCTGGGTGTCGTGGCCCTCCAGGATGGCCTTGCGCACGCGACGCGGCAGCCTCTCCCAGGGGGTGTCCAGGTCGAAGCCGACGGCCTCGCCCAGGGCCGTGAGGATGCGGTCCCAGTACCCGGAGTTGGTGCCGCCGGTCCACGGGGCGATCGCCCCCTCGGCCAGCGTCCTCTCCGGGTCGGGCACGAGCAGGTCGGCGTCGACCTCCATGCGGGTGCCCAGGCCGGAGCAGTCGGGGCAGGCGCCGTAGGGGGCGTTGAAGGAGAACGAACGCGGTTCGAGCTGTTCGAAGGACAGGTCGTCGTAGGGGCAGTACAGGTGCTCGGAGAAGACCTTCTCCCGCTCGGGGTCGTCCTCGGCCAGGTCGACGAAGTCCAGGACGATGGTGCCGCCCGCGAGCTTGAGCGCGGTCTCCACGGAGTCGGTGAGACGGCCCCGGGACGAGTCCTTGACGCTGAGCCGGTCCACGACGACCGCGATGTCGTGCTTGTCGTAGCGGCCGAGCGTCGGCGGGTCGTCCAGGCGCACGGCGGCGCCGTCGACGACGGCGCGCGTGAAGCCCTTGCTCTGCAGGTCCTTGAAGAGTTCGACGTACTCGCCCTTGCGGCCGCGCACGACCGGGGCGAGCACCTGGAAACGGGTGCCCTCGGCCATCTCCAGGACGCGGTCCACGATCTGCTGGGGGGTCTGACGGGCGATCTCACGGCGGCACTCGGGGCAGTGCGGCACCCCGATGCGCGCCCACAGGAGCCGGAGGTAGTCGTACACCTCGGTGATGGTGCCGACGGTGGAGCGGGGGTTGCGGCTGGTGGACTTCTGGTCGATGGACACCGCGGGCGAGAGCCCCTCGATGAAGTCGACGTCCGGCTTGTCCATCTGCCCGAGGAACTGGCGGGCGTAGGCCGACAGGGACTCGACGTAGCGCCGCTGTCCCTCGGCGAAGATCGTGTCGAAGGCGAGCGAGGACTTGCCGGACCCGGACAGACCGGTGAACACGATCATGGAGTCGCGCGGCAGGTCCAGCGAGACGTCCTTGAGGTTGTGCTCGCGGGCTCCCCGGACTACCAGTTGTTCGACCATCGAGTGAGACATCCTTCGGCTTGGGCGCACAGGACGTGGACCTCGTCGCGCGACGTCGGCTGACCCGTGTGTGGACTTCGCGGTCCGGTGGACGATCAATCGTCGGCGGCCACCCCGGCCCAGGAACCGGGCGCGAAGGGGGTGGGCAGGGAACGCGGACCCCGCGGTCCCTCCCGTCCGACAAGACTAACGACCGCCGCCGGCGGTTTCTTCCACCTCGAAGAAGTGGTGGCGCCCGGACGACTCCGCGTCGGGGCACCACCACTATAGACGAACAGGCGTTCGAACTCTGCTGTTTTCGAGGAACGGGTCCGGGTACCGGACGTGTCGCCGCCCCGGCGTCAGGGGCGCTCGCCCGCCGCGTCGCCCTCGGCCCCCACGGACACCGACTGGCGCTGGCGCTCGTCGACCCGGGACTTGATCAGGCTGCCGACGATGGTGATCGTCATGATGCCGATGATGACGGTCAGCGAGGTCCCGATACCGATCTCGGGGGTGTGCACGCCGTTCTCGTGCAGCGCGTGCAGGATCATCTTCGCACCGATGAAGACCATGATCGCGGACAGGCCCCAGCTGATGTAGGCCAGCTTGTCCATGAGCCCGGCCAGGAGGAAGTACAGCTGGCGCAGGCCCAGCAGCGCGAAGGCGTTCGCGGTGAAGACGATGTAGGCGTCCTGGGTGAGGCCGAAGATCGCCGGGATGGAGTCGACCGCGAAGACGAGGTCGACGACGCCGATCGCCACGATGACCAGGAGCATCGGGGTCACGTGCCGCCTGCCGTCGAGCTTCACGGTCATGTGCGCGCCGTGGTAGTCGTCGGTGACCGGCCAGAAGCGCTTGACCAGGCGCACGGCCGGGTTCTGGGTGAAGTCCTGCTGCTCCTCGTCGCCCTTGAGGTGGTCCCGGACGATCTTGTACCCGGTGTAGATGAGGAAGAGGCCGAAGAGGTAGAAGACCTCGCTCCAGGCGTTGATCACCTGGGCGCCGAGGATGATGAAGAAGCCGCGCATGACGAGCGCGATGACGATGCCGACGAGCAGGACCTCGTGCTGGTACTTCTTCGGGACCGCGAAGGCGCCCATGAGGAGGTAGAACACGAAGAGGTTGTCGACGCTCAGGCTCTTCTCGGTGATGAACCCGGCGAAGTACTCGGCCCCGGCGGTCGACCCGCCGAAGTACATCAGGCCGAGGCCGAACACGATGGCCAGACCCATGTAGAAGGCCGCCCACCAGGCGGCCTGGCGGATCCCGAACTCCTGGGGACCCTTCTTCTTGCTCCAGGGGTGGTCCACGATGGCCAGGTCGATCACCAGGACGGCGACCATGCCGAGAATGGTGGCGGCCCAAACCCACAAGGGAACGTTCACGGACGGAATCTCCTCCGGTCGGTGCGCACGGGAGCACTGCGCGCACGGCGAACTACCGGAGGTCTCTCCCGCTCGCCCGACGTCGGCGCGAACCGACGGAACCGGGAACACGACCGTGTGCTCCGTGATGACGGCTCCGCCGCGACAGGGATACTCCCCTCACGTGAATACGAGGGTACCGGCGCACACCTCATGACATGAGGGCGAAAGCCGGCCCGCCCCAAGCATGTCACCCATCGGACACCGAGGGAAGTCGCCCGCGGGGTGGTGTTCACCTCACCGTCCGGGCACGGTGAACACCACCCCCGCCCGAACGTCACCAGGAAGGCCCGTGGGCGGCGCACCACCGGCGCGCGACGGCCGCGTACACGCCGTCGGCCGCCGCCACCGCGTCCTCCTCCGTGGGCAGTGCCCCCGCCGCCTCCCGCGCACGCGAGCGCAGCTCCTCGGCCAGGCCCGGATCGTCCAGCACCCGCCCGACCTCCGCCGCCAGGGCCCCCGGGTCGTCCGGAGGGACCATGCGCACCGTCCCGTCGTACAGGTCGGGGATACCGCCGACCCGGGTGGCCACGACCGGCAGCCCGGCACGCAGCGCCTCCATGATCACCAGCGACGGCCCCTCCCACCGGCTGGGCAGGCAGAACACGTCCGCCGCCGCCAACAGGTCCGCCACGTCCGTCCGGTGCCCCAGCATGCGCACGTCCGCCTTGAGCTCGGCCGCCGTGTCGTGCAGCGCGCCCCACAACGGCCCGTCCCCCGCGATCGCCACCACGGGTTCGGGACGCCGGTCGGCGATCGAGGGGGCGGCGGCCAACAGGGTGTCCAACCCCTTCTGCCCGACCAGGCGCCCGACGGTCAGCACCAGCGGACGCTCGGGCCGCACCGCCAGATCGGCCCGGGTCGCCTCACGCCCGTTGAGCGGCTCCCCGACCGGCGGCGCCGCCACCACCGCCATCCGGGCCCGGCGCGCCCCGGCCGCGCGCAGCCGCCGCACCAGGTCACCCGAGACGCCCAGCGCCACGTCCGACCGCCGCGCCACGATCCGCTCCAGCACCGGGTAGGCGGTCGACAGCGGCCCGCTCACCGACGGCGGCGCGTTGTGCGCGGTCACGACCAGCGGCGACACCCCCGCCAGCGCGCACAGCGCCCCCGCCCGCATCCCGTGCGCGTGGACGACGTCCGCGCCGGCGGCCAGGGCCCCCAACCGCAGGACGACCGCCGGGTCGCCCAACGACGGGGCGGCCCCGATCGGCACCGGGGCGAACCGCAGCCCCGCCTCCGTGAACCCGAACGCGCGGTCGGCCGAGGCCGGACCGATCACCGCCACCCGATGACCGCGCTCCCGCAACCCCGCGGCCAACGACCGCACGTGCCGCCCCACCCCTCCGGTGCTGGTCCCGATGACCAGCGCGATCCTGCGGCTCACCGCTCTGCCCTCCTGCCTTCGAGTACGGTCCGGGCGCGAGCGGCCACCGCCCGCGGCGCGGACGGATCCACCAACGCCGCCACCAGCACGAACACCACCAGCCCCGCCGTCCCCGCCACCACCGCAGAGCCCGCCGCCCGCCACGCGTCCGCCACGGGCAGCACCGCCGCGACCGTACGGCCCGCCGCCCACCCGGCGACACCCCCCAGCGACGACGCGACCACCGACCGGCCCACCCCCGCCAGCGCCGCGCTCCCGTGCGCGCGCAGCGATCCCGCGCACAGCAGGCCCGCCGCGACCGTGAGGCCGACCGTGACCGCCGCGCCCAGCGCCGCGATCGTCCACTGCGGGGGCGCCGCCCACACCAGCGCGGTCGCGCCCACCCCCGCCACCGCCCACCCGGCGACCTGTGCCGCGGCCGCTCGACGGCCGTGGTGCGAGGCGTACAGCGCCCGGCTCAGCAGGGCCACCAGTCCGAACCCCACCACACCCGGCGCGTAGGCGAGCAGCGCGCGCTCGAGCGCCAACGGATCCTCCTGGGCGAAGACCGCCGCCACCGGGACGGCGGCGGCCGCCAGCGCGGCGCCCGCACCCGCCGTGGCCACCACCGTGGCCCGGGCGGCCCCGGAGACCAGGACGGCGAAACCCCGGTGGTCCTGGTCGGCGTGCGCCACCGCCAACGCCGTGAACGCGCTGGTGGCGATGGGCACGGCGAGCACCCCGTAGGGCAGGGTGAACAGGGCCCAGGCGTAGGTGTGCAGCACGGCCGCGCCCGCACCGCCGCCCCGGTTGGCCAGTGCCACGAACAGCAGCAGGCACACCTGCATGCCCACGAGCGGCAGCAGCGAGGCGGCGGCCAGCGCACGGACCCGCTCCCCCACACCGGGTGGGAACGTCAGCCGCGGTCGCGGCCGCAGCCCCAGCCGCCACATGGGGCCCAGCACGGTCAGGAACAGGGCGGCCACCCCGGCGGTGGTGCCCAGCGAGAGCGTGAGCTCGGCCGGAGCGGGCAGGGCGCCGATGTCCTGGCGGTGCCCCACGCCCCGCGGAACGAACGCCAGGTAGGCGGCGATCACCACGAGGCTGGACACGAGGGGGGCCAGGGCGGGGGCGAGGAACCGGCGGTGCGCCTGCAGGACCCCGTACAGCACCGCCGCCAGCCCGTAGAAGACGACTTGGGGGGCGAACACGACGAGCATGCGCGCGGCCAGGGCGAGCAGGTCGGCGTGGTCGCATCCGGCCGCCGGACCCAGCATGAGCGCGGTCACGGGCACCGCCCCGACCACGAGCAGCGCCGACAGCGGTACGGCCAGCAGCAGGACCCAGGTGACCAGCGCCGAGACGGTCGCGCGCACCCGGTCGCGGTCGCCGCGCCCGACGGCCGAGGCCAGCACGGGCACCACCATCGCGGTCAACGCGCCGCCGATGACGATCTCGAACAGCACCGCCGGCACCTGGTTCGCGGTGACGTAGGCGGTGCCCAGACAGGTGTCCCCCACCGTCTGGGAGAACACCACCGTCCGACCGAACCCCGCCAGCCGCGCCCCGACGGTGGCCAGCGCGATGACCGCCGCCGCCGTGCCGACGCCGCGCGTCACCCCGCCGCCGAGGACGGCGCGAGGCACCGTGGTCCCCTCACACGCACCTGCCCCACCGGTCGAGGCGGCGCAGCGCGGGCACGCGGTCGATCACCTGGGAGAAGCTCATACGCTCACTGGCCAGGGTCAACGCCACCGCCCCGCCGAGCAGCGCCAGGCGGACGGGCCGGGGCGCACGGGCCACGGCCGCCACCCCCAGGGCCGCGCCGAGCGCGTTGGCGCCCGCGTCACCGAGCATGGAGCGTTCGGCCAGGTCGTCGGGGAGCAGCGCGGCCGACGCCCCCACCACCGGACCGACCAGGGGCGCGGCCGGGGAGACCAGCGCCGGGGCGCAGGCCAGCAGGGCGAGCTTGGCCGCGCGCCCGGGGCGCAGGTCGAACAGGTTCACCAGGTTGGCGCTCGTCGCGATGAGCGCCCCGTCCAGCAGCGTGTCGACCGCGGACCGGCGCAACAGGGCGGCCGCGGCCACACCGGTGGCGCCGATGCCGACCATCTTCACCAGACCCGTGGTCACCCGGCCGTGCGCCAGGGCGCCCAGATGGCCGCGCAGACCGCGCGCGGCGGGCGACCCGGACAGGTCGTCGTAGGCGCCGAACGCGGCGGCCCCGGCGGCGGCCAGCGCGCAGGCGGCGCGCACGCGGGGGGTCAGTCCCGGCGTGACCAGGCTGGCGGCGCACACCCCCGAGGCCAGGGCGGGCCCCTCCTGGAGGGTGACCGGGCGGCCGCGGAAGTTGGTCCGCCGCCACGCGCCGGGGGCGTCCGGGGCCGCGTCGGCCCCGTCCGCGGTCCCGGTGGCGGACGGCCGCACACCGCCCGGGCGGGGGCGGGTGAGCAGCCGGTAGGCGGCCCGGGCCGCCACCGCTCCCACGGCCGCGCCGACCAGCCCCTGGAGCAGGGCGCGGCCGGCGGAGGATCGGGGCGCGACGACACCCACCGGGCTCACTCCCCGCCCCGGGTGGCGTGGCGGACGTCGTGGCCCGTCCCGTCACCGTCCCCGGACTCCCCGCCCGCGGAGTCCTCCCCGTCCCCGTCACCGGTGGACCTCGGGTCCGGCAGCGGGTCGGGAACCACGCCCACGACCCCCTCACCCACCCCGTAGGCGGCCCCGGGTCCCCTCAGACTCGCCGCCAGCGCGAGAACCGCGATGACGTCGCCCATCGGCCGGCCCGCCAGGTCGACGGTGGTGTAGACGGGCTCCTGGGCGCGGGCGTGAGCGACCAGGCCGCCGGGCTCGGCCGAGGCGGGGTCACCCGCCAGCACGGTCGGACCGACCTGCTCGCGAAGCGCCGCCACGAGCGTGGTCAACACGGCGTGGGCCGTCTCGGTGTCCCCCTCCGAGCCGAACGCGGGCGCGACCACGACCACCGCGTCGGCGGCCTCGGCCGGTTCGCCCTGGAGCGCGACCAGCCCTCCCTCGGCGAAGGCGGCCAGCACGGCGGCGGCCGCGCGGTCGTCGCGCACCTCCGCGTCCCCCTCGCCCCCGGTCCCGCTCCCGTCGCCGACACCCGTGTCGTCGGCGCGCGTGTCGGCGCCGCGCACGCCGTCGGCGAGGGAGTCGACGGCACGCGCGCCGTGGGCCAGCGCCCGGCCGAGCTCGGCCCCCGCCCGCTCGTGCGCGTTCCCGGTGAGGCGGTCGGGATCGCGCGCCACCTGGAACGCGAGTTCGCCGACGAACGTCGCGTTGTCCCCGTCCACCAGCTCCGGGGTCAGGTCCACCCGGCCGACGACCTCGCCGTCGGCCTCCTCCACCCGCTCGGCCAGGGCCGTGACCACACCGGCGTCGGCGCCGGGAGCGGCCACCATGACCACCCCCACACCGTCGAGCCGACGTTCGAGCACCTCCTCGGACAGGACGTCGGCGAACATGTCGGCCCCGGCGCCGACGCGCTCGGCCGCGTCCCGCTCGGTGCGCAGCTGCTCGCTCTGCCCGCGCAGATCGGCGGTCTCCGACTGGAGGGTGTTGAGCAGCGGGTCCTGCAGCATGGTGGTGCCCAGGACGAGCCCCACCGTCAACGCGAGGAAGACCGCGACGATGGACACCAGGTGGTAGCGGAAGTCGATCACGTGAGCAGCCCTGCCATCCAGTAGGAGAACGCGTCCCAGCGCGCGGCGAGGAAGGTGAGGTAGACCTGGCCCGCCGGGGAGCTGTAGGCGGCGACGACGATGGTGAGGAGGCAGGCGGCGACCAGGGCCAGCAGGGCCCAGGGCGAGATGCGCGAACGGTAGAGGCGGCTGACCCCCTTGGCGTCCACGAGCTTGCCGCCCACGCGCAGACGGGTGAGGAAGGTGCTGGCCATCCCCGAGCGCCCCTTGTCGAGGAACTCCTCCAGGGTGGCGTGGGTGCCGACCGCCACGATGAGCGCGGCGCCCGCCCCGTCGGCGAGCATCATCGCGACGTCCTCGCTGGTGCCGGTGGCGGGGAAGACCACGGCGCCGTACCCGAGGTCGGTCAGACGCGACAGGCCCGGCGCCCGGCCGTCGCGGTAGGCGTGCACGACCAGTTCCGCGCCGCTGCTCAGCGCCCGGTCGGAGACCGAGTCGAAGTCGCCGACGATGATGTCGGGCCGGTACCCGGCCTCCATGACCGCGTCCGCTCCCCCGTCGACGGCGATGATCACCGGCCGGAACTCGCGGATGTAGGGGCGCAGGGCGGCGATGTCCTCACGGTAGTGGTAGCCGCGGACGACGATGAGGGCGTGGCGGCCCTCGATGTCGGTGGCGATGGCGGGGATGCCGACGCCGTCCAACAGCAGCTCGCGTTCGTGCTGGAGGTAGGCCATGGTGTTGGCCGCGAAGGCCTCCAGCTGGGTGGCCAGCCCGGCGCGCGCCCCGGCCATGGCGGCCTCGACCGTTCCGGCGTCCTGGAGGACCCCGCGCGCGATGACCTCCTCGCCCCGGTAGAGGGTGGCGCCCTCCAGGCGCAGTCGTTCACCGTCGCGGACCCGGGTGAACAGCTCGGGGTCGACGTCGTCCACCAGGGGGATCCCGGCCGCGACGATCATCTCCGGCCCCTGGTTGGGGTAGCGGCCGCTGATGCTGCGGGCGACGTTGAGCACCGCCGAGACACCGCAGCCGACGAGGGCCTCGGCGCTGACCCGGTCGAGGTCGACGTGGTCGATGACGGCGATGTCGCCGGGGTTGAGCCGTTTGGTCAGGTTCTTGGTGCGACGGTCCGAACGGACGGGCGCGACCAGCCCGGCGGGCGCGTCCCCCCGGGAGCGGCGCAACCGCAGGACTGTGGCGCTGAGCGCATCCGATACCTTCATCGCTCGCATACTGTCAGAACTCACTTACGCAGAGTCATAACAGCTGGTCGATCGGCGTGTTCTCACCACCAGGCCAGCGCCAGCGCCCGGTCCCCGGGGAACGCACGGGACCCCGACCGACCGAACGCGTCCGCGGGCCGGGGTCAGGGCCGGGTCAGGCCGCCGGGTAGGCGCGCTCCGGGTCGGCGTTGGTCAGCAGCTCCTCGGCGTGCGCCCGGCCCAGCTCGGAGTCCTCCAACCCGGCGAGCATGCGCGACAGCTCACGGACGCGGCCCGCCCGGTCCAGACGCACCACACCGCTCTCGGTGACCAGGCCGTCCGTGGACTTCTCCACCACCAGGTGGGCGTCGGCGAACGCCGCCACCTGCGGCAGGTGGGTGACCACGATGACCTGCGCGCGCTGCGCCAGACGGGCCAGACGGCGACCGATCTCCACCGCGGCCTTGCCGCCCACCCCCGCGTCGACCTCGTCGAAGACGAACGTGGGCACCGGGTCGGCACCGGCGAAGACCACCTCGATCGCCAGCATCACGCGCGAGAGCTCACCCCCGGAGGCGCCCTTGTGCAGCGGCAGCGGCGGCGAACTCGGATGCGGGGCCAGCAGGAGCTCCACGTCGTCGCGCCCGTGCGGGCCGAACTCCGCACCCGTCTGGATCCGCACACTCACCCGCGCGTGCGGCATGGCCAACGCGGTCAGCTCCTCGGTGACGGCCGCACCGAACCGCTCGGCGGCCTCGCCGCGGATCCGGGTCAGCTCCGTGGCCGACTCCTCCAACCGACCGTGCAACTCGTCGGCCTCGGCGCGCAGGGCGTCGATCCGCTCGTCGTCGCCGTCCAGCTCGCCGAGCCGCTTGGCCGCGTTCTCGGCCCAGGCCAGGACGTCGTCGGCGGTCTCGCCGTACTTCCGGGAGAGCTGGGTGAGCAACGCGCGCCGCTCCTGCACCGCCGCCAACCGGGCCGGATCCGCGTCCACGGACTCGCCGTAGGACGCCAACTCCGTGGCCGCGTCGGTGATGATGTAGGACGCCTCGTCCAGACGGTCGCCGATCGCGCCCAGACGGGCGTCGTGCTCCCGCACCGACGTCACCGCCTGCCGGGCCGCCGAGAGCAGCCCCACCACGTCGACCTCCACGTCGGAGGCCGGGTCCCCCGCGAGGGCCTCGTGCGCCGTCGTGGCCGCCACCCGCAGGCTGTCGGCGTGCGCCAACCGGGTCTCCTCCGCGAGGAGCTCGGCGTCCTCACCGGGCTGCGGCTGCGCGGCCTCGATCTCCTCCACGCCGAACCGCAGCAGATCGGCCTCCTGGGCGCGCTCGCGGGCCCGCTGGACGATCTCCTCCAGCTCCACCGAGACCTCGCGGTGGCGACGGTAGGCCGCCGCGTACCGCTTCAGCTCCCGCGCCAGCTCCGGCCCGGCGAACCGGTCCAGGGACGAGCGCTGGCGCTCGGCGCGCAACAGGCGCTGCTGGTCGGACTGGCCGTGCACCGCCACCAGGTCGTCGGCCAGGTAGGCGAGCAGACTCACCGGAGCCGAACGGCCGCCCAACGTCGCACGCGAACGCCCCTCCGCCGACACCGCGCGGGTGAGGATGAGCACGTCGTCGTCGATGTCACCGCCGGCCTCCAGGACACGGGAGGCGACCCGGCCGTCCCCGGGGACCGTCACACGGCCCTCGACGACCGCCCGGGGCGCCCCGGGACGCACCCGCTGGGGGTCGGCCCGACCACCGAAGAGCAGCCCGAGCCCGGTGACGACCATGGTCTTTCCCGCACCGGTCTCGCCCGTCACGACGGTCAGTCCCGGTGACAACTCCAGAACGGCGTCGTCAATGACCCCGAGTCCCTGGATGCGGACTTCCTCGAGCACCGAACCCTCTCCTGATAGTTGACGCCTGTGCGTAGCGCGCGTCGCACGCGCGTGCGCGGCGCGCCAGGAACCGTGTCCTGGTCAGCGGCCGCGCTCGACCCGCCCGCGCCAGCCCGCGACCGGCAGCCCGAACTTGGCCACCAGCCGGTCGGTGAACGGCGCCCGGTGCAACCGGGCCAGCCGAACCGGCGTGTCCGCACGGGTGATCTCAATGCGTGCCCCGGCGGGCAATTCGACCATACGCCGTCCATCACACCAGAGCACGCCCGGTGCCGTGTCAGGGAGCACCTCCAACGCCACGGTGGCGCCGGGCCCCACCACCAGCGGGCGGGCGAACAGGGCGTGGGCGCTGAGCGGCACGACGAGCATCGCGTCGACGTCCGGCCACACCACCGGCCCCCCCGCGGAGAACGCGTGCGCCGTGGACCCGGTGGGGGTCGCGACCACCACGCCGTCACAGGTCCACCGGGACAGCGGGCGGCCGTCGATCTCCAGGACGGCCTCCAGGATGCGGCGGGCCTCCCCCTTCTCCAGGGTGGCCTCGTTCAGCGCCCAGGTCCGGACCGGGGGCGCGTCGTCGCCGCGACCGCCGTTGAGGACCGCGACGTCCAGGGTCATCCGCTCCTCGACGTCGTAGTCGCGCCGGACCACGCTGCGCACGGTCGCGCTGAGGTCCTCGCGTTCGGCCTCCGCCAGGAAACCCACGTGGCCCAGGTTCACACCGAGCAGGGGCGCACCGGCCGGGCGCGCGATCTCCGCGGCGCGCAACAGGGTGCCGTCGCCGCCGAGCACCATGACCAGTTCGACGCCCTCGGCCGCCTCCGCGGTGGCGACGGCCTCGACCGGGCCCAGGGCGCAGCCCTCGGCCGCCAGCTCCTCGACCTCACCCTTGAGCATGCGCACGGTCAGCCCGGCCCGGGTGAGGCTCTGGTGGACCAGATGGGCACTGCGCACCGCCGCGGGCCGACCGGTGTGCGCCAGCAGGAGAACACTGCGTCCGCTGGTCATCGCCGTCCCCTCACGTAGGCTCCCCGGCGGGGAGTCGGATGCGGGCCGGGAGCGGTCGCTGACCCGGCCGGGTCACGTTACCGGACACCGCGGACACGGTGCCACGCGGTTCAGCGGGGCCCCTCCTCGATCGCCCGGGCCAGCCGCCCGGGGTCCAGCGCCGGTGCGCCCGCGCGCATCCACAGGAAGTACTCGACGTTGCCGGAGGGTCCGGGCAGAGGGCTGGCGGTGACGTCGACGGTGCCCAGCCCCAGACCGAACGCGTGCTCCGCGACGCGGGTGACCGCCTCGGCGCGCAGCTCCGGCTCGCGGACCACACCGCCCGCGCCGACACGGTCCTTGCCGACCTCGAACTGGGGCTTGACCATGAGCACGAAGTCGGCGCCGGGGGCGACGCAGTCCCGCAGCGGCTCCAGGACCAGGGTCAGGGAGATGAACGACAGGTCGCCCACGACGAGGTCGGGGCGGGGCTCGCCGATCCGCTCGGGGGTGAGCTCACGGACGTTCACCCGTTCCATGACCCGCACGCGCTCGTTGCTGCGCAGGGACCAGGCGAGCTGGCCGTAGCCGACGTCGACCGCGGTGACGTGCGCGGCGTCACGGCGCAGCAGCACGTCGGTGAAGCCCCCGGTGGAGGCGCCCGCGTCCAGGGCGCGACGGCCGGACACGTCCAGGCCGAACGCGTCCAGGGCGCCGATGAGCTTGTGGGCGCCCCGGGAGACGTAGGGCGGCTCCTCCGACGGGGTGCGCACGACGATGGGCTGGTCGGTGCCGACCTGTGTGGCGGCCTTGGAGGCCACCATCCCGGCCACACGGACGTACCCGCCCTCGATGATCTCGGCGGCGTGGCCGCGGGAGCGTGCGTGCCCGCGGCGGACGAGTTCCGCGTCGAGGCGACTGCGTTTTGCCATGGTCACCTAGGATACCGGGGGTCGTCGGGGGGCGTTGGCACCCCGGTCGAGAGCGCCGAGCACGGCGGACAGCTCCTGGTGCAGGGAGTCGAGGACCCCGACGTGCTCGGCGGTGGGCAGGGCGTCCAGCGCGGCCAACCGCTCCCGCGTGCTGGCGAGGGTCTGTTCGGCCAGTGCCGCGGCCTGCTCCGTCGGGTCCATGACTCTCCCGTGCTCGTGGGCTCTCCCGTGCTCGTGCGCGGGCTACTTCTTCGCGGTGCCCTTGCCCTTGGCCGTGGTCGTGCGCTTGCCGGTCGACCGCGAGCGGGTGGACCTGGCGGTGGCGGGCTTGGACGCGCCCTTGG
Source organism: Nocardiopsis sp. NPDC049922 (assembly GCF_040660275.1). Classification (NCBI taxonomy): domain Bacteria; kingdom Bacillati; phylum Actinomycetota; class Actinomycetes; order Streptosporangiales; family Nocardiopsidaceae; genus Nocardiopsis; species Nocardiopsis sp. NPDC049922. Next base: position 10,428 of record NZ_JBFAME010000008.1, on the reverse strand, counting down.
CCGTCGACCGGCCCTTGGCGCGGGCGGCGGTCGGCTCGGCGGCCTGGGGCTCGGCGTCGCCGATCGGCTCCGCGTCGCTCCCGGAGGCCTCCGACGCGGCGTCCGGCGTGGCCCCGACCGACCCGGCGGCGTCCGGCCCCGACTCCGCGGCGTCGCCGTCCGAGGGCTCCTGCGCGCGCTCATCCGCCGTGCCGGGAGTGGCGTCGGCGGAGACGGCGTCCGCGGCCGCCTCGTCGGCCGGATCCGCGGCGGGCTCGGCAGCGACGGCGTCGGACACCGTGACCCGCGCCGGGCCCCGCGCGGCCAGGCGGCGTTCGAGTTCGGCCACACGGCGCGCGAGGCGGTCGTACTCGCCGCGCGGGACGACGTCCATCCGCTCCAGCTGCCGCCCGACCTCGGACCGGACCAGGGCGGCGATCGCGGCACGGTTGGCCTGGCTGGTCTCGATCAGCTCTCCGGCCAGGGCCTGGATGTCCTGGCCGACCCTGGGCGGCAGCGCCGCACCGCGCGGCTGCTCGGGCGCGGCCGCGCCGTTCGCCCTCAGCAACGCCTTGGCCGCGGCGACGGCCTCCTTGCGCGACAGTTCGGTGAGGCCACTGGCGGCATCGAGGTAGGTACGTACCGCGTCGACGACCATGTTTCACGTGCTCCTTGATGGGACCGCGGGAGGAAGGGCTGAGCGGGGGACGGGGATCGCACGAGGCGGGGGGCCGGTGCGCGACGAGGGGGTACGGGACCAACGCTACCGGGGCGCGGGCCCCGATGGCACGGGAACTCGGGAGTCGGCTCCCTTCGCCCCGTTCGGAACGCGAGGACCCCGACCCGCGCCGGATGGGGCATGATGTGGCCATGAGCAGCATCGAGGCGTGCCTGGCCGGTATCGCCAGGGTGAACGAGCGCATCCTCGCCCAACCCGAGTCCGAACGCCGCAAGCACATCCGCGAGCGCTCCGTGAGCGTCGTGGTCCCGGACCTGGCCACGGTGTTCGACATGCGGCTCACCCTGGGCGGGCTCGTGGACGTCACCCACCGCCCCGTGGACCGGTCCGCCCCCTCCCCGCAGGTACGGGTGACCGTGGACAGCGCCGACCTGGTGGAGCTGGCCGAGGACCGGATGGACTACGCGCGGGCGCTGCTGACCCGCCGGGTGAGGGTGGACGCCAGCGTGGGCGACCTGCTCCGGATGCGCCGCCTGATATGACGGCCTCCCCGCCCTGAGGGGGTCCCCGCACACGCGAGCCGCATCCGGTCGGACACGCCCCCACGCGTCCTGCCTCCCAGGGGTCCCGCGCGCGAGCCCGACGATCGCACGGGACGCCCGGCGGCGGGGAGTCCCCGCACACGCGAGCCGGGGCCGACGAGAGGGGCACCCCGGGTACGCGTCACACCCGTGGGCTGCGGGTACCTTTCTGGGATGCCACGCCAACCTCTCGCACTGGCTCCCTTCCGCGGTCTGCGGTACACGGCTCTGGACGTCGGGAAGATCCTCGACTCCCCCGAGCACGACTTCGCCCGCCTGCTCGCCCCGCCCTACGACATCCCGGGTCCCGAGGAGGCCCGGGCACTGCTGCGTTCCGACCCGCACAACGCGACGCACATCACCCGCCCCTACCAGCTCAACATCACCATGCCGGGCAACTCCTCGGGCACACCGGCGCGGTCCGTCTACGAAGGCGCCGCCGCGCACCTGCGCGCCTGGATCGACGACGGCGTCCTGGCCCGGGACCCCGACCCCGCCCTGTACGTCTACGAACAGGTGACCGCCACGGGAATCCGGCAGCGGGGCGCCATCGGCGCGTTGCGGCTGCCCTCCGCCTCGACGCCGGGACCGGTGCGTCCGCACGAGGAGGTGGGCCGCGCTCCGGTCCTCGACCGGGTCCGGCTGATGTCGCGGACCCGCGCCAACCTCGAACCGATCTTCCTGCTGTACCCGGGCGGAAACGGCGCCACCACCCGGATCACCGAGGCAGCCGAGGAGCACGGAAGGCTCCTGGTCGACACCCGCACCGCCGACGGGACCCGCCACCGGCTCTGGGCGCTGACCGACCCCGCGGCCCACGCGGAGATCGAGGCCGACCTGGCACAACGCAGCGCGCTGATCGCGGACGGGCACCACCGGTACGCCGCCTACCAGCGCATGCACGAGTACGGCGACGAGCCCGGGTGGTCGCACGGGCTCGCCTACCTGGTGGACAGCGACGCGCATCCGCCGACGCTGGGCGCCATCCATCGCGTCGTCCCGGGGCTGACCACGGCGGAGGCGGCCGAGGCGGCCCGTTCGGTCGCCCGCGTCGAACGGGTGCCGGGCGGCTCCCTCGCCGACGCCGAACTGGCCCTGTCCAAGGTCGAGCATCCCGCGCTCCTGCTGGCCGGCCCCGAGGGCGACCACCACCTGGTCCACGACGTCGACCGCGCCCGCCTCGCGGAGGCCACCGCCGCCCACTCCGAGGCCTACCGCGAACTGCCGACCGCCACGCTCCACCACGTGCTCCTCCCCCTGTGGAACCGCTCCGACCAGGACGTGCGCATGGTGCACGACGAGGCCGCCGAGGCGGTCGACGTCGCCCGCGGGGAGGGCGGCACCGCCGTCATCGTGCCCCCGCTGCGGGTGGAACAGGTGTACGCCGTCGCCGAGCGTGGGGAACTGACCCCCCGCAAGTCCACGTCGTTCGGACCCAAACCGCGCACCGGCCTCGTCATGCGCGTCCTCCCCTGACCTCGCGACCCGTCCGGTCCGCGGCGACCGGACGGGCGGAGCCGCCCGCCCGCCGTCGACGCCGGACGTCGCGGCGCCCGCCCGGGGCCGGCCGTCACCGGCCGACGGCGACCCGCGACGAGGTCACCGCGGACCAGGGCGCTCCGCCGCGGTCGGGAGGAGCACGCACACCGCGCGGACCGCGTAGACCACGGTGACCGCGAGCCCGGCGACCACCAGCAGGGCGAAACCGGTGGGGATGACATAGAAGGTCTGCTCCCAGGTGATGTGACGGTTCTGGCTCAGCAGCCCGAGGATCCGGTTCGGGAACACGGCGGTGAGGATCACGGCGAGTCCGGGCAGCAGACGCACGGCAGTCCGCCACCAGGACCGTCGGCGGACGGCCTCGGCCCACGTCCCGGCCCGCCGCACACCCCGGTAGGCGAGGTACCCGGCCAGTCCCATGAGGGCGACCAGGACCAGATCGACCGCCAGCAGCACCGCGCCCAACGGAGCGTCCGGCTCCCCGCCGTCCGCGAGGGCCACCAGCCCCGAGAGCAGCGCGTAGGAGTCGGAACTGCCCAGCCCGGTGTTGGCCATCACCGCGATCCCGTACCCGCTCTCGGGCAACAGCGTCTGGTACGCCGTGTAGGTGAACTGGATACCTCCGTGCGCGACCATCGGCGCGCCCGACGGTGATTCCCGGGCGCGCCAGCCCAGAGCCGCGGTCTCGCCCAGCCCGTCCTCGTCGAGCGGTGTGTGCGCGGTGGCCACACCCGCCTCCGACAGGACGCGTGTCCCGTCCGCGCCCGTGCCACCGTTGTTCTGCGCGATGAGCCACCGGGCCATGTCGGCGGCGGTGGTGACCACGCCGCTCGAACCGTTGAGGTAGCCCTCCGGCTCCACGATGGGAACCGCCCGGCCCAGGACGGTGATGTGTCCCCGGGCCACACCCGCCTCGAAGACCTCGTCGGCGCTGTCGACGGTGACCGTGTCGTCCATGCCCAGGGGCGTGAACGTGCGCTCGTCCAGGAACTCCCCGAACGGGCGACCGCTGACGACCTCCACCAGGCGTGCCGCCACCTGGTAGTTCGGGTTGTGGTAGTGCTCCTCGGTACCCGGGGCGGCGGCCAGTTCGACATCGGCCAAGCGCGCGACCGCACCCGCCAGGTCGTCGGAGACGGGCGCGCCCTTCTCCTCGAACGTGGAGTCGGCCATCCCGGAGGTATGGGTCAGCAGCTGGCGAACCGTGATGTCGGCCGAGCGGGGGTCGGCCGTGGAGAACTCGGGCAGGTGGTCCACCACCGGATCGTCGAGCGCGACCCCGCCATCCTCGACGAGCTGCAGGACGGCCAGCGCGGTGAAGGACTTGCTGACCGAGGCCACACCCATGGGGGTGTCGTCGGTCATCGGCTCGCCCCTGGAGTCGGCACCGTACCCCGCCGTGTGCACCACCTCGGTCCCCCGGGTGATGGCGACGGTGGCCCCGGGCAGGGGCGAGGAGTCCAGGTAGTCGTGAACGTAGGCGTCCACCGCCTGGGGGGTCAGCGGCCCGGAGACCGTGGGCTCGACGTCGGCTGAGGCGGGAACGGCGCTGAGGAGCACCAAGCCCACGGAGAGGAGGCTCGGTGCCACGGTCCTTGTCGGAAACATGGTGTCCATCGTGTTCCGTGGGACCCGACGCGCGCGATGGTGCCGACCGCACGCACACCCTGCGGCTGACCGCACCCCCGGCCGTACCGGCGCCTCCGGCCGAGGCCTGGCCGACGCCGCCACCGATGGGCTCCGCCGCTGATCGGCCCGCCCGGCATCGGTGACGGATGCGACCGAGCGCACACCCGAGACGGGAGGCCGCGCCCGCCCCCGCGGCCATAGCCTGGACGCGTCCACTCCCACCGCACGGAACGGGTGCACCGCCATGTCCCTGCTCGCCGCCGACCGCCCGCTCTCGGAGCTGCACGACGCGATGCTCCTCGACCTCGACGGCGTGGTCTACATCGGGCCGCGCGCGGTGCCGAGCGCACCGGAGGCGGTGGGAAAGGCCCGTGCGGCGGGCGCGCGGGTGGCGTTCGTGACCAACAACGCCGGGCGCACGCCCGCCCGCATCGCCGAGCACCTGACCGAGCTCGGTGTGACCGCCGCCCCCGAGGACGTGGTGACCTCGGCCGAAGCCGCCGCGCGCGTGGTACGTGACCGGTGTCCGGCGGGGTCGGACGTCCTGGTGGTGGGGGACACCGGGCTGCGCCAGGCAGTACGGCGCATGGGGCTGCGGCCGGTGACCGTGGCGACGGAGTCGGTGGTGGCCGTGGTGCAGGGGTACTCGCGCACCATGACCCGTGACCTGATCGACCAGGGCGCCCTCGCGGTCGCCCGGGGTGCGTTGTACGTGGCGAGCAACGCCGACGCCACCGCTCCCAACGAGTGGGGGATCACCCCGGCCAACGGCGCCTTCGTGCGGGTGATCGTCCACGCGACCGGCGTCGAGCCGATCGTGGCGGGCAAGCCCATGCGTCCGCTGCACGAGGAGGGGATCCTGCGCACCGGCGCCGGCAACCCGCTGATCGTCGGCGACCGGCTGGACACCGACATCGAGGGCGCCACCGCCCACGGGGCCGCCGGGATGCTCGTGCTGTCGGGGGTCGCCACGCCGCGGGACGCGCTGTGCGCACCAGCGCACCAACGCCCGAACTACCTGGCCTGGGACGTGTCGGGCATGAACACGACGCACCCGGCCGTGCTTCGGGAGGGGGCGCGGTCCCGTTGCGAGGGGTGGACGGCCACGTCCGAGGGCGGCGCCCTCCGCCTGGAGGGGGACGGCGACCGGCTGGACGGTCTGCGCGCGCTGTGCGCGGCGGCGTGGTCCGACCCCACGGCGGACCCGACCGGCCCGTCCGCACGCGAGGCGCTGGCCCGCCTGGGCTGGTGACCCCATCACCGCCCCTCCCCCGTCCGCTCCGCAGAGCACGCTTCCGCCCGCCCGGCTTCCCCCCGCTCCGCAGCCCGCGCCTCCACCTGCCTCGCCGTACGCACCTCCACCTCGTAGACGGTGCGCACCCCGTCACCGACCCGCCAGGTGCGCCTGCGCAGCGCCCCGGTCATCTCGACGACCTCCCCCAGCCGCCAGCCCCGGACCCGGTCCTGGACTCCGGGGTCGAAGCTGACGCAGGTGATGGAGTCGGAGCGGTGGCCCCGGAACCGGGAGTCGGCGGTGCGGGCCACACACACGCGCCAGATCGCGAGTCGGTCCCCGCTGGGCAGTTCCCGGACCGCGGGTTCGGCGGTGACGCGTCCCGCCACGACGATCTCGTTACGGTGCCCCGCCCGTGCGGGGGTCCTCTGCTGCCGCATGTGCCGTCCTTCCCGAAGTGCGCTGATTCCAGACTCACGGACACGGAGGCGAGGGGAAAGGCCCACTTCTCACCTGTGGACAACCGCCCCCTGCTCACACCGGCCGGGGTCCACCTGTCCTAGAGTCGGGGTCTGGGCCGAGCGACCGGGCGGACGTCCGAGGTGCGCGCGCTGTCACAGCCGCAGCCGCTTCGACCGGTCCAGCGGTCTCACCGTGGGGCGGTCCGGAACCGCTGACGAACGAATACGGGGGTGCGTGTGGACGTGAGCGGCCTGCCGGAGGGGATCACCTACCTGGGTGACGACGTCTTCGCCATCGACACGATGCTCGCCGGGTACCCGGGCGTGGTCTCGGCCTACCTGATCCGCTCCGAACGGCCCTGCGTCGTCGAGGTCGGCACCGCCGGGTCCGCCTCCGTGCTGCACGGCGCCATCTCCCGGCTGGGGCTGGCCGCCGAGGACCTGGCGACCATCGTCGTCACGCACATCCACCTGGACCACGCGGGCGGCACCGGGGACATGGCCGCCGTGTTCCCGGACGCGGAGATCGTCGTCCACGAACGCGGCGCCCGGCACCTGGCCGACCCCACCCGCCTCATGAACAGCGCCGCGATGGTGTGGGGCGACCGACTGGAGACCCTGTTCGGGCACATGCGCCCGACCGAGGCGGCGCGGATCCGCGCGGTCGCCGAGACCGGCGAGATCGACCTGGGCGGCGGCCGCCGCCTGGTGTCCCACTACGCGCCGGGACACGCCAAGCACCACATGGGCCTGGTCGACACCGCCACCGGCGACCTCTACGTCGGTGACGCCCTGGGGGTCTACAACCCGCTCACCGGTGACGTGCGCCCGGCGACCCCGCCCCCGGACTTCGACCTGGACGCGTGCCTGCGCACCCTGCGGCTGTTCGGCGACATCGAACCGCGGCGGCTGATGTTCTCGCACTTCGGCGCGGTGGAGACGGTGCCGGAGACGATCGGGCGCGCCGAGGCCGAACTACGGCTGTGGGTGGAGACCGTGCGCGAGTCCCACGGCACCGTCGGCGACCTGGACCACGCGATCGCCATGGTGCGCGACAAGGTGATGGCGCGGTACGCGCCCATGCCCGAGCGGGCGGCCGGGGTCCTGGACACGCTCGCGGGCGCGGAGACCAACGTGTCCGGCATCGTGCACTGGCTGGAGCGTCTGGAGGCCGAGCAAGCCGGGAAAAAGGACGTGCCGACCGAGGGGTGAGTCAGTAGGGTCGCCGCCATGACGATCCGCGCGCTCACCGCCGCCGACCTTCCCCAGACCCACCGCCTTCTGAGCGAGGCCTTTCCCGTTCTGGTCGTGTCCGAGGAGGCGATGCGCTGGCGCTTCGACCACGGCTCCCCCGGCGCGGACGCCGCGACGCTGGTCCGCGTGCGCGACGGCCGGATCACCGGGCACGTCCGTTCGGTCCTCCGCGACGGGGTCGGGAACACCCTCCTCCTCGTGAGCGAGGAGGAGGGTCCGGGCACGGACCTGCTGGAGGCGTCGGAGCGGAGCCTGGTCGAACGGGGCGCCGAGCGGCTGCGCGTGACGGCGGCCGAGGAGTCCGTGCAGCGCGGAGGAAGGGCTCTCCTCGATTGCCTGCACGGGACCGAGGTGGTCGACAGCCACCGGATCCTGGGGCTCGACCTCGGCGACCTGCCCGGTCCTCCGGCCACGCCCGCCGGTGTGGAGGTGCGGACCTGGCGCGAGTTCGAGCCGCGCGCCCTCTTCGAGATCGACCGGGCGACCAACGAGGACGAACCGGGGGAATCCGTCGTCTTCCCGTCCTTCGAGGACTGGCACGCGGAGGTGTGGGGGAACCCGCTGCACGACCTGGACCTCAGTCTGGTGCTGCTGCTCGACGGCAGGCCGGTGGCCATCACCTGCTACGTCTCGGATCGCGGGACGCGGATGGAGTCGGCGATGACGGGCACCCTCCGCGGGTTCCGTGGTCGGGGACTGGCGGGCTACGCCAAGAGCGTCGCGCTGCACCGCGCACGGGAGAAGGGCTTCACCCACGCCTACACCGGCAACCACGAGAACAACGCGCCCATGCTCGCGATCAACGCACGACTGGGCTACCGGCTGGTCGGCACGGAGCACGTGTTCGCCAGGGAGATCAGGGAAGTCCGAGCACAGTGAGCAGGTGGGCGTACAGACCGTCGGACCATGACAGGTCATCGGGCAGGGAGTCGAACTCGCCCACCTCGACGGTCTCGAAGTCCCCGCTCAACGGCGCGACGTCGACCACCTGTGCACTGGTGACAATGGTGACGTGGCCGCCGGCCAGGACGTAGTACCCGTGGACGGACACCTCGCCGAGGGTGGCGCCCGCCTCCTCCCAGGCCTCCCGCACCACGGTGTCGCGGATGCCCTCACCGGGTTCGGCGTGTCCGCCGGGGAACTCCCACGCACGGTCCCGGTGGCGCACCATCAGCAGCCGGTCTCCCCGCAGCGTCAGGCACACCACCGAGTCGTGGGTCCCGGGCAGCACCCCCAGGTGCACCCGAGCCCCACCGAGCGGCTTCAGTCCCGCTCCTCGTCGTCGGCCTCCTCGGCGTCCGTCCAGACGATGCCGTCGTGGTCGACGTCCACGAGTTCCACGCCCTCCAGGGCGGCGAGGCGCTCGTCGGCGTCGGTCACGCCCTCGCGGTCGACCGCGGACGCCCGCGCGAAGTACTCACGTGCGTCGTCCTCACGGCCGAGCTCCTCCAGGACGTCGGCGTAGGCGTAGAAGAGCCGGGCGATCCAGGGGCGGGCCCGGCGTTCCTTGAGTTCGGGGACCTGGAGCTCGACCAGGGCGCCCTGCAGGTCCCCCATGTCCCGGCGGGCACCGGAGGCGACGATCCGCAGCTCGATGCGGTCAGCCGCGTCGAGGTTCTTCGCGCCCGGATCGTTGCCGATCTCCAGCGCGCGCTCGGGACGGCCCAGGCCGCGCTCACAGTCGGCCATGATCGCCAGGAAGTTGTCCCGACCGCTCATCCGACGGGCGGCGCGCAGGTCGGCGAGGGCCTCCTGCCACTTGCCCATGGTGTAGGCGGCGACACCCGACGCCTCACGGACGCCGGGCACACGCGACGCCTTGCGACGGGCGAAGGCGGCGTGCCCGTAGGCCCGCTCGGGGTCCTCGTCCAGGAGGAGACCGGCGGCGACGATGTGCTTGCCGACGAGTTCGGCGAGGGACTTCGGCAGCGAACTCAGATCGCGGCGGGTCTCCGCGTCCAGCTGATCGTAGGTGGCCTCCTCGGGAAGCGGCGGCGCCACGTCCGCGGGGTCGCGGTCCCGGTCACGAGGCCGGTCATCCCGACGCCACTGGTCGCGACCGCCCCTGCGGTCGTCACGGCCACGGTGGCCGCCACGGTCGTCGCGACCGCGGAAACCACCGCGATCGTCCCGGCGCTCACCCCGGAAACCGCCACGGCGATCATCACGCCCACGGTAACCGCCCTGGCGGTCATCGCGCCGATCATCCCGGCGACCCTCACGACGGTCCCGGTCGTCACGCCGGTCATCCCGGCGGTCGTCACGTCCCCGGTGGCCGCCACGATCGTCGCGACCCCGATAGCCGCCACGGTCGTCACGGCCGCGGTAACCACCGCGATCGTCCCGGCGCTCACCCCGGAAACCGCCACGGCGATCATCATGCCGGTCGCCGCCGCGTCCCCTCTCGTCCCGGGAACCGCCGTAGCCGGACCGGGAGCGGGGACCGTCGCCGCGTCCCCGACCATCGGGCCTCCCGGAGCGGCTGCCGCTACGGTCGTTGGCTCCGGATTCCTCGCGGTCTCCCGATCGGCTGTCCTCAGTCATCAACCCGTCCGTCAACATTCAAAAGCGCTGCCACCTTGAGCAGGAGCAGCGCGTCATAGTAATTGTCCCACCAGTTTACGACATGGAGCGGCGCGCCACCGCCAACCGGGCAGTGGTGACTCTCTCCGCCCGAGCACCGAGCGTAGCCGGAGCGGGCCCGAGACCCACCGGCCGTGATGGTTGGTCCATCTCGTCTCCATCATGGCAGGTCGCGGCCGTCAACAGCGGACCTGTCGGCCCGCCCGAGGGGTCCATCACGGCACACGAGCTACCTTCACAATCGCACAAGCGTGCGCACAAGGAAAGGGGCCGTCTCCAACGAGACGACCCCTCCCCCTCAAGAAAAACCGTGGCAGCGACCTACTCTCCCACCCCACCACAGGGCAGTACCATCAGCGCAAAGGGACTTAACGACCGGGTTCGGAAAGTCACCGGGTGTAACCCCCCCGCCATAACCACCACGGAAACCATGACGTGAAACAGTGTGCGCGAACATCCAATTACCTGCAGCGGACAAGCCCTCGGCCTATTAGTACCGGTCAGCTCCACCCCTCACAAGGCTTCCAC
>NZ_JBFAME010000007.1:0-327298 GCF_040660275.1 Nocardiopsis sp. NPDC049922 | reverse complement strand
GCGGGGTTTTTGTGGGGGGGGGTGCCCCAACACATTTCGCCGCTTTTGGGGGGGTTGGGGGGTGGGGCGGGCGGGGGGGGGGGGGGCCGCGCCCCGGCGGCCCTACCCTGGGTGCACGAGATCGAACCTTCGGACAGCACGCGAACAGGAGGAGCGGCATGGCCGACACCGGGGTCGACGGCGTCGACGGCGGGGCCGGGGACGCCGTCGACACGCTCCCCGCCGAACCCGCGGCCGACGCCGTGTTCCGCCCGGTCCGGGCGGGCAACGCCTTCGAGGAGACGGTCGAGCGGCTGCTGTCGGCGATCAAGCTGGGCGTGGTCGCCCGGGGCGAGCGCTTCCCCGCCGAACGCGACCTGGCCACCCGCCTGGGCGTCAGCCGGATCACCCTGCGCGAGGCGATCCGCGCCCTCCAGGAGGCCGGGTACGTCGAGTCCCGACGCGGTCGCTCCGGAGGCACCTTCGTCACCTACGTGCCCCCGCCCCCCAGCCGCGCCGAGGCCCGCCGGGTGCTCGCCGACATGGGCGGCGACCTGGACGACCTGTTCACCCTCCGCCGCGCCCTGGAGGTCGGCGCCGCCGTGCTGCTGGCCGAGCGCGGACTCACCCCCGACCAGGACGCGCTGCTGACCGAGCGGCTGGCCGCCGTGGACGGGGCGGTCGTGGACGACTACCGCCGACTCGACACGGTCTTCCACCTGACCCTGGCCGAACTGACCGGGTCGCGCTCGCTCAGCTCGGCGCTGACCGACGCCCGGATGCGCCTGAACAGCCTGCTCGACGCCATGCCGATGCTCGTGAAGAACCTGGAGCACAGCGGCGCCCAGCACCACGCCGTCGTCGACGCGATCCGCGCCCGCGACCCCGAGGCGGCCCGGCTCGCGGTCAACGAGCATCTGGAGGGCAGCGAGGCGCTGCTGCGCGGCTTCCTGGCCTGACACGGCGCTCCGGGCGCGGAAAATGGCCGGATCCGGCCAAACGTGAAATCCCCTCACCTTCGTGACCGCACCGCCACGCCCGGGCGAACACGACGGGAAAAGCCGACGGCCGACGGGCGGACATCGCCTGATCACCGTGTGTGACGCATCGGTCGCGGGGCTTCCGATGGCGGGGGCGAAACCCGTCACCCTATCCCGGACCGCTCCGGATGCCTACCGGCGGGTAGCGGCCGGCTCCTCCAGCACCCGTTGCCCCCGACCGCTCCGCCGGTCTTCAATGACGACGCCCCACCCCCCACCGGCCGCCCCCGGCCGGGGCCGAAAGGACGTCGCACACCCATGGCTCCCCTCAACCGGCGCGGATTCCTCACGACCTCCACGGCAGGACTGGGTATCGCCCTCGGGTTGCCCGCCCTGCCCGCCTCCGCCGCCGTGCACGACCGACTCCTGCGCCAGACCATGTCCCGGGTCGCCCAGCCCGACGGGACCACGCTCGCCCAGGTCGCCACGCCCGTCGGCGACGGATACCGCCTCCTCACCGCCGGCCCCGGCTGGCCGATCGAGGTCCGCGAGGACCTGGTCCCCGCCCAGCCGGGCCGCGACGACCGGCGCACCGCGCTCGCGGCGTTCGTCCAGTTCACCGACCTGCACATCATGGACGCCCAGAGCCCGGTGCGCTTCGAGTACACCCACCCGGTGATCGGCTCCAGCGCCCACCGGCCCCAGGAGACGCTGTCGGCGCTCGGCGCGACCGCGCTCGTGCGCCGGGTCAACTCGCTGCGGGCCGGCCCCGTGACCGGGCGCCCGTTCGACTTCATGGTCACCACCGGGGACAACACCGACAACCACGAGACCATCGAACTCGCCTGGCTCATGGCGGTCCTCAACGGCGGGACCGTGACCCCCGACACCGGCGACCCCGCCCGGTACGAGGGCGTGCAGAACTGCGGCAACGAGCTGTACTGGCACCCGGACAGCGACCTGGCCGACCGGTACAAGACCCGGGGCGGGTTCCCGAGGATCCCCGGGTTCCTCGACGCCGCCACGGCCCCCTTCGAGAGCCCCGGCCTGGACGTGCCCTGGTACTGCACCATCGGCAACCACGACGACACCCCGGCGGGCAGCCTGCCCGCCGGGTCGCTGGACGAGGCCTACCTCGGCGACCGCAAGATCATGTTCGCCGACGACGACGTCCGCGACCAGGCCGCCGAGGCGATGACCGACGAGGACCGGCTCGGCCAGGTGCCCGACGAGGTGGAGTCGCCCGGGGACACCGTCTCCACGGCCGCCGTGACCTCACGGATCACCCCCGACGACCGCCGCGCCCCCTTCGACACCCGCGCCTTCGTCGCCGCGCACCTGGCGGAGGACAACACCGGCCCCGGGCCCGTCGGCCACGGCTTCACCGACGACAACGCCGACGGCGTGGACTGCTTCTACACCTTCCGCATCGCCGACGGCGTCACCGGCGTCAGCATGGACACCACCACGCTGGCCGGGCTGGCGGACGGGTCGATCGGCAAGTACCAGTACGACTGGCTGGAGCGGACGCTGCGCGCCGCCAGTTCGGTCTACTACGACTTCTGGGGGCGGCGGCGCACCCAGCAGGTGACCGACGAGCTGTTCGTCCTGTTCTCCCACCACACCAGCGGCACGATGGGCAACATCCTCCCCGACAGCCGCCGCCCCGGCGACCTGCGGCTGACCGGCGACATCCTCGTGCACATGCTCAAGCGGTACCCGAACGTGCTGGCCTGGGTGAACGGGCACACGCACTACAACCGGGTGCGCGCGCACACGCACCGCACCGCCGAGCGCGGGTTCTGGGAGATCAACACCGCCTCGCACATCGACCACCCGCAGATGGCGCGGGCGATCGAGATCGTGGACAACGAGGACGGGACGGTGTCGCTGTTCACGACCCTGCTGGAGGCGGACAGCCCGTACCGGGTCGACCACGGGGACTTCTCCGCCGACGGGCTCGCGTCGCTGTACCGGGAACTGTCGGTCAACGACCTGTACGCCGACCCGGCCGACTACGGCGGCCCGCGCGACCGGAACGTCGAGCTGCTGGTCGCCGCCCGCAACCCCGCGCGGTAGGGGCGTTGCCGTTGGAACCCCGGGGGCGGAGCAGCGCCCCCGGGGCTCCCCGGCCGGGGACGTTCGCGCGGACACCGACTCAGGTGTTCCCGGCGCGTCGCACGCTCAGCGTAGCGCGGCCAGCCTCGTGCCGAGGGCTTTCCCGAAGTCGGGTTTGACCTGCCAGTCGCGGTCGTACTGTTCGCGGAGCAGGGCGATGAATCCCTCCTCCTTCTGCATGCATTCCAGGTCGGGGTCGGACGCCATGAGTTCGGAGGGGCGGTAGTGTTCGCACGCCGAAGGGTTCAGCGCCTCGCGCAGTGACGTGATGACCTCGTCCACGGCTTCCGCTCTCTCCCCGGGGCTGAGCGGGATCCCGGACTCCACCTTCTGGGTGGCGATGAGGGAGGCCTTGCTGTAGGTGATCCCCCATAGTCCCCACCCAGGGTTGAGCTCCTTGAACTTCGCGATGTCCGTTTCTATTCTCTTGAGTGCCCTCGCCTGTTGGTGCCGCTGGAGCTGCTGGCCCTTTTCACCGCGGCGCTCTCCGTTCGCCGACGCGATCCTGCTCGCGATGCTGCTGTGCAGAAGGCGGAATCCGATATCGTAGTATTTCCGTCGTCGCCAAGCGGATTCCTGGGAGGTGACGCCGGGAGTCAGGACGCTGTAGGGGTTCTTCCTGTGCCACCTGACGTCCTCGCAGACCAGCCTTCGCCAGGAGAAGTGCCTGTCCATCGCGTAGGCCTCCAGCCTGGCTATGTGCAGGAGGGCGAGGCGGATCCTGTGCGGGTCCTCACCTGAGACGAAGTCCTTCTCGCCGAGGTCGTCGAACAGGTCCGGCCTCGCCACCCGCAGTCTCGACAGCAGACCGGCCAGGTTCAGAGCGTGGAAGATGTCACGACGGTCCTGCGGATCCGACATTCTCCACACCTCGGCGAACCTGTGGTTCGCGATCATCTTCAGGAGCACGATCATCCGGTATCGGCTTCTCTGGAAGATCCTGTTCCGGTTGCTCTCCGAGGAATAGTGCGCCCGATTCATCGTGTGCAGGCACAGTGCCTCGACATGCCTTCCGGTCTGCTCGTACAGGGAGGCGAGCTCATAGCGCACTATTCCTGAGACGCGGCGGGACCTCACCGCCCCCTGGAGGATTCTGATGCGCTCCTCCTGCATGGCGTGAAACTCTTCGTAGTCATGATCCGGGCCGGCGGAACCTTCCCGCCATCCCCTTCCGTCGAGTCTCGGAAGTTCCCTGATCCTCAGGTAGGCGGCCAGATCCTGCCCGTCGAAACTTCCTTTCGCCCATTCCGGTATCAGGGGATTGTCCGTGAACACGCGGGAGGCGACGAAGCCGGCCGCCCGTATGGCCGCCAGATCCCAACGAAGCGGCGGCAGCGTGATCTGGTGCAGGCTCTTGCCGGATATGCGATCGTGTACGTCGACGGTGGCCGACACGTACTCGGCGTCCTTGGGATCGCTTCCTTCCGGGACGTTGGCCCGCACCCGGACGGAGTAGGACGGGGGAACGGGAAGCACGAGAGCGAGGACGCGCATGAGCGCGGCCGCGAACCTGCTTCCCTGGATGTCGCCGCTCTCGACCATGGCGGCGACGGCGTGTCCCGGCGGCGCCCCCGGCTTCCACGCGGGCGCGAGGACCTCGATCGCGGGAAGCCTCCACCGCACCTCCTGATTGAGTCTCCTGGTCGCCTCGTTGTCCTGTTCCCCGGGCTCGGAGATGTTCACACTGGGTTCGCGTCGGACCGCGGTGGTCTCCAGCCACAGGTACCCCCCGCCGAGCAGGATCAGGAGCGCGGCCGCCCAGCCTCCGCGGATCGGATCGGGCCAGTCGGGGAACTGTTCGAGGCTCTCGGGAAACCGGCTCCACGCCACCCAGACGGTGGCGGTCGCCGCCATCGCCAGGGCGGTCAGACGTAGACCGCGCTGGCCGAAGACGTGCGCCACCCCCCGGAGGAAGAGGAACGCGGTGGCCAGGGTGATGACGTTGAGCGCGACGACGATGACGAGGTGGGGGAGCCGCGGATCCGCGGCCAGGGTGGGGAACATGACCGCCAGCACCTGGTGGAACCCGTCGCCGCCGAGGAAGCCGCACAGGCACGGGTGGCCTGGACCCGCACCCCCCGCACCGGGGGTCCCCGCGCAGCACGCCGTGCCCACCAGGTCGAGGATCGTCAGGATCGCGACGCTGGAGAAGAGGGGGAGGGCGGCTACGGCTCCCCGAAGGGCGGTGTCGCCGAGTTCCTCCCGTATCTCCCTGCGGCAGGTCCAGACGAGTACCGCCAGGGTCAGGAAGACCACGATGTAGGCGAGGAACGGTAACGGGGCGACCCGCCAGGTCGACGCCGCGACGACGAGCAGCACGGCACTGGTGCCGACGAGAGCACCGAGCACGATGGTCGTAGCGTTCATGCGACGTATCCCCAAAGCCCGGTCGCGGATCTGCGTGACTTCGGGACTCCGGCACCCCGTGCGCCCACGGGTGTCGCCACCCCTCCACTGTCCCACCGCCTCCGCGCGGACGCGGGCGCAGTGTCACGCGGTTGACAGTGTCCCGACCCGGACCGGTCCCCGGGTCGGAGGGCGTACCACCACGACCCGCTCAACTCTTCGCCACCGAGTCCCATGTTCGGGCATGTTCCGCCGTCGTCGGCGACCGCGATGGGGACGATGGGGGCGCAACCACCCGGAAGACTGACAGGAGAACACGATGACCACCGCAGCCGACATCATGCACTCGGGAGTCAAGTGGGTTTCGGCCACGGACACCCTGGACCAGGTCGCCCAGCTGATGAGCGAACTGAACGTGGGCGCGATCCCGGTCGCCGACCCCGGCACCTCCAACCAGCGCATGTGCGGCATCATCACCGACCGGGACATCGTCGTCGGCTGTATCGCCGCTGGACGCGACCCCTTCCAGCTCACCGCCGGGGAGCTGTGCAAGGGCACCCCGCGCTGGGTCTCCACCAAGGCCGGTGTCGACGAGGTCCTCCGCGAGATGGAGTCGCACCAGATCCGCCGCCTGCCCGTGATCGACGAGAACAAGCGGCTGGTCGGCATGATCAGCGAGGCCGACCTGGCCCACCACCTCACGGACGACCAGATCGCCGAGTTCGTCGAACGCGTCTACGCCTGATCGACCGCACGCGGTGCGGAGCGGGCTCCCGCGTCCGCATCCGCGTCACCGCCGACGACACCGCGTCCCCGGCCAGCCGGTCGGGGGCGGCGGTCCTCCTCCGGTCCCGCTGGCGGGACCGGAGGCTCACGAGCACGGCGGCGGCGACCGTGCCGACGAGGCCGCCCATGAGGAGGAAGGCGGCCCGGTCGGTGCCCGCGAGCGTGGTGGCGGCGGTCGCGGCGGCCAGGCCCAGGGCTCCGCCGAACTGTTTGGCGGTGTTCATCAGCCCCGACGCCGCCCCCGCCTCGTCGGCCGCGACACCGGTGGTCACCATCGTGGCCAGCGGCGTGTTGAGCAGGCCGCCGCCCACCCCGATCACCGTGCTCGGCCCGAGGACGGTGACCACGTAGCTCCCCCCACCGGCGAAGGCCTGCCAGACCAGGCCGAGGGCGGCGGTCGCGGCGCCGAGCACGACGAGGGTTCGGGGCGGGACGCCGGTCATCAGCCGTGGGGTGACCCAGGTGTTGACCACGAGCATGGCGAGGGTCAACGGCAGGAAGCCGAGGCCCGCCTGGATCGGGGTGAAGTCCATCGACCCCTGCATCCGGTAGGTGAGGAAGTACCACAGCCCCACCTGGAAGCAGGCGGCGGTGAGCGCGGTGGCGAGGTTGCCCCACACCACGGATCGGTTGCGCAGCAGACCCCGGGGAACCAGGCGGTGTGCGGCCCGGCGCTGCTGTCCGCCGAGCAGGAGGAACAGCGCGGCACTCGTGATCGCGGCCGACCCCGCGGCCAGGGCGTTCGCGTCACCACCGGCCGCGGACAGGGCGTAGGTGGCGCAGGTGAACGCGCCGGTGGCCAGCACCGCGCCGACCAGGTCCAGCCGTCCCCGTCCGGGGGCGGAGGGTGAGCGCCGGTGCAGGACGGCCGCCCCGGCGAGGACGGTGACGCCGACCGGCAGGTTGACCAGCAACACCGCGCGCCAGGAGACCAGTTCGGTGAGCACACCGCCGAGGGTGGTGCCGACACCGCCTCCCGCCAGGCTCACCGCCGTCCACGCGGCGATGGCGCGCGTGCGGTCCGGACCCTCCGGGTGGGTGGTGGTGAGCAGGGTGAAGGTGGCGGGGGAGACCACGGCCGCGCACAGCCCCTGGGCCGCCCGCGCCCCGATGAGCACCCACCCCTCCGTCGCGAGACCGCCCACGGTGCTGGCCAGCGTGAACGCCGCGAGCCCCCACAGCAGGACCCGACCGGTGCCGACGACGTCGGCCAGTCGCGCGCCGACCAGCAGCGCACCGGCGAAACCGAGGCCGTAGGCGAGCGCCACCCAGGACGCGCGGGTCGGGCTCATCCCGAGTGCGGACTGGATCGACGGCAGCGCGACGTTGACCACCGAGATGTCCAGCACGACCAGGAGTTGGGCCACGCACGCGACCCACAGCGCGAGCGTTCGGGGAGTGGTGGTCACACGTCCTCCTTGATACGCGTGTATCAACTTGATACGAGCGTATCATCGAGGTGTCGGAGGGAGTCGTCGGTGTCGGAGACACAGCGTCGGGAGCAGATCCTGGACGCCGTCGGGCGTCTGCTCGGCCGGGAGGGCCTGCACGCGGTCACCATGCGCGCGGTCGCGGCGGAGGCGGGGGTGTCGCTGCGCCTGGTGCAGTACTACGGGGAGTCCAAGGAACGGTTGCTCACCGCGGCGCTCGAACGCCTCGCGGACCGGAGCCTCCAGCGGTGGCGCACCCGGATGGCCGTGCGGGGGGAGGGCGACGTCTCGGAGGCGATCCGGGCGTTCTTCGACGAGGCGTTGCCCACCGACGAGGACGGGCGTGCGTTCCACCGGGTCGGTGTCTCGCTCGAACTGCTGGCGATCACGCGACCCGACGCCGCCACCGCCGCCTACCAGGACCATCTGCGCGGGCTCGCCGACCACCTGGCCGAGGTCGTCGGCGCGGACCCGCGGGTGGGTGGAGCGCGGGCGCGGCTGATCGCCACGCAGGTCATGTCCCTCGCCCACGGGCTCGGCTCCCTGCTGATGGCCGGGAACGTCACCCGGGCCCAGGCCGAGGAGGTCGTGCGCGACTACCTGGACCGGCTGGGGCCAGGGGGGACGGAACGCTGATCGCCAGGGGTCCGTCCCCGGTGCCGGTCGCGCGCCCGAACGTCGACCGGCGCCGACGCGGCGACCTTGGTGCACTCGATCGTGGCGGACCCCTCGCGGTCCAGCTCGCCCCCGCGCGACCAGCCGCATGCCTCGTGGAACGCGTCGGCCACGGAGTCGCCGACGAAGCTCTCCGGGCGGAGGGTCGGGTACCGGGCGAAGGGCGTCTCCTCCGTGTGGTTCAGCAGGTGACGGCTCAGGCCTGACCGGTGTCGAACCTGGAGACCTTCCCGTTGGCGATGGTGAAGTCCCAGCGCGTTCGCATGGCGCCCCAGGTGTCGTTGCGGTAGTCCGCGATCAGCGACCGCCCCTCGTCGCTCGCGGAGACGACGTCCATCCGCCCGTTGGACGCGAAGATCTCCTTCTCCGCCCACGGGAAGAGATCGCGCTCCGATCCGTCGTCGGACATCGTGGCGTCGGGGGTCAGCGCCTCGGCGAAGGCTTCGCGGTCGTTCGCGTTGATCGCGTCGATCAGGGCGCGCACGGCCCGGTCGGTGACGTCGGGGTGGTGGGGCATGGCGGTGTGTCTCTCGTGTCGGGCCCGGCGTCGTCGACGGCCGGACGTGGTGTCCCCGCCTTCCTACCGCGCGTTTCGCACCTGTTCCAGGGGACGTCATCCCCTCCCGTCGAGTCCTTGCCGATCCGTTCCCCAGGCTTGGTGGTGGATCCGCGTCGGGCTGACGCGGGCAACGGGCTCGTCGTGTCAGTGCCGGGGAATGGGGGCGATGACCTCACAGGTAAGGGGATGTGTTCACCACCGGACCACGCTCGTGTCTGTCTTCCGCACACGCGACGTCCGCCCTCGGTCTGCGGACCGGGGGCGGACGTGGTCTCGGGGGGATGCGGGCGTTACACGTGGGTCTTCGGCAGGTCACCGTGTCCCAGCTTCGCGAAGGTGATCATCTGTCCGTTGCGCACCACGACCGCGCCCCTGGGGCAGCGGAAGAGCGTGCCGCGCTCGGACAGGTGGAGGAGGCCGACCGCCGAGCAGAGGATCCGGCCAGGGAGCAGCTGGGTGACGCCCTCCAGGGCCGAGAGCGCCTCACCGAGCTCGGGGGGCACGTCACCGACGTAGCGCGGGGTGTGGTTGACGGCGCTCATCGCAGGTCCGCCTTCGGGATCGACAGGACGCCGGAGATGCGCCGGGCGAACTCGCGCTCCTGGCCGACGGGCAGCGCGCGGTCGTACTCGTAGGGTTCGGCGTCGGTCCGGTAGGAGTCCCACACCCAGTACCAGTAGAGGCCCTCGCCGGTCTCGCGCAGGAGAACCATCTGGCTCTGGTCTCCCTTGTGCACCTCGATCACCATTCCCTTGCTCGGGAGTGGCTTGAGGTGGTGTTTGTCCAGCTCAAGGCAGAGTGCCTTGGCCGCCTCTCGTGGAGTCATATTTTCCCCTTTGTCCGGGTTGAACTCATTGGCCCTCTTGTAGAGCCGGTAGAGAAGAGTTCTTCTCCAGTGTGGGGAAGGGAAAAGTGGCTGAATAGACATACAACAGCACTGCGGATTACTGCTTACATGGAGTATGAGTCTGTGCTCGCTCGGTAGAGAGAGGTAGAGCCTTGGTGAAGCGTCCGGTCCGGCCGCATGCCCTTCGTTGGGGGACTGAGCTGCGCAAGTACCGAACCACGCGCGGGAAGACTCAGGTCCAGGTCGCGAGGCACATCAGGGTCTCCGGTGGACTGGTTAGTGGATTCGAGGTGGGTACGCACTGGCCAAGTCTGGACAAGGTAGAGGCTACCGACACATATCTTCGGGCTGGTGGGAAGCTTCTGGAGCTTTGGGTGGAGTTGACCAACAGTCAGGCCTATCCGGATTGGCTCGGAGTGCTAGTCAAGGCAGAGAAGGTGACGACCAGGATCAGGTCCTTTGAGGCGCTGGCGGTTCCAGGGTTGGTCCAGACCGAGAGTTACGCCAAGGCTCTCGTGAGGGCATCGAATCCTTTGGAGACCTCGGAGAAAGTCACAGAGATGGTTGCTGGAAGGCTCAAGCGGCAGAGGCTTTGGGACATGCCAGAAGCGCCGCAGATGTTGACCGTCATCAATGAGTGGGTCCTGCTGAGTCCGACAGGTGGTGCTCAGGTGATGGTAGAGCAGATAGATCGACTGATAGAGCTAGTGGAGTCTCATAAGATCGCTCTGCAGGTCGTGCCTTTGGATACCCGGTTCCATCCTGGCTCTACGGGGAGCTTCGTGTTGTTGTCGTTCCGAGATAGGCCAGATGCGCTCTACGTGGAGGACGCCTTCACCGGTCGCATGGTGCATGAAGCTGGCAAGGTGGAGCAAGCTCAAGATGCGTTCGGACACCTTCAGGGCGTCGCGCATTCCCTGGACCGCTCCCTCAAACGGTTGTACGAGGTGAAGAGGAGTCACCAAGATGGTTCGTTGGACATGGGGTAAGTCGTCCTACAGCGGTGGTAACGGTGGAGACTGTGTGGAGGCTCGCTTGGAGCTGACGTCTACCTGGAGCAAGTCCACGTATAGCGGTGGTAACGGTGGGAACTGTGTGGAGGCCAAGTTGGAGCTGCGTCCCGCCTGGCAGAAGTCCACGTACAGCGGTGGTAACGGTGGACACTGTGTGGAGGCCCGACTGGAGCTGGGCGAGGGCTGGGACAAGTCCACGTACTCGCACGGCAACGGCGGTAACTGTGTCGAGGCCCGGTTGAACCGCGAGGGTGAGTGGAGCACCTCCTCCTACTCCCACGGCAACGGTGGGCAGTGCGTGGAGGCCACACGCACGAGAATCGGCGCGGCGATGCGGGACACCCAGAACCGCGACCTCGGCCAGTTGGAGGCCACCCCCCGCGAGTGGTCCGCCCTGTTGAACGCGGTGAAGAGCACCTCCCACTAGAACATCCCGATCCCCTCTCGGCACGGCTGACCCCTGACTCACCTCGCGGAGGAGGGGCCAGCCGTTCTCGCTTCCGGCTGGGCCGCCAGCGTGTTCAACGCGACCGGGAAGCGTGTCCGCGACCTCCCGATCACGCTCGACACGCTGCCCCCGACCCGTACCGCGATCGGTCGCGCCCACCGGGACATGGTGTTTTCCTGTCGCTCGTCGTTCCTGGTCCACCCCAGTGCAACGGGGTCAGGCCTCGGCGACCTCGGGCAGGGCGGAGGCGACCAGGTCCACGGCCTCGCGCGGATCGTCGAAACCGCACCCGTAGACGTAGACCACCGTGAACCCGGTGGCGCGCAGGTCGAGCAGGCTCCTGACAAGCGCGTCGGTGGTGGTGTCGGGGGCCACGGACAGGATCGACGTCTTCTCGATCTCCTCGTGGTCGCGCCCCACGGCCTCGCAGTGCCGCTTGAGCACGTCCAGCTTGTGCCCCGCCTCGGGGCCGCCGAAGATGTTGCACGCGTCCGCGTACCGGGCGACCAGCGGCAGGGTCCGGCGTTCCCCCGATCCACCGATCATCAGGTACGGATGCGGCCTGCTGAGCGGACCGGGTGAGTTCAGCGGCCGTTCGAGTCGGTAGTACTCGCCCTCGAACGGCCGCTCGTCGCCCCTCCACATCTGCAGGACGACGCTCAGGGTCTCCTCCAACATGTCGAACCGCCGCGCCGCGGTCGGGAACGGCAGACCCAGCCCGCGCGCCTCGTCGGCGAACCATCCCGCGCCGATGCCGAGCCCGGCGCGACCGCCGGAGAGCACGTCCAGCGTGGTGACCTGCTTGGCCAGGACGCCGGGGTCGTGGTACACGGCCCCGGTGACCAGCGTGTGCAGCCGCACCCGCGAGGTGTGGGCGGCGAGGAAGCCCAGGGTGGTGTAGGCCTCCAGCATCGCGTTCTCGTACGGTCCCAGGTCGTGGCCGATCTGCCAGAAGTGGTCCATCACCGTGACCCGGGCGATCCCCGAGTCCTCGGCGTCGCCGACGGCCCATGCGAGGGCGCGGCCCAGCTCGGGGGTGCCGCCCGCCCACGTGAAGTCCGCGACGTGCAGACCGAGTTCCATGCGTTTCTCCCGTCTCGTGCGTCGTCCCCGCCCCGTCGCCGTCCGGCCCCGTCCGGCCGTTCCCCCGGTGCCTCGGTCAGTCGTCCGTGTGCGTGGCGGAGCCGATCGAAACCTGCTCCCGTCCCACCAGACGCAGGCTGCGGCGCCACAGTTCCGCCCGGATCCCGGGGTCGGCGGCCTGGGCGTTGACCGGGCTCTCGTGGAGGCGGTCGTAGAACCGGTCGGTCACCCCGGTCATGGCCGGGTCGGTGACCAGCCGGTACGTCGCGGCCACCCCCTCCTCCAGGGTGTCGACCGGGGCGATGCCGTGGAGGGTGACGATCTTGGTCGGCATGAACGTCGCCGGGTGCAGGCTGGTGAACGTCACCTCGTCGGCGGGCACGCGGGCGGCGAACTCGGTCGCCGACATGATCTGCGCGAGCTTGCTCCGCCGGTAGGCGTCCACCCCGTCGTAGTCGCGCTCGAACATGAGGTCGTCCAGGTCGAGGGGGGACTGGCCGAGGGAGGACACGTTGACCACCCGCGCGGGCGCGGAGGCGCGCAGCAGCGGCAGCAGGTCGAGGGTGAGGAGGAATCCGGCCAGGTAGTTCACGGTCAGGCGGAGCTCGTACCCGTCGGCGCCGACCCGCCGCTCCCGCCCGTCGGGTTCGCCGAACCCGATCCCCGCGTTGCTGACCAGGACGTCGAGCCGATCGGTGCGCTCGGACACCTCGGCGGCCAGGCGGGCCACCTGGCCGAGGTCGGACAGGTCGGCGACCAGGGGCTCGGGGGGCGGGGCGCCCTCCTTCTCGACCTCGGCGGCGAGGGCGGCGAGCTTGTCGGGGTCGCGGCCGTGCAGGAGCAGCCGTGTCCGGTCCCGGGCCAACCGCAGGGCCAGCGCGCGGCCGAGTCCGTCGGTCGATCCGGTGATGAGGATGGTGGTCATGGGGGGTCCGTTCCGGCTCGGTGCGTGTGTGCGGCGGGGGCGCGTCGCGACCGGTCGTGTGCCCTGGTTCGGGTGAGCGACCTCCGCGGCGGTGTCCGGTCCTTCGCACGGATGACAAGCCCTACCCCTCACGGGGCGGAAGGAACCGGGTGTGAGGGGAGTGTCACTCCGCAGCGGCGGTCCGGCGCGCCCCCGGTCGGGGAACCGCGTCAGGCGTCGCCCGGGTCCGCACGGCTCCGGTGGGCCGCGGCCTGTGCCATCGGGAAGCCGAAGACGCCGTCGGGGTCGTAGCGGACCCGGATCTCCTCCAGCCGGGCGTGGCGGGTGCCGTGGTACGCCCGGCGCCAGTCCTTCCGGTTCTCCGACGGATAGTTCGGGTGCGCGGTGCCCGCGGCCAGCGGCCGGAGCACGCCGTGCAACTCCCCCTGGGCGGTGCGGCATCCGGCGAGGCCGCCCGGGGCGGGACGGAACTCCGAGAGCGCCCCGAACAGGGCCCCGTGGTGCGCCAGCGCCGCCGCCTCCCGGCTCGACCGGTCGTAGGCTCCGCCCATGGCCTCCAGGCGGAGTCGGCGGGCCTCGCCGGGGCGGGTTCCCCGGTCCAGCGCGGCGGTGACCGCGTCCAGGGCCGCCGCGTCGAGCGGGCGGTCGAAGAACTCGTGCCGGCGCAGCACGACGCCCGGCCCGTTCGTCGCGTCGGGCCCGCCGTTCGCCAGGGGGCTCCCGCCCACCGCTGGGATCGGGGCCCCGTCGCCCCCGGTGCGCACGGTCCCCGTCCGGACCTTCGGCGGTCGGCCCACCGCCGCCAGGAGGTCGTCCACCAGGTGCTCCAGGCCGACCGGGTCGCCCAGCCAGGACCCGGTCACGGTCGCCGGAGACCGGCCGTCGCCGGGGGAGCGCACGGTGGCCCCGGCGATCGTGGCCGTCGTGGACAGCTCGTCCGGGGCGTGCGGGCCCCACGCCTGCCAGGCGGCGAGCACCCGGGCGCGGCAGTCGGCGGGCCAGCCCAGCACGAACTCGGTGACCGGACGGGCGGGCCGGGTACGGAAGCGCAGCCCGGTGACCACCCCGAAGGCGGCGTGGCCCGCGCCGCGCAGCGCCCAGAACAGGTCGGGGTGGTGGTCGGCGTCGCAGTCGACCACCCGTCCGTCGCCGAGGACCACGCGCGCCCCGGTCAGGCTGTCCAGGGTGAATCCGTACCTGCGCCCCGTCGGACCGGTACCGCCGCCCAGGGTGTGTCCGGCGACGCCGACCGTCGTGCACCGGCCGGTGGGCACCGTGCGGCCGTGGCCGTCGAGCGCCGCGGTGAAAGCCCCGGTGAGCGTTCCCCCGGCACACCACGCGGAGCCGCCGTCGACCACGGTCCGGGTGAGCGGAGACAGGTCGATGACCAGCCCGGGGCCGGTCGAGGACCCGATGGCGCAGTGCCCGCCCGCGCGGACGTGGGCGCGGATGCCCCAGCGGCGGGCGAAGTCCACGGCGTGGACGACGTCGTCCTCCACGGCGCAGCGCACGACCGCACGGGGGCTGGCCGCGTCGAAGCGCGGATCCGCGGTGCCCCGGACGGCGTCGTACTCGTCCTGGTCGGGCAGGACGATCTCCCCGGCGATGGAGCGCCCCAGCCGATGCCACACGCGGTGCGGGGCGCGCAGGCCCGATCTGGTGACCACGTCCCCGGGAACCCCGGGTGCGCCGCCCCGGGGCGGTACGTCCGTGCGCGTGCTGTCCCGACTCACCCGATCACCCCGTCTGTCCGTGGAAGCGTCCACCGGGCCCGGCCCGCGCGCATCGGTGGGGGAGGCGAGACGGGCGTCGCGGGGACGTGCTCGCTATTCCTACCAGAAGTAATTGCGTGATAACTCTCAGTCAGAATCTCGGAGGCGAATCCGTGTTTTAGAGAACGATCCGTTTCCTCTTGTGCGCGGCCCCTCGTCGTGCTTCCATGAAAGAACGAACGTTCGCTTTAGGAGGTTTCTGTGCGCGACGACGACGTTCTCATCGTGGGCGCGGGTCCCACCGGACTCGTGCTCGCCATCGAACTGGCCCGGCGCGGTGTGATCCCCCGGATCGTCGACGCCGGACCCGAGGAGGTCCGCGAGAGCCGGGCCGTGGCGGTCGCGGCGCGGTCCCTGGAGATGCTCGACGACATCGGCGTCGCCGAGGCCGCCGTCGACCAGGGCATCCCGCTGCGGGTGCTGAACTTCTACCAGCGCGACAGGCTCCTGGCCGACATGGACCTGTCATGCATCGACTCACCCTTCCCGATGGACCTGTGCATCCCCCAGTGGCGGACCGTGGGGCTGCTCCGCCGCCGCGCCGAGGAGCTGGGCGTCCGCCCGGAGTGGCGCACGCGGTTGGCCTCACACCGCTCGGACGGCGACGGCGTCACCGCCGAACTCGTGCACGCGGACGGCCGCGTCGAACACCACACGACCCGATGGCTGGTCGGCTGCGACGGCGCGCACAGCACCGTGCGCACCGGCGCCGGAATCGGCTGGCAGACGCTCGACCTGCGGCGCGGGTTCATCCTGGGCGACTTCGCCACCGACTGGGACCTGCCCCGGGACCGCTTCCACGCCTACCTCGCCCGGGACGGCGTGGTCGCCGTGTTCCCCATGGTCGGCGGCTACTGGCGGATCCTGGCCAACACCCCCGACGCCGACCCGCCCAAGCGCCCCGGGCCGGACGACTTCGCCCGCCACCTCGACGCACGCACGCCCCTGGCCCCCGTGCTGACCGACGCGCAGTGGACGTCGTCCTTCGTTGCGCGCGAAGGACTGGCCGACCGGTACGTCGACGGCCGGGTCCTGCTCGCGGGCGACGCGGCGCACAGCCACAGCCCCATCGGCGGCCAGGGCATGAACACGGGCATGCAGGACGCCTACAACCTGGGATGGAAGCTGGCCCTGGTGGTCCAGGGCGGCGCGCACGCCACCGTGCTGGGCGGTTACCAGGCCGAACGGCGCCCGGTGGCCCAGGCCGTGCTGGACACCACCTCGACCGCCACCCGGACCGTCACGGCCAGCGGCCTCGTCGCCACCAGGGCACGCCGCCACGCGCTCCGCCTCCTGGGTCGGCTCACCCCCGTCCAGCGGCGCATGGCCGACGCGGTCGGCGAGCACCTGGTCCACTACCGCGACAGCCCCCTCGTCTCCGAACGCTGGGCCGGGTCCCGACCCCCCGCCTGGAGCGACGGCGCCGGGGCGGGCCCGAAGGCGGGGGAGCTGGCCCCGGACGCCTACCTGGAGGGCGCCGCCGGCCTCGTGGCCCTACGGCACGTGTACCGCGAGCCGGGGCACCACCTGGTCGTGTTCGCGGCGGACGTGATCGACCCGCCGACCCTGAACGCGTGGGCGGCCGACGCCCGTGACGCCATCGGAGGGTACGGCCACGTCCACCTGGTCACGCGCGGCCACCTGCCGCCCGAGCCGAGGGAGGGGGTCCTCGCCGACGTGCGCAGCCGCGCCCACGGGCGCTACGGCGTACGCAGGCCGAGCCTGTACCTGGTGCGGCCGGACAAGTACGTCGCCCACCGCTCGGACACCGTCGACTTCGCACCCGTGAGTCGGTACTTCCGATCGCTGGAGACGGGGGTGGACCTGGCGGGCGTCGGCGGGGCGGCGGTCGGGTAGCCCGCCTACGCCCCGGTGGCGCGCCTGGTCACAACGGGAGCGGGCGCTCCTCGACGACGTGTTTCATGACCAGGGTGGAGCTCAGCCGCTGGACTCCGGGCAGGGTGGCGAGCCGGTCGTCGTAGAGGCGCTGGAAGGCGGGCAGGTCCGCGCCGACCACGCGCAGGAGGTAGTCCGGGTCGCCGAAGAGCCGCTCGGCGCGGACCACCTCGGGGATGCCGGTCAGCGCGCTCTCGAAGGCGGCGACCGTGTCGCGGTCCTCCTGGCGCATGGTGACGAAGACGAGCGCCTCGAAGGTCAGCCCGACGGTCCCCGCGTCCAGGATCGCGCGGTAGCCGCGGATGGCTCCGGAGCGTTCGAGTTCGCGCAGGCGGCGGTGGCAGGGGGACAGGCTCAGGCGTACGCGCGCGGCCAGTTCGGTGACCGTCAGGCGGCCGTCCTCCTGGAGTTCGGCAAGGATCTTCCTGTCTACGGCGTCCATGAAGAAGATCCTTCCACAACCTCTCGGTCATCAGTGAATCTTTGGCAACACCTTCGGGCGAATCACGACTAATCTCCCTCAGGCAGTCCGTAGAAGAGGGAGAAACACACCGTGGCCGCCAGCTCCATCACCGCCTTCTGGGCCGTCTCGGTCCTGCTCATCCTCGTCCCGGGGGCGGACTGGGCGCACACGATCACCGCCGGACTCCGCGACCGGTCGGTGCTCCCGGCGATCGGCGGGCTGCTGCTCGGCTACGTGGCGCTGACCGGGGTGGTCGCCGCGGGGGTGGCGGCCGTCGTGGCGAGCAGTCCGGTCGTGCTGACCGCCCTGACCGTGGCCGGGGCGGTCTACCTCATCGGGATCGGCGCCGTGACCGTGGCGCGGCCCGCCGTTCCGGGCGCCTCGGCCGAGGGCGGCGCGGGGGCGGCGTGGGGCGCGCGGCTCGCCCAGGGGATCGGCGTCAGCGGGCTCAACCCGAAGGCGCTGCTGCTCTTCACCGCGCTGCTGCCGCAGTTCACCGACCCGGCGGACGGCTGGCCGATGGGGGCGCAGATCGCGGCCCTCGGCCTGGTGCACACGGTCAGCTGCGCGGTGGTCTACCTGTGCGTGGGGCTGACCGCCCGCGCCGTGCTGGGCGCCCGGCCGGCGGCTGCGCGGGCGGTCAGCCGGGCGTCGGGGGCGGCGATGGTCGTCATCGGCGTCCTGCTGCTGGTCCAACGCCTCGCCGCCTGACCGGCCCCGGCGGGAGGCGGGCTCAGGTGCCCCGAACGCCCCCGGGCGGACGTCCACGACGCCGTCGCCGAGCCTTCGCGCGGTGGGAGGCGGTGGTTCAGGTGGCGGCCACGCCGGCGGTCGGCGCCCCTGATAGTCCTGGAACCCGTCATCGTCACCCCCACACGAGAGGCAGAACCCGGATGCGCGTCCGGCACCTGGTCCCCGCGGTCATCGCGGCGATCGTCCTGACCCTCGGCGCGGCCCCCGCGTCCGCTGACGGGCAGGGAACCCTGGAGGTGGTGGAGGGAGCCCCCGTCACCTTCGGCTACACCACCACGTCCCCCCACCGCACGAACTGGATCGGTCTCTACCACGCCTCCGGCGGCGGACCCGAGAACGAGGAGTACGTCTCGCCCTCCCTGGTCTGGAGGTACGCCCCCGGCCGCGAGGGAACCGTCACGCTGCCGACCGACTCCCTGGAGCCCGGCCACTACGTCGCCTACTTCCTCGCCCGCGACGGCTACACCTGGCTGACCGAGCCCATCGACGTGTACCTGCCCGCCGACGGACCCGTCACCTTCCCCGTCGACGAGGCCACCCTGCGCAACGCGCGGGTCGGCGACCCCTACGAGGCGCGGCTCGGCGGCCTGGCCTCGCGCGCGGACGCGGAGTTCGCCAAGGTCGACGGCGACGCGTGGGTGCGGGTCGCCCCGGACGGCACCCTGACCGGCACGCCGGACGGATCCGGCGGCTCCACCGCGCGGGTCACCGTCGAGGCGACCACGCCCGGCGGCGCCTCGGCGACGCTCACCGCGCTCATCCCGGTCCGGCCCAGCGGCGCGGCCCTGGTGCCCCAGCTGGACGTGCTCACCTTCAACACCTGGCACGCGGGCACCCGGATCGACGGCTACCACGACAAGCAGGTGCGCTTCCTGCTGGAGAGCGGTGCCGACGTGGTCGGCCTCCAGGAGACCGAGGGCGGCGCCGCGGCGCGGCTGGCCGACGCGCTGGGCTGGTACCACTGGCAGAGCGGCGGCAGCCTGGGTGTGATCAGCCGGTACCCGATCGCCGAGGAGTACGGGACGGTCAACGCCTCGGCCGGGGTGCGGATCGCGCTCGACGGCCAGGAGTCCCAGGTCAACCTGTGGACGGCGCACCTGGGCTACACGCCCTACGGGCCCTACGACGCGTGCTTCGACGGCCTGGACGTGGACACCGTCCTCGACCGCGAGGTGCAGTCGGGACGTACCGGGCAGATCACCGACACCCTGGCGGCGATGGAGGGGCAGATCGACGGCGCCGACGACGTGCCGGTCCTACTCGTGGGCGACTTCAACGCCCCCTCGCACCTGGACTGGACCGAGGAGCTGCGGGAGAAGAACTGCGGCTACGCGGACGTCCCCTGGCCGACCTCGGTGCTGCCGACCGAGGCGGGCCTGGTGGACTCGTTCCGGGTGGCCAACCCCGACCCGGTGGCCGTGCCGGGAACCACGTGGTCGCCGCTGTACCCGCGGCACAACGGGTCGACCGGCCCGGCCGAGCCGCAGGACCGGATCGACTTCGTCTACCACGCGGGCGACGACCTGAGCGTGCTGGACTCGCGCACGCTGGTCGTCGGTGATCCCGCACCGGTGCCGAACCACGCGGACAACGAGTGGACCACCGACCACGCGACGGTGCTGACCACCTACGCGCTGACCGGCTGACGGTCGCCGCGAAGCCCGGCGTGCGGCGGGAACGCCCCTTGGCCAACACCGGGTGCATCATCGCGAGCAGCGAAGCCCGGCGTGCGGCGGGAACGCCCCTTGGCCAACACCGGGTGCATCATCGCGAGCAGCGAAGCCCGGCGTGCGGCGGGGGCGCCCCGTCGCACGCCGGGTCCGTGACCGGTGTGCCCGGCCCGCTGGCGACGGCCCGCCGACCGCGGACGAAGCGACCGCCCGGGCGTGGGTCCCGGAGCGCGCACACGCCTCAGGGTCGTCAGCGGGCCGACGCAGGCGCGCTGCGTCCGTGCGATCGGGGCGACCCGACCGCCGCGCGGGCCCGCCCGGGGGCGCTGTGCGCCGTGGCGGTCGCACGATCGACCCTCCCAGCCCGGAGCGCGTCTCCCGGTCGACGGGCCGGTCGAAGAGGCCGCACGCCAGACACCGGTTCGACGTCTCGCGGGCAGGAGTCGGACTGCCGCCGCGTACGAAGGGGAGCGACGTCGCGGCGCCTTGACCTCTGGCGCGGCACTCGGCCCACGCGGTCGACCGCTGACGAGGGTGACGTACGGGGCGCGGGGTCGCGGCCACCGTCACTCCTGCGCGGGCGGACCGTACCCCCCTCCTCCCGGGGTTCGGATGACCAGCTCGTCCCCCGCGCCCATCCGCACCGAGTCGCACCCGCGCAGCCGCTCGACCTCCCCCGACGCGCGCCGGACGCTGTTCTCGCCCAGGGCGCCGGGCTCGCCGCCCGCCATCCCGTACGGCGGCACCCGGCGGTGCCCGGACAGGGTGGTCACCGTCATCGGCTCCCGGAACCGCAGCCGACGCACCGCGCCGTCCCCGCCGCGCCACGTGCCCGCGCCGCCGCTGCCGCGCCGGATCGCGAACTCCTCCAGCAGCACCGGGAACCGCCACTCCAGCACCTCGGGGTCGGTCATCCGGGAGTTGGTCATGTGCGTCTGGACCACGGAGGTTCCGTCGAACCCGTCTCCGGCTCCCGAACCGGAGGACACCGTCTCGTAGTACTGGTGCCGGTCGTCGCCGAAGGTCACGTTGTTCATCGTCCCCGACCCCTCGGCCTGCACCCCCAGCGCCTGGTACAGAGCCCCGGTGATCGCCTGGGAGGTCTCCACGTTGCCCGCGACGACCGCGGCCGGGTGCGTGGGGGAGAGCATCGTGTCCGGCGGGATGACGATCCGCAGCGGCACCAGACACCCGTCGTTGAGCGGGATGTCCGCGGCGACCAGGGTACGGAACACGTAGAGCACGGCCGCCGTGGCCACGGACGAGGGCGCGTTGAAGTTCGTGCCGAGCTGGGCTGACGTTCCGGTGAAGTCGACCACCGCCGACCGGTGCTCCCGGTCGACCCCGATCCGCACGGCCACCACCGCGCCCGAGTCCATCTCGTAGCGCGCCGAACCGTCGCGGAGGGAGTCGATGACCGTGCGGATCGCCTGCTCGGCGTTGTCGCGGACGTGCCCCATGTAGGCCTGCACGACGTCCAGGCCGAAGTGGTCGATCATCCGGCCGACCTCCTCCGCCCCCTTGGCGTTGGCCGCGATCTGGGCGCGCAGGTCGGCCAGGTTCACCTCGGGCGCGCGCGAGGGGTACGGGGCCCCGGTGAGCAGCCGCCGCGTCTCCTCCTCCAGGAACCGTCCCCCGCGCACGAGCAACCAGTTGTCGAGGAGCACCCCCTCCTCGTCCACGTGCCGACTGGTCGCGGGCATCGACCCCGGGGTGATCCCGCCGATCTCGGCGTGGTGGCCGCGCGAGGCGACGAAGAAGACCGGCCGGTCGCCCCCGGCGCCGAACACCGGCGTCACCACCGTCACGTCCGGCAGGTGCGTGCCCCCGTGGTAGGGGTCGTTGATCGCGTACACGTCGCCCCGCCGCACGGTGCCGGCGTTGCGCCGGATCACCTCACGGATGGTGGACCCCATCGACCCCAGGTGCACCGGCATGTGCGGAGCGTTGGCCACCAGGTACCCGTCCGGGTCGAACAGCGCGCAGGAGAAGTCGAGCCGCTCCCGGATGTTGACCGACTGCGCGGTGGCCTCCAGCCGGGCGCCCATCTGCTCGGCGATCGACATGAACAGGTTGTTGAACACCTCCAACAGCACGGGGTCGACGCCGGTGTCGGCCGCGCCCTCCGCACGGGCCGCCGTCCGCTCCAGCACCAGGTGTCCGGTGCGCCGGGCCACCGCCCGCCACCCGGCGTCGACGACGGTGGTGGCGTTGGCCTCGGTGATGATCGCGGGTCCCGACACCCGCGCTCCCGGTCGCAGCCCGTCGCGCCGGTACAGGGGGGCGTCCCGCCAGGCGCCCGCCGTGTACACGCGCACGGTCTCGTCGGGGGGAGCGTCCGTCTCCCGGCCCCCCTCCGGCCCCTCCACACCGGGGGTGCCCTGTGTCCCCTCACCACCGGGGGTCCCGTCCGGCGTGTTCGCGTCGGAGGAGTCCTCCCGGTCCTCCGCGCGTGCAGAACGCTCCGGTACGTCGATGTCGGGGAGTCCCCTCGGCGCGTTCGCGTCCGAAGAGTCCTCCCCGACCCGCCCGTCCGGGGGACCCTTCCGGTCCTTCGCGTCAGGGAGACCCTCGGGCGCTTCCGTGCCCGCCCCGTCCTCCGGCGCGTCGGCCGTGCCCAGGCCCGACAGGTCGGGCTGCTCGGTGGCCCCGACCGCCTCCACCGCCACGGCCTCCGCCACCAGGGGGCGGTCCATGGTGAAGGAGTAGATCCGCTGATGGGCGGCGGTGAAGTCGCGGGACATCTCCTCGACCCCGGCCAGGTCGACCGGCACGGCGGTGTCGGTGCCCTCGTACCGCAGGTGGACCTGGCGCGACACGCTGATCCGCGACTCCGGGACCCCCTCGTCGACCAGCTCTCCGCGCGTTCTCGCCGCCAGGTCGTCGGCGACCTCGCCCAGCCGGTCCAGCAGGTCGGGCGCCAACCGGGCCTCCACCGACTGCTGCCGCATCGCCGTGGTGTCGGCCAGCCCGATCCCCAGCGCCGACAGCACCCCGGCCATCGGCGGGACGAGCACCGTGCGCACACCCAGGGAGTCGGCCACCGCGCACGCGTGCTGGCCGCCCGCGCCGCCGAACGTGGTCAGGGCGTACTCGGTGACGTCGTGGCCCTTACGCACGGAGATCCGCTTGACGGCGTTGGCCATGTTCTCCACGGCCACCCGCAGGAACCCCTCGGCGACCTCCTCGACGGGGCGTTCGTCCCCCGTCTCGTCCCGGATGCGGGCCGCCAGGTCGGCGAAGGCCCGCCGCACCCCGGCGGTGTCGATCGGCTGGTCTCCCCCGGGCCCGAAGACCGACGGGAAGTGGTGCGGTTGGATCCGCCCGAGCAACACGTTGGCGTCGGTCACCGTCAGCGGGCCGCCGTGCCGGTAGCAGCACGGGCCGGGGTCGGCGCCCGCCGAGTCGGGGCCCGCCTGGTACCGGCCGCCCGCGAACCGCAGGACGGACCCGCCGCCCGCCGCGACCGTGTGGATGTCCAGCATCGGAGCGCGCAGCCGCACCCCCGCCACCCGCGTGTGGAAGACGCGTTCCAGCTCGCCCGTGTGGTGCGAGACGTCGGTGGAGGTACCGCCCATGTCGAAGCCGATCACCCGGTCGTAGCCCGCCATCCGGGACAGCCGCGCCATCCCGACGATCCCGCCCGCCGGCCCGGACAGGATCGCGTCCTTGCCCCGGAAGTGTCCGGCCTCGGCCAACCCCCCGTTGGACTGCATGAACATGAGCCGCACACCGCTGAGCCGCCCGGCGACCCCGCGCACGTAGCGGCGCAGCACCGGTGACAGGTAGGCGTCCACCACCGTGGTGTCCCCGCGCGGGACGAGCTTCA
Source organism: Nocardiopsis sp. NPDC049922 (assembly GCF_040660275.1). NCBI lineage: Bacteria > Bacillati > Actinomycetota > Actinomycetes > Streptosporangiales > Nocardiopsidaceae > Nocardiopsis > Nocardiopsis sp. NPDC049922. Next base: position 303,726 of record NZ_JBFAME010000007.1, on the reverse strand, counting down.
TCAGCGGGCTGACCTCGCTGGACAGCGACACCTGACCGAACCCCAGCCGTCGGGCCAGCGCGCCGATCCGCCGTTCGTGCTCGGGGTACAGGTGGCTGTGCAGGCAGACGACGGCCACGGCGCCGACGCCGTCCTCACGGACCCGTTCCAGGGCGGCGGCGAGCCGCTCCAGGTCGGGTTCGCGCAGCACCTCGCCCTGGGCGGTGACCCGCTCGTCCACCTCCACGACCCTGGCGTAGAGCTGGTCGGGCAGCACGATGTGCCGGTCGAAGATCCGCGGCCGGTCCTGGTAGCCGATCCGCAACGCGTCCCCGAACCCGCGCGTGACCACCAGCGCCGTCCGCTCTCCGGCGCGTTCCAGGAGGGCGTTGGTGGCCACGGTGGTGCCCATCCGGATCGCGTCGATCCCGGTGCGGTCGACGGCGGCGGGACCCTGACCGGCCTCCCCGCTCCTCCCGGTGAGCAGTGCCTCGATCCCCGCGACGGCGGCGTCCTCGTAGCGGCGCGGGTCCTCGGACAGCAGCTTGTGCGTGAGCAGGCGTCCGTCCGGGCGTCTGGCGACGACGTCGGTGAACGTGCCACCGCGGTCCACCCAGAACTGCCAGCCCCCGCCCCGGTCGGCTCCGCCCATGCGATCCTCCTCGGTCCACACCCTCGGCGGCGCGTCGAGCGCCCCCGATTCATGATGACCCGAGAGGGACGGCCGGTGACAGACCGATCACGCGGCTGTGGACAACCGGGGGCTAGAGGACCTTCTCGAAGCAGAGGGAGGACGCGCAGTCGACGTAGGCGCCGAACCTCGGAATGGGCTCGTACCCCGAACGGGCGTAGAAGCGCACGGCGTCCGGCTGGCGGTCGCCCGTCTCCAGCCGGAGCCGCTTCCACCCCCGCTCGCGCGCCCACTCCTCCAGGGCCGCCAGCACCAGCGGCGCCGCGCCCGACCCCCGCCGCTCGGGGAGGACGAACATCCGCTTGACCTCGCCGCTGCCGTCGCCGAGGTCGCGCAGGCCTCCGCAGCCCACGGCCGTGCCGTCGCCGTCGCGCGCCAGGACGAACACCGCGATGTCCTCGGCGGACGGAGGAGTGCCCGGTTCGGAGTCGGGGGTGCCGTACCGCTCGGCGATCTCGGTCCGCTGGAGGGCTCGCAGGCGGGTGGCGTCGGGATCGTCCCAGGAGACAACGTCGGTGCGCATGGGACGCAGGTTAGTGCTGTCGTGTTACGCGCGCGTGTCCCGGGACTGACGCGACCAGCCCCTCCTCGGCGGGGTCGGTGAGGGCCTCGCGCATCACCCGGAACTTGGACTCGGTCTCGGCCAGCTCGGAGGCGGGATCCGACCCGGCGACGATCCCGCACCCCGCGAACAGCCGGGCGCGGGAGCCCTCCACGCGGGCCGAACGCAGCGCGATCCCCCACTCCGCGTTGCCCGCGCCGTCCAGCCAGCCCACGGGACCCGCGTATCCGCCCCGGTCCATGCCCTCGACCTCGGCGATCAGGCGCATGGCCGCCGCCGTGGGGGTCCCGCCGACGGCGGCGGTCGGGTGCAGGGCAGCCGCCGCGTCCAGAGCCGACACCCCGGCCGCCAGGCGGGCGTGGGCGCGCGTGGCCAGGTGCTGGACGTTGGCGAGGGCGAGCAGCTCGGGGGTGGAGGGGACGGACAGTTCCCGCGAGAGCGGCTCCAGAGCGGTGCGCAGGGAGTCCACCGCCAGGCCGTGCTCCTCGACGTCCTTGGCCGAGGCCAGGAGTTCCTCTCCCAGTCGGCGGTCCTCGGCGGCGTTGCGTCCGCGCGGTCGGGTTCCGGCCAGCACCAGGGAGGTCAGCCGGTCGCCCTCGCGGCGCAGCAGCAGCTCCGGGGTGGCGCCGACCATGCCGTCGACGGAGAAGGTGAAGCAGCTCGGATAGCGCAGGCGCAGGCGCTCCAGGAGGGTGCGCACGTCGATGGGCGCCTCGGCCTCGGCGACGGCGTCGCGCGCCAGCACCGCCTTGTCGAGCGGGCCGGAGCGGATGCGGTCGACGGTGTCGGCGACGGCGTCCATCCACTCCCGGCCGCTGAGGGACCCGGGGGTCCAGGAGACGGGGCCGATCGGGAGCGGGGCCGGGGTGGGGGAGAGGAGGTCTTCGGGGCGGGCGTCCGGTTCGTCGGTCACGGTGGTCACCCACGCGCGACCGCCGCGTCTGCCCACCAGCACGCGGGGCACGACCAGCGCCGATCCGTCCGAGGTGGGCGCGAAGGTGAACGTGCCGAAGGTGACCGGCCCGGTCCCGGGCAGGCCGACCCCGTCCTCCACGACGGCGTGCTCGCACAGCTCCCCGAACCAGCGCGCGGCCCGCGTGAAGCGGTCGGTGTCGGTGGGCTCCGTGTGGGCGGGAGCGCCGTCGACGTCCAGCCGTGCGGCGGCGCCCCAGCCCACGATGCCGTCCTCACCGGTCAGCCAGGCCAGGGGGGCCTCGGCGGGCAGGCGGCGCACCAGGCTTCCGGTGCCGTCGCGCAGCGGCACGGTGCGGACGAACAGTTTCGGAGGGCTCAGGAGGGCGTTCACGGACACCGAGTCTAGGAGGTCGTCCGGAACCCCGTGCCGGGGTCGGTCGTACGTCGCGGGGGTCCGGGGGCGGCGCCGCACCGGCGGGGACGGAGCGCTCATATCCTGAGGGGTTGCCCGGTTGTCCACAGCTTGGTCGGATCGTGTCCGAACCTTGACGATTTCCCCTACTCTGATGTCCGGCGCGCCGCGGACGGCGGTGTGGCACGGGGCGTGGAGGAGCGTGGACATGGGCGTGCGGGCACGGGTGGCGGCCGCGCCGCGTGCGGCGACGCGGTGGGTCGCGGCGGTCGTGGCGACCGCCGTGCTGCTGTCGGGATGCTCACCCTCCGCAGACACCGTGGACGGTACGGGTCGGGCCGGGTCCGTCCCGCCGTCCGGTCCCTCGCCCTCGGACGCCTCCTCCGCCACGGCGGGCGGGACCGAGCCCGGTGCGACGGACCCGGCGGAGTCGCCCTCCGCCGCGCCCCAGGTGTGCGAGGCGGACCAGGGGGAGCGCCGGATGCGCGGCGCCTGGCTCACCACCGTCCGCAACATCGACTGGCCCTCCGAACCGGGCCTGTCCGCCGAGGAACAGCGCGAGGAGCTGGACGCCTACCTGGACGACGCCGCCGACCTGGGGCTCAACGCGGTGTTCCTGCACGTGCGCCCCACCGCCGACGCCGTCTACGAGTCCGACCTGGAGCCGTGGGCGCGCTACCTGACCGGGGAACAGGGCGGCGATCCCGGTTACGACCCGTTGGAGTACGCGGTGGAGGGGGCCCACCGGCGCGGCCTGGAGCTGCACGCCTGGTTCAACCCCTACCGGGTGGGCTTCCTCGATCCGGACCTGGCCAACCTGGCCGAGGGGCACCCGGCCGAGGAGAACCCCGACTGGGTGGTCGAGCACGGCGAGGAGGCCTACCTCGACCCCGGCGAACCCGAGGTCCGCGCCTGGGTCACCGACGTCGTCCTGGACGTCGTGGAACGCTACGACGTCGACGGCGTGCACTTCGACGACTACTTCTACCCCTACCCCCAGCAGGGCGAGGTCTTCGACGACGACGCCACGTGGGAGGAGTACGGCGACGGCTTCGACGACCGCGCCGACTGGCGCCGCGACAACGTCAACCGGCTGGTCGCCGACGTGCACGAGGGCATCCAGGCGGCCAAGCCCTGGGTGAGCTTCGGCATCTCGCCGTTCGGGATCTGGCGGAACCGGGACAGCGACGCCTCCGGCTCGCGGACGTCGGGACTGGAGTCCTACGACGCCCAGTACGCGGACACCCGCACCTGGATCCAGGACGGCACGATCGACTACGTCGCCCCGCAGCTGTACTGGGACCGGGGGTTCGACACCGCGGACTACGAGACCCTGACCGACTGGTGGGCGGACGAGGTCGAGGGCACCGGGGTGGACCTGTACATCGGGCAGGCCGCCTACCGGGTGGGCGACGACGGCTGGCGCGACGAGGACGCGCTGAGCACGCAGCTCGACTACTCCGGGGAGAACACCCAGGTCGGCGGGGACATCTACTTCTCCGTCAAGAGCCTGAGAGAGAACGCGGCCGAGGCCTACGCCCACCTGGCCGAGACCCACTACCCCCACCCGGCGCTCCCGCCGGGGACGGCGCCGGAGGGCCACGAACCGCTGACCGGGCGGGTCGGGGCCGTGGTCGCCGGGGCCGACGGCGACCGGGTCGACGTGGAGTGGGAGCCGGTCGAGGGCGCCCGCTTCTACGCGGTGTACCGGGTCGCGCCGGGCGGTGCGGGCTCCGCCGACGACCCCGGGGCGTGCCCGAGCCTGGAGCCCGGGGACCTCGTGGGCGTCACCGGCGGGACATCGCTGACCGACGCCGCCCCGGTCGAGGACGGGGAGGGGTACGTGGTCACCGCCCTCGACGTCTTCCGCAGCGAGGGGCCGGTCAGCGAGATCGCCCGCGTGCGGGGGTAGCGGCGTCCGTCGGGCACGGGCGTCGCAAGGGAGATCGGCGCCGACGACCACGGGTCCCGGCTGTTCGGCGTCCGGGAGGCGGTCGCGCCGAAACAGGGCCGTGCTGCGGCGCGTGAACGCCACGGAGGCCGACTCCCCCGAACGGGTGCCGCCCCTACACCGAGACCGCGGCGTCCACGTGCGCGCATCCCCGGCGCGCGGCGAGCGGCCAGAGGGCGAAGGTGCCGTCGGGCAGGCGCACGAACACCTCGTGTTGGCGCGCGACGACGCCGGTGGCCCGCCCGCGCAGGAGCCGCTCCAGGACGTAGGCGGAGGACAGACTGGTCACGTCGCGGATCGTGCCCAGGGGCAGGAGCGAGCGGGTCTCGGCGATCGCCTCGTGCTCGCCCGCCCGCAGGACGACCCTGGTCCCCGGGGAGATGCCCTGTGCGGCGATGGCGACGGCGATGTTGTCGAGGTCGTCGGAGCCGACGGCGGCCAGGGCCCGGGCGCGGCGCAGATGCAGTCGCTCCAGGACGGCACGGTCACCTCCGTGTCCGGCCACCACCGGGATGCCCAGGGACCGGGCGAGGCGTACGTTCGGCGCGTGCGGGTCCCGTTCCACACCGACGACGGGGACGCCCAGGCGCCGCAGTTCGCAGCACAGGCGGAGCCCGACCTGGCCCATGCCGACGACGATCACGTGTCCGAAGCGGGGCACGGTACGGGACCCGATCAGCCCGACCAGTCGGGGGCCGAGCATGCGCTCGATGAGACCGGCGGTGAACATGGCGGTGAACACGATCGTGCCGAGCATGAGAGCGCTGGCCACCAGCTGGTAGGCGGTCGAGTGCTCCGCGGCGGTCGCCGGTCCGACGGCGGCGACGACGCGGGCGGCGTCGAAGAGGGCCTGGGCGGGCGGGTGGCCGAGGCTGAGCAGCCACACCCAGTCGCAGAGCAGCGACGCGACGATTCCGGTCAGGCCTCCGAGCATGAGGCGGGTGCCCGGATCGTACGAACGCAACTGCCCGGCCACCCGCCCCCACCAGGAGCGCAAACCCGTGCGTCCGCCCGTCCACTCCTCGGCGGTCGGCGTGCCCTCGTCGGTCATCCGGACCGCCCGCGCGGAGCCGGCCGCGCCGTACAGCGCGACGAGTCCGGCGTCCGCGCACGGTCCGGCCAGGGCGGGAGCCACCAGATCAGCCGGAGACGTGACGTGGCACCGCGGGAGCAGCCGGAGGAGTTCGTCGGCCACGGTCCGGTCGAAGATGGTCACGACGATCGGAACGTCGGAAGAGATGTGCGCGACCGCCAGCGCGTACCGCAGGGCGGCGGCGTCGTCGTGCAGCAGTACCGCGACGGCGTCGTGGGGCGTCGCCATCGCCGCACGCAGTTCCCCGTCACCGGGCTGGACGAGGTGCTGGACGGCGTGGTCCTCCTTCTGGAGAGACGCGCACACCCCGCGCGCCAGGTTGGTGTCGCCGACGATGACGAACGAGCGGTGCTGGACGGAGGCGTGCTCCTGGCTCATGGGTCGGTTCATCCCTGGTGGGGCGGTCGGACGGTCTGTCCCACCGGTGTCGTGGTGATCGGGTGATGCGTGACGGCCCGCGCGTCGGTGTCGGAGTGCGCGTCGGCCCGGGGTGGGATTCGTGATCGGCGCACCCGGATGGCGTGAACGTCGCGCGGCGGCCGGAAGGGAGGGGAGATAACCACCGAATTCCGGACAAACCAGGATAAGGTCGCTGCCTGAGGCCACAGTGTAGACGTCGGTGTCGTCGGCGACCCGCTCGGGGTCGTGCCAGGGGTGTCCCCGGCCCGCGGGACGTCGTTCCAGGTGGGAGGGCCACGATGATCGCTCCCGACCGGTCTTGCGCGCTCGCCGCCCGCACCGGAGTCACACGGCCGACGGCTCTGGGACGGTCCTTGGCCGGGGTGGCCGCGTCGGGGTCCGACGAAGCCGCGAGGACTCGGTCCCGCCAGCACGGCGGCTCCTTCGGGGGCCGGGGGACACGTACGTGTGCCGTTGTCGGCGTCGTGCGGGTCGGGAAGACGCGGCCGTTCGGGGATGAGTCCTCGTTCGGTCGGGCGTCGGTTCGAGATCCCGGACACGGAGCCCGGGTGCGCATGGCGCCGTGCGGCGAGGGCGCCATCCACCCGGTGGTTCTGGGATGAACCACCTGCGCACGGTCCCCGGCCCCTCCCATGGGTCGGTGCCCGGGTTTCACGTACGCCCCGGAATTCCCAGAGTCGCCATTATAGTCGCTTCTAGGCATGAAGTATCCCGATGTTCGTTATCGGGATACTCGTCTGAAAACGTGGAACACGTGATTTTCAGTCGCAATGACTGACTTCCTTCACACACGTATCTCTGGAAACTTTCTTGATTTGATGGGATATGGCGGAAACCGTAAAATATCCCTCTGTGCGAGAAAGCGCGCGGAAGGACATTCCGTTCCTGAGGAGGGGCTGATTGGATTCGGTTCGGCAGGCACGCCAGGCGTGCTCCCACGGGATCGCCGCGATCGCCCGCCGCGTCGCCCCCCTCACCGCCGCCGTTCTCGTCCTCACGACCAGTGGGTTCGCGCCAGCCCCGTTCGCACCCCACGCACACGTCCCGGCGTCCGCGGCCGCCACCGAGGAGGGCGACCAGGAAACCGAGGACGAGCCCGCCGACCCAGCCCCCGATCCGGAGGACCCCGAGACCGCCGTGCCCTCGGACACCCCGGAGGGCTCCGACGCCGACCGCCCCCTGGACGTGGTCGTCCTGGTCGACGAGTCCGGCAGCCTGAGCGACGCCGACGTCGAGGAGGAGACCCAGGCCGCCTCCACCATCGCCCAGAGCATCAACAACCCCGGCTCCCGCATCACCGTGGTCGGCTTCGGTAGCGATATCGAGGGCGGCAGCACGCTCCGCGCGGCCCGCGACGTGTGCCAACCCACCGTCGTGGACGAGGGCACCGGCCGCCAATACCTCGCCGACTGTGTCTCCGACCTGCGTCGACGCGAGTCCGAGGAGGGCAACGACACCGACCACGCCGAGGCGCTGCGCGTGGCCCTGGAGCACCTGGCCGACGGTCCCGACGGCGCCATGCGCATCGTCTTCCTCCTGACCGACGGCACCCTGGACGTCCCCCGCAACGACCAGTACGGCGACACCCCCGCCGAACGCCGCGAGGGGGCCGAGGACGCGCTCGACGACCGCCTCGCCCAAGCCCGCGACGAGCAGGTGCAGATCTGGCCGCTCGGCTTCGGCTCCCGGATCGACCGCGACCGCTTGGACGACATGGCCGCCTCCGGCCACGACCGCTCCTGCGAGAGTCAGGAGGTCGCCCGCCCCACCGCACGGGTCGCCGAATCCTCCGAGGACGTCGTCCGCTCACTCCAGGAGGCCCTGGCCGCAGCCTCCTGCTCCGGCCTCGGCGAACCCGACAGCGACATCCTCGGCCCCGGCGACGGGCTCGACCTGACCGTGGACATCCCGGTCATCGCCACCGAGGGCACGTTGATCGTCAACAAGAACGACCCCGCCATCACCGTCGAGTACGTCGACCCCGCGGGCGTCACCGTCCCCCTCGACGAGGACGAGGACGAGTACGACGGGTCCACCATCAGCCACAGCGGACGCAACAGCGCCGTCGAGGTCCTCCACATCGGCTACCCGCGCCCGGGTGCCTGGACCGTCCGGCTCACCTCCCCGCCCGGCGGCGGAGAAGAACTGGTGACCGCCACCGCCCAGTGGCAGGGCCGCATCCGCGCCACCCTCACCCACGGCGGCGACCAGGCCCCCGGCAGCGATCTCGACGTCCATCTGACCCTGCGCACCCGCGACGACGACGTCATCACCGACCCCGAGGCCTTCGAGGCGCTCGACTTCGACCTGACCGCCGACGGGTTGGGCCTGGACGGGGGCTCCGTCGAGGTCCGCGACGACGGCACGGGCGCCGACCCCGACTCCGGCGACGGCGAGTTCAGCGGGGTGCTCACCCTCCCCGACCAGGAGGGCACCCTCCACCTGACCGGCACGGTCCGCGGCCCGGGTGTGGCCGCCGACCAGCGAACCCTCTCGCTGAGCATCGCCCGGGGCGGACCCCCGCTCAGCGCGGCGGTCGCCTTCGACGACGTCCCCGGTGAGCTGTGGACGGGCATGAGCGGGGCCGGTGAGGTGACCGTCACCAACAACGGAACGGAGGCCGAGGAGGTCGCCCTCACCCTCAACGCCCCGGCCGGAGTCGACGCTCGGCTCACCCCGGCCACCGTGACGGCGGAGCCCGGCGGAACGGGCGACCCCGTGGCCTTCACCTATGAGATCGTCGAGGTCGGATCCCCCGGAGAGGGCACCCTCGAGGTCGTCGCCACGGACGTGGCCGGGACCTGGATCGGCGCCACCCAACCCCTCCACGTGCAGGTCCGTGAACCTCCCAGCCTCCTGGAGCGGTACTGGTGGGTGTGGACAGCCCTGCTGGTGTTCGCCGTCATCTGCGCCGTGTCCCTGTTCGTCTGGCGCGACCTGCGGCTCAGAGCGGCCGAGGTCCGCGGGCTCGTCGTCGAACTCCGGCGGAGCGACGGTGAGCCGGTCGGGAACGGCCTGCGTGCCCTCAGCGGCGGTCGGTTCACCGAGTTCCCCTTCGTGATCAGGGCCGACGGCGTCGACCCTCGCCTGGAGCACCCCGCGGGTCCTCGCGAGCCGCACTTCACCGTGACCCGTGACGGCCCCGAGCGTGTGCGCCTGCGCTCCCCCGACGGCCGCGTGCTGCCCCTGCGGATCGGTGAGCTGAGTGAGGCCGTCCACGACCACCTGGGGATCCACGTGAGCGACTCCCGCCGGGGGGCGGGACGCGGCCCCAAACCCGACGAACACCGCGTGAGGCCCGCCCGGGACGGGCGTCCGCCGGGCCCCGGCGACGACGGCCCCCGCTCGTCCGAGAAGGACGTGTGGATCTGACAGCCCCGACCCCCGACATCCGAAGGGCCCACCCATGACGATGAAGCTCTATCAGCCGATGCTCTACGTCGGTCTCGGCGGGACCGGCTGCCTCATCGGCGCCGAGCTCGAACGTCGTCTGCGTGACGAGCTGTGCGGACCCGACGGCACCGAGTTCCAGCAACGGCGACCGGGCGGGAACCTGCTGCCCTACCAGCTGCCCTCGTGCGTCCAGTTCGTCTACGCCGACGTCAACCACTCCGAGCTGGACCGGATCCCGGAGAAGGTGGTGCCTGGCAGCCAGCACCTCCAGGCCGTCGAGGCCACCGCCCACTACGTCCACGACCTCGTCCCCAGCGCGCACACCTACCCCGAGGTCGCCCGCTCGCTGCGGTTGAGCGCTGGCGAGACTGTCGCCCCCTGGCTGCCGCCCGCGGACGGCGAACCCCGGGTCGCGCCCCTGAGCAAGGGCGCCGGACAGTTCCCCACCGTGGGGCGGGCGGCGCTCTTCGAGACCTTCCGCGGCGGCACCCGCCACGCGGTGGCCGCGATCGGCGAGGCCATCAACCGGCTGGCCACGTCCGCGGGCGACCTCAACGTCCTGGGCGGCGGCCTGCCCCGGTCATGCGACGTGTTCGTGGCCTTCTCCGTGGCGGGGGGGACCGGCGCGGGCATCTACTACGACTACCTGCACTTGATCGCCGACACCTTCGCCCGCTCCGACCTGCACGTCAAGATCTACCCCCTGATCCTCATGCCCTCGGCCTTCGACGAGGGCATGGGCGGCGGCCGACACGCGCGCCTCAACGCCGGGCGCGCGCTGCTGGACATCTTCCGACTGGTCGACCACCAGAACGGCGGCACCGTCGGGCGCACCATCACCACCGACACCCGACCCTCCTCGCGTACCCGCGACGAGGTCCACGTCCATTACCCGGTGGAGGGCCGCGTCCGGATCCGACCGTCCACCGTGGAGACCGCTTTCCTGTTCAGCCGCCCCGTGGGCGCCCGCCGCGAGGACCTCCACCGGTCCGTGGTCTCGCTCGTGCTCTCCCTGGCCGGAACCGTGATGGAACACCGCGGGGACACCGCCGGGAGCGCCGAGACCCACCAGTCGTTCGCCGACAGCTTCATCAACGGTGCCGCCTTCCGCCACGAACGCGCCGAGTCCGGGATCGGCAACCGGGGCGTGTCGACCGCGTTGGTCGCCTCCATGACCGTCCCCGTCGACGAACTCTCCGACATCATCGCCTCCCGCCTGTTGCGCGCCGCCGTGCAGGACATGCGCGCGCCGACGCACGACGTCGAGGGCGACCGCCACCTGATCGAGAGCTTCTTCAGTGCCGCCAACATCCACCCCCTGCTGATCCGCCCGGCGGGCAACTTCTCCGACCCCGGACCCGCCACCGGAGCCAAGGACATCGGACACTCCCTCTTCGACCGCCTCGACTCCATGCAGCGCAGCCTGGCCGCGCGACGGACCCGCCTCGCCCGGGAGGTCACGGAACTCGCCCAGAACCTCGACCACCGCGCAGGCATCCGTGCCCTCCTGACGGCCGTCGACCCCTTCCACGCCCGCCGCGTCGTGGTCGGGCAACCCGGCACCGCCAACGAGGTCGTGCGGCTCGGCGTCTTCGGCCTCCTCAACAACCGGCGCAACGGCCCCCCGCCCCCGGACGGCGTCACCCAGGTGCCCCCGACCGTCCCGCCGCTGGCCGACAGGATGGGCGGTCTGGTCAAGGCCAAGTACAACGACCCCCTGCCCGTGCAGGCGCGCGCCGACCAGGACCGCTGGTTCGAGTGGCAGAACCAGGTGCTCTGGCACGAGGCCTGGGCCAACAACGCGCCGCGCTGGACCCGGGCGACCACGCGGCTGAGCGGTGACCTGACCGCCCTGACCGAGGCGCTGGAGGGCCACGCCCAGCGCGATCCCCAGTACTTCGAACGCAAGGCCCAACAGCTCTACCAGCGGCGCACCGGGGTGTCCTACCTCCTGCCGCCGGTCGGCGGGAACCTCGAACCCTTCTACCGACGGGTCCGCGACCGCCTCGCCGCGGCCCGCCAGGAGGAGGGCGTGCTGCCCGCCAACGCCGGAGACGCCGAACTCGTTCGTGTGCTCGTCGGCGCCGAGGCCTGGCGCACGGCCTACGACATCAGCGTCGACCGGTCCCCGGAGGAGGCCGTCGGCCACCTGCGCGAGACCCTCAAGTCCGCCGTCAAGCAGTTCCTGCGCGACCCAGGACCCACCCAGCAGCCCCTGCTGCCGCGCCTTGCCGACCTCCTCTCCCGGGCCGCCCAGCAGGGCGACGCCCCCGTCGCGGAGGAGGACCTGGCGCAGTTCCGCGCACAGTTGGCCGGGCTCCTGCCCGCCGGGTTCGTCCCACAGGGCGGCGGCCCGCTGCGCGTCCTCATCACCTACCACGCTCCCGGCCGCAACGGGCAGATCGAGAACCACCTCATGGAGTCGCTCGCCCTGCCGCGCGGTCCCGGTATCACCTACGAGCTCCGGGCGGTCAGCGCCGAGTCGCTCAGCGTCGTGCTCTTCCGCACCAGCATGAGCGTCACCGAGGTCCAGGAGGTCCGCGACGTCCTCCGGAACTGGTCGGATGCCGTGTACCACCCCCAACCCGGGGACCATCTGCGGTGGCGCCAGCGCCTCGGCTACGACTTCGACTACCTGGCCACCACCGAGGAGCACCGGGTGTACATCCTGCACCGGCTGCTCAACGCCATGTGGAACGGTCGTGCCAGCGTCGTCGGCGACCCGCGCTCCCCGGAGGAGGTCCACTTCACCCTCGGCGGCGGCGTCACCATGCAGCTGCGCCTGACACCCCTGGAGGAGGCGTCGTCCTGGGGCAGTCTGCTGCGCGCCTACGAGCTGTGGGCCTTCAACGGGGAGGACGCCATCACCCGCCAGTTCTGCGCCCAGCTCATGAACGAGTTGCCCACCGGGGTCGAGGGCAGACCCGAGGATCCGCACGAGGTCTACCAGGTCCTCCGGGAGACGACCGACGCCGAGGCCAAGCGGCTCGACGCGCTCGTCCAGGAACTGCACAGCTCCCACCGAGGCCGCGTCCGGCAGTACCGGGAGTTCTGGGCCGACCTCCTGCCCGCCGCCCTGGCGATGGAGTTCCACGGCACGGCCGCGCCGCTGCGCGCCAACCTCGCCGCCCTGGAACAGGCCGTGGCCCGGCGGAACGAGGGGCGGTGACCCCGCGACGATGAGCGTGCATCACCTCGACCTGCGCGGGGCCACGCTCGCCGAGGCCCGTGACAGGGTCCGCGAACGGTTCGGTCCCGGAAGCCCGCTGACCCACTCCACCCGCCTCCTGCTCCTGGACGACACCGACCGCCTGGTCGACCACGCCGACGCCTATGAGGACGCCCTCGTCAGCGGGCGTGTGTCGACCGTGGTGTGCGTCGCGGTGGGGGCACTGGTCCACGGCTCCGACGGCGCGCACCTGGACCGGTCCGAGCTGCTGCGCGGCGGTCGGGACATCACCACCCTGTGGGTCGACGACGAGACCGGCGTGGACTGGGCGGCGCACCGGTCCCGTATGGCCCGGCCGCACCCCGGAGCCCCGCCCGGTTCCAGGACCGGTCTGTACACGCTCATCGACGTCCTGCACCTGCCCGAGGTCTTCGACCACGTGGTCTCCCTCGGACAGTCCATGCCCGAGTCGACCGCCTCGCCCGGCCTGCTGTGGGTGGGATCGGAGATCGGCGCGGGCGCCGTCGACGCCGCCCTGGCCAGCGCCGCGCGCGACCTCACCTCCCGCGAACGCTCGGTCGCCGTGCCGGGACCGCCCGCACCGACCGGAGCACACTTGGTCGACCTCGTCGAGGGCGTCGGTGACGGCACGGCGGTCGCCGGCCCCTCCGGCGGCGAAGGACCGCACCTCAACGACCAGGACCTGCGCGCGTGGATCGCGCACACGGACACGACCCTGGACGCGCTCACCCGCTGGACCGGCCCGTGGGCCGCCACCACGCCGCGGCGGCTGGTCGAGGAGGACCTGCCGGGCCTGGCCGACGCCCTCGCCGCCCACCGCGACGAGGCCGAAGCCGTGTTGAAGGACGTCGTCGCCCCGAGACCAGGCCGGACCGGCGCCGAGCCCCCCGGCTCCGGCGGCGCGGGCGCGGTGGACGAGGAGCACGGGAAGGCCCTCCGGGCCCTCGCCGACCGGCCCCGCCGCGTCCTCGACGACCGAGGAACCCTGGCCGACGCGGCGGCCGACCTGGACCGGACCGCCGCGCGGTTGCGACCTCCGGTCCGGCACGCGGCCCTGGCCGGGGTCGGCCGAGCCGTGCCCGACGACCTGGTGGACGCCTTCCGGCGGCCCCCGCCCGTGCCCGTGGCCGCCCCGGTCCCGGAACTCCTCCCGGTGGCCTTCGCCGCGCCGCTGCTGCCCGCCGTGGCAGGGGGAGGGGCGGGCGTGGCCGTCGCGCTGGTGGTCGCCGCGACCTGGGTCGCCCTGCTGGCCCTGACACTGCACCGGCTGCGCGGACTCGGCGGCCACGCGGCCACCCTGGGGGCGCACGCCGTCGCCGCGGTGGTCGGAACGCTGGCGGGAACAGGGGTGGCCGCCCTCCTCGGGCCGGCCGCACCGATCGGCGGGCCGGTCGCGGCCGTGGTCGGTGGCCTGCTCGGCGGCGGACTGGGGCTGGCGGCGACGGCCGTCTCCTGGTCGTGGCGGCTGCGTCGATGGCGCGCCGAGCTCGGCGCCGAACGCGCCGGAGCGGCCGCCGCGGAGCTGTCCCGGCTGGTGGACCGAGTGGTCCGAGAGGAGGGACGGCTGCGTACGGCCCGTACCCGCCTGTCCGACGCGGCGGTCGCGGCGGCCAGCGCGACGCGCGCCGTCGGCCGGGTCCTGGTCGAACTGGTCGACCGTCTCACCCCACCGCCGGGACAGGAGAGTGAAGACCAACTGGAGTCGGTGCTGCGCGCAGACCTGGTGGACCTGACCACCTCCGCGCTCGGCCCCGTCTGGGACGAGTCGCGCACCGGCCCTGGCCGTGTCGTCGACCGGCACGATCAGGTCTTCCGGTCCGCCACCGACCTGGTCGACGACCTCCTCGACCACCTGCGCGGTTCCGGTCCGCACGAACCGCCGCCCTTCGCCGACCCCGGCCGGGAACGCGCGACGCTCGGCGAGGTGACCCGCGAACGGGTCGCGCGGGTGCTCGACCACGACGTGTCCGGGCACATGCTCCAGCTCTGCGACCCCGCCCACCTGGCGTTGCTCGACACCGGCCCCGCCGCTCCCCGGTGCGTCCGGTTCGTCCCCCGCGCCCTCACAACGTCCACGCGGTCCGACACAGACGAGGACACGGTGCGAACCGACGCGCACGGGGACACCGTGTGGACGGCGGGCGCGCACCTGGCCGGTGTGCTCCGCCTGGTCCCCCTCCGCCCAGGTGTGGTGCGCGACAACGGGCTCTCCGGACACGCGGGCGGCGCCCATGAGTGACACCGAGGACGCCGTCTACCGGACCCCGGACGGTCGCGAGGTCCGCTGTCGGATCACGCCCGAGCGCGACCTGCCGCCGTCGGCCCCGAACGTCCCGCTCACACGCCAGCTCGTCCGCGTCGAGACCGCGGACGAGGAGAGCGTCCTCCTGCGTCTGGCCGTCGGCCACGCCGGAAGCGCCCGCGACCGGGGCCGCGCCTTCACCCAGCTCGACGACGCGATCCTGGCCGGGGTCCGGATCGCCCGGTGCGCCCGGGGCGTCCACCCACCGGAGATCACCCGGCTCGTCGGACACCACGACGACCCGGTGACGCCGTTCGCACTCGTCCAGCCCCACACCGGCCAGCCCATCGGCGAACTGTTGGGACGCCGACAGCTCTTCGACGAGGAGCGCGCCGCCTTCAGGGACGGGCTGCTCAACGCCCTCAGCTGGCTCTCCGCGGCCGAGGTCGTCCACCGCGATCTCCGCCCCGGGACCGTCCTCTGGGACCCCGAGCGCCGGACCGTGCAGGTGTGCGACCTGACCTCCGCCACCGTCGTCGGTGTGCCGCGCGCCGTGGCGGGAACCCCGCCCTGGGCCTCGCCCGAACAGCGCGAGGGCACCGGCTGGTGCGACCCCCGCGACGACGTGTGGTCCGCCGGGCTCCTCCTCTTCCAGGTCCTGACCGGTCACGACGTGGAGGCCGAGGCACGCCTGCCCCTGGAGGACTTCGGGAGTCTGGCCGCCGAACTCGGCGGCGTGTTCGAGTACCGCGCCGAGCTGCGCCCCTCCGCCGACGACCTGCTGGAGCGGTTCACCGGCCGCGCCCCGCGCCGACGCCCCGTCGACACCGAGCTGTCCGCCGGACACCGCGCCTTCGACGAGCGCCTGCGGCGCAGACGCGCGGCGGCGGAGACCGACCCCGGCGGCCGGATGAGCCCGGACTGGCTCATCGCCCCCGAGCCGGACCCGCCCCCGGCACGCCGGTACTGGGTCCTCGGCGCGGTGGCGGGCGTCGCACTGGTCGTGGTCCTGGTGGCCCTGACGTTCTTCCTCGGAGGGTGAGATGAGTGACGCCGACGGCCCCACGACGCGCTGCCCCGTGTGCCTGAGCAGAGTCGGCCTGGACCGGGACGACCTGTGGGTGTGGGAGGACGGTGAGTACCGCGAACTGTGGATGCCCGAGGACGCACCTCCCGACCTGCGCGCCCGGTGGCTGCGGGGCGCCCACGTGCGCTGCCCCAACCACGGGTCCCGACTCCCCGTCCACTACCTGCCCCACCGCTACGTGGACAGCGACCCGGTGGTCGTCGCGATCATCGGCGCGCCGCGATCGGGCAAGACCCACCTGCTGGCGTCCGTCATCGGTGCCGTTCAGGCCCAGGGGCTGGACGGGTTCGGGCTGCTCGCCACCGCCCTGGACACCGGCCGCTACGAGCGGTTCCTCAACACCCGGGTACGGCCGCTGTTCGACCGGGGC
This sequence comes from Nocardiopsis sp. NPDC049922, assembly GCF_040660275.1. Classification (NCBI taxonomy): domain Bacteria; kingdom Bacillati; phylum Actinomycetota; class Actinomycetes; order Streptosporangiales; family Nocardiopsidaceae; genus Nocardiopsis; species Nocardiopsis sp. NPDC049922. Next base: position 287,421 of record NZ_JBFAME010000007.1, on the reverse strand, counting down.
CAGATCCTCGACCGCACCGCCGAGAACATCTGGGAGTTCGAGGTGGGGTTGCTGGTGACCGATCAGGACGCCCCGGACGGCCAGCCGCGCGCCGTCGCGTTCTTCGACGTGGCCGGGGACGAACTGTCGGTCCTGAGCCAGGCCGAGAACAAGGTCTTTCTCGACGCGGCGGACGCGTTCGTGTTCGTCATCGACGCCGAACAGCTGGCCAGAGGTGTGCCGGACGCCGCGTTCAGCGCCATCCTCAACCTCGTGCCGAACAGTCGGGACAAGGCCGCCGTGCTGGTGCTGTCCAAGGCGGACCGGTTCCGGTTCGACCCGCCGGTGGACAGGTGGTTGCGCGCCGGGCCGCCCGACGCGGACCCGGCCCGGATCGAGGCCGAGACACGCGACCTGTACGCGTTCGTCACACGCTTCGACGAGGCCGACGGGTGGCTGCGCCCCTGGGCGGAGTTCGGCAGGTCCGCCATCCACGCGGTCTCGGCCACCGGGGGCCCCGACGCACCCGGGCAGAAGCTCTTCGCCCGGCCGGTGCGGCCCCAACGCGTCCTCAGCCCGTTCGTGACCCTGATGGCGATGACCGGCGTGATCGATACCGACGAGGCACGGAGGGTGGGGCTGTGACGTCGGCGGGAGACGCGGGCGGTCCCGTGGCGCACCAGATCCACTTCGGGTGGCGGGAGAACAACCTGATGGGGCAGGGCCTGGGGCCCACGTCCACCTCACTGCGCCGCGACGTCGACTACGAGCGGCTCCGCTACTGGTACGGTCGGCTCGCCAAGGTCGCCATCCCGGAGTTCGCCCCCGGCGAGGCCGAGCCCAGCTTCTGGTTCCGCCGCTTCGAGGACGGGCAGGGCGCTCTGCTGTACCGCGTTCCCGAGTCGGTGGACCGCGACCGCCGCGGCGGCGTCGCCCGGGCCATGGTCGGCCCGGGCGTGGGGCCGACCTGGGCTCTGCTGTGCGCCGCGCGCAACGGGCTGGGCGGGGCCGCCCCCGCCCACGAGGACTGGGGGATGCTGCCGCCCCTGCCCCTCCCGAACCGCCGGACCGAGAACCTGCGGAGAATGCACAGCGAGCTGGACCGGGACGCGCTGTCCCACCCGGGCCTGGTCAACCTGGTGGCGGCAGTGCTGGCCAACCCCTTCGCCCGTGTCGACGTTCGCTCCACCTACGGTGCCAGGACGATGGACCACAAGGACCGTCTCGTCCTGCTGTGGGGGCTGTACCGCGCGCTCTTCCGGGTCCTGGGGCGGAGCAACGATCCGCTCTTCGACGGTGTGGACTGGTCCTTCAGCACCAGTGAACCCTGGTCGGACCGCATCGGACACCCCGCGGACCCGCCCCGGTTCGCCTTCCGGCCACCCGGCTCGGGTGACGGACCGGTCGACCTGGCGGCGCCTCCGCCGCAGGATCACCCCCGCCTCGTCGCCCAGTGGTTGACCAACCGGCTCGACAAGGAGGACGACCCGCTCACCCCGGACGAACGTGCCCGGATCCAGCGGCTCGGGGAGTGGGGCGACGACGGCTACGGGTGGATGATGCGGCGGTTGCACGAGCGGGCCGCGCGGGAGGGGACGACCGTGCCCGCGCCCCCGCGAGCCGCGGCCATGCGCCGCTCGCCCGCGGACGCGCCGCCGTGGTCGCCGATCCGTGAGGAGGAACCCGCCACCCGGACCCGGCCCGACACGGCCGACGAGGAGGCCACGGAGGAGATCGCCCCGCGCCCAGGCGTCGCCGAGGAGGCCACGGAGGAACTCTCGCCCGCGAGCACGGGAACCGGGCGAACGGATCCGGAACTGGCGTCGCTGACGACGCGGATCAGGCACGCACGCGACGGGGACGAGCTGGCACAGGCCGTGAACGAGCTGGTGCGCCGGCTCAACCCCACGGTTCCGGACGCTCTGGCACTCCGGGGGCGGCCCCGGGACCTGCGGATCTCGCTCACCGCGCCCCTCCACCTCCTCGTCGCGGCGGGTGCGGCGCTGCTCCTGCTCGTGGTCTGTCTCGTCCTGGTGACGCTCCTGGTCACCTGACCGGCGGCGGACCTCAGAGCCGCACCACCGACCGCAGCACCTCGCCCCGCCGCATCCGCGCGAAGGCCTCCTCCACGTCCTCCAGCCCGATCTCCTCGCTGACGAACGCGTCCAGGTCCAGACGGCCCTGGCGGTACAGGTCGACGAGCACGGGGAAGTCGCGGGAGGGCAGACAGTCGCCGTACCAGGAGGACTTCAGCGCGCCGCCGCGGGCGAACACGTCCAGCAGCGGCAGCTCCAGCCGCATCTCCGGGGTGGGCACCCCGACCAGGACGACCGTGCCCGCCAGGTCGCGCGCGTAGAACGCCTGCTCGTAGGTCTGGGGCGTGCCGACCGCCTCGATGACCACGTCCGCGCCGAACCCGCCGGTGAGGCCGCGGACGGCGGTGACCGGGTCGTCGTCCCGGGCGTTGACGGTGTGGGTGGCGCCGAGCCCGCGGGCCCGGTCGAGCTTGCGGTCGTCCAGATCCACCGCGATGATCCGCGCCGCACCGGCCAGGCGCGCCCCGGCGACGGCGGCGCAGCCCACGCCGCCGCAGCCGATCACCGCCACCGAGTCGCCCCGCTCCACGCCGCCGGTGTTGACGGCGGCGCCGATGCCCGCCATGACCCCGCAGCCGAGCAGCCCCACCGCGGCGGGGGACGCGTCCGGGTCCACCGGGGTGCACTGGCCCGCGGCCACGAGCGTCCGTTCGGCGAACGCGCCGATGCCCAGGGCGGGGGAGAGCGGGGTGCCGTCCTCCAGGGTCATGGCCCGCGTCGCATTGCGGGTGGCGAAGCAGTACTGCGGACGCCCCCGCCGACAGGCACGGCAGTCCCCGCACACCGCGCGCCAGTTGAGCACGACGTGGTCCCCGGGCGCCACGGTCGTCACGTCCGCGCCGACCGACTCCACCACCCCCGCCGCCTCGTGGCCGAGGAGGAAGGGGAAGTCGTCGGAGATGCCGCCCTCGCGGTAGTGCAGGTCGGTGTGGCACACCCCGCACGTGCGGACCGCGACCACGGCCTCGCCCGGACCGGGATCGGGGACCAGGACCGTGGTGAGCTCGACGGGCGATCCCTGGGAGCGGGCGACCACTCCGCGTACGCGCTGGACCATCGGGAGTACCTCCAACGGGGCCGGGGCGCGGCGCACGCCGCGTCTTCAGCATCCCCCGGGGGCGCGGCGGCCGAAACCGTCCGCCGGTCGGCGCTCCGCGCCCGTGGTCCACGCGGATCAGAACTGGGAGCTCAGCCCCAGTCCCAGTCCGCCGTCGACCAGGATCTCCTGCCCCGAGGTGAAGGTCGCCTCGAACCCGAGGAAGAGCACGGCGCGGGCGACCTCGGCGATGGTGCCGTGGCGGCCCATGGGGGTCGTCGCGTCACCGACGCGCATGAACTCCTCGCGCTGCTCCTCGGTGAGACCGGGGACGCCCATGCTCGGGGTGTCGATGAACCCGGGGGCCACCGCGTTCACCCGGATCCCGCGCGGCAGCAGCTCCGAGGCCAGCACGCGGCCGAAACCGAGCACGGCCGCCTTGGTGCCGGTGTACACGCTCATGCCCGCGGAGCCCGTCACGTTGGTCACGGCGGTGGTGAACACGATCGACCCGTGGTCGGAGATGAGGGGGAGCAGGCGCTGGACGGTGAAGAACGCGCCCTTGGTGTTGACGTCGAACATCCAGTCGTAGGCCTCCTCGGTGACCTCGGCGACCGGTGCGAGGCCGGACACCCCCACGTTGACGTGGAGGAAGTCGATCCCGCCGAGCTCCTCGCGCACCGTGGCGGCGAGGGCGTCGACGTCGGCCAGGTCCGCCGCGTCCGCGCGCACCACGTGCGCGTCCGGGCCGAGCTTGGCGCGCGCCTCCTCCAGGTTCCTCTCGTTGCGGCCGGTCAGCAGCACCCGCGCGCCGCCCGCGACGAGTTCCTCGACCACACCCATGCCCATGCCGTGCGTCCCGCCGACCACCACGGCCCGCTTGCCCGCGTAAGCACCCATCGACTTCTCTCCTTCGTCGTCCGTGCGGCCGTGCGGCCGCTGGCTGATGACCCCACGATGGCCGCGGCCGCCACGGATCCACCACGGGCCCGCCACGGCCCGGCCGCCACCCCGCCACGGGTGCGCCGTGGGCGGCTACGTTGGGGGCATGCGATTCGGAGTGCTGGGGCCACTGGCCGTGTGGACCGACGACGGCGAGCCCGTCCGCGTCCGCGACACCAAGGTCCGCGCCCTGCTCGCGGCGCTCCTGCTGGCCGAGGGGCGGATGGTCACGGTCGACCACCTCGTCGACGCCCTGTGGGGAGACACCCCGCCCGCGCGGCCCGCCGCCGTGCTCCAGGCCCGCGTCTCCCAGCTGCGCGGGGTGCTGGACCGCGCCGAACCCGGCGCCCGCGCCCTGGTGCGGTACCGCGCCCCCGGCTACCTTCTCCCGGCCGACGACGTGGACGCCGTGCGCTCCACCTCGCTCGTGCGGGAATCCCGCGACGGTGTCGACCCCCGCACGCGCGTCGACCTGCTCACCCGCGCCCTGGACCTGTGGCGGGGACCGGCCCTGGCCGAGTTCGCCGACGGCGAGACCGCGCGGCCGGTGGTGGCCCGGTGGGAGGAGGAACGGGTCGCGGCCGTGGAGGAGCGCGCCGAGGCCCTGATCGACCTGGGCGAGTACGCGGCCGTGGCCGCCGAACTCGCCGACGTCGTCGACCGCCACCCCTTCCGGGAACGGCTGCACGCCGCCCGCATCCGCGCGCTGTACGGCGCGGGCCGCCAGGGCGAGGCGCTGACGGCCTACGAGCGGCTGCGCGCCCGCCTCGCCGACGAGCTGGGCGTCGACCCGGGGCCCGACCTGGTCGCCCTGCACCGCGCCCTCCTGGACCAGGACCCCGCCCTGGACCGCGTGACGGTCGCGGACGCGCCGCCCGGCAACCTGCCCGCGCCCGGGGACGGCCTGATGGGGCGCGAGGAACGGCTCACGCGCCTGGTCGCCCTGGGCGGGGAGCGCCGCCTGGTCACCCTGACCGGACCCGGCGGGGTCGGCAAGACGCGGTTGGCGCTGGCGGCGGCCGAACGGCTGGCGACGACGGCGGGACCGGACGGCGCCTGGCTCGTCGAACTCGCTCCCCTCGCCGAGGGCGGTGACGCGGTCGGCGTGCTCGCCGCCGTGCTGGGGGTGCGCGACGACGGGGGCGGCCCCGGCCCGTTCGACCGGACCGTGGAGCTGCTGCGCGGGCGGCGGGCCCTGATCGTGCTGGACAACTGCGAACACGTCGTCGCGTCCGCGGCCGACACCGTCGCCCGCCTGCTGCGGGCGCTGCCCGACCTGACCGTCCTGGCCACCAGCCAGGTGCCGCTGGACGTGGCGGAGGAACGGCTGTTCGCCGTCCCGCCGCTGGACCTGCCCCCGGAGACCGACGACCCCGAGGCACTCGCCCGCTCCGGAGCGGCCCAGCTCCTGGTCGCGCGGGCCAGCGCGGCCGAGCCGTCCTTCACGCTCGACCAGGACACGGCCGCCGCCGTCGCCGTGATCTGCCGACGTCTGGACGGCATCCCGCTGGCCCTCGAACTGGCCGCCACGCGACTGCGCCACATGAGCGCGGACGAACTGGCCGCCCGGCTCGACGACCGCTTCGCCGTGCTGGGCGTGGGCCGCCGCGACGCCCCCGCGCGACAGCGCACCCTGCGCGCGATGATCGACTGGAGCTGGGAACCGCTCGGCGCCGTCGAACGCCAGGTCCTGGCCCACCTGTCCGTCCTCTCCGACGGCGGCGACCTGGCCGCCGCCGAGGCCGTGTGCACCGCCTCCGCGGCCGTGACCCACGCCCAGGTCCTGGACGCCGTCGGCGCGCTCGTCGACCGCTCCCTGGTGGTCGTCGGGCGCCACCCGACCGGGACCCGCTACCACCTGTTGGAGTCGGTGGCCGCCTACGCGCTGGACCGCCTGGCCGAGTCGGGCGCCACGGGTCGGGCCCGCCTGCGCCACGCCCGCCACTTCGCGGACCTGGCCGAACGCGCCGACGCGGGCGTGCGCGGACGTGACCAGCGCCGGTGGCTGGAGCGCCTGGACTGCGAGGCCGCCAACCTGCGCGCCGCCCTGGACACGGCCGTGCGCGAGGCCGACACCGACCTGGCACTGCGCCTGGCCAACGCCCTGTGCTGGTACCGCCACCTGCGGGGGAGGTCCGGTGAGTCGCGTGAGGCGCTCGACCGGGCACTGGCGTTGCCGGGCGGACGGCCCGGGGCGCGGGCGTGCGCCCGGGTGTGGCGGGCCGCGCTCGCCGACCCGAAGGACGCGCGGCTGCGTGAGGAGGCTCGGCGGACGCTGCCCATGGTTCCGGACACCCCCACCCGCGCGCGGCTGGCCTGGTTCCTGGAACTGTCCCGGTGGGGGCTCGGCGACACCGAGCAGGCCGAGCGACGCGTGCGGGACGCGCACGAGGAGGCCCTCGCGGCCCAGGACCGGTGGTGCGCCGCGGTCAGCCGGGTCCTGCTCGCGGACGCCGCCCACCGGAGGGGCGAGTTGGACGCGGCGCTGACCTGGGCCAGGGAGAGCGAACGCGAGCTGCGCGCCCTCGGCGACCGCTGGGGGGTTCTCCAGGCCGCCAACGCGGCCGCGGAGGTCCTGGAGGCGCTCGGTGACCTGGAGGGGATGGCCGCCCACCACGAGGAGGGGCTGCGCATCGCCGAGGACCTGCGGCTGTGGACGGTGGTCGCGCGCACGCTCTCGGGACTGGGACGCGTGTCGATGCTCCACGGCGACCTGGAGCGGGCGGGCGACCTGCTCGAACGGGCGCGGGGGATCGCGGCCGAACACGCGGACACGCTGGGCGAACAGTTCGCCGACGCAGGACTGGCCCTGGTGGCGCGCCGCTCGGGCGACCTGGAGCGGGCCGAACGGCTGCTCCTGCGGTGGTTGGACTGGAACCGCGGCGCCGCCGGACGGATCGGGTTGGCGTTCATCCTCACACAGCTGGGCTACGTCGCCGAACAGCGCGGCGACGCCGGGCTCGCCCTCGCGCGGCACGAGGAGGCGTGCGAGGCCGCCGAGGCCAGCGGCGACCCCCGCGCGGTCGCGCTCGCGCTGGAGGGCCAGGCGGGCGCGTACGCGCTGATGGGGGACGGGGAGCGGGCGAGGAAGCTCGTGGCCGAGGCCGCCGGGCTGCGGGAGCGGGCCGGTGCGCCGCTGACGGAGGCCGAACGGGTGGACGTGGACCGGATCGCGCGGCGGCCGGGGTGATCCGGTCCTCCCGCACCGCCAGCCGCACGGGGCCAGCAGCCCATCCCACCCCGGCAGGCCTTGGGGCACGCGCCTCAGCGGCCGTCGGTGGTCAGGCGACCGGTTCGGGTGTCCGCGCGGCCTCGCGCGGTCGGCCGAGGCGTCCGGTGCGGCGCAGCCACCACTCCGCGGGCAGCGTCCCCAGGGGAGGCACGGAGGCGGCCAACGCGACCAGGGTCGGCCAGATCCCCCAGCGCAGGTGCAGCGCGGCGGCCACGGTCAACGCCACGTAGAGCATGAACGCGCCGCCGTGCAGCGGCCCGAACACGTGCACGCCGACCTCGCTGCCGTCGCCCAGGTACTTGAATCCCATGCCGACCAGCAGTCCGGCCCAGGTCACGGCCTCGATCACCGCCACCACGCGGAAGGCCGTCGCTGTCGTACGCGGTTGGATGCTCACTCTGTTCCCCGGGGTCGTCTTCGCTGGACACACGAGGTCCCGGCGGGCGACGCCGGGACCGGTCCCAGGCTAGGCCACCCCCGTGGGAACGGCGTCGCGGGTCCTGATGAGCGGAGCGTCCCGGGCCAACTCCCGGAACCCGACGCCGTGGTACAGCCCGCGCGCCTCGGGATGCCCCGGTGCACCCAGGCAGGCGACGGTCGTGTGCGTGGCCCCGGCCGCCCGCGCCAGACGCATGCAGTGCAGGAGCATCGCCCGCGCCAGCCCCAGACGCCGGTAGTCGGGATGCGTCCCGACCGGCTCGAACTCGACGGTCCCGTTCGCTTCGTCGAGCCACATGATCGTCGAGGACGCCATCGTTCCGTCCGGCGCCTCCACCAGGACGTGCAGGTCGCCGCGGTACCCCGCCGTCCGCCGGACGCCCTGGTAGCCCTCGGCCGTGTACGCCGTGGGAGCCCAGGCGTCCAGGTGGGCCTGGACCGCGGCCTCAGGTCCGGCCTCGTCGGCGGTGCGGAACCGGAATCCCTCCGGCAGGACCGGCTGCTCCACGTCGGCGAGGTCCCGCTCGTTGAGCTGGGTCCAGTGACCGGCGTCGCCGAGCGAGGCCGGGTCGGTCTCGTATCCGTGCGCCGCCCATCGCCGCAGAGCGAACTCGTCGGCGGCGCTCGGCCGCACCGTGCGCTCGATGCCCGCGGCCGTGCCGTCGTACCAGTCGATCACCTCGTCGATCAGCCCGGCGTGGTCGGGGTGGACCTGGTACGCGAGATAGGCGTCGGTGAGGTCCCTCACCGACCCGTCGCTCAGCCGCACCGTGCGCGGAAGCTGGGCCCAGCTCCACGCCACCAGATCGTCGCCGGAGAACCACAGCCGACGCGGCCAGTGCGCGCCGGCGCCGGCGTGCCCCCTGCCCCAGTTCCAGGCCAGCTCGCCGAAGGACGCGTCGCTGTTCACCAGTTCCGGGCGGGTGGCGGTCAGACGCTGCGCCAGACCCTGCATGAGTCGTACGTCCGCGGCGGTCAGGAGTTCGAGGTCGGTCATGGTGCGCCACTGTGTCAGGACTTCGACGAAGCCGTCGAGCCATTTTCCGGGGCCGCCCGACCGCGGACACCGACCGACGCGTTCACGACCCGCGGGGCGAACGTCGCCCGCCACGGCGCTACGAGGCCATCTCCGTGCGTGAGGTCCACTCGTAGACGGGCAGGTCCCCCTCATCGGTGTACAGGTGCCGTGCGGTGGCGCTGAAGTGCTCGTATCCGCCGCGGAACGCGATCTTGACCTCGTCGCCCGCGCGCGGCGCCGGTACGATCCGCTGCGGAAGGTCCTTCGGTCCGCCTTCCAGGACCGCCTTCTGTGTCTCGTCCATACGATCAGACTCGCACGCGCCCCGGGGCCTGTCACGCACCGCGCCACCGCCTTTACCCAGGTGGGAAGGGTCGGACGCACGAGTGCCCCGCCGGGGTCCGACGGGGCACTCGTGCGTTCGGTGTGGCGCCTACCGGCGGCCCATCGGGGCCGCTTCGGCCGGGGCGGCCTCAGCCGCCTCCGCGGGCTTGGCGGGCTTGGCGGGCGCCGCCTCCGCGCTCTCCGCCGGGGCGGCCTCAGCCGCTTCCGCGGGCTTGGCCGGCCCCGCCTCGGCGGGCGCGGCTTCGTTCGGAGCCAGCTCCATGGTCTCCCCGGACTCCGCGGCCTCAGCCGCCTCCGCCGCGTCGGCGGGGTTCTGCAGGACGAGCAGAGCCTTCACCGAGGGGTCCAGCTCGCGGACCGTGTCGCCCGCGCTGACGTACTCGACGGCCTGCGCCCGGCCGTTGGACTCGAACTGGTCACAGGAGTTCCGGATCAGGATGACCGGCGACTCGGTGTTGTTCGTGAACCTGTGGAACTCCGTGTTCTTCGCCTCCGCGATCACCTCGTCCGGCAGGTTGTGGCAGGACCCGGGCTTGGCGTCGGTGATGACGTGCTCGTTGGTCTTGAGCTGGCTCCAGTCGATGACCTCGAAGGTCAGCGTGCCCTCCGCGGCCTGGGCCGGGGTGGCGATGGACAGGGTCAGCGCGCAGGCGGCGAGGCCCGTCGCGGCAGCGGTGGTGAAGCGAACCACGATTACACCCTCCGTATGGGATTGATTACAAAACGTTATACACGGGGGTGGGTGTGGATCGCGAGCACGTCGACGGCATGCAGGAAGACTGTTGGCCGTCCCGTGGCCTGCGGTTGGTTCAACCCTCGAGGACGCGCTCCCGCAACGCCCGCAGGGAGGTGAACCGGTGCGCCGCCAGCCCCAGCCGGACGGCCGCGTCGACGTTGGCCTGCCGGTCGTCCACGAACAGCACCCGCGCGGCGGGCACCTCCAACCGCTCCACCGCCCACGCGAAGGCCGCGGGCTCCGGCTTGGCGCGGCGGATGCGGCTGGACAGGCCCACCACCGAGAACGGCTCCAACACCCGGGCGTGCCGTTCCCCGAAGAAGTCGGCGATCTCCGCCGGAATGTTGGACAGCAGCCCGAGGCGCATCCCCTCGGCGGCCAGCCCCGCGACGTAGGCGACCATCTCCTCGTCGACCCGCGACCAACTCTCCACGTCCAGGGCGAGCAGCCGCCGCACCCGCCGCTCGTCGAAGACCACGCCGAGCCGGTCGGCCACCGACTTCCAGTACGCGGGTCCGTCGAGGTCGCCCCGGTCGTAGGCCTGACGCGGGAACCAGTAGGCGTCCCAGAAGTCCGCCCCGGCCGCTCCGGCCTCCCGTTCCAGGGCCGCGCGCCCCTCGGGCGACTGGTCGCGGGCGATCACCCCGAACATGTCGAACAGCACGGCGTCCACGGATCGGGCCTCCCGTCGGATCGGATCCGACCACCCTAGCGCCGCGCCCCTACGCCCCTGGGAGCGGCCCGATCAAGGGTCACGGCGCGAACTGTTGCTTCACCAGAGACTTCCACGGCACGTCCCCGGGGACGGCGTCCATGAGCACCTCGTTCACCGTCTCGCCCAGCCACTGATTGGAGTCCCGGCGCACCCCCTGTCGTCGGAAGCCCGCCTTCTCGTACGCGCGGATGGCCCCCGTGTTCGGTTCGATGACCGTGAGATAGACGCACCGCAGGTTGGTGACGTGGAAGGCGTAGTCCAGGACCAGCCGCGTCGCCTCCGTGCCGATGCCCTTGTTCCGCGATTCGCCCAGTGCCACGACGTACTCGCCGTTGCGGCGCATCGGGTCCACGTAGACCTGAGCCAGTCCCACCGGTTGGGGGTCGTCCCCGGTCAGGTCGTAGACGGTGAAACGCAGCTCCCGGTCCGAGGCTCGCCCGTATCCCTCGAGGAGGATCTCCCGGGTGGTCTCCATCGGCTGCGGCGTCTGCCGGTTGTAACCGACGATGGTGGGAATCGACTGCTCCCACCGCCAGTACTCCTCGACCAGGTCGGCACGCAGCGGGCCGATGCCCGCCCTGTCTCCGTGCAGCCAGACCAGGGGTTCGCTCATGTCGCTTCCTTCATGGTTGGGATGGCCAGCAGCGCCGTGCACCGCCGTGTGCTGTCCGGTTCCGCCACGGGGAACCCTTCCGCCTCGATCCAGGCATGCAGTCGGATGGGATCGCCGATCGCGCCGTGGCACCAGCGCGCCCCTCTTCCCAATGCCGCCAGCGTGAGCACTGCGGCCACCGACTCCTCCAGACACGCGACGCGCACGGGCGAGAACAGCCCGAGACCGCGCACAGCGTGGACTGCTCTCTCCGCCTCGGTGACCGTGGCCGGAGGCCGACCGTACCCGGACACGTGCCGCACGAGGCGGAGCATGCGGTGCATGCGCAGGTGACGTCGTCCGGTCCGTCCGACCACGATCACCACGAGAAGAGCTCCTGCGGCGATGAGCCGATGAACAGGAGGGACGCGTGGGAACTCGGCGAAGCCCATGGGGAGCTCCTGCACACCCCAGCTCGCCTCCCACTTCCGTCCTGCGACGACTGGTCGGGGGTATTTTCCGGTCGCCAGGACCTGGACGGCTCCGGTCTCGTAGTGCACGACCACGGTCGCCGACCCCAGGTCGCACGCTCGGACCGCGTCCAGGTCACCGTGTGAGGTCGTCATACCGCGCCAACCTCACACGCGTCCCACGGGATCCTCGGTGCGGCGTTGACCGCGCGAAGCCACGCCTCGGTGGAGACGGTCGATTCGATCTGGGCGAGCTCGTCTCCGATGCCCAGGGCCGCGTGCCGTATCGACTTTCGCAGGCAGGCGACGTCGACCAGTCCCTGAGCGGCCAGGTGGCCGTCGACGAAGTCGAGGAGCACGGGTAGCGCCTTCCTTAGCCCCTGGTGGTGGTCGCTGGAGGCGTCCCCCTTGGTGGTGCGGCGGGTGAGTCGTACTGGGAAGAGGTCCCGCATGGCCTCGGCCATGACCGGCTTGTACCGCGCTGGTCCGGGCAGGTCGTCGACTGGTACGGACAGATAGGAATGGATGACCTGGGAGTCGAAGTAGGGGTTGTGCAGTGCTATGCCGAACGCCTCGGCGAGCTGTGCGTCGGCGCGCGCCGTGCGTCCGGCCTGGGTCATGGTGCGCATCAGGCTTCGCTGGGTCTGGCTCTGCAACGAGAAGGGGTTCGCATCGTTGGAAGCGGGAAATGCAGCGTGAACCCAGCGCGGAACTGGGTCCGGTTCGATCCTGGAGTTCGCGGTGCGGAACGCGTCGATGATGGACGTCCGGCGAACGTGCGCCCACCGGGCGGCCTCGCCGAGTGCTCGTCCGATTCGGCCACACCTCAGAAGTTCGACCAAGTGGTAGGGCGGTGTGAGGAGGAGGGCATCCCCTCCGTCCCCGGTCATGTGCAGGTCGGAACCCACCTGTTCGACCAGCCACACCAACTGCGCGGAGAAGTAGGCGTACGAGACCGTGGACGGTGCGGGTTCGTCGGTCGCGGGAACCACACCGAGCTCGCGATAGGGGGCGTGTTCTTCGGTGACCGGCAACCAGCGGTGGTCGAGCCCGATGTGGTGGGCGGCCTCGCGGGCGTAGTCCAAGTCTCCGCCGTCGTGGACCCCCTTCGGGTGGACGGTGACGCCCACGATCCGGCGCTGCTGAGAAACCAGCCGTTCCGCCGCCAGGAGACCGAGGGCTGAGGAGTCGAACCCTCCGGAGAAGTCCGTGCTCGGTCGCGACGCTCGGTCTACCCGGACGGAGACCGCTCCTTCGAGCGCGGCACGCAGTCGACGCGCGTGCCCTTCAGATCGTGGTGTCGGCCGCCACACAGCCTGCGGGAGCGGCTCGGTGCGCGCGGACAGCCGGATTCGGTGCCCGGGAGGGACTCGCTCGACGCCGAGGAAGAAGGAGTCCGTTCCGAGTTCCGCCGTGTCGGGGCTGATCAGGCGCGCGGCCACTGTGTCGAGGTTCACCCTCAGTGCGCCGTCGAGGCAGGCCAACAGTCGCGAACTTGAGGCCCACTGCGTTCCCTCCGGGGTTCGTCGAGTGTAGACCGGGATCGCCGACGCCAGGTCGGTCCAGAGGGTGACCGCTTCCGGCTCTATCTGCGCGACGACGTAGCTGCCCGGCCACCGCCACACGACGTCATCGGGCACAGTGCCCGCCGTGGTCTGGTGTAGATCGTCCGTGTCAGCGCCGCACGGGCCCAGCACGACCACGTGCCGTCCTCTGTGCGTGACACACCGGCGTTCGTGTTCGGGCCAGTCCGTGCTTGTCCAGACCTGTGTCAGGTGGGGAAGGATCGGGCGGCAATCACGCGGACGGGTGAGGGGCGGACCGATCGAGCCACCGAACCACATGGGTGTGCTCCTGCGCTGTCTGTGGGGTGTCCGGGACCAGGCGGCCCCGAACACCCCGGTGCGGTCAGTTGTACGGGCTGCGCTTGTTTTCGTTACGGGCGCGGCCCTGGCCGAGGGTCAGGTCAGCGACGTCTCCCAGTTCGATGACTTCGTGCTCGACAGGGGTGGGGGAGTCGGGCTGGGTGTCCATGCGTGTGTCTCCTTCGTTTCGTGGCGGGTGCGGGTAGGGGTCACGCGGTTTCGAACGGCCGACCGGCGCGCTGCCCGGGGCTCTCCAACGCGGCCACGAACAGCTCCAACGTGGGCTCGATGATCGTGGGCGCGGTCAGACCCGACGGGGAGCGGTCGGTGGCCACCCACAGGTCGCTGTTGCGGTGGATGGCGTAGCGGTCGCCGTAGTGCCTGCGCAGTACGGCGAGCGCTACGGCGCTCGGGTCGGGTGACCGCTCGTCAGAGGCGGGGGAAGGGCGCATGGGAGCATCCGATCTGCGTCGGCGATGCGGTGATCGCTGGTCTGATCAGGACGCTACAGAGAGTGTGTGTCGGACTCCAAGCGAGTTGCATGAAGTTGCACAGATTCAGTCGAGCGCCTCGATGGCGGAGGTGATCACGGCGCGGGCCTCGTCGCCGTGGACAGCGAGCTCCTGGAGGCGGTCGAACGCCTTGATGTAGGTCGCGATCTCTGCGGGGGCTTCGATGTTGATTTCCGCGGCCAACAGTTCCGACTGGACGAGCGTGTCGTCATAGATGCTGAACCCTTCGACTGGCCACATGGAGCGAGGGGCAGACGACGGGATGACCCCGAGGGACACATGGGGTAGGGAGGACATGGTCAGAAGGTGCTCAAACTGTTCTGCCATGGTTTCGTTGTTTCCCATGCGGTACCTGAGCACTGACTCTTCAAGAACGATCTCAAATGTTCGATCTTTCTGGTGAATAATGCGGGAGCGGCGCACTCGGGCTTCGGCGGCTGGCTCCACCTCGTTGGGAATCCCTCGGAATTCAGTGATCGTTGCGAGGAGCGAATTCGCGTAGGCCGGTGTTTGGAAGAATCCCGGGATGATGTCCGGCATATATTTCCTGAATCGCTGGGTGCGTTCGTAGAGTGGGATGTAGGACTCCTGTAGCTTGCGGAGTCCGCCTTGCTCCTTCTGGGTCCATTCGGTGTAGACCGATTCAGCGTACTTTGCCGACGTGTTTTGTTCATTGTTGGAATCGGAAGAGTTCTGCATATTCTTTCCCTGTCTGTCTGGAGATGCTGTCTGGCGTCTTCTTTTTATGGCTATTATTCGAGTGCTTCGATGGCTGAGGTGATCAGCGCTCGGGCCTCGGTCCCGTACGCGGCGATCTTCTGGAATCGGTCGAATGTCTTGAGGTATGTGGACACTTCTGTGGGGGCCTCGATGCTGAGTTCCGCAGCTGCGAGTTCAATTTGGACAAGATAGTCATCAAAAATGACGTAGGCTTCCATTGGCCAGATGGGGCGGGGGGATGTGAAGGGGATGATGCCGATGGAGACATGGGGTAGAGGCATGACTGTCAGGAGGTGGCCGAGTTGTCCGGCCATGGTCTCACTGTCTCCGATGCGATGCCGAAGGACTGATTCTTCCAGCACCATGGCAAGGCGGCGGTTCCCTCGCCAGAGAATTCGTGAACGGTCTATTCGGGCCTTGGTGGCCTCCTCGACGTCATCGTCGATCTCATCGAATTCAGTGATAGATCTGAAGAGCGCGGCAGCGTACTCAGGGGTTTGAAGAAAACCGGGAATCAGGTTTGGTGTGTAGTTTCGGAAGACCTTGGTCTGTTCGTAGAGGGGGATATAAGATTCTTGTAGGTGGCGCAAGCCTGCCCGCTGTTTTCTCCGCCACTCCACGTAGAGGGATTCGGCGCTTCGTGACGCGGCGATGAGATCGTCTGCCTGATCACTTGCGTTGCAGGCTCGGCACCAAGCCCTGATATCCGCGTCGGAGGGGGGAGTCCTAGCGTTCTCGATGCGTGATGACTTGGACTTGTGCCAACCGCACTGAGAGGCCAGCTCTACCCCCGTGATTCCGGCATCCAGGCGAAGTTCCTTCAACCGCGCGGCGACGGCTCCACGGGCTGCTTGGGCATTGGATGGGGAAGACGAGGGCACGAGTTGGTGATCCGTTGGTCGTGGTGGTCAGATGCGGAAGGATCTGTGCGGTGTCGCGCGCTTCCAGACTTCCTCGAAAGCAGAGTCGCAGAGTTCGACCACATGCGGTGTTTCGATGATCTCGGGTTCGGTCGGCGTGCCGTCACCCGCGAAGTGGTTGATGTACAAGGTTCGGTTGTCGAAGAGCCAGAAGTCATTGCCAGGAAGAGCGATGTCGGTGGCGTGGCGTCGGGCGAGCCAGCGAACCTCTTCACCGGTGATGAGGTTGCCTTCGGTCTCCTCATACTCGAAGCGGATGTAGTCGGTCACTGGAACAGAGACAATGCGTGCACGGCGCACCGCCGCGCCTTTGGCTACAGCGTTCGAGACGGCTTGGTAGAAATCATTCCACCAAGAAGCGCGGTCCGACCAGTCGGTGCCCTGGCCGCTTCGCTTCCACCTGTGGAAACCCTCCATCTCCTCCTCAACGCCGTAGACGTCACGCATCTCCAGGTGAAGAGCAGATACTTCGCAGGAGTTCAACAGGTCATTGATGCCGGACGCGTTCGACGTCATCGCACGCCTTCCTCAGCAGCTCGATCAGACGGGAGGGAATGCGGACCACGGATTCGTGGTCCGGAATGATATCGATTTTCTGGCAGGCCGCCAGAGTTTCCGCGTCCGCCGTCCAGCCCTGAATCACCAGGTCAGCATTGTCGGCGTCAACGAAAACCGTGGGGGAGCGGCCGTTATTTGACTCAGGGTCCTTGCCGACGAACTTCAGGTTCACCATGGATGCTGTCCTCTCGGGGGTTGGTTGCATCCAGTTGCACCAGGATCCGTGAGAGCTGGACGCTCTGTCAAGGGTTCCTGATTCTCTGTGCTGAAGAATGACCACTTTGAGTAGTGATGCGTCATATGTCGCGCCAGCGGGTCTCCCTGTCGAATCCTCTTCAGAACTTTCATGAAAGGACTTGAAAATCATCACGCTCAGTGCTTACCCTGTGGCGCAGAGGAGGTGGTCATGGCTGATGTGACGGTCGGGCGACGGCGGCTCGGTATTGATCTGCGGAGGTTGCGTGAGCAGCGCGAGATGACCAACGCCGAGGTCGCGCGGGAGTCCGGGCTCTCCGAAGCGACGCTCAGCCGCATCGAGAACGGCAAGCGCGTCGTCAAGCCGAGTGAGCTGCGCGTCCTCATGAACCTGTACGGGGTGACCGACCCTGACCAGCAGGCACGCTTCGCCGCGATGTCCAAGGTCAGCGCCAAGGACAACTGGTGGGACGACTACGACGACGTCCTTCCCTCCGGGCTCGGGAGCTACGTCGGTCTGGAGGCCGAAGCAGATCGTCTGCGGAGCTACCACCCCAGCGTCATCCACGCCCTGCTCGCCACCGAGGACTATGCCCGTGCGGTGACGCGGGCGACCATGCCCGATGGATCGCAGGATGACCTCGATCGTCTCGTGGAGTTGAAGATGCAGCGCCGACAGGTGCTGGAACGCGAGAACCCCCTGAGGCTGTGGGCCATCCTCGACGAGGCCGCGCTCCGGAGGCCGTTCGGCGGACCCGCGGCCATGCGTGCCCAGTTCACGCATCTTGTGGAGATGGCGCACAGGCCCAACATCACCGTGCAGATCATGCCGTTCAGCCGAGGACCACATGCGGGTCTGGTCGGTCCGTTCATGCTGATCGAGTTCGAGGATCCGGACGACCTGGATCACGTCTACGTCGAGTCCCCAGCCGGGAACCTGTTCCTCCAGAAGCGTCCGCTGGTGGCAGAATTCCGAGAGAGTTTCTCCCTGATGAGCGCTTCTGCTCTGGCGCCCGAGGACCTCGAAGAGTTCATTTCCAGTATCGCAAAGGACCTGACCGAATGACTGCTGTTCCTGACCTCTCCGGCGCGCACTGGTTCAAGGCTCAGGCCAGTGACACCGCCAAGGGCTGCGTGGAGGTGGCGCACCTGGACGAGGGGACCGCCGTGCGCAACTCCCGGGACCCGCAGGGCGGCGTGCTGTTCTTCACCCCCCATGAGTGGGAGTGCTTCCTCGACGGGGCGCACAAGGGCGAGTTCGTCCGGCCCGCTCGGTAACCGAGAGAACCACTGCCCGGGGCGTCCATGAGTTGGCGCTCGATCGCCCCGGGCAGTGCTCACCGAAGGGAGATCCACGATGACCGAGGACCACACCAACGGCACTACCTCTGTCTACCACGACGAGCCCGGCGCGGAGTTCTTCGAGTTGCGGCTGACCGAGGGCGAGCACAGGGGCCGGGCGTTCGCCTGGGGCATGGAGCTGCCCGACGGCGGCACGGTCGTCTACAACATCCTCGACCGCTCGATCATCCGGGGGAGCCTGCCGGAACGCACCGCCCGTCGTCTGCGCGCCGAGCTCGTCTGGTTGTGACGCACCGCCGGGTCACGGGGCACGCCGTCCCGTGTCCCGGCGCACCTCTCCGCCCTGCGGCCCGTGCCGCCCGTACCCGCGATACTGGGGCCCATGGACGACCTCATGCTCTCGCTCCTGCCCCTGACCACCACCGTGGAGGAGGGCGAACGCGACTCCCGCGTCGCACTGCTGCCCGTGGGCAGCCTCGAACAGCACGGCCCCCACCTGCCCCTGATCACCGACACCGTCATCGCCTGCGTCCTGGCGCGCGAACTCGCCCGCGCCCACCCCGTGCGCCTCCTGCCACCGCTGACCATCTCCTGCTCCCACGAGCACGCCGCCTGGCCGGGCACCGTCAGCCTCTCCGCGCGCACCCTGCACGCCGTGGTCACCGACATCGCCGCCTCGCTCGGCGACACCCGGCTCGTCCTGGTCAACGGCCACGGCGGCAACCACGTCCTGGCCAACGTCGTCCAGGAATCCCAGGGCACGATGGCGCTCTTCCCCCAGGCGCACGAGTGGGAGGCGGCACGCGAGGCCGCCGGGATGACCACCGACAACGACACCGACATGCACGCGGGGGAGCTGGAGACCTCGGTCCTGCTGCACACTCACCCCCACCTCGTCCGCCCCGGCCGCGCCGACCACGTCACCGGCCCGCGCGACCACATGCCCACCCTGGGCCTGGCCCCCTACACCCCCACCGGCGTGGTCGGCCGTCCCTCACTGGCCACCGCCGACAAGGGCCGTCGCCTGCTCGCCGCGCTCGTCGCCGCCCTCGGCGGGCACCTGGCCGCCCTGGACCCGGCGGCGTCCGACCAGCCGCACGGCGATGACCGCCGCGCCGGGCAGCCCCGCCACGAGCGCCAGCAGCCCGTAGACGACTGACGCCGTCACCCCCTGCTCGGCGCCGAGTCCGGCGGCGCCGAACGCCAACGCCGTGACCGCCTCGCGCGGCCCCCACCCGCCCACGTTCACCGGCAGGCTCATCGCGAGCAGGGACAGCACCACCAGCGGCGCCACCTGGGCCACGGGGGCCGACACCCCCACCACCGAGGCCGCGAACACGAACAGGCCCACGTGACCGGCCAGCGCCGCCGCCGACAGTCCCACGACCTCCGCTCCGCGCGCGAGCACGCCCGCGCGCGCGTCCACCGCCGTGTCCCGCAGCACGCACCACCACCGGGGACGCCGCCCCCGACCCAGCACCAGCCCCGCACCGACCAGCGCCGCGGCGGCCACGATCACCCCGGCGGACACGCCGACCGCCCGCAGCCCCGGACCGAACAGCGCCGCCGGAAGGGCGAACAGCAGCGCCGCGCCGGTCACCGCCAGCACGACCTGACCAGCCACCCGCTCCAACACCACCGCACGCACCCCGCGCCCCACGTCACCCGCGTACCGGCCGTGGCTGACCGCCCGGTGGACGTCGCCCAGCACCCCGGCGGGCAGCACGGCGTTGAGGAACACGGCGCGGTAGTAGTCCCCGACCGCCCGGGTGAACGGCAGCCGCAGCCCGACCCCGCGCGCCACCACCCACCAGCGCGCCGCGCTCAACACGGTCGTGTACGCCCCCACCCCCAGCGCCACCAGCACCGCACCGGCGTCCACCACCGCGAACGCGGACGTGAACGCCCCGGCGGGGAACCACCACACCACGCCCGCCAGGATCGCCGTCCCCACGAGGGCTCGCACCCACCCCGTCCACAGCCGTGCGTTCGTGCCTCGTCGGCCACCCAAGGTTCGTTCGGGGCCCGGGTCCCGCGGTGTGCCCGTGTCCCACGCGGCGTCCGCGTCCGGCGGGGCGTCGGATGCCCTCATGGCGTCTCCGAACCGGGCGCCCGGGGTGGAAGCACCACCAGGTCGGTGTGGTGGACCGTGGCCCACAGGCGGCCCCGCTCGCACTGCGCCAGCCGCCGCTCCAGATACGCCGCCACCGGCAGCGCGGGTTCCTGTTCGGCCGCCGCGCCCACCCAGCCGCGCAACCACTCCCGCAGCAGGTCGCCGCGTTCCGGCCCCAACCGCCACGGGCTCGCGAACGCGCGCGTCCGCGCCCCCAGCCCCTCGAACACGTCGGCCGTGACGGCGGCGGAGTCGGGCCCGAGCCTCCCGCCGCGCCGCTGGTGGTCGTCGAAGGCCCGCGCCAGCCGTGCGTCGAGCGGATCGGCGGGGGACAGCTCCACCCGGCCCGCCACCGTCAGCGTCAACAGCGCCGGACACCCGGCCTCGACGACCGCCCCGGCCAGCGCCTCCACCTCGGCACGCGTCAACAGGTCCAGCAGTGCCGAGGCCACCACCAGAGTCACGCCGTCCAGATCGCGGGCCCGCAATGACGCCAGGTCCAGTGTGCGGGTCCGCACACGGTCGACCGGCACGCTCTCCCTCGCCAGCCCCAGCAGGGCCGGATCCCGGTCGAACAGCACCCACCGCCGCGTCTCCGGGAGCCGCGGCGCGAGCCACCGGCCGAGCGACCCCGTGCCGCACCCCAGGTCGGCGACCACGCGACCGTGTCCGCGCACCTGCTCGACCGCTCGCTCCGACCTGGCCTCGGCGTCCGCGCCCTCGCGCAGCGCCAGCCACTCCGGTGCGAACGCCGGTACTCCAGTCGAGGTCAACGGCACCCCTCCTCGTCGAGGACCGCGCACATCGCGCGCGCCGCCTGCTTCCATCCTGCCAACTCCGACCGCCGCCGGCGCGCCGAGGTTCGCAGTCCTTCGCGCAGATCCCGGTCGACCAGCCAGAGCCGTAGCGCCTCGGTGAGCGCGGCGGCGTCCTCCGGGGCGACGAGGAGGCCGGGCCGAGAGCCCCCGGCATCCCGTCCCAGCGCCTCGGGAACCCCGCCGACCCGCGCGGCCACCACCGGCACACCGTGCGCGAGGGCCTCGGTCACCGCCATGCCGAACGTCTCGGCGCGGGAGGGGAGCACCACCAGGTCGGCCGCGGCGTAGGCGGCCTCCAGGTCGGCCCCCGTGAGCGCACCGGTCAGGCGCACCCCCAACGCTCCCGCCCGCGCCCGCACGCGCTCGGCGTGCGCGCCCCGGCCGACCGGGCCCACGCACACGCACTCCCACGGCGGGCCGTCCAGCCGCGCGAGGGCCTCCAGGAGCAGGTCGTGCCCCTTGCGCGGGGTCACCGACGCCACGCACAGCAGGTGGGAGACGCCGTCGGTGCCGGGTGCGAGCGGTGCGGGGTCGGTGCCCGGGGCGACGTGGTGGACCCGGGCCAGGCCGTGGTGGGCGGCCAGCTTCCGTGCCGCCCACCCGCTGGTGGCCACCACCCCGGTCATCGTGAGCACCGCGCGCTCGCGGGCGTCCAGGTCGGCGGCCTCGTCGGGGGACAGCCCGGTCTCGTCGGCCAGGGGGAGATGGACCAGGACCACGATCCGCAGCCGGTCGGCGTGCGCTGCGACGACCTCCGGCACCCCGCAGGCGACCAGTCCGTCCACCAGCGCGCCCGCGCCGTCGGGCAGGCGCGCCAGCTCCCGGGACAGGCGGTCGCGGTCGGCGGCGTCCGGCCGTGGCCAGGATCCGGGTACCTCGACGCGACGCACGGGCCGCCCCAGGGCGTCGAGCGCCGCCGCGATCCGCGCGTCGTAGGTGTTGCCGCCGCTGGGCACGTCGGCCGCAGGCACCACGAACGTGACGGTCACAGGTCGCGCTCGTAGGTCGCCCACGCCACGTGCGACTCGTGCAGCGTGACCGACACCCCCGTCAGGCCGCGCCCACGCGCGTCGATCCGCTCCACCAACCGGTCGGCGATCACGCGGGCCAGGAACTCGGTCGAGGTGTTCACCCCCGCGAACTCGGGCACCTCGTCCAGGTTCCGGTAGTTCAGCTCGGCGACCAGCGCGCCCAGCTCCCGCGTCACCAGGCCGATGTCCACGACGATGCCGTCGTCGTCGAGCTCGGGGCGGCGCAGGGTCGCGTCCACGACGAACGTGGCGCCGTGCAGCCTGCGCGCGGGACCGAACACCTCGCCCCGGAAGCTGTGCGCGACCATCAGGTGGTCGCGGACGGTGACACTGAACAACGGGCGTCCTCTCGGATCGGGGATAGGGATGGGCCGGGGCCCGGACCAAGGAGGGCCCGGACGCTCGGCGGTCGGGGTCAGGGGTAGGCGACGCGGTGGCACAGGGCGGGCAGCGACCCGTCGGCCAGACGGGGCAGGACCGACGGCAACTCCGCGAAACGGCTCTCCCCGGTGACGACCGCGTCGAAGGCCGGGTCGGCGAGCAGCCGCAGCGCGAGGTCCAGACGGTCGCCGTGGTCGTACCGGCCGCGCCGGGCCGGAGCCACGGACCCGACCTGGCTGGCGCGCACGGTCAGGCGGCGGGAGTGGAAGTCCCCGCCGAGCGGCACACGCACCTCGCGATCGCCGTACCAGCTCAGCTCGACCACCTCGCCCTCCGTGGCGACCAACTCCAGGGACCGCGTCAGCCCCTCCTGGCTGGCGCTGGTGTGGAAGACCAGATCGCGCTGGGGGGCCGCCGCCTCGGGCGTCGCGAACCCGACCCCCAGGCGGTCGGCGATCCCGGCGCGCGCGGGGTCCACGTCCACCAGCTGCACCCGGGTCCCGGGGACCCCCGCGGCCAACCGGGCCAGGCAGCATCCCACCATCCCCGCGCCGACCACGGTGACGCGGTCCCCGACCAGCGGCGGCGCGTCCCACAGGGCGTTCACCGCCGTCTCCACGGTTCCGGCCAGGATCGCCCGCCCGGGCGGCACGTCGTCGGGCACGCGCCGCACCGCCGTCGACGGGACCACGAACCGCGTCTGGTGCGGGTACAGGCTGAACACCACACCCGCGACCAGGTCGGCCGGGCCCTCCTCGACCACCCCGACGTTGAGGTACCCGTACTTGACCGGGCCGGGGAAGTCCCCCTCCTGGAAGGGCGCCCGCATCGCCCCGTACTGGCCGGGCGGAACCCCGCCCCGGAAGACCAGGGCCTCGGTGCCCCGGCTCACCCCCGAGTACAGCGTGCGCACCAGCACCTCGCCCTCGCCCGGCGCGGCCACGGCGACGTCGCGCACCTCGCCCAGGCCGGGTGCGGTCACCCAGAACGCGCGCGCCCGCTCACCCATACGTCCTCTCCTTCCGTCCCGCACGAGGCGGTCGCCGCACCGTCGCGGGAGTCACGTCCCCGCCGACACCGACCTCGGCGCCCGCACCGGGCAGGGCCGGGCGGCGATCCACAGCCCCAGGACGTCACGGCCGAACGACCAGACCAGCGCCGCCAGGGCCGAGGCCACCAGCACGGTCGCCGCGGCCACGGGCAGCACCCCCGCCGCCGCGATCACGAGGACCACCCCCTGCACCGCGGCCACCACCTTGCGTGCCCGGCTCGGCGGCAGCGGGCCCCGAAGCCACGGGGCCGCCCAGGCCGCCGCACCGAACGCGTACCGCATCAACCCGATCACCAGCACCCACGGCCCCAGGGCCAGAGCCACGTACGCGCTCAGCACCAGGATCAGCAGCGCGTCGGTCTC
The DNA here is from genome assembly GCF_040660275.1 of Nocardiopsis sp. NPDC049922. Classification (NCBI taxonomy): domain Bacteria; kingdom Bacillati; phylum Actinomycetota; class Actinomycetes; order Streptosporangiales; family Nocardiopsidaceae; genus Nocardiopsis; species Nocardiopsis sp. NPDC049922. The sequence goes on along the minus strand of NZ_JBFAME010000007.1, from coordinate 263,993 downwards.
CATGTCGAACGCGGCGCCGAACCCCGACTCCGTTCCGTTCCCGCGCGCCACCGCGCCGTCGACCAGGTCGAGCGCGAGCGCCACCGCGGCCAGGGCGACCAGCGCCCACACCGCGCCGCCGTCGACGGCCAGCGCCAGCACCCCTCCGCCCAGGACCGCCCGGACCAGCGTGATCCCGTCGGCGAACCCCAGACCGCGGCGTCCGGACCGACGCGCCGACCACAGCAGCAGAACCGCGCCCGCCACCGCGTGCGCGCCTCCCGCCCACCACGCCCAGGGTTCCAACCCCACGGTCGCGGCGAGTCCGCACAGCAGCGCCGTCTGCGCCGCCAGGGCGCCCGCCACCTGGTAGCGCACCGGCTCACCCACGGTCGGGCTCCGGATCGGCCCCGCCCAGGTGCGGCAGGTCGTGCCCCATGCGGTCCCGCTTGGCGGTCAGGTAGGCGAGGTTCTCCTCGCGCGGGGCGGAGAGCAGGGGGACCCGCGCCGCCACCTTGATCCCGTGGTCCTCCAGGGCCCTCCCCTTGGCGGGGTTGTTCGACAGCAGCCGCACCGAGCGCACCGCCAGATGCCGGAGCAGCCGGGCGGCGGCCCCGTAGGAGCGGGCGTCCACGGGGAGCCCGAGCACCGTGGCCGAGTCGACCGTGTCCAGACCCTGGCCGTCCTGGACGGCGAGCGTGCGCATCTTCTCCAGCAGACCGATCCCGCGTCCCTCGTGGCCGCGCAGGTAGACGAGCACGCCCTGGCCGCGTTCGACGATCGCGTCGAGTGCCGCGTTCAGCTGGTCGCCGCACTCGCACCGCAGGGCGCCGAGGGCGTCGCCGGTGACGCACTCCGAGTGCAGCCGGACCAGGACCTCCTCACCGTCGTCGAGTGCGCCGAAGGTCAGCGCCAGGTGCTCCTGCCGGTCCACGGGGTCGCGGAAGGCCAGAGCCCGGAACGTCCCACGGTGGGTGGCCAGCTCGGACTCGGCGACGTCAGCCGGGTCAATGGTCTGCTCGTACATGATCCCCCTCGCGCAGGCGTCACAACGGGCCGGTGCCCACCCGGTCCGTAGCGAAACCTCGCCGTGTGTGGGTGTTTCGGCCGTCATCATGTGTGGATGAGGGGAAAGGAGAGAAAGTTGCGCCACGTTCCGGTCCAGGAGCGGGCGACCGGAATCCGAAGCTCGGGGGTCCCCGCTCAGGACCCGGGAAGGATGACGCGGATCTCCCCGCCCAGCGTCGCGCCACCGGCCAGCCGCAGGGTGGCGCCGCTCCAGAACCGTCCCGGGGCGTAGTAGCCGGGGCGGCGGCCGCGCGGCAGCAGCCCCATCGCCTCGTAGGTCAGGCCCATGACCTCCGCGCAGTAGGTGGTCTCCAGGTCGCGGTCGCGGGCGCGGCGGCCCAGCGGGACCCGGCCGCGGAGCCAGCGGGTGACCATCGCCGCCGACGAGGGGAAGGGGGTGCCGTTGAGCCTGGCCACGATGCGCAGCGCGGCGTCCTCCATGGCGGGGGTCGCCACGGGGTCGAGCTGCCGCAGCCAGCACTCCTGCCCGTACCGGCGGCCCCACACCAGGACGGCGTCCCGCAGGTCGTGCAGCTGCGCTCCCCGCTGGTGGGCGCCCGTCCACATGTCGACGAGCGAACGCCCGAGCTCGGCGTGCCACATCAGCGGCGGGAGGTCCTCGATCGTGAGGGTCATGCCGACGTGGTTGACCGGACTGTTCGTGCCGAACTGGATCGCCCGGTCGGCCACGCTCGTGCCACGGAACACCCACGCGTCGCCGGTCCGCGTGATGGCCAGGGCCTCGTCCAGGGACATGCTCGTTTCCGTCACATCGCTAGCCTAGGCACATGCGTTGGAGGAGAGTGCTCGGTGTGGCCGCCTTCGTCGGGGTCGCCGCCACCGGGGCGGTGATCGCCCGCGCCGAACGCAGGCGCCGTGCGTACACGCCCGACCAGGTCAGGGAGCGCCTGCGCGAGCGGGTGGCCAGGATCGAGGCCAGGGAGGAGGCGTCGCCCGCCCCGCCGCCGCGCACGTGGCGCGACCGCCTCGCCGACCGCTGGCGCGCGCTCACCCGGAGCCGCCCTCGGCCGCCCCGGTGAAACGCCGCGGAGGAAAATCCGGCGCGGTGCGATGACTTTCGGCGTGACCGGGGGTCCTACTGGTGAAGGTGTCCACACATCCACCCTGGGAGGCCCCTGATGAACCGCTCCACGACCCCGTCCGCCACGTCCGCCACGTCCGCCACTCTTGAGGTCCCCGGCGCGCGCCTGTACCACGAGGTGCGCGGACAGGGACCCCTCGTGGCGCTCGTCGGCTCCCCGATGGGCGCCGACTCCTTCGCGCCGCTCGCCGACCTGCTCGCCGCCGACCACACGGTGCTCACCACCGACCCGCGCGGGATCGGCCGCAGCCCGCTCGACGACCCCGCCCAGGACTCCACGCCCGACCTGCGCGCCGACGACCTGGCCCGCCTCATCACCCACGTGGACGCCGGGCCCGCGGTGGTCCTGGGCTCCAGCGGCGGCGCCGTCACCGTCCTGGCCCTCGCCCAGGCCCGACCGGATCTCGCGCACACCGTGATCGCCCACGAGCCGCCGCTGAACGAGCTGCTGCCGGACCGCGACCGGCTGCACGCCCGCACCGAGGAGATGATCTCCACCTACCTGTCCGGCGACGTCATCGGGGCCTGGCGCCAGTTCATGGCCAGCGCCGACATCGCCATGCCCGACGAGGCGCTCCAGCAGATGTTCGGCGGCGACCGGGACGCCCAGGAGGTCGCGGACGAACGCCGCTTCTACGGGCACGAACTGCGCGGCACCACGCACTGGCGCCCCGACCTGGACGCGCTGCGCGCGGTGTCCGCGCGCGTCGTGGTCGGGATCGGCGAGGACTCGGCCGGGGAGCTGTGCGACCGTGCGTCGAGGGTCCTGGCCGCCGGGATCGGCACCGAGCCGGTCATGTTCCCCGGCGGCCACATCGGCTTCGCCGAGGACCCCGAGGCGTTCCACGGCCGCCTGCGCGAGGTGCTCGCCCAGGCGTAGGAACGCCGTGTGGCCGGGCCGTCCGCCCGGCCACACGGGGTCAGCGGGCGGGCGCCCGGAACTCCCGGTCGGACCACGCCCGCCACAGGTCGGCGTACGGTCCGCCCGCCGCCGCGAGCTCGTCGTGCGGCCCGGACTCCACCACGCGGCCGCCGTCGAGCACCACCACCCGGTCGGCCTCGGCCGCCTGCGTCAGCCGGTGGGCCACCACCAGCCCGGTCCGGCCCTCCAGGGCCCGGGCGGCGGCCTCCTCCAGCTCGCGCGCGCCCGCGCTGCCCGCGTCCGCCGTCGCCTCGTCCAGGACCGCGATCGGGCGGTCGGCGAGCACCAACCGCGCCAGCGCGAGCTGCTGCGCCTGGGCGGCGGTCAGGGCGTTCCCGCCCGCGCCCACGACCGTCGCCCACCCGTCCGGCAGCGCCTCGACCCACGCCCGCGCCCCCACCGTCTCCAACGCGCGCAGCAGATCCTCGTCACCGGCCCCGGGGCGGGCGAGGCGCAGGTCCTCGGCGAGGGGACCGGCGAAGACGTGCACCTCCTGGCTGACCAGGGTGACCGCCTGGCGGGCGGCCACCGGGCCGGTGACCGCCAGGTCGAGGCCGCCGACCCGGAGCGTTCCCTCCGTGGCGCGGTGCACGCCCGCGACCAGCGCGGCCAGGGTGGTCTTGCCCGCGCCGCTCGCCCCGACCAACGCGACCCGTTCCCCGGGCCGCACCTCCAGGTCGACGCCCGACAGGACCGGCGCTCCCGGGCGGTAGGCGTGGCCCACCCCCGACAGCGAGAGCGAACCGTCCGGGGCGGGGAGGTCGTCGGGCTCCTCCGCCGCGGGCAGGTCGCACACCCCGATCATCCGCGCCAGGCCCGCGCGTGCCTTCTGCGCCTCGTCGGCCAGTCCCAGGACCGTGTTCACCGGGTTGAACAGGTTGTGGAGGTACAGCGCCGCGGCGGTGGCGGTCCCGATCGTGGCCGCGTCCCGGTCCACGAGCCAGAACCCGGCCACGAGCACGCCGGAGAGCCCGACGAACTCCGCCAGGTTGAGGCTGCTGAAGAACCGCGTGGCCAGGCCCGTCCCGGCCACCGCCAGGTGCGCGGCCCGCTGCGAGGACTCCGCGACACCCCGGGTGTGCTCGTCGGCCAGGCCGAACGCCCGCACCGTCCGCGCGCCGCTGATCGTGTCGAGCAGACGGTGCTGACGGGCGCCCACCGCGCGACGGTGCTCGTCGTACACCGGCGCGGCCCCTCGGCGGTAGCGGCGCAGGGCGACCACCTGGATCGGCGCCGACGCCAGCGCCGCCAGCAGGAACCGCCAGTCCAGCAGGGCCAACGCCCCCAGGGTGAGCACGATGGTGAGCACGGCCTGGGCCAGCTGGGGGAACGCGTCCCGGACGGCCCGGGTCACCATGGTGACGTCATCGGTGACCCGGGAGGTCAGGTCGCCGGACCCGGCCCGCTCCACGCGTTCCAGCGGCAGCCGCAGCGCCCGGTCGACGAACCGCTCGCGCAGGTCGGCCACCACGCCCTCGCCGAGCCGCGCCACCCCCGCGGCGCCCAGCGCGGTCCCGGCGCCGCTGACCACCGCGACGACCAGCAGCGCGGCCACCGGGGCGACCAGCGCGCCGGGACCGCGCTCCGCCACGACCACGTCGACGATGTGCCCGAGGAGCGCGGCGGTGCCCAGCCCCACGGCGGTGGCGCCGGTGAGCGCGCCCCCGGACCAGAGCGCCGTGGCCCAGCGGTCACGCAGCAGGGCTCCGACCGCGCCGCGCACGCGGGCGGCCGTCGCGGTGGGCAGCAGGTGGTCCGCGCTCACGCGAGCACCGTCCTTCGGTAGGAGTCACTGGTCCGGAGGAGGTCGGCGTGGCTTCCGCGGGCGGTCACCGTGCCGTCCTCCAGCAGCACCACCGTGTCGGCCGCGTCCAGCAGGGCGGGACTCGTCGTGACCAGGACCGTGGTCCGCCCCCGGCGCAGCGCCGCCAGCCGTCGCGCCACACGCGCCTCGGTGACCGCGTCGACGGCGGTGGTCGGGTCGTGCAGGACCAGCACCGGCGGATCGGCGGCCAGCGCCCGCGCGAGCGCGACCCGTTGGCGCTGCCCGCCCGACAGCGAACGTCCGCGTTCGGTGAGTTCGGTGGCCATGCCGTGCGGCAGCGCCGAAGCGACCTCGTCCGCGGTGGCGGCGGCCAGCGCCGCCGCCAGCGGCCCCCGCGCGGCGGCGGCCACGTTGTCGGCCAGGGACGCCTCGAACAGGGCGGCGCCGTGCTCGGCGACGAGCACCGCGCGGCGCAGGTCGGTCAGGGCGATCTCGGCGGCGTCCACCCCGTCCACCTGGACCGATCCCCGCTCGGGGGCCACGTCGCGGGACAGGCAGGCGAGCAGGTCGGAGGCGGTCGCCGGGTCGGGGGCGACCACGCCGACCAGGGTTCCGGGCGCGATGTCGGCGTCGACGCCGCGCAGGCTCCCGTGGTGGAGGTCGCGCAGCCGCAGCGCGCCGTCGGGCTCCGCGGGCAGGGTGGCGGTGCCGTCGGGAACCGCCCACGGCGCGTCGAGCACCTCGGCGATCCGACCGGCCGAGGCCCGCGCCTGGGCGAACGCGCCGTTGACGAACCCGAGCCCGCGGAAGGGGCCGTGGAGGAACTGGGCCAGCCCGACGGCGGCGACCAGACCGCCGACGCTGACCTGGCCCCGCATCGCCAGCACCGCCCCGGTCAGGGCCACGGTCGCGATGAATCCGCCGGTCAGCGCCAGCACGGTTCCGTCGTGTCCGGCCCGGGCACGGGCGGCGTGCAGCGCGGCGGCCAGGGAGGCGCGGCTGGTGGTGCGGTAGCGGTCCGCCGCGGCGGCCTCCGCGCCCAACCCCTTGACCACGCGCAGGCCCGCGACCAGGTCGGCGGCGATGCCGGAGGCCTGGGCGGCGCGCTCCTGCTCACCCTCGCTGCGGCGGGTCAGGGGTCGGCCGACCAGGTGGGTGAGGTAGAGCAGCGGCGGTGTCCCCAACAGCACCAGCAGCCCCAAGGGGACCGACACGTTCAGCAGGGCGGCGGCGCTGACCGCCAGACCCACCGCGCACGCCACCCCGAAGGGGGCCGTGCCCACGGCCGCCCCGACCCTCTCGGCGTCCCCGGAGGCGATGGCGGCCAGCGCTCCCGGCAGACGGCCGCGCTCGGCGCCGCCGCGCGCGTCCAGGACCCGCCGGGTCAGCCGGAGCCGCAGGTCATGGGCGGCCTGCTCGGAGGCGCGCTCGGCGACACGGGCGCCGAACCGGTAGCTGAACGAGAGCACGACGAAGACCACGCCGAGCACCGCCAGCCAGAGCAGCAGGGCGCGACCGGACCCGGTGGCCACGGCGACGTCGATGACCACGCCGATGACGACCGGCACCAGCGCCTCGCCCGTCTGGTGGCCCGATCCCAGCAGGGCGGCCGTGGCCACGCGGCGGCGCTGGCCCCGGAGGGCGCCGCGCAGCACGGCGCGTCCGGGCGCGCTCACGCGGCGGCCCTGGGGAACGGTGTCCGATCATCCCGTGTCCGGTGGTCGAACATCGCGGCGCGCATGGGCGTTCTCCTCGGGTCGGTTCGGCGGCGCCCAGTAAAGCAAGGCTTGCCTAACTGGGCAACTTCCGTCGGAGGTCGCCGGAGGACGTCATGGCACGGGGCCCGCCGCCCGGCCCGCCCACCCGCGAGGGCGGGCCGGACAGGTTAGGCGCCCGGGTTGTGTCCCAGGACGAGGTCGATGAGCTCCTGGCTGGGGAAGTCCATCACCACCACGCCGGTCCGGTGGGCGGCCGGGGCCCGCAGACGGTCCAACGCGTACGTGTTCACCCCGCGCAGCCCGAGCGCGCCCCACGCCACCTCGCGCGGGTTGGCCCACGGCGCCCCGCTGCCGCTCAGGTGGTTCACGTACAGGACGTCGTCCGGGCCCGAGGCGGCGGCGTCGAGGTGGGCGCGGGCGCTGTCCCACTTCTCCGGGATGTCGAAGAGGGTGGGCACCCGGTAGTCGTCCTGGACGGCCAGGGCCGGACCGTTCCACCGCACCCCGTAGTCGCGCGCGGCCGTGAAGTCCTGCACGATCACGATCCGCCCGCGCACCTCGCCCAGGTCGGGCACACGGGACCCGCCCCGCTCCGGAGGGACCCACAGGTGCGCGCCGAGCAGGTCCCGGGTGTCGGGGTTCTGGTGGATGTAGTGGTCGAGGGTCTGCTCGTAACTCCGGGTGTTGCCCTCCTCGGTGTGCTCCTTCTTCATCCGCATCAGGACGGTCTCGGCGGGGTGCGCGGCGAGGAAGGCGCAGACGTCCCGCACGACGTCGGTGAAGTTGAGGTGCAGGTACTCGGCGCCGTGGTGGATGGTGAAGGCGTTCTGGAAGTGGCGGGTGCGTACGTCCAGGAAGCGCGCACCGGAGTCGAGCTGTCCGGCGAGGGTCAGGTCCTGCGTGCGCGACCAGACGGTGCCGGTCCAGGCGCCGCTGTCGTGGGTTCCGGGCACGGACAGCGCGGTCAGGGCGACGGCGTCGGGCAGTGCACCCATCCAGTCGGTCCGAGCGGCGGCGGAGGCCGTGGCGGGTCGGGGCGCGGCGACGAGGGCGAACACGCCGGTCAGCGCGACGCCCAGCACCGCGCGGCGTCCGGGTGTGGAAGGCATGGGGGGAGTCCTTCGGGGGGTGGGGGGACGGGCGGGCCGGGCGCGGCCCGCCCCGGTCGCCGTCCACCCTGACACGGGGTCCGGCGCGTGAACACCCTCCTCAGCGCCGCGATCCCACCCGGGTCGCGGCGGTCGCACATATGTGCGGCGGCCCCCTGTCGCGGTCGCGCGGTCCGGGTTACCGTGGTTCGTATGAGCCTTGAGCTGCGGACCGACCGACTCCTCATCAGGGAGTGGGAGCTGGACGACGCGGAGGCGGCCCTGCGCGTCTACGGGGCCGAGGACGTCGCGCGCTGGCTGACACCGGCATGGCACCCGGTGGCCGACATCGACGCGATGCGTTCGGTGCTGCACGCCTGGATCGAGGCGGGTCCCAACCTGATCCCGCCAGCGGGGCGGTGGGCGATCGTGCGCGTCTCCGACGGCGAGCTGGTGGGAGGGCTGTCACTCAAGCTGCTCCCGCCCTTCGAGGAGGACTTCGAACTCACCTGGGCGATCCGCCCCGACCTGTGGGGCCAGGGGTACGCGACCGAGGCCAGCAGGGCCATCACCGACTGGGCCTTCAAACAGGGCATCGAGGAGCTCTTCGCGGTCGCGCGGCCGACGAACGAGCGCGCGATCTCCGTGGCGCGCCGACTCGGCATGGAGTGGGTGGGCGAGACCGAGAAGTACTACGGCATGCGCCTCCAGGTGTTCCGGATGCGCCCCGCCTGACCCGCGCCGGACACGGGCGGCCCGGCCGGAACCGATCCCCGGCCGGGCCGCCCGCGTGCTTCACGCCCGGGCGAACATCGGCGGGTCGAGCCGCGCGAAGCCCTCCTGCCGGTGGTACGGCGACCGGGGGTAGGGCGGCTCGCGGTGGCTCACCGCGTCCAGGCGCGCCACCTGGTCGGGGGTGAGCTCCCACCCGACCGCGCCCAGGTTGTCGCGCAGCTGGTCCTCGTCGCGCGCGCCGACGATGACGGAGGAGACCGTGGGTCGGCGCAGGAGCCAGTTGATCGCGGTCTGGGGCACCGTCCGTCCGGTCTCCTCGGCGATCTCGGACAGGACGTCGACGACGTCGAGCAGCACCTCGTCGTCCACGACCGGTCCCAGGGAGGCGGTCCGGTGCAGACGGCTGCGCTCGGGAAGCGGCGCCCCGCGACGGATCCGTCCCGTCAGGCGGCCCCAGCCCAGCGGGCTCCACACCAGGGCGCCCACCCCCTGGTCGGCGGCCAACGGCATGAGCTCCCACTCGTAGTCGCGGCCGACGAGCGAGTAGTAGACCTGGTGGGCGACGTACCGGGGCAGGTGCAGGCGGTCGGCGGCGGCCAGGGCCTTCATCAGCTGCCATCCGGCGTAGTTGGACACCCCCACGTAGCGGACCTTGCCGTCGCGTACCAGGGCGTCCAGCGCGGACAGGCTCTCCTCGACCGGGGTGGCGGCGTCGAAGCCGTGCAGCTGGAGCAGGTCGATCCGGTCGGTGTCCAGGCGGCGCAGCGCCCGTTCGGCGCCGTCGATGACGCGGGCGCGTGAGGTGCCCGCGTCCTGGGGGCCCTCGCCCACGGGCAGGCCGAGCTTGGTGGAGATGAGCGCTCGGTCGCGCCGTCCGCGCAGGGCCGCGCCCAGGGCCTCCTCGGCCGCGCCGTCGGAGTAGACGTCGGCGCTGTCGAAGAGGGTCACCCCCGCCTCCAGGGCGATGTCCACCATGCGGCGCGCCTGGCGGTGGTCGCCCGCGCCCCACTCGCCGAACAGCGGTCCCCGACCGGCGAAGGTCCCCGTGCCCAGGCTCAGTTCGGGCACGCGCAGGCCGCTGGAGCCCAGGGTTCGATACTGCATGACGATCCTCCCACTCACCACTAACGGGTCTGTAGTTCCGTTAGTATCGGACGCACGCTAGCATGGATCAGGAGCTCATGGAACAGGAGTCCCGTTAATGGCGGCGAGTGAGGAACCGGGCACCGTGCGACCCGGAGGACGGACGGCCCGCGTGCGCGCGGCCGTCCTGCGCGCGGCGGGCGACGCCCTGGCCGAGCACGGCATGGACCGCCTCGACCTGGCCGACGTGGCCCGGCGCGCCGAGGTCGGCAAGACGACCGTCTACCGCCGGTGGGGGAGCGTGCCCGCCCTGGTGACCGACCTGCTGGAGGACATGGCCGAGCAGTCCCTTCCCAGGGTGGAGACGGGGTCGCTGCTGGAGGACCTGACCGCCAACGCCCGCCTCGTGCGCGACACCCTGACCGACCCGCGCCAGGGGGCCCTGTTCCGAGCCGTGATCGCCGCCGCCACCTGCGACGACAGGACCGCCCGGGCGCTGCACCGGTTCTACGCCACCCGGATCGGGGAGTGGGCGCCCTGCGTCGAGACGGCCGTCGAACGCGGCGAGGTTCCCCCGGGCACCGACGCCCACGAGGTGATCCGGGCGGTCTCGGCGCCGCTGTACTACCGCGCGCTCATGAGCGGCGACCCGCTGGACGGGGACAGCGCGGCGCGCGCGGCCCGGGCCGCGTTCGAGGCGGCCCGGGCCGGGGTGTACGTGCGCTCGTGAGGGGTCAGCCGCCCAGGTTCCGCGCCTCGGGCAGGTCGGCGTCGCACAGGGCGCACACGAAGTGGGCGTCCTTGACGAGGTTGCGTTCCCCGCACGTCGGACAGCGCCGGAAGACGAACGGCGCTGTCAGATGACCGGGGTGGGCGAGCCCGGCTCGGTCCAGCGCCGCCGCGACGGCGGGCCAGCAGTCCGGGTCGGGACAGTACCCGGTCGACTGGTTGCTCACCCCGATCACGCGCCACTCGCCCGCGTGCCACGCGAAGCTGATCTCCCCGGCGGCCAGGACCGGTTCGCCTCCGGCACAGACCACGTGTTCCCCGCGTCGGGGCGCGACACGGAGCACGCCGTCGAGGCCGACGACGAAGGTGAACGGTTCCTCACGCTCCGCCGACTCGCGCGTGGCCAGCCACGCGCCCAGGTCGGCCGACCTCCGCACCGCGTGACCGTCCGCCCCCGGGCGGACCAGGGCGAGCAGCTCGGCGGGGCCGACGTAGGCGTAGCGGTTCCGGGCCGGGGCGGTCACCGCTCGGCGTCCCGGCAGGCCACGGACGCCAGATCGGCCTCGATCAGCGCCGCGGTCTCCACCAGGGCGGGGAGCAGACGGTGGTGGATGTCGTCGAACGAGGACCGCCCCGCCTGCGCGGACACGTTCACCGCCGCGACCACGCGGCCGGACGCGTCGCGGATGGGCGCGGCCACGGCGCGCAGCCCCTCCTCCAACTCCTGGTCCACGACCGCGTAGCCCCGCTGGCGCACGCGGTGCAGCTCGGCGCGCAGGCGGGCACGGTCGGTGATCGTGTGCCGGGTGAGCTTGGGCAGGTCGGCCCTGGCCAGGTAGGAGTTCAGGGCCTCGTCGTCGAACCCGGCGAGGATGACGCGCCCCATCGACGTCGGCGCCGCGGGGAAGCGCGTCCCCACGGTGATCGCCACCGTCATGATGCGCAGGGTGGCCACACGGGCGACGTAGACGATGTCGTCGCCGTCCAGGACCGACACGGACGCCGACTCGCGCACCCGGGCGGACAGGTCCTCCAGGTGGGGTTGGGCGACGTCGGGGAGCCCGGCCGAGCACACGTAGGCGTAGCCGAGTTCCAGGACGCGGGGGGTGAGGTAGAACAGGCGCCCGTCGGTGCGCACGTAGCCGAGGTCGACCAGCGTGAGCAGGAAGCGACGCGCGGCGGCGCGGGTCAGGTCGGTCGCACGGGCCACGTCACTCAGGGTCATGGACGGCCGTTCGGCGGAGAACACGCGGAGCACCGACAGTCCCCGCTCCAGGGACTGTACGAAGTGCGTGCCGCGGGCCGGTTCGGCTTCGGTGGACATGGGGCCTTCCTGGTCGGGACGGGGGGTGGGCGGGAGCGGGAACGCCCGTGGTCGCAGTGATGGTGTCACACCGTGCTGCATGCGTCACGCTCGCGGTGGCCCCGAGGGATCAACCGGGCGGATCGCGGGTAGGACCGGCGGCGCGAGCCGTGTCGAGAACGAAGAGGGAAGCGATGAGCGTCGACGTCCACCACATCGAGAGCGGACCGGCGGGAGCCCCGCCCCTGGTGCTCTCGGGGTCGCTCGGATCCACGCTCCGGATGTGGGACCCGCAGGTCGAGGCGCTCTCGACCGACTTCCGGGTGATCCGCTACGACCACCGCGGGCACGGCGGCACGCCCGCGCCCGCGGGTCCGTACGCGATGGCCGACCTCGGCGGGGACGTGCTGCGGCTCCTGGACCGGTTGGGCGTGGAACGCGCGCACTTCGCCGGGCTCTCGCTCGGCGGCATGGTCGGCCAGTGGCTGGGCGTCCACGCCCCCGAGCGCGTCGACCGCCTGGCCCTGCTCGCCACCTCCCCGTACATGGGGCCGCCGAGCATCTGGCGCGACCGGATCGCCGTCGTCCGCGAGCGGGGCGCGGGGGCACTCGCCGACGCGGTCGTGGAGCGGTGGTTCACCCCGGCCTACGCCAAGGAGCACCCGGAGGAGGCGGCCCGCATGCGCGACGGGATCGCCGCCACCGACCCCGAGGGGTACGCGGGCTGCTGCGCGGCGATCGAGCACCACGACGTGCGCGGCGAGCTGGACCGGATCCAGGCGCCGACCCTGGTGGTGGCGGGGGCCGACGACGCCGGGACCCCGCCGCGCGGCCACGGCGAACTCATCGCCGAACGGGTGCCGGACGCTCGGCTGGTCGTCCTCGACGACGCGGCCCACCTGCTGTCCTGGCAACGGGCGGCCAAGGTCAACACCCTGCTCGCGGAGCACTTCGCGCCGACACGGGGGTGAGCCGGGCCGACCGGGCCCCGTCGGCCTCCCCACCGCGATGACGCGTTCCGGGGTCAACGCTTGACGGCCACCCCCGCCATCTCCCACAGCTTGATCTCGGGGTCCTCCGGGCGCGTGAGCGGGGTCTGGTCCGGGTGCCGCCAGGTGGCGCAGTCGACCGTGCGCGGACCCGAGTCGCGCTCGTCCGTCCACGGGCTGACCAACTCCAACCCGGCGAAGACTGCCGCCGCCTCCGGCACGCTGCGCACCCGGCCCCAGGGGGTGCCGAAGGACCGGATCTTCGCGGTGATCCACTCGCCGGCGGCGGCGTCGTCGGTGACGCAGTGGGAGAAGATCACGTAGGACCCGGGCGCCAGGCGGTCGACGAGGACCCCCAGAGCGCCGAAGGGGTCCTCGTCGTCGGGGACGCAGTGCAACAGGGAGACCGCCATCAGGCACACCGGGAGGTCGGTGTCGATGAGCCGCCGGGTCTCGGGCGCTTCCAGGATCCGCTCGGGGGCGCGGAAGTCCTCGTGCAGGAACGCGGTCCGCCGGCCGTCGTCGATCAGGGCCCGGCCGTGCGCGGCCACGATCGGGTCGTTGTCCACGTAGACCACCCGGGCGCCGGGGTTGGCGCGCTGCGCGACGTGGTGGGTGTTCTCCGCGGTCGGCAGCCCCGCCCCCAGGTCGAGGAACTGCTCCACCCCCCGCGAGGCCACGAACTCGACCGCGCGCGTGAGGTAGGCGCGGTTGTCGTTGGCGAGGGAGAACACCTCCGGGACCCGGTCCAGAAGTACGTTGCAGGCCACCCGGTCCACCTCGAAGTTGTCCTTGCCGCCCAGCAGATAGTCGTACATCCGCGCGATGCTGGGGGTGTCCATGTCGATGTCGGGGGGGAAGCGATCGGCCATGTGCGGTCCGGGGCGCGCCGACTCCTGAGCCGGGGCGGATCCCTGCCTCCTTGCTGTGCGATGCGGGTGTGGCCGCCGGACGCGGTGCGACCGGCGGGCGTGGGCGCTCACGGGGAGCGTCCACGGCGAGGAGGCCGAACTCGGTGGTGGGCCGTCAGCGGGTGCGGGACGCGGGCCGTGTGCGCACCGGCGCGTGGGATGGCTGGCCCCACGGCGGAGTGCGCGGTCGACGGTCACCGCGGTGGAGGCGCACCCCGGTGGCCCACAGTCACCCGGTGCGGTCTCCAGAGGAATCGTAACCGCGGAACTCCGCGCCCATCGGCGTTTTCCACAGAAAGTCCCACGGGGGCTATTCGACTTTCGCGCGGGCGTCCTTCGCGCGCGTGAACAATGGCAGCTCGTCGGCGACCGATCCCGGCGCCGCCGCCCGCACGCGCGCGCCCGCGTTCTCCGGGAAGCTCGGTGCGGCGGGCGGTTCGGGCGCCGACCAGAACGCGGACGCCGAGACGGCGGCCGCCCCCCGCCCGTTCTCCGAAAGGGGGATCCATTCCCCGCCGTTCGCGCTGGCCGACGCGTTCTCCTCCCCTTCCCGATCCGGCGCCGGACCGGTTCCCCGGACGGAAAACGCCGCCACCCGGTCCACCAGGGCGCGGCGCTCACGGCCCGCCCACCGCGTCAGCGTGAACGGGTCCCGGTCGGCCTCCCGCGCCAGCGCGGCGGCCGTCGCGGACAGGTGGGAGCAGCGGCCCTCCCAGCGGTCGCACGAACACGTGGCGACCACGTCCGCCCACCCGCGCGGCACCAGGTCCAGTCCCAGGAGCTCGAACACGCGCGCCGCGGCCACCGGCAGCTCACCGGCCAGCAGCCGGGCGCGGAACACCGGCTGCGAGGCCAGCGCCGCGCACGCCCGCTCCCAGTCGCCGTCCGAGAGCACCGGCCGGATGAGGCTCGCCTCGTGGACGCCGCCACGGGCGCCGCCCACCCGGGCGAGCACCTCGCCGGGCCGCACCGACCACCGCTCCACCGCGTCCCCGGACGCGCCGACCGACGCGCCCAGGGCCGCGCCCACCAGGGCCGACCACGTCCCGCTCATCCGGCCACGGCCTCCGGCGCCAGGCGCACCACCTCGCGCAGATCCTCCACGGACAGCCCCGCCAACCACTGCTCTCCGGTGGTCACCGCGCCCTCGGCCAGCGCGCTCTTGCGTTCGATCATCTCGTCCACCCGTTCCTCCACGGTTCCCACGCACACCAGCTTGCGCACCTGCACGTCCCGTCGCTGCCCGATCCGGAACGCGCGGTCGGTGGCCTGGTTCTCCACGGCCGGGTTCCACCACCGGTCCACGTGCACCACGTGGTTGGCGGCGGTCAGGTTCAGCCCGGTCCCGGCCGCCTTGAGCGACAGCAGGAACACCATGGGGCCGGGCGTGTCCTGGAAGCGCCGCGTGAGCTCCTCCCGTTCGGCCCGCGCGGTGCCCCCGTGCAGCCACAGCACCGGAACTCCCAGACGGGAGCGCAGGTAGGGGGCCAGACGGTCGCCGAAGCGCGCGTACTGGGTGAAGCACAGCGCCTTGTCGCCCCGCGCCACGGCCTCGCCCAGGATCGCCTCCAGCCGGTCGAGCTTGCCGGAGCGTCCGGCCAGCGCCGAGCCGTCCCCCAGGAACTGGGCCGGGTGGTTGCAGATCTGCTTGAGCCGCGCCATGGTCGCCAGGACCAGACCCTTGCGCTCCCTCTCGTCCGCCTCGGACATCCGCTCGGCCATGTCGTCGGCCACCGCCTTGTACAGCGACGCCTGCTCCGGGGTGAGCGTGCACCACGTCCGCACCTCGAACTTCTCCGGCAGGTCCGCGATGATCGACCGGTCGGTCTTGAGCCGCCGCAGCACGAACGGCCGGGTCAGGCGGCGCACCAGCTCCGTCGCGGCGCCCTCGTCGCCGTCGGCGGGCTCGGCCACCGTGCGCTGGAAGTCCTGGGCCGCCCCCAGCAGCCCGGGGTTGGCGAAGTCCATGACCGACCACAGCTCGCCCAGGTTGTTCTCCACCGGCGTCCCGGTCAGGGCGATCCGCGTGGCGGCGGGCAGCGACCGCACCGCCCGCGCCTGGCGCGTGCCGTGGTTCTTGAGCGCCTGGGCCTCGTCGCACACCACCCGGTGCCAGGGCAGCCCGGCCAACTCCTCGGCGTCGCGGGTGACCACGCCGTAGGTGGTCACCACCAGGTCGCACGAGCCGACCAGCCGCGCCAGCGCGTTCCCGGCCGGCCGGTCGGGGCCGTGCTGGACGTGCACGCGCAGGTCCGGGGCGAACCGGGCGGCCTCGCGCGACCAGTTGCCCACCAACGACACCGGGCACACCAGGAGCGTCGGCCCCGGGGCCGGTCCCCGCGCGCGCTCGTCGGTGAGCAGGGCCAGCAGCTGGACGGTCTTGCCCAGCCCCATGTCGTCGGCGAGGATCGCGCCCAGGCCGAGTTCGCCGAGGAAGCGCAGCCACGACGCGCCCCGGTCCTGGTAGGGGCGCAGCGTGCCCGCGAAACCCGCCGGCGTGCCCAAGGGGCGCAGTTCGGCCGAGACACCGCCCTCCAGCAGCGCGCCGATGGGTCCCTCGGCGACCACGTCGGTGACGGGCAGGGGAGCGGCGTCCGCCACCCCGATCGCCGCGCGCAGCGCCTCGTCCACCCGCGACCACCGGCGCCCTCGGCTCCGGAGCGCCTCCAGGGCGGAGCCGACCCGTTCGGGGTCGATCTCCATCCACCTGCCGCGCACGCGCACCAGCGACCGTTTGAGCCGCGCCAGTTCCGCGAGCTCGTCCACCTCCTCCTTGGACAACGGCTCCTCGGAGCCGGGCCCGTTGACGAGCGCCTCGAAGGACACCCGCACCAGATCGTCGACGCCCACCCCGCCCCGGGCCCGGCGCGGGGCCTCCTCCACGGTCATCCGCAGGCCGAGGGCCTGGCGGCCGCTCCACTCGGGCAGGACCACGCCGAACCCGGCGGCGCCCAGCCTCGGCGCCGCCTCGGCCACGAAGGTCTCCGCCCCGGCGGTGTCCAGGAGCAGGCGGGCGGGCGCCAGGTCGCGCAGTGCCCGGTGCAGCGCGGAGTAGTGGTGGCGCGCGGCGCGGCGCAGGTCGGCCAGGGCGGTCTCGCCCACGTCGTCGGGCAGCCAGGCGGCGCCCTCGCCCAGCCACACCCGTTCCAGGGGCAGCCGCAGCCCCGGGTCGGTGTCCGACCGCACCCAGAACTCCACCGCCCAGGGGCTGTCCCGGTCGGGCTCGCGCAGCACGAACAGCAGCTGGGCCCGGCCCGGGCCGCGCACGCGCGCCCGCCACTCGCGCAGGGGCCCGCGCAGCGCCTCGGCGGCGGCCGGATCGACGCGGGGGTCCGCTCCGGTGAGCGCGGACGCCAGCCGGGCCGCCGGAGTACCGGTCGTCGACGCCGTGCCGTGCGGACGTCGGGCCAGGCGGCGGGCGACGGCGTCGGTGAGCAGCTCCAGCGGAGCGAGCACGCAGCGGCGGGCCACCGCGTCGGGGCCGTCCTCGGGCAGATGGGCGCGGGCCGCGACGGGAAGGGCGCGGGTGAGCGCCGACAGGTGCGCCTCGGCGGCCTCGACCGGGGCGGGCCGCCAGCGCGCCCGCACCGGGTCGCCGACCAGGTCGGGCAGGACGCATCCGGTGGCGACGAGACGCTCGGCGAAGTCGCGGACCGCCCCCAGGTGCGCCAGGGCCGGGCCCCGTCGGACCCGGCCGTCCCCCGGGCCCGCCAGAGCGCACAGCAGGGTCTCGGCGCGGCGCGCGTCCAGGACCAGCGCGGGGACCCGCCAGGGGAGCAGCCGCGCCGGAGCGCCGCCGGACCCGGCGGCATCGGAGCGGGCCGGCGCGCGGTCGTCGCCGGGCAGGGTGAGGGACAGTTCGTCGGCGGTGGCGTCGGCGGCCTCCTCCCCGGCCCCCAGGGACTCCAGGAGCGACCGCAACGCACCGGCCGTCAGGGCGAAGGGGTGCCGCCCCGGGCTCTCGGCGGGACCCGGACCGGGCGGGGCGGACGCGGACCGGGCCTCCTCGGCCCACACCGCCAGCGCGTCCCCGACCCACACCCCGTGCAGAACCCGCACCGCACCTCCCCGTCCGTCGTCGGCCCCCAGTATGGCCGGGGCCGACGACACGGCGGCTCACAGGCGGCTCGGCGCCTCGTTGCCGACCGCCGCGATCCCCACCCGCATGCGTGTGCGCCACAGCAGGACGGCGCCCAGGACGAAGAACACGATCAGCGAGACGATCGCCACCCGGTAGCCGCCGGTGAGGCTGACCACGACCGTGACGGCCAGCGACCCCAGGAACGTCGACCCCCGGTCGGAGATCTGGAACAGGCTGAAGTACTCCGCCTCGCGGCCCTTGGGGATCAGCTGCGAGAACATCGACCTGGCCAGCGACTGCGTGCCGCCCAGCACCAGACCGATGCCCACGCCCATGGCCACGAACAGCGGCACGTCGCCCGCGGGCAGGAAGTAGGCCAGGCCGACCAGCACGCACCAGACCGCGAGCGAACCGAGCACCGTCGCCTTGGTGCCGACCAGCCGCGCCACCCGCCCCGCCAGGAACGCGCCGGCGAAGGCGACGAACTGGATGACGAGGATCGTCGTGATCAGCGT
This sequence comes from Nocardiopsis sp. NPDC049922, assembly GCF_040660275.1. Classification (NCBI taxonomy): domain Bacteria; kingdom Bacillati; phylum Actinomycetota; class Actinomycetes; order Streptosporangiales; family Nocardiopsidaceae; genus Nocardiopsis; species Nocardiopsis sp. NPDC049922. The sequence goes on along the minus strand of NZ_JBFAME010000007.1, from coordinate 246,005 downwards.
GCTCTCGTCTAGGCGCAGGTCCTGGCTGGCGAACGGCGCGGCGTAGCGGATGGCCGCCTGGATGCCGTCGTTGAAGAAGATGAACGCGACGAGGAAGAGGATGGTGTTCGGGTACTTGCGCATGTCACGCAGCGTGTGCCCGAACTGCCGCAGGGACTGTCCCACCTTCGGCCGCCCCCGCGAGGCCAGGGCCAGCGCGCCGTAGCGGTCGCGCAGCGGTCGGACGGCGAGGACCGTGAACCCCGCCCACCACAGGCCGACCGACGCGAACGCGATCCGCACCGCGTGGTCGGTGCCGATCCCGAGGGAGTCGGCCGACAGCACCAGCCCCAGATGGACGGCCAGCAGCAGGGCGCCGCCCAGGTACCCGATCCCCCAGCCGGTGACCGACACCCGGTCGCGCTCGTCGGGGGTGGAGATCTCGGGCAGGAACGCGTTGTACACGGCGATCGAGAGCCCGTACAGGACGTTGGCCAGCACGAACAACACGGCCGCCAGGTGGTAGCCGCCGACGGCCGCGTACAGGCCCGCCGTGCACGCCGAACCGCCCACGGCGAGCCAGACCAACCACCGCCGCTTGTGCCGCGACTGGTCGACCATCGCGCCGACGACGGGCAGCAGGACGATCTGGAGGAGGATCGCCACGGTGGTCAGCGCCGGGTAGAGCGCGTTCGGGTGCAGGGTGATCGCGTCCACGCCCAGCGGCGCGATGGACAGGGACGGGTCCTGGCACGCCTCCGCGTCGGGCGCGCCGGCCGAGACGCACGCCAGGTTGCTCATGTACGGGCCGATGAGCACGGTCACCACCGACGTGATGAACACCGAGTTGGCCCAGTCGTAGACGTACCATCCGCGCTGCTCGCGCCTGCGCTGTACGGGATCGGGGGAGGGGGAGCCGGTGGTCGTCGGCTCCGGGGCGTTGACCATGGGGGACGCTATCCGTTCTTCGGGGTTCTGTCGGCGGCGCGGGCGCCGTCGGGCCACCGGCCGCGCTGGGTGAGCACCCGCTTGAGGCCGACGGTGTTGTCGGTGACGATCCCGTCCACACCGGCGTTGAGCAGGCGCTCCATGACGTCGGTGTCGTTGACCGTCCACACGTGCACCTGGAGGCCGAGGCGGTGGGCGGTGTGGATCAGGTCGCGGCTCAGCACGGGGAAGGAGCCCTGCCACAGGGGGATCTGCGCGCACACCGGGACCCGACTGGCCAGCGCGCGCAGCAGCGGCGACAGGGAGGCCACGCGCAGCCGGGCGACGTCGACCGGGCCGCAGGAGGTGGCGACGGGGCGGTCGAGGAGGCGGCGTGCCCGGTCCAGACGGAGCTGGTCGAAGGAGCCGACGCACACGCGGTCCCAGGCGTTGGTGCGGCGCAGCACGTCGCGCAGGGCGGGGACGGCGGCGTCCGACTTCAGGTCGATGTTGAACCGCGCCTCCGGCCAGGTTCCCAACAGGTCCTCCAGCACCGGCACCGGCTCACGTCCGGCCACCCGGGCCCGTGCCACCTCGCGGTAGGGCAGGTCGCCGATGGCGCCGCTCATGTCCGTGGTGCGGTCCAGCGTGCGGTCGTGGAAGGCCATGAGGACGCCGTCGCCGGTGGCGTGCACGTCCGTCTCCAGGTAGGTGTACCCGAGGTCCACGGCGTGCTGGAAGGCCACGGCGGTGTTCTCCAGCTCGGTGCGCCGGACGCCCTGGTCGTCGGTGATCCACCCGCCCCGGTGCGCGAGGGCCAACGGGGCGGGGGAGGAAAGGTACGCGTTGGTCACCCTGGTCAGTATGCCGCGTGCGCGGGCCGGGCGGTTCCCCGGTCGGATGGCGTCGTGGCCAAGAAACCTGGAATTCCCGGTGGCCGGTCGGCGGCGTTCGGCCCTCTGTGTCCGGTGAAGGCGCACGACCACTCCTCGGAAGGGACCCCCTCCATGGCCCACGCCGCCCGACGCCCGCTGTGCCCGCGCCCCGCCTGCGACCACGGCCGCGCCCCGACGCACCGGCCTGCCGCCACCCCCGCCAGGACCCCGCTCCGCCGCCCGCGCCGGGGGCGGTGCGGCGCCCCGCTCCAGGGCCACCGGACCCCGGACGACGTGCACCGGCTGGCCCAGCGGATGGCGGAGGTCCTGGTGGGCCGCCGCGCGCCGGAGGTGATGCGCGACCAGCTGGCCGTCCCGGTCCGCGAGGAGCTGCGCCGGTTGCGGGCCAGCGTGCCGTGCGGCATCGCGCCCAGGCTGGGGCGCGTGTTCCACCAGGCGCTTCCGCCCGGGTCCCTGGAGGTCAGCGCCGTGATCGCCTGCGACCACCGCGCGCGGGCGTTCGCCTTCCGGGCCCGCCGTGCGGGGGACCGGTGGGTGTGCACGCACCTGGAGACCGACCGCCTGCACGGTTCGCTGGCCCGGTCCCGGCAGAGCCCGCGGTGAGCGGCGGTCGCGCGGCGGCCGTGCGGCGGCTGGTACGCGGTGCCGCACCGGCGGCGTCCACGCGCGGATCGGTGGCCCTTATGTCCTGGATTTCCCGGGGGAGGCGCGGATAGGGTCCCCGTGGGTCGGTTCCTCCCGGATCGGAGGGGACCGGCCCGTCCGGATGGCGGTCCCGTCCCACCCGCTCGGGATACGACCACCCCTCCGTCGTGCCAGCCACACGGCGTCCCCGGACAACGGACCCCCGCCAAGGAAAAGGAGGGGCCGCCCGGCTCACCCCCGTGCCGGGATGGCCGAGATCGGCGTATGCGACCTTCTGACATCGTCCACCTGCACAGCATCAGCGCCCCCACGCTCTCGCCGGACGGCACCCGCGCCGTCTTCTCCGTGATCCGCCCGGATCTGGAGGAGGACGCCTACACCGGCGCCCTGTGGTCGGTGCCCACCGACGGCTCCGCACCGCCCCGCCAGCTCACCCGCGGCACCCGGGACGACGCGCCCGTCTGGTCGCCCGACGGCGGGTGGATCGCCTTCCTCCGCCCGGACGACGCCAAGAAGGCCCAGCTCCACGTGCTGCCCGCCGACGGCGGCGAGCCCTGGAAGGTGACCGACCACCCGCTCGGCGTCGCGGGCGCCCGCTGGAGCCCGGACTCCACCCGTCTCGCCTACACCGCGCGCGTCCCCGAACCCGGGCGCTACGTCGGCGTCGAACCCGCCAAGGAGCCGCCCCGCAGGATCACCGAGCTCAGGTACCGCGAGGACGGCCTCGGCTTCACCAACGACCGCCGCCCCCAGGTGTTCGTCACCGCTCCGATCGACCCCTGCGGCGAGCCGGGCGAGCCGGTCCAGGTCACCGACGCCGACGCCGACCACGGCGCCCCCGCGTGGAGCCCGGACGGCTCCCTGCTGGCCTTCGTCGCCGCCCGCCACGCCACCCGCGACACCGACCTGGCCGAGGACGTGTGGGTGTGCGCCCCCGAGGCGGGCGCCGAGCCGCGCCGCGTCACCGCGGGCGACCTCACCGCCGAGGCCCCCCGCTTCTCCGCCGACGGGACCACGGTCTACTTCCTCGCCGACGAACTCGGCCCGGACCTGAACGACTTCGTCGGACGGACCACGGGCGTGTGGTCGGCCCCGGCGGACGGCTCGGCCGCACCCACCCGGCTGACCCCGCAGGAAGGCCCGCGTGCGACCGGTGAGGTCCTGGTGACCGCCGAGGGCCTGGTGACCCGGATCGAGAACCGGGGGGCGGTGCACCTGGTGCGGGTGCCCTTCGCGGGCGGCGAGCCGACCACGCTGGTCGGCGGCCCGGTGCAGACCCAGTCCTTCGACCACCGGGGCGGGGCGACCGTCGCCGTGGTCGCCGACGGCGCGGGCGGCGGCGAGCTCGTGCGCGTGACCGAGGACGGCGAACAGGACCTGACCTCCTTCGCCGAGGGGCTGGACCCGCGCCCGATGACGGAGCTGACCGCCCGTACCGCCGACGGCTACCCCGTGCACGGCTGGGTGACCCTGCCGGAGGGGGAGGGGCCGCACCCGGTCGTGCTCATGATCCACGGCGGCCCGTTCACGCAGTACGGCTGGCAGCTCTTCGACGAGACCCAGGTCTACGTCGAGGCCGGGTACGCGGTGGTCATGTGCAACCCGCGCGGCTCGTCGGGCTACGGGCACGAGCACGGCCGCGCGATCATCGGCTCGGTCGGCGCGGTCACCGCCACGGACGTCCTCGCCTTCCTCGACGAGGCCCTGCGCGACGAACGCCTGGACGCCTCGCGGGTGGGCGTCATGGGCGGATCGCACGGCGGCTTCATGACGACCTGGATCGCCGCGCACCACGGCGACCGGTTCCGGGCGGCGATCACCGAACGCGCGGTCAACGCCATCGAGAGCTTCCACGGCTCGTCCGACATCGGCTTCCTCTTCCCCGGCCCCCTGTACGGCCCGGCGCAGACGTGGGCGAAGGAGAGCCCGCTCACCTACGCCGACCAGATCGACATCCCGGTCCTGATCATCCACTCGGAGGAGGACTGGCGCTGCCCCGTGGAGCAGGCGCAGCGCCTGTTCGTGTCGCTGCGCACGCGCGGGCACGAGGCCGAGATGCTGCTGTTCCCGGGCGAGGGCCACGAACTGTCGCGCTCGGGGCTGCCCAGCCACCGGGTCGCCCGCTTCGAGGCCGTCCTCGACTGGTGGTCCCGGCACCTGTGAGCCGGTCGGCGGGGTCGGGGCGCGCCGCCCCGACCCCTTCCCCGTGTCGCTGTGACGTATCGCACAGAACCGGGCCGCCGGTTCGGGCTGTCTCAGGCCCCGCGTCACGCCGAGGCGTCGCGGATGCTCCCACACCACCGGCGATCCGGTCGCCGAAGCGACAACCGCGCAGGTCAAGTGGGTTGCCCAAGGGAAGGTAACGAACGGGTAGCGAATCAGTCGGCGATGGTTTAGTGTTCCCACCAAGCCGGAACGCCCGAGTGATCCCCACAAGGGGGACAGTGTCCGGTTTCCGTCGTGCTCTGCTCGCCCGCAACCCTCGTTCCCACGAGCAGAGGCCGCCGCATCAGCCCGGCCCACCTCCCACGGCCCTTCGCGCCGCCGCCGGATCCCCCGCCCACGCATACGCCGCACGCCCGGTCCGGGCGTGTCCTCGGCGATGCCCGGCGGCGGTAGACGGGTGTGGGAGAAAGGCAGTCGAACCCTTGACTCGCAACCCGGAATCCCGTGTGCGCGGACGGTACCGACTCGCGACGGTCGGATGCGCGGCGGCCGGCGCCGTCCTGCTCTCGTCCGGCGCCGCCCTGGCCGACACCTCCGCCGAGGAGGCCCAGAACCGCTACGAGGAGCTCCAGCGCGAGCTGTCGGAGCTCAACGAGGCCTTCAACCAGGCCGAGCAGGACCACGAGGCGGCCGCGGCCGAACTCGAGGACGTCGAGGAGCGGTTGGCCCAGGCCCAGGAGGACCTGGACGCCATGTCCTCCGACGTCGTCCAGATCGCCCGGTCCGCCTACACCGGCGCGACCCACAGCCTGTTCGCCGTGCTCTTCCGGGAGTCGCCGGACGAGGCCCTCCAGAACATCGCCGACCTGGACCACCTGTCCGCCGGACAGCAGATCGTGCTGGCCGACTACGTCACCGAGGTCGAGCGCGCCGAGGAGCTGCGCGCGGAGGCGGCCGCCGCCGAGGACGCCGCGGCCGAGGCCCTGGAGGCGGCCGAGACCGCCCAGACCGAGGGCGAGGCCGCGCTGGAGGAGCAGGAGGAGGCCCTGGCCGACCTGGGCGGAGAGGACCCGACCGCGGGTGCGGCCGCCACCGGCGGCGCCGAGGTCGCCGCCTCCGGCGACGTGCGGGCGGTCCTGGACTTCGCCCGCGCCCAGATCGGCAAGCCCTACGAGTGGGGCGGCACCGGCCCCGACGCCTACGACTGCTCCGGCCTGGTCCAGGCGGCATGGGCCCAGGCGGGCGTCAACCTGCCGCGGACCACCTACGACCAGGTCAACGCCGGTACGCGGATCTCCCGTGACGAGGTGCGCCCCGGTGACCTGCTGTTCTTCTACGACGAGTCGGCGCCCAGCCACGTGGGCCTCTACTCGGGCAACGGCAACATGATCCACGGCTCGAACCCCTCGAAGCCGCTGGAGGAGGTCGCCCTCGCCGACTACTGGGACGGCGTGTTCACCGTCGCCGTCCGCGTCGGTTAGGGCGTGTGCCCGGGGCGGACCGCCGCCCCGGGCACCGCGCCCCGGGCACCGCGCCCCGGGAGCGCCGCCCGTCGCCGAACCGCGTATCGTGTGCCGAATGGGACGACTTCTCCTCAAGATCGGCCTGGGCCTGGCCGTGGTTCTGGCCCTGTTCTGGCTGCTGTCCTTCGTGATCGGCGTGCTGGTGTGGGTCCTGATGATCGCCCTCGTCATCGGTGTGGTCTGGCTCGGTGTCAAGATGCTCAGGACCGACGCGGGCGGTTCCGGACGCTGACGCGCCGCCGACCGGCCGGGACCGTTTCGTAACACATCGGCGATCGTCGCCGCGCCGGTGGGAATCATGGCTATAGTGACTCTGTGTCACTGAATAAGCACGTAGCGTCTCATGTCGACGGAGTGTCCCACCGCGGCCGCGTGGAACGCGTGCGCACCCGCGTCTTCCGCAACGACTGGAGCGCCCTGACGCCGCCGCGGCTCGGCCAGTGGACCCCCGAGCTGCGGGTCAGCGTCGTCATCCCCGCGCGGGGCGGACAGCGCCGCCTCGACCTCGCCCTGGCCGCACTGGCCGTGCAGACCTACCCCGACCGCCTCCTGGAGGTCGTGGTCGTCGACATCCACACCGCGCCCCCGCTGCGGCTCCCCGCCGCCCGCCCCCGGAACTGCCGCGTCCTGCGCGCGCCCGAGGGCGTCTGGGGCGCGGGGTACGCGCGCGCCCTCGGCGCCCACGCCAGCTCCGGCGACATCCTCGTCTGGATGGACGCCGACATGATCGCCTGCCCCGAGTTCGTCGAGGCCCAGGCCCGCTGGCACCACACCCACGCCGAGGCGGTCACCCTCGGCCGCGTCCGCTTCGCCGACACCGGCCCCACCGACCCCTCCGACGTGATCGCCCGCGCCCGCACCCGGACCCTGCACGACACCCTGGAGACCGGCCGCCACCACGAGTGGGTCGACCACCTGTTGCACGACAGCGGCGACCTGCGCGACGCCGACCACCTGGGCTTCCACGCCTACGTGGGCTCCGCCGCCGGCCTGCGGCGCAGCCTGTACGAGGCCGCCGGAGGGGTCGACCCCGACCTCGACCTGGGCCAGGACACCGAGTTCGGCTACCGGCTGTGGCAGGCGGGCGCCGTCATGGTGCCCGAGCGCGCCGCCACCGCCTGGCACGTGGGCCGCGCCACCACCGCCCGCACCCGGCTGCCCTCCGAGCGCTTCCGCACCGAGGTCCTCGCCGAGCTCATGCCCCACCCCCACGCCTACCGCGAACTCCTGCCCGCCCACCGCAGGCGCGTCCCCCTGGTCCACGCCGCCGTCGACGTCTCCGGCGCCCCCTACGACCTGGTGCGCGGTTGCGTCGACCGGATCCTGGACAGCGCCGAGACCGACCTCGGCCTGACCCTGGTCGCCGACTGGGAGGGCGCCGGTTCCGGGTCCGCCCACGTCGGCGACCCCCAGTTGGACCTGCGCCTGGTCCAGGCCAACTACCTGGGCGAACCCCGCGTCTCCTTCGCCTCGACCATGCCGCGCACCGGGTTCCCGTCCCCGTTCCTGCTGCGCGTGCCCGTCGCGTGGGGCCTGGGACAGGTGGCGCTCTCCCGCATGCTCGCCAGCGCCGAACGCGCCCGCGCCGGGCTCACCGAACTCTTCCCCGCCACCTCGCCCACCCGCGACGCCGGGGTGCGGCTCTGGCGGACCCGCGCCCTGGCCCGCGCCCTGCGCGTCCGCGACGACGGCGAGGACCTGGGCGACGTGGTCGCCGAACTCCACGGCCGCTACCGCATCCACGCCGGGGAGGAGACCCTCACCGACCTGTCGCTGTACCGCTCGGTCCCGCCACCGCCGCGACCGGCCCCCGACGCGCGACCCCGGATCGCGGACGGCGCGGGCGAGGAGGCGTGCCCCGCCCACGAGCCCGAGCACGCCCCCCGGACGGGCGGGCGCGGTCGCATCGGGTCCTGGCTGCGCACCTGGCGGGGTCGGCCGCGCCGCTCACGCGACCACGACTGAGGCCCGGACCGGCCGCCGCCGACCCGGGCCTGGTCCGAAGCCGCCCGCGAAGGACCTCAGCCGCGCACGCCGATCGAGTCGATGGAGGCCAGCAGCTGCTCGCGCAGGGCGTCGTTGACCGGGGCCGACCCGGTCTCGTCGGAGACGTTCTGCTGCCCCTCGGGGCTGACGACGTAGCGCAGGAAGGCCTGGAGCCGCTCGACCGTGGCCGCGTCGTCGTACTCACCGCACACGACCTCGTAGCTGACCAGCACCATCGGGTAGCTGCCCGGCGCGGTCGTGCCGTAGTCCAGGTCCAGGGCCAGGTCGAACTCGTTGACGTTGTCCTCCCGGCGCGGGGAGTCCGCCACCACCTGGGCCGCGGCCTCGGGCGAGATCTCCACGAACTCACCGCCCACGCCCAGGTTCACCGTCGACATCCCGTGCACGTGCGACATCTCCACGTACCCGATCGCGCCCCGGGCGCGCTCGACCGTGTCGGCGATGCCGCTGTTGCCCTGCGCGGACTCGACCGGGGTGACCGGCCACTGCCCGTCGGCCTCGTGCGGCCAGGCGTCCGGCGCGGCGGCGGACAGGTAGCGCGTGAAGTTCTCGGTCGTGCCGGAGTCGTCGGACCGGTTGACGGGGGTGATCGCCTGGTCCGGCAGCTCCGCGTCGGGGTTGGTCTCGGCGATCTCGGGGTCGTCCCAGCGGGTGATCTCCTGGTTGAAGATCTTCGCCAGGGTGTCCGGCCGCAGGTTAAGCGAGTCGACGCCGTCCAGGTTGAACACCACGGCGATGGCCACCACGTAGGCGGGCAGGTTGACGGTGTCCGACCCGAGGCAGCGCTCCGCCGCGTCGGCGTTCTCCTCCGGGCTCATCGCCGCGTCGGTCCCCGCGAAGTCGACGGCGCCGTCGATGAACTGGCTGCGACCGCCGCCGGACCCGATCGAGTCGTAGTACACGCGGGCGTCCTGGCACGCCGTCTGGTAGCCCGCGATCCACGTGGTCATCGCGTTCTCCTGGGCGCTGGAGCCCGCACCGGACAGGCTCCCGGAGAAGCACTCGATGTCCTCGGGGGTCGCGATCTGGAGCCCCCCGGGAACCGCGTCGTCACTGCCGCAGGCGGTGGTCGCCAGCATCAGACCGGCCAACGCGGCGGACGCCGCGCCCCGATGGACGGCGCCACGGCGCCGGACGCGGGACTGGGAGTGCTTGTGGGACGGGAGCACGACTACTTCAAACCCTCTCGTCGGTGTGGCCGGGCGCGGGCACGTCTTCGCTGGTGGTGGGAGGTCGCCGACGAGTCTAGCCATCGCCGGGCGCGCACGCCCAACGCGGCTCCGTGTGGGATGGCGCTCATCGCGCGCCCCGCCCGCCGCGCATGACACGCGCGCCGCCTGGGCAGGTGTCCTGCGTGATGAGCGCACACGACACGACCGCCACGGCCGCGCCGACGTCAACCTACCGCCTCCAGCTACGCCCCGGGTTCACCCTCGCCGACGCCACGGCACTGCTGGACCACCTCGGCCGAATGGGCGTCGGCGCCGTCTACCTGTCACCGCTGCTCACCGCCGCACCCGGCTCCCAGCACGGGTACGACGTCGTCGACCCCACCCAGGTCGCCCCGGCCCTGGGCGGCGACGCCGCCCGCGAGGCCCTCGTCGACAAGGCGCACGACCTGGGCATGGGCGTGGTCGTCGACATCGTCCCCAACCACATGTCGGTCGCCGACCCGGCCGCCAACGCCTGGTGGTGGGACGTGCTCGCGCACGGCCGCGACTCCGTCTACGCGCGCTGCTTCGACGTCGACTTCGACGCCGGGCCGCTGCTCGTCCCCGTCCTGGCCGACGACGGCGACGGCGGCCGGGCCGCACTGGACGAACTCGCCGTCGCCGACGGCTGCCTGGCCTACCACGACAAGCGCTACCCCCTCGCGCCCGGCACCCACACCCCCGGCGACACCCCCGACCAGGTGCACGAACGCCAGCACTACCGGCTGGTGTCCTGGCGGCGCGGCGACGCCGAGCTCACCTACCGCCGCTTCTTCGACGTCAGCGACCTGGCCGCCGTCCGCGTCGAGGAACCCGGGGTCTTCGACGCCACCCACGCCGAGATCCTGCGCTGGGCCGACCTGGGCCAACTGGACGGGCTGCGGGTGGACCACGTCGACGGCCTCACCGACCCCGGCGGCTACCTGCGCCGTCTCGCCGAGCGCTTCGACGGGTGGGTCGTGGTCGAGAAGATCCTCGCCCCGGACGAGGACCTGCCCCAGTCCTGGCCCGTCGACGGCACCACCGGCTACGACGCGCTGCGCGAGGTGTGCGGGGTCTTCGTCGACCCCGACGGCCTGCCGGAGTTCACCGCGCTGGCCGTCGACCATGGCGTGGACGTGGACACCGAACACGCCGACGCCCACGCCCGCCACCAGGCCGCCACCCGCCTCCTGCGCGCCGAGGTGCGCCGGATCGCCGCGCTCCTGCCCGCCCAACCGCCCGCCAGCACCCCCCGGCCCTCCGCCATGGCCGTCCGCCAACGCGAGGAGGCGATCGCCGAACTCCTGTGCTCCTTCGACGTCTACCGCTCCTACCTGCCCGAGGCCGGGACCGCCTGGACCGGGGCCGTGCGCCGCGCCGCCGACCGCCGCCCCGACCTCGCCTTCGACCTGGCCGTCATCGACCGCCGCGTCCGCGAGGACCCCCGGGGCGAACCCGCCCGCCGCATCCAGCAGACCAGCGGCATGGTCATGGCGATGGGCGTCGAGAACACCGCCCTGTACCGGTGCACCCGGTTCGTCGCGGCCAACGAGGTCGGCGGCGACCCCGCCCGGGCCGCGCTGGCCCCCGAGGAGTTCCACGCCCGCGCCGCGCACCGCCAGGCCGCCCGCCCGCACACCATGACCACCCTGTCCACCCACGACACCAAGCGCTCGGAGGACGTGCGCGCCCGCCTGGCCGCCCTGTCCGAGATCGCGGACGACGTCACCGCCGCCGTCCGCCGCTGGACCGACCGCCGCGCCCTGCCCGAACCCTCCCTCAACCTCCTGGGCTGGCAGACCCTCGTCGGCGCCTGGCCGATCGACGAACAGCGCCTGTCCGACTACCTGCTCAAGGCCGCCCGCGAGGCCCGCCTGGGCACCTCCTGGACCGACCCCGACCCCGACTTCGAGGAACACGTCCGCACCTGGCCCGCCCGCGTCCTGGGCGACCCCGGGCTCAGCGCCGAGGTGGCCGCGATGGTCGACGCCGTCCGCGACGCCGGATGGAGCAACTCCCTCGGCCAGAAGACCCTGCAACTCCTGGGCCCCGGCGTCCCCGACGTCTACCAGGGCACCGAGCTGTGGGACCTGTCCCTGGTCGACCCCGACAACCGCCGACCCGTCGACTGGGCCGCCCGCGCCGACCTGCTCGACCGGGTCGAACGCGGCTGGCGCCCACCCGTCGACGACACCGGCGCGGCCAAGTTCCACCTCGTGCGCACCTGCCTGCGCCTGCGCCGCGAACTGCGCCCCGGCGGCTACCTCCCGCTGACCGCCACCGGCCCGGCCGCCCGCCACGCGCTCGCCTTCGCCCGCACCTCGGCCGGGGGCCACCGCCCCGACGTCGTCGCCGTCGCCGCCCGCCTGCCGCTCACCCTGGCCGCCCGGGGCGGATGGCGCGACACCGCGCTGCCGCTGCCGTCGGGCCCCGGAACGTGGACCGACCGGCTCACCGGCCGCGCGCTCGCGCCCACGCGCGCGGACGGCTACACCGTCGCCCCCCTCGCCGACCTGCTGGACCACTACCCGGTGGCGGTCCTGGTCCGCGCGTGAGGTCCCCGACCCGGCCGCTCCACGGCGCACCGGCCACCGCCCCGACCGGTCGGCCACGGCGGGAATCTCCGTACACTGGGCCCCGGCGCCCCGCCCTCGCGCACCTTCCCCCTCGGGCCCTTCTTCCCCTCCCCACACAGGAGCCACCGTGACCGAGTCCCGCACCCAGCTGCGCGAGCGCTACGAGCTGATGGCCGAGGTGGGCCGCGGGGGCATGGGGCGGGTCTGGCGGGCGCGCGACACCGAACTCAACCGGACCGTCGCGGTCAAGGAGATCCTGCTGGGGCCAGGACTGGACGAGGACGACCGCGCCCGCAGGGCGGCCCGCGCGCGCCGGGAGGCGCAGGCCATCGCGATGGGCCAGCACCCCAGCATCGTCACCGTGCACGACATCCTGGAGGAGGACGGCCGCCCCTGGATCGTCATGGAGTTCCTCACCGGCGAGTCACTGCACCGCCTGGTGGAACGGGAGGGACCGGTACCGGCCCGGCGGGTGGCCGCGTGGGGACTGGACCTGCTCGACGCGCTGGGGGCCGCGCACGCCCAGGGCATCACGCACCGCGACGTCAAGCCCGAGAACGTCATGGTCACCGACACCGGGCGCGTGGTGCTGACCGACTTCGGCATCGCCGCGATCTCCGACACCGCCGCCGTCACCCAGACCGCCGGTGTGCTGGGCTCGCCCGCCTACATGGCCCCCGAACGCCTGGCCTCCGCCCCGGCCAGTCCCGCCAGTGACCTGTGGTCCCTGGGCGCCACCCTCCACCACGCGGCCACGGGCGTCTCGCCGTTCCGCCGGGAGAGCATCCCCGCGACCCTGCACGCCGTCACCACCGCCGAACCTCCCCGCGTCCTGCCCGGGGCGCTCGGCGAGGCCGTCCGGGGCCTGCTGGTCAAGGACCCGGCACGGCGGATGGACGCCGTCGCCTGCCGCCGCCTGCTGGAGTCCGCCGCCCGGGAGGAGGACGCCACGGCGGCGGACGCCCCGGCGGCCCCGGGCGCCTCCCCCACGGGAACGGTCTCCGTGCCCGCCGGGGAGCCCGCCGCTCCCACCGCGACCCCTCCCGCGCGGGAGCGACGCCTGTCCTGGCCCGCGGTGGTGCTCACCCTGGGGCTCGCCGCCCTGGTGGTCGCGGCCGTGGCCTTCGTCCCCCGGGGGGACGACGGGGCCGGGCCCGCCGCGACGGGGCGGGACGACCAGGCGTCGTCCCCTTCCGGGGAGGCGTCCACCGCCGACGGGGAGACGCAGGGAAGCGGGTCCGCCGAGGAGGTCGCGGACACCGGCGACGAGCCCGCCGTCCCAGGGATGACCTGGACCGACGACACCGAGGGGTTCGCCGTCCTCGTGCCCGACGGTTGGATCCGGCGGACCGACGGCGCCAGCGTCTTCTACGACTCGCCCGTCGACGACGCCTACCTCCAGATCGACCGGACACCCCATCCCACCGACGACGAGTACGCGCACGTGCTCGACCAGGAGAACGCCTCCGTGGAGGGGAACCGGCTGCCCGGCTACGCGCGGATCCGGTTGGAGGACGTCACCTCCCGGACCTCCTTCCACTCGGCGGCCGACTGGGAGTTCACCTGGAACCAGGACGGGAGCGCACGGCACCTGCTGAGCCGGAACATCGCCGTCGCGCCGGGCGAGCACTACACGGTGGCGTGGGCGTCGAGCGAGGACGTGTGGGGACGGGGCGCCGACTGGCGCGACCAGGCGATCGCCTCCTTCGAACCGGCGTGAGCCCGGTCCCAGGCGGACCCATCGGTAGTCTGAGACGATCATGGCGCCCACCGACACCCCACACCACACCGGCCCCAGGCTGCGCATGCCCGACGCCGTCGCCACAGCCCTGGCCTGCCCCACCTGCGGCACCGCCCTGGAGCCCGGCGCACGCGGCCTGGAGTGCGCCGCCGGACACTGTTTCAACGTCGCCCGCGAGGGCTACGCCAGCCTGCTCACCGGCGCCACCCCGCCCGGCAGCGGGGACAGCAAGGAGATGGTCGCCGACCGGCTCCGCTTCCAGCACGCCGGACACTACGACGCGATCGGCCTCGCCCTGGCCGACACCCTCGCCCGCGAACTCGGCGACCGTCCCGCGCCCCTGGTCGCCGACGTCGGCGGCGGCACCGGCCACTACCTCACCCAGGTCCTGACCGCACTGCCCGACGCCGTCGGCCTCACCCTCGACGTCTCCAAGTTCGCCGCCCGCCGCGCCGCCCGCGCCCACCCGCGCGGCGGCGCCGTCACCGCCGACGCCTGGCGCGCCCTGCCGCTGCGCACCGGCGCCGTCGACGCCCTGCTCAACGTGTTCGCCCCGCGCGCCGCCGCCGAGTTCCACCGGGTCCTGCGCCCCGACGGCGTCCTGGTCGTCGTCACCCCCGCCCCCGACCACCTCGCCGAACTGCGCGCGCCGCTCGGCCTGCTCGACGTCGACCCCCGCAAGGACGAGCGCCTGGCCGAGGGCCTGCACGGGCACTTCGCGCCCGCCGGGGAACGCGAGGTCCGCTTCACCATGGACCTGACCCACGACGACGTGACCACCGTCGTCGGCATGGGACCCAGCGCCCGCCACATCGCCCCCGACGACCTCCGCGCCCGCGTCGACGCCCTGCCCGAGCCGACCACCGTCACCGCCTTGGTGCGCGTCCACGTCTACCGCCCCCGGGAGAACCCCGACACCGCCGGTCGGGGGTGAGAACGGCCGGTGCCGGGTAGGCCACCCGGCGTGAGCGAACGGGACACCACCAGCAGCCCAGGCCTCGGCGTCCACGGCGACTTCGCCGTCTGGGCGCCCCACGCCGACCGCGTCCGCCTCCGCGCCGACGGCACCGACCACCTCATGCGCCGCGACGCCAGCGGATGGTGGTCCGCCCACGTCGACGGGGCCGGACCCGGCACCGACTACTGCTACCTGCTCGACGACGCCCCCGAGGTCCTGCCCGACCCGCGCTCGCGCTGGCAGCCCGGGGGCGTCCACGCCCCCAGCCGCGTCCACGACCACGCCGCCTTCCCCTGGACGGACGCCGCCTGGACCGGCCGCCCCCTGGCCGGGGCGGTGCTCTACGAACTGCACACGGGCACCTTCACCCCCCAGGGCACGCTCACCGCCGCCGTCGACCGCCTCGACCACCTCGTCGACCTCGGCGTGACCCACGTCGAACTCATGCCGGTCAACGCCTTCGACGGCACCCACGGCTGGGGCTACGACGGGGTGCTGTGGTCGGCCGTCCACCACCCCTACGGCGGCCCCGACGCCCTCAAGACCCTCGTCGACGCCTGCCACGCGCGCGGCCTCGCCGTCGTCCTGGACGTCGTGCACAACCACCTCGGCCCCTCCGGCGCCTACCTGCCCCGGTTCGGCCCCTACTTCGACGGGGAGACCGCCTGGGGTCCCTCGCTCAACCTCGACGGGCCCGACTCCGACCCCGTCCGCCGCCTGGTCGTCGACAACTGCCTCGACTGGCTGCGCCACTTCCACCTCGACGGGCTGCGGCTGGACGCCGTCCACGCCCTGCGCGACGACCGCGCCACCCACCTGCTGGCCGAGCTGTCCGCCGAGGTCGACGCGCTCGCCACCGCCCTGGGCCGCCCGCTGTCCCTGATCGCCGAGTCCGACCGCAACGACCCGCGCACCGTCCTGGCCCGGGAGGCGGGCGGCCTGGGGCTGACCGCGCAGTGGTCCGACGACCTCCACCACGCCCTGCACACCGCCCTGTCCGGGGAGACCCACGGCTACTACGCCGACTTCGCCGGTCCCGACGTGCTGCCCACGGTCCTGCGCCGCGTCTTCTGGCACGCGGGAACCCACTCCTCCTTCCGCCGCCGCACGCACGGCGCGCCGGTCGACACCGCGCGCGTGCCCGGCAGCCGCTTCCTCGCCTACCTGAGCACCCACGACCAGATCGGCAACCGCGCGCGCGGCGACCGCATGGGCTCGTACGTGTCACCGGGGCTGCTGTGCTGCGGGGCCGCGCTCGTCCTGTGCTCGCCCTACACCCCCATGGTGTTCATGGGCGAGGAGTGGGCGGCCACCACCCCGTGGCCGTTCTTCGCCTCCTTCGACGACCCCGAGCTGGCCGAGGCGGTCCGCCGGGGCCGGCGCCGCGAGTTCGCCGCCCTGGGATGGGCGCCCGAGCGGATCCCCGACCCGATGGACCCGGCCACCCGCGACGCGGCCGTCCTGGACTGGGACCAGCGGGACCGGGAGCCCCACCGCCGGGTCCTGGACGCCTACCGCTCGCTCATCGCCCTGCGCCGCGCCGAGCCCGACCTCGCCGACCCCCGCCTGGACCGCTTCGAGGTGCGGGCCAGCGCCGACGGCCGCCAGCTCGTCCTCGTCCGCGGGGTCCTGCGCCTGGTGTGCAACCTCGCCGCCGCCGACGCCCCCGTCGAACTGGACGCGCCGCCGCGCGAGACGCTGCTCGCCACCGGCGAGCCGAGGACGACCGGGGCCACGGTGACCCTGCCGGGGGAGTCCTTCGCGGTGCTCCGGGTCTGACACGGCGGGTACGATCCGGTCGACCGATGACCCGACGGGACGACACCGTCCCGTGTGAGACGGAGGGCGGCATCCGTGGCCGACACCGCGTGGCACCTCGACGAACGGTTCGACGCACCGAACGGGACGGTGCGCTGGACCAGGCTGGGCGAGGGCGAACCCGTCGTCCTCCTGCACGGCACACCGTTCTCGTCGTACGTGTGGCGGCACGTGGCCCGCGCGCTCGCGCCGCACCACACCGTGTACGCGTGGGACATGCCCGGGTACGGGGCGTCGGCGAAGTTCGACGGCCAGGACGTGTCCCTGGCCGCGCAGCAGCGGGCGTTCACCGCCCTGCTCGACCACTGGGGCCTGGACCGGCCCCGGGTGGTCGCCCACGACTTCGGCGGCGCCGTGGCCCTGCGCACCGCCCTGCTCGACGGAGTGGCCTACGACCGCCTCGCCCTGGTCGACGCGGTGAGCGTGCGCCCCTGGGGCAGCGACTTCTTCCGCCTGGTCAACGCCCAAGCCGACGTGTTCGCCGCCCTCCCGCCCCACCTGCACGAGGCCCTGGTCCGCGCCTACATCGCCACGGCGGCGCACCACGAGCCACGCGCCGAGGTCCTCGACGCCCTCACCCGGCCCTGGCTCGGCGCCGACGGACAGCCCGCCTTCTACCGCCAGATCGCCCAGGCCGACGAGCGCCACACCGCGGAGGTCGAGGACGCCTACGCCGACCTCGACCTCCCGGTGCTCGTCGTGTGGGGCCGCGAGGACACCTGGCTGCCCCTCGAACGCGGTGAACGGCTGGCCGCCGCCGTCCCCGGGGCCCGGCTGCACCCCCTGACGGGCGCCGGGCACCTGGTCCAGGAGGACGCACCGGCCGAACTGACCGCCGCCCTCCTGGACTTCCTCGCCTGAGCGACTACCCGTCCAGCGCGCCGAAGAGCGCCAGCCACTGGTCGGGCGCCACCAGGCCGACGGGCGTTCCCGGGGCGACCCCGGCCACGCGCAGCGCCGCGTCCACCCGCCGCGCGGGGTGGGCGCGGCGCAGCGAGGCCGCCAACGATCCGCCCACGCCGCCGAACCCCAGCTCGACCGTGCGGCGGTAGGCGCCCATCCGCTTCCGGGGCAGCAGCGGCTCGGGCCTGCGCCGGAGCACCAGCACCCCGGAGTCCACCCGGGGGACCGGACGGAACCGGTTCCGATCGATCCGCCCGGCCAGCGACCACGACCACTCCGGCCAGGTCAGCACCGTCAACCGGGTCCACCGTCCGTAGGCGCCGGTGCGCTTGCGCGCGTACTCCAGCTGGGTGACCAGCGTGGCCGAGGTCAGGCCCGGCGCGTCCAGGCACCAGCGGACGATGTCGGCGGTGCGCGCGTAGGGGATGTTGCCGACCACGGTGAACGGTCCGCGCGGCGCTCGGGCGCGCGTGAAGTCCGCGCACACCACCCGCACGCCCCGGTCGGGGTCGCGGTAGCGGGCGGTGAGGCGCTCGGCCAGGCGGCGGTCGATCTCGTAGGCGATCACCCGCCGCGCCGCCGGGGCGAGGAGGCGGGTGAGGGCGCCGTCGCCGGGACCCACCTCGACCACCAGGTCGTCGGCGGTCACCCCGGAGACGCGGACCACGTGCCGGGCGGCGCCGGGGTCGGCGAGGAAGTTCTGGGAGAAGCGTCGGCGGCGGTCACCGGCGCCGCCGGGACGCGGACGTGTCGTACGTGCCATGGAAGGGTCCGATCCAGCCACACGCGTGGCGGACGTGGACGGGCGGCACGGACGGGCGCGGCGAGGCGCGCACGCGAGGGGAAACGGGGTCCGGGCGGCCCGTCCGAGGCGGTTCGGGGACGGGACTGGACCTGGACCGGCACACGCGCATGACAGGGGAGCCCGACACCCGGACACGGCGGCGCGCGGACGTGCGGGCACGTCGGCGCCGGGGCGGGGTCGCGGGCGGTCACCCTCGGACGGAGCCGCTCCGAACACACGGGTTCGGGGGCTCGCGGGCGTCGTCTAGCGGTCCAGGGACCCGGACCGGGGCCGGACGACGAGATCGTGGGCGTTCGCGGACCAGGACGGGACCTGGTTCACGAGCGCGTGGAAGCTGGCCATGCGCCCACCGTAGGAGGACGCCGCCCACGGGGGCAACGGGTTTTCCACAGGCCCGGAAATGCGGTGGCGGGCTCCTTCCCGGCCGCGACATACTCGCGACATGCCGAACTTCGCGGACTTCGACACCCGCCACTACCGCACGGTCGACGTGGCCTCCGGCTACGACGGCTGGTCGAGCACCTACGAGGACTCCGTCCTGGACGCCATGGACCTGGCCCTCCTCGACGGGCTCACCCGTCCCGACTGGTCCGGCGTGGCCCGCGCCGCCGACCTGGGCTGCGGAACGGGCCGCACCGGGGCGTGGCTGCGTGAGAGAGGCGTGCCGCACGTGGACGGCGTCGACCTCAGCGAGGGGATGCTGAGCCTGGCCCGCCAGCGCGGCGCGCACACCACCCTCGCCCAGGGGGACGTGCGCGACACCGGTCTGCCGGGCGGCGGCTACGACCTGGTGATCTCCTCACTCATCGACGAGCACCTGCCCGACCTCGCCCCCTACTACGCCGAGGCCTGGCGGCTGGCCGCGCCCGGCGGCTCCCTGGTGCTGGTCGCCTACCACCCGCAGTTCATCATGGTCTCGGGCATGCCCACCCACTTCACCGACGCCGCCGGTGAGGACGTGGCGATCAGCACCCACCTGCACCTGCTCAGCGACCACACGCGCGCGGCCATGGCCGCCGGGTGGACCCTGGCGGAACTGGCCGAGGCGACCGTGGACGACGCCTGGGTGACGGCCAAGCCGAAATGGAAACGGTTCTACGGTCACCCGATCTCGGCGGCCATGGTCTGGACCAAGCCCGCGTGAACCCGGGCTCGGGGGCGGTCGGCCGGTCGACGTACCGGGCGGGGTCGGCGTCCCCCCGTGTTCGGCCCGCCCCGGCAGCGGGTGAGGGAGGCCGTGTCGTTCGGGCTCCGTGCGGTGCGGGCGCTCAGTTCTGGACGTACTCGGCGCGCACGGCGTAGATCGCGGCCTCGGTGCGCGAGTGCACCTGGAGCTTCTCCAGGATGTTGCGCACGTGGTTCTTCACGGTGTTCTCGGTGATGAACAGACGTGCGCCGATCTCCCGGTTGTTGAGCGAGCGCGCCAGCAGCTTGAGCACCTCGGTCTCCCGCGGCGTCAGCTGCGGCAGGGGAGGGGCGCCGCGCGGGGCGCTCTCCTGTTTGGCCAGCTCGGCGAACTCCCCGATGAGCTTGGTGGCCATCACCGGGTTCACGAAGGACCGGCCCGCGGCGATGGCGCGGACGGCGCCCGCGATGTCGGTGACCCCGATCTCCTTGAGCAGGTATCCCGTGGCGCCCGCCTTGAGCGCGTCGAAGAGGTCGACCTCCTCGTCGCTCATGGTCAGCATGATGAACTTGACCCGCGGCAGTGCCTCACGGATGCGCGAGCAGGCGTCGATGCCGCCGACCTGGGGCATGCGCACGTCCATGAGGATGACGTCGGGGTGGTGCTGTGCGGCCAGGTGCATCGCCTCCTCGCCGTCCCCGGCCTCGCTGACCACGTCGATGTCCGTCTCCACGTCCAGGACCGATACCAGGCCCCGCCGGAACAGGGCGTGGTCGTCCACGACGAGGACGCGGATGGGTGCGGACGGAGCGAGGGGTTCCTCCGCGGCCCGGGTCGGCGGTGGGGGGCTCGGGGGGTGCGGACTCACGTCGGCGGCCTTTCTCGCGCATGACAGACCTGGGAGAGGTTCCACGTCCCCCGCCTGTGTCCGGTGTGGCCCGGCGGTGGTGACTACACCGCCCCAGGAGGGGAGTTTCCACTCTAGGCAGGCTTCTCGCGGTCTACGGCGGAATCGAGCGAAGCTACCTGGCGGTACCCCGGGCAAGTCATCAGGAAACGGGCACAAGGAGGGGGATTCGCGCGCTTGGACACCGCATTCCTCTTCGTGAGGGATAGCTACGATGCCCGTTTTGGCGCTGACCGAAAGTGCTGTTCTCTACGGAGGTCGCGGTCGCCGCGTCCCGATTCCGTCCTTGCCCATCCAGGATGTTAGCGACTAACATGTTAGTCGCTAACATTTTGGGGGCCGGATGTCGGACTGGCGGGCGGACAAACGGGCGCGGACCCGCGCGAGGATCCAGGAGAGCGCCCTGGACCTGTTCGCCAGGTACGGCTACGACCAGGTCACCGTGGAGCGCATCGCGGCCGCCGCGGGCGTCTCCCACACGACGTTCTTCCGGTACTTCCCCACCAAGGAGGACGTCGTCCTGCGCGACGACTACGACCCGCTGATCGCGCGGTACGTCTCGGCCAGGACCGAGCAGGATCCGGTCGAACGCGTCCGCCTGGGCATCGCCGAGGCCTTCACCCACCTCGACGCGGCGGCTCTGGCGGCCGCCCGCGACCGCACGCGCCTGATGCTCTCGGCGCCGAGCCTGCGCGCCCGCGTCTGGGAGAACCAGGTCGCCACCCAACGGCTCCTGGAGGAGGTCCTGCACGGGTCGACGCCCGGCCCGATCCCCCTGGCGACCCGCGCCATCGCGGCCGCCTGCACGGCCGTGCTCACCACCACGGTCACCGCCTGGGCCGAGGACGGCCCCACCGAAGCCCTCCCGAGCATGGTCGACGAAGCCCTCGCGGCCCTGCGCCCTCCCACGCCCTGACCGGGGCAGAAAGGCGGCAGCCGTGAGCGCGATCCACGTGCGCGGCCTCACCGTCCGCTACCGCGGGGCGCCCGTCCCCGCCGTGGACGGCATGGACTTCACCGTCGAACGGGGCGAGGTCTTCGGCTTCCTCGGACCCTCCGGAGCCGGGAAGTCCACCGTCCACCGGGTCCTCACCCGGCGGATCCGCCGGTTCGGGGGAACCGTCAGCGTGCTCGACGCCCCCGTGGGCCGGGGCCGTGACCGGGACTTCTTCGAGCGGATCGGTGTCGCCTTCGAACTCCCCGCACGCCTTCCCGCCCTGACCGCCCGGGAGGACCTCGCCGTCTTCGCCGCCCTGTACCGCGGCCCGACGGAGGACCCCGGGGAACTCCTGGAGCTGCTGGACCTGGCCGGGGCCGCCGACCGCGGGACCGCCGAGTTCTCCAAGGGCATGCTCGTCCGTCTCAACCTGGCCCGGGCGCTGGTCAACCGCCCCGAACTGCTCCTGGTGGACGAACCCACCAGCGGCCTGGACCCGGTCCGGGCCGAACGCGTCCGGGAGGTGCTCAGGGACCGGGCCCGCCAGGGGACCACGGTCTTCGTCACCACCCACGACATGCTCACCGCCGAACGCGTCTGCGACCGGATCGCCTTCGTCGTCGACGGACGCATCGCGGCCGTGGACAGCCCCCGGCGCCTGCGGCTCGCCCACGGGAGCCCGGACGTCGTCGTGGAGTTCCGCAGGAACGGGCGGCTGGAGCGCAGGGAACTCCCGCTGGACGGCCTGGCGGAGCCGCTCGGCATCGCCGGGGCGCACGTGGAGACCGTGCACAGCCGGGAGGCCGCCCTCGACGACGTCTTCGCCCGCGTCACCGGCCGACGGATGGGGCGCCAGGCGTGAGTGCCACGCTCCGGCGGCCCCGGGCCGCGCTGTCCCTGGAGGCGCGCACCCACACCAGGCAGGGCACGGTGGTCGCGGCCGTGGCCCT
Source organism: Nocardiopsis sp. NPDC049922 (assembly GCF_040660275.1). Classification (NCBI taxonomy): domain Bacteria; kingdom Bacillati; phylum Actinomycetota; class Actinomycetes; order Streptosporangiales; family Nocardiopsidaceae; genus Nocardiopsis; species Nocardiopsis sp. NPDC049922. The sequence goes on along the minus strand of NZ_JBFAME010000007.1, from coordinate 223,948 downwards.
GGCGCTGGTGTGGGCCGCCGTCGTGCTCGCGCTCCCCTCGGGATCGGCCCGCACGGTCGCGGGGCTGCTGCTGTTCCTGGACACCGCCGGGTTCGGTGTGCTGTTCGTCGCCGTCCTCATGCTCGGCGAGCGCACCAGCGGGGCGTGGGCGGCGCTGGCGGTGAGCCCGCTGGGCGCGGGGGAGTACCTGACCGCACGGCTGGTGACGTTCACCGTGCTCGGAGCGGTGGCGGCGGTGCCGATCACGGCCGCCGCGCGTCCCGTCGGCGGCCTCGCCGGCGCCGTCGTGGCGGTCGCGGGCACGGCCCTGCTCGCCGCGGTGCTGTGCGCGGTGTCGGTGGCCGCGTGCGCGTCGGCGCGGGACCTCGCCGACCTGATGGTCGCCGTGCCCCTGTGCCTGGGGCCGCTCCTGGCGCCGCCGCTGGTGGTGGCGGCGGGCGTGGCCGACCATCCGCTCCTGTACGCCGTGCCGACCACGGCCGCCCACACGGTGGTGCGCTGGGGGCTGGACCCCGCATCCGTGCACCTGTCGGGGACGGCGGTCCTGGCGCTGGCGGCGGTCGCCGTCGGCGCGGCCGTCGGGTCCTGCCTGGTGGCGCGCTGGGCGCTGGCACGGGCGCGCACGGTCGAGGGAGCCCGGCCGCCGTGGGCCCGTGCCAGGAGGGGTGCGCGCCGCGGCCGTGGTCCCCGTGCGGCGGGACGCCCCGCGCGGGTGCTCGCGTGGGTGGACCTGCGGGGCGCGGCCGCCGACGGCATGGTCTGGGCGCTGCTGGCCGGGCCGACCGTGGTGGCCCTGGGCCTGCGCGCGGGCCTGCCGTTGGCGTCGGACACTCCGCTGTTGGCCGGTGTCGACGTGGCGGCGTGGCGGCCGGTGCTCCTGGCGGCCCTGGTCCTGCTGCACGTGCCGATGACGGCCGGGTCGGTGGTGGCGTTGCGGGCGGTGGAGGACCGGGAACGGGGCACACTCGCCCTGTGGGCGGCCTCCCCGCTGGGGACGGGCGCCTACCTCGCCTATCGCGCCGTGGCCGCCGCCGGGCTCACGGCGGTGCAGCTCGCGGTCGCGCTGCCGCTGAGCGGACTGGTCGACGGCGGTGCGCGGTCGGTGGTCGGCGCGGTTCCGGCCGCCGCACTCCTGGCCGCCGCCCTCGCGCTGGCGGTGGCGGCGACCGCACGGGACCGGGTGCGCGCCCTGGTCGTGCTCAAGGGTGCGGGCGTGCTCTTCGTCCTGGCGCCCGTGGCGCTGTGGGTCCTTCCCTCCCCCTGGGCGTGGTTCCTGCTGCCGCTGCCGGTGACCTGGCCTCTGGCGGCCCTGCCCGCCTACGGTCTGGCGCCGGTCGTGCCCGCCGGGCTGTGCGCGACCGCGGCGGGCGTGCTGTCGGTCGTGGGCGCGTGGCGGTGGGCGCGCGCGACGGTCGACGGCTGACGTCCGCGCTCAGCCCTGATCCGGCCGGACCCCGGACAGGGCGGCCTCGTCCACGCGGACCAGGGCCACCAGCGGCGCGACCATGAGCAGCGCCATGACGGCGAACACCGCGCGCAGCCCCGCGAGTTCGGCGAGCAGCCCGCCGAGGGCGGCGCCCAGGGGCATCGTGCCCCATGCGACCAGCCGGTAGGCGCTGTTGACCCGGCCCAGCAGGCCGTCCGGCGTGACGCGCTGGCGCAGCGACACGGTCACCACGTTCCACACGGCGATGCTCGCGCCCCCGACGAACAACCCCGCGCCCACCAGGAGCGGGTCCGAGGTCAGGGCGGGCACGCCCACGAGTGCGCCGAAGCCCACGACCGACAGGCGCAGCGCCCAGGCCCGGCCGAGGAGCCCCTCGACGCGGTCGGCCGTCAGGGAGCCCACGAGGCTCCCCGCCGCCGTGGCGGTCAGCAGCAGACCGTAGGCGGGCTCGGTCAGGCCCATCGGGGAGTCGGGGCCGACCGCGAACAGCACGAAGACCGCGAACGAGGCGCTGGTGGCCAGGTTGGACACGCCCACCAGGACCGCGAACACGCGCAGCAGGCGGTGCCGCCACAGGAAGCGCAACCCCTCGGCGATGTCGGCCCGCAGGGTCGTGCGGGTGGACCGTTCGACCCGGAACCGGCCGCGCACGAGCAGCAGCGCGCCCACGGCCGCCAGCCACAGCCCCGCGGGGGCGGCGAAGGCCGACGCCGCACCCAGCGCCACCAGCAGGCCGCCCAGCGGAGGGCCGACGAACTGGTTCGCGGTGAGCTCGACCGCGTGCAGCCGCCCGTTGGCGCGGGAGAGCCGCGTCCGGGGGACCACCTGGGGCAGGATCGACTGCGCGGAGGTGTCGTACACGGTCTCGGCGGCGCCGACGCAGAACGCCAGCGCGTACAGCACCGCGATCGATCCGGAGTCCAGGGCCAGCAGCACGGCCAGGAGGCCGAGGAGCGCCGCGCGCGCGAGGTTGGCGCCGAGCATGGCCGCGCGCCGGTCGACGCGGTCGGCGAGCGCTCCGGCGGGCAGGGCCAGCAGCAGCCAGGGCAGGCCCAGCGCGAGGGTCACGCCCGCGACGAGGGTGGGTGCGTCGGTGTAGGCCAGGGCGGCCAGCGGCAGGCCGACCTTGAGCACACCGTCCGCCAGGTTGGACAGCCCGGACGAGGCCAGCAGGGGGCCGAAGCGCGCGCCCGGGGTTCGTGACGTGATGGCCGGGTCCGGCCGAAGGGGGGTGTCATCGGACATGAATCGAGAATGGCTGATCGATTGAGAAAACTCAATCGACTTCCCGGCAAGAGTTCCCGGTCTCGCCCGCGTTCGTTAGGCTGTCGCCATGGCTGAGCTGGAGGACGGGCACGACGCGGTCCCGGGACGCCGACGGCGCCCGGCGACCGTCCGCGAGGCCAAGGCCCTCGCGCACCCGCTGCGCGTGCGGATCCTGCGGCTGTGCCTGCACCGCGAGCTAACCAACAAGGAGCTCGCCGACCGGCTCGACACCACCCCGGGCACGGTGCTCTACCACGTCCGCCAGCTCGTGGACGCGGGCCTGCTCGCCGCCGCCCCCGTCCGGACCGGCGACAGCGGCGCGCTGGAGAAGCCCTACCGGTCCACGGGAGAGACCTGGTGGCTCTCGCTCGACGACGGCGAGTCCGGCGGCGTGCCCGCCGCGGCGCCCCTCGCGGCCTTCCAGGAGGAGCTGGGCGAGGCCGGACCGGAGTCGGTGCGCGGGTTCGCCCGGTTCGTCCTGCACCTGTCCGACGAGGACGTCGCCGAACTCGACCGGCGCATCGTCGCGGTCCTGGACGCGTTCGTCGCCACCGACGACGAGCGCCGCGACCAGCCCGTGTACAGCGGAATGTTCGTTCTGCACCGGCCCGCCGAGTCCTGACCCGCGCCCCGCCGCGTTCCCGCCGGAGTCCTACTCCGTCCCCGACCCGGAGCGCCGGGCGTAGGCGCGAGCCGCGCGGGCGCGGTCGCCGCAGCGGGTCGAGCACCAGTGTCGGCGGCCGTGCCGGACCAGATACCGGTTGCAGGGGGTCGAACCGCAGGCGGTGAGACGTTCCGCGTCCGGGCTCGTGAGCAGGGCGGCGGCGTCGGCGGCGAGGGTCGCGAGGGCGTGGTCGAGGATCTGGGTGGTGGGGTGGGTGGTGGCGCGGTAGGGGCCGGTCCTGTCGTCCCACAGCAGCAGCGGGGCGGTGGGGACACGGGTCAGCGCGTCGTTGACGGCGCTCAACGCGGCGGGCAGGGCGGGCAGCCCGTCGGAGCGCGAGGCGAACAGCGCCCTGATCTGTTCGCGCAGCGAGCGCAGCTGGGACGCGCACATCTCCCGCAGGTCGGTGTCCACCGGGGCCAGGTCACGCTCGACCATCCATTGCTTCGCCGCCGCGACGGTGCCCAGAAGGTCGATGAAGCGCCCGCCCGGAAGCGCGATGACGCTGTTGACGAGGGCGAGGGAGGAGTACCGCTCCTCGCCCGGCGCCGGCGGCAGCTCGGGCTCGGCGGTGGTGGGGTCGTCCATGGATGTCATGGTACGACGTCCCGCCATGCGTGAACCTCACGTTTGATGTTGCCGACAAGCGTGAGGATCGTCTACGCTCGCATCACGGTTAACAAAACCTCTATCCGTGAGGAGCTTCCTCCATGCCCTCGTCCGCCACGGCGAACGCCCCCTTTCCCGTCCGCGTCTTCGGCGGCCCGACCGCCCTCTTCGAGTACGGCGGCCTGCGCTTCCTGACCGACCCGACCTTCGACGCCCCCGGCGACTACCCGACGCCGGGCGGCCCGACCCTCACCAAGACCGCGCCCGCCTCGGGCGCACCCGCCGACCTCGGCCGCGTGGACGTGGTCCTGCTCTCCCACGACGAGCACGCCGACAACCTGGACGACTCCGGCCGCGCGCTGCTCGCCGACGTCCCGCTCACCCTCACCACCCCCGGCGGCGGCCAGCGCCTCGGGGCGAAGGCCGAAGGACTGGCGGACTGGGAGGCGGTCGAGCTGGACCGCCCCGGGGGCGGCACGGTCACCGTGACCGCCGTCCCGGCCGTGCACGGCCCGGCTCCGCGCGAGGAGATCGAACTGATCACCGGGCAGGTCGTCGGCTTCGTCCTGACCGGCGAGGGTCTGCCGACCGTCTACGTCAGCGGCGACAACGCCTCGCTCGGCCCGGTCCGCGAGATCGCCGAACGCTTCGCCCCGATCGACACCGCCCTCCTGTTCGCGGGCGCGCCCCGGTTCCCCGGGCTCTTCGACGGACAGCCCCTCGTCCTCGACAGCGCCCAGGCCGCCGAGGCGAGCCGCATCCTCGGCGCTCGTCGCGTGGTGCCGGTCCACTACGAGGGCTGGGCCCACTTCACGGAAGGCCGTGCGGAACTGGAGGTCGCCTTCGAGAGGGCGGGGCTGGCCGACCGACTGGACTGGGGCGGCCGCGGCTGACCCCGACGCCCTTGTCGCGCTTGACAGCGGTCAGGTCGTACTGGCCAGTGACAGGAGGTCAATTCCACGTGCGTGTGGTGTTGACCAGCTCCTTGTCCCGCAGCGCCTGGCTCAGATCGATGCCCTCACGGTTCGCGAGCGCCGCGAGGTAGATGAGCACGTCCGCCAGCTCCTCGCCGAGGCCACCGACCGCGCTGTTCGGGTCCACTTTGAGCGAGGCACGCTTGCGCACCGCCTTGCACACCTCCCCGGTCTCCTCCGCCAGCTTGAGAACCTGCTCGACCAGGGTGCTGTCGGAGAACCCCCGCTCGACCTCCATCTTCGCCACGTACTCCTGGATCTCGGCCAGGGTGAGCGGGCGCTCGGGCAGTGGCTCCATGCGTTGTCCCTTCTCGGGGTGCGAGAGCACGGAGGCTATCAGCGGGGCGCAGGTGGGGGCGGAGGAATGGGTCAGTGCGCGGTCGAGGTGTGATCCAGACCGGAGCGCACGACCGCACTCACCCTCCTGTTCGCGGGCGCGCCCCGGTTCCCCGGGCTCTTCGACGGTCGGCTCATCGTTTTCGACGGCGCCCAGGCCGCCGAGGCGAGTCGCATCCTCGGTGTGGGTCGTGGGCCCACTTCACGGAAGGTCGCGCGGAACTGGAGGTCGACTGCGGTCGGCCGGGGTACCGGATTCCAACGTCAGTGCCCACCCCTGGTCGACGGGCACGGCGCGGGCCGTGAGGTCGTCGACGCGGGGCCGTCCGAGGTCCTTCCACTCCTGGAGGAGGTCGCACACCTGTCCCAAAGCGGGTGAGTCGGGTGCGTCGGCCACCAGCCGTGGCTCGGGGAACAGGGCGACGAACCCGGCGTGGTCGGGTGTGGTGACGCCGACCATGGTCTCCCCGCTGCGGTGGGCCATCGTCAGCCCGGACGGGTCGCGGGCGATGGTCCAGAGTTTGAAGTGCTCGATCTCGGGCCAGCCGACCTCCAGTGGCGCGGTGTGGTCGGTGGCCAGCATCCGGGCGAACACCGTCTCGGCCAGGTCCTGGTCGCCGGTGGCGGTGATCCAGGGGGCGGAAACGTAGGAGGGGCTGCGTTCCCCGTCCAAGACGCGGGAGACGGTGGCGTAGCGGGTCCGGTCCAGGGTGGGGGTGGTCATGGGCACGTACTGGCCCCGGTGCAGGCTGATGGACCCGGGGGTGTGGCTGTCATCGACGGTGATGCGGGCCATGGCGGTGGAGTAGGCGATCGGCGCGCAGACCAGGGGTGCCACGATCAGCCCACCAGGGCACACGTGTTCGGCCCAGGCGGTGGGCAGATGGGGCGGGGTGGTCCAGGCGATGAGGCGGTCGAACGGACCGTGTCCGGGAGCACCTCGGTAGCCGTCACCGGCCAGGGAGGTGATGGTGGTGTACCCGGCGTCACGGTGGAGCCGCTCGGCGCGGGTGATCAGGTCGGGTTCCACGTCCACCGACACCACACGCCCCTCGGGTCCGGTGAGCTCGGCGAGGACGGCGGTGGAGTACCCCGAGCCGGTGCCGACCTCCAGGATCCGCATCCCCGGCTCGATGTCCAACAGGGGCAGATGGCGTTCGATCACCGAGACCGGGGTGGTCTGGCGTACCGCTCTCCTGTTCTCACCGCGGTAGTGGGTTTCGTCAACCCGTGCCATCGCCGAGGTGATGGCGGGTGGGGTAACGGTGTCGGTCATGGAATTCCTCGGGTCTCGTGTGGTCAGACGCGCAGTGCCGTGGTCCAGGGCCACCCCAGATCGGCGGGTTCACCCACGGGGGTGCCGTCCACTGTTTGCGCCCAGGCGTGGGTGGCGGGTGGGTCGAACCTGGCTCCCAGACACCAGTGCAGGCGACGGCTGGTGAGCGCGGCGGCGATGACCGTGGCCAGGGACAGTTCCAGGCACGCGGCCCGCCCGGGCCAGTAGGTGCTCGCCCACAGGCAGCCGCCCGCCAAACGGCCCACCGCCGGGGTGGCCGCTGTGGAGTCGGCCAGCGGGAGTCGATGGAGGATGCCGATGGTGGCGATCGTAGCCCGCAAGGGTATGCGGAGCAGGGTGATCGCGCCGATGAAGGCGACCACGCCGAGGATTTTCCAGAGTGTCGTCACTTCGGGGTGGTTGCTGGAGGGCAGTGCCATGGGGCTGCTCATGTGATCACCTCCACCAGGCGCTGTGCGCGCAGGTCCTGGATGAGTTCGTCCAGGTCTCGTGCGAGTTCCTTCTCGGTGACGTCGAAGTGTGCGGCCAGTGCGGTGACGGTGTGGTGATGAGCGTGCCGCTCTTCGACGGTGCTCTGCCAGTACGCGGTGGCGGTCGGGTTCAGGTGCACCCAGGTTCCGGTGCGCAGGTTCAAGATGAGCGCGCCGCGTCCATGGGGGTCGATCGCTGGGGCCGCCCATCGGGTGGCACGAAGACCGTTCATCGGTACACCTCCCTGGATCCTGTGGGTGTGGGGGTGGTGGTCCACCAGGCCGGTGCCTCGGCCAGGGTGCGAACCCACAGCTCGGCCGTGACCAGGTGGGCGAGCGCGCTCAGAGGAGCGGCGCGCCCATCGACCGCTCGGTTCAACGCGGCCAGCGCCGGCGCGGGGTCCACGATCCCGACGTCGGCCAGGTGGGCGTCCTCCAGCAGGGTGCGGATGGCGGGAGCGTGGCGGCGCAGTCCCTCGTAGGCATGGGTGGTGAAGGAGTCCTTGGTGCGCCGCTTCAACAGGGCCGGTGGGAGAAGGTCGGCTAGGGCGGCGTGGAGTTGGGGTTTGAATCGGTGGACGTGGCCGCGGGTCCAGGACGGTGCTGCCAAGGTGGCACGCACCACCTGGTTGTCCAGGAAGGGAGCGCTGATGTGCACCCCCACGTCGTGGGCGATCAGATCGATGAACGTGGTGTGTGTGGCGGCGTAGTAGCGCAGGCCCCGCCAGTCCGCCCACGCCCCAGGCAGGTGGTCGTCGTCGGCTGTGCGTGCGGCGTGGTGGGCGTGCTCGGCGAGGACACGGCGGCTGGTGGGGGTGAGCCAGGCTGCCAGGGCGGTCGGGGCTGTCCACGCCAGGGCTCGCTCCAGGCGTGGGGGACGGGTGCCCTGTTCCAGGTGGGTGGCGAGTTGGTCCAGGGCGTGGGGGTAGCGGGTGCGGGCGAGTCGGTAGACGCCGCGCAGGAGCTGGTGTGCTGGGAGGCGCCACAGGCGGGCCCGCGCTCGGGTTTCGGCCCAGACTCTGCGGTGTTGGCCCGTGGCGGCCAGGTCGGCGAGGTAGGCGGGGCCGGTGGACAGGACGGTGTCGCCGCCGTTGCCGGTCAGGTGCAGGGTGCTGCCATGAGCGCGTGCGGGTGACAGGTAGGCGCGGTGGCGTCCCAAGGCGCGCAGGTCCGGGGCCGGAGCGTCTGTGGGGGCCGCCTGTTCCAGATGGCTGTAAGGCAACGTGTCGGGGTCACCGTGGACGAGGTGGTGGGTGATGCGGCTGGTGGTGGCCGCCGCTGTTCGGGCATGACGCACATCTTCGTGGTTGTCCAGACCTGGTGCGGTGTAGGTGAGCGCGTACACCGACCGGCGGCGAGCGGCGAGCAGGGTGAGGGTGGTCGAGTCCAGTCCACCGGACAGGTCCGCGCTCAGCCGCTCCGTGGTGGTGGCGCGCAGGTGGACAGCGGTGCTCAGGGCGGTACGCAGTCGGTGGGGTGTGGCGTCCGGGTCGGGGCCGGTGGGGGGTTCGTAGTCAATGGTGGTGGCGCGTTGGTGGGTGAGAATGAGGGCGTGGCCCGGTGGGACTTGGTGGATGCCGCGCCACAGGCTTCGGGTGGAGCGGAGTTCCTCCACCAGAGGCGCGGCCAGGCGTGCGGCGAGCACGTCGGTGTCCAGGCGGGCCGCGGTGGCCTGGGCGAGGGGGCGGGCGCGGGTGGCCCACAGCCACCCGTTGTCGTGGTGGGTGTAGAAGACGGGCCACACACCTGCCAGGTCGGTGACCACCACGGTTTCCTCAGGCGTGGTCAGGACGCTCAGGTAGGAGCCCGGCCAGTGGGTGAGCTGGTGCCAGTCGCGGGTTCGGAGGGCGTCATGGCAGGTGTCGTGGAGCTGGGCGGTCGTGGCACCGCAGCCGCCGATGACGGTAACCGTGAAATGGGTGGTGCGGTGGTGGAGCGCGCCGATGGTCCACACGGGACTGTGATGGTCGGTGAGGGTATCGGCTCCGATGGGGGTCAGCTCCGAGGGGCGGGGACGGTGGTATCCGGCTGCCCAGCGCATGGGGTCCTTCCCAGGGGTGTGGCCGCCACCCCCCCGCGGGGGTGAGGGGCGGCGGCCACAGGAGCGGGGGTTTACTCGTCGTCGTCGACGCCGACACCGACGTCGGTGAAGTAGCGGTCGTTGTCCTCACTGTCCTCGGGGACGTCTCCGAGGGTGTGGGCGTGGACGGTGCCGAGCGTGGTGGCTCGGGGCGGCGTGTAGGTGAACGCGCTGTCCATGGCCGTCACCTTCCCTTCGAGTCGTGTCGGCCCGCCACGGTCAGCGGACCTGGTATGCACCGAAGGTAGGACCGGGACCGCTAAGGGTGAAGGGACGTGTCGGCCTCCATCCCGAGACCACAGCGGGGCAGGTAGGCCACAGTGGCCCATCTTGACCTGTTCGGCCAGGTCACAGGCCCAAGTCTTGGGCCAGGTCCACGAGGTTCGGGACACGGCGGCCGTTCCCGCGTTCCAGCAACGCCTGTGTCGTGGTGTGGGCCTGGGGGTGGTAGCGCACCCACTCGGGCGCGATGCGGTGGGCTCCCAGCAGAGCCGTCGCTGCCTGCTGGTCGTGTCGGAGCTCGGTGCGGGTGTGGGCGGCGTTGAGCAGGTACCGGGCCCGCCAGGACGCCGGCGCTCGACCGCTGCTGGGTACACGGTCGATGAGATGGTGGGCCAGGTCCAACTCGCCCAGTTCCACGGCGTCGTTGACCGCGGTCATCGCCACCACACCGGGGCCGAACACGGCCCACCGATCGGTGCGATCGCCCCCCACACGTTCGGCCGCCGAACGCGCGATGGAGGTCAGATCCCAGCATCGCGGCGCGTGCCCAGCACGAGCTGCGGCTCCGGCGGCGTTGACCACCAGCGCGCCGAACACCGCCACCTGCTCCGGGGTGGCACTCATCCAGGACGGTTCGCAGGCTTCGGCCGCACGGGTGGCGATCTGTTCCGCCTGGCTCAGGCGGCCTTGGCGTCGGTAGATCCAGGACAGGAAGTTCGCGGCCGCCGCGTGGTGCAGTTGTGATCCGCTGGCGCGGGCGGCGGCCAGAGCCCGGTCGACCGCCAGGAACGCCAGGTCCTTGTGACCCAGGGTGATGGCCACTCCGGCTGAGGCCTGGTAAGCGGTGGCCAGAATGCCGTGTGCCGCGACCTGGTCTTGCTCCTGCCATTCGCGGGCGGCGTAGCGGGCTTGGGCGATGACCTCGGGCAGCCGCATGGACACCTGCGCATAGGCACCGTCCTGGTACAGAGCCCACACCCTGCCCATTTCGGCGCGCATCTCGACCACACTCGGCGGGTCGGGTTCGGCGGCGTCGATGGTGTCGATCAGGTCCAGTGCGTCGGGGCCGGTGAGGGCGTGACGGATGCCGTCCACGTCCAATCCCGGAGCGGTTTCGACGGGTTCGGGGTCAGCAGTCAGGAGGCCAGCGGTGGCGCATCCCAGGGCGTCGGCGAGTGCGTCGAGCGTAGCCAGGCGGGCTCCGGTGCGCTTGCCCTGCTCCAGGCGGCGCACCACGTCCACGCTCACCCCCGCCGCGGCGGCGAGTTCCTCCTGGGTGAGGGCACGTAGACGACGTCGTCGGGCGAGTTGGGGGCCGATGTGGGGGGAGGCCGGCACGGGCACCACCTCGTGGGTGACGGGGATGGCGGTCGGGGTTTCCCGCCGTGGGGTCAGTGTGCCCTGTACCTACGGGTGGTCACCACCCGTGCACGGAGAACGTCTGGCCTGACCGGATCCGGCCGATGACGGTGGCGATGTAGGGGATGGTGTCCTCGGGCAGGTGGTCGGGGTCGCTCCAAGACAGGCCCGCGCACAACCCGGGTTCCAGGTTGGTGGGGGTGCCCTCCCACCGGGTGGTGGTGAAGAAGAACCCGATCCTGGTCTTGCCTTGCGCGTTGCGGTGGTGGGCCACGTGCGCACACACCAGGTCACCTGGGTCGATGACGACCCCGACTTCCTCTTTGAGTTCGCGCGCGGCCCCCTGGACGGCGGACTCTCCCTCTTCCAGGTGGCCGCCGGGGATGCCGAACTGTCCGTCGGCGAACCCGGTGCCCTTGCGCTGGCCGAGCAGGATGCTTCCGTCACTACGTGTGAGTAGAACGCACACGTCCACGGTGGGATTCGCCCTCGTCGACACCATGCACCCTCCCAGTACGGTCCTGCTTCGAGAATGCTTCCCAGCATGCCGCAGGCCCTCTTCGGGCAGACACAGGGGTGCCCCCGCGTTCCGGGAAGGGCGTGCATACACACTGCGTGTGTGGCGTTGCCGTGAGGCGGTGAGCCAGGCAGTCCAAACCCTATGCCGCTGACCTACGCGGAACGCGGGCCGGTGTGCGTGCTTCCTCCAGGCGTCGGCGTGCCTCGGCCACGGCCTCGCGCCGGGCCGGGGAGTGCGCCGGTGGGTTCGGCGGCGGCACGGACGGTCGGTGTTTTCCCTCGTCGAGTGAGGCGCGCGCACGTGCCAGGAGCGCGGGGTCGACGGCCACGTCCTCCATCGGCGGTTCCGGTGTCGGCCGTGGCGGCTTGGCTGGCGTGGGCGGGTGCATGAGTTCGTTGGGGACCGTGCGGCAGGGGCGCTCGCACAGGCGGCAGGTACCGCCGGGGACGTTGCGGATCGCGGGGTGGCCGGGGCAGGTGCGGGGCGCGGTCCCGGCCGCGTCCACCAGGAACTCCGGCGGTCGCGCGAAGGGGTCGGGGTCGTCTCCGGACCGGGGGCGGGGGATGCCCGCGAACGGGGAGGGCGGATGTCCGTGCACGCCGCGCCCGAGGCGTCCGTCGAGGAAGGCCCGCGCGTCCTCGGGGCTGCGCAGGCGGCGCATGAGCGCGGGGAAGGGGCGGCGCGCGGTGGTGGCGTCGCTGAGCACGGCGGTGAGTTCGTCGGGTGTCAGGCCGTCGTCGAGGACCTCGCGCGCCGCGCGGTCCAGGGCCGTCCGGTCGGCGTGGGGGTTGCCGAGGACCGCGTCGGGGATGCGTTCGAGCTGGGGCAGGCACACCGCGGGCGCCGCGTCCGGAGGCCGGGGCCTCCGGACGGACGGAGAAGGGTCGCTGGGGTAAGGGTGAGTTGGGAAAAGGTCTGTGCGTCGATCTGACGTGTCGCCGACGTCAATCTGAACAGGCGAGGCCTCAATCTGACGTGCCGTCGCCACCGGCGGGTAGGGGCGGGTGGTCGCGTCGAGGGGATCCTCGCCCAGCGCGGCGCGTACCTCGTTGATCTCCGCCAGGGTCTGTTCCGCGAAGACGCTGGCGGGGACCAGCAGTTCCAGGACCCCGGGAAGCCGGTCGGCGGCCTGGAGACGGGCCTCCACATCGTCGGAGAAGAAGACACGCACCTGGGCGCGGGACAGGCGTCGGATGAGTCCGGCGCCCGCGAGGTCCTTCAGGGCGCGCTCGACCGTGGACCGGCTCATGGTCCCTCCGCAGCGCTCCACGAGGCTCCCGTGGCTCAGAAAGCACCAGCGTCCGTCGGCGTCCACGGCGTTGGCGATGGCCACCGCGACCGGGATCGAGCGGTAGCTCGGAAACAGACCCTCGTTCATCGCCCGGGCGACCCACAGGAGCGGAATGAACCCGACCCCCTTCATCGCGCCTTTGTCGCGCTTGCGGGGGGCAGCGGTCGAATTCGGGGTTTCGGCCACGGGGGCGGGGCAGGGGAGAGTAGACTGCACGGCAGTCGCCTTCCTGGTGTTGCAGGACAGGTGGTCAGAGCCCGGAACCGGTGTGGTCGCACCGACCGGGCTCGAATCTTTTCGGGACCCAACGTAGCGGGGGGAACACGAGTTCGGACGGTTTCGGGAGAAGTCCGTCCCGCTCACCCCGGAAACGCTGTCGGGAATCGCATCCGACAGGGCATGTGCCAGGTTCGTCCCCACCACACGCCCCGGTTTCGGCCCTGCCGTAGGTCGAATACGGGCTCAGGTCAGAACCGCAGCCAGGTCCCCGCCAGCCCCTGCTGCCCCTCGCCGGGCGCCGACCAGTCGCACACCCCGTCCGCGAACACCCGCGCCGCCCGGTCGGCCTGCTCCTTCGTGAACTCGGCCGGGTGCGCGTCGGCGTCGAAGGGCACGCGGCGGCACCGGATCACGTCCGAGGTCACCGGAGCGCCCGCGACCATGCGCGGCGACGCGTGCGTGGGGAAGGCCTCGGCGCACGTGTCCCCGCTGCCGGTCCCGAGGGGCAGCTGCTCACCGACCACCCGCCGCCGGGGCCCGTCCCCCACCCAGCACGCGTCGGTCAGCCACGCGGGCCGCGCCGCGCGGACGTGGTCCATGACGGGCCGGTCCGGGGCCCGCCGACGCCGCTCCAGAACACCCGTCGCCCAGACGTCCAGCTCCCTCAGCGCCCGACCGGCCACCGGCGCCGACGCCGAGAACCCGCCCGACCCCCGCTCCTCGACCAGCATCACGTGGTTGTCGACGGTGCCGTTGGCCGCGCGCAGCCGCTCGCGGGTGGCGAACGAGTGGTAGCGCATGTGCACGTCGCCGCCCGGGGAGTCGTCGGTGTAGGTGCGGTGGTCCACGATCGGGATGCGCGACAGCCCCGCGCCGCCGTTCAGCAGGCGTCCGGTGCGGTAGGCGGCCTCGGTCGCGGCGGGGTCGGCCTCGGTCCGCGCGGCCATCACGTGCCCGTCGGCGTCGATCCCGCCGACGTGCTCGTTCAGGTGCAGGAACTCGTCGACGTCGATCGTCCCGTCCAGCAGCGCCCCGAGCCCGTACTGCACGCCGACGTTGTCCAGCGGGCGCCGGGGCAGACCGGTGTACGGGTCGGCGCCGTACACGTTGACCGTGTGGGCGAACAGCTCGCAGCGGGCGCCGCGGGGGTTGCGCTCGGGGTGGTAGCGCAGCTCCTCGGGCACCCGTGCCCGGCAGACGCCCCGGGGGTCGATCCGCACCGCCTCCCGGGCCATGCGTCCGAGGCTCCTCCACGTCGGGAACCCCGAGACCGCCAGCCGCTGGTCGCGGGTGAGCGCGTCGGGGTGCTCGCGGGCGTAGGCGTCGAGCAGCAGCGCGTCGGCGGCCGCCGGGACGAGCGAGGTCAGCACGTCGGGGAAGCTCTGGGAGACCACGACGCCGTCCAGCAACCCCGGATAGTTGTCCGCGATCTGGTGGGACTGGTACGCGCCCCCGGAGGACCCCCACCCCAGCGTGAGGTCGGGGGAGCCGTGGGCCAGGACGAAGCGCTCCCGGACCGCCGCCATGGTCTCGGCGGCGAGCAGGTCGTTGCAGTTGTACCCGAACACGTTGAGCGTGGCGGAGGCGACCGCGTACCCCTGGGAGAGCATCCCGGCGTCGAGCACCCCGGCCGTGCGCGAGCCCTGCACGAACCAGCCGCCCTTGCAGCCGCCGCCGAACTTGTACACCAGGCGCCGGTTCCAGCCCTCGGGCGCGTGCCAGGGGTCGGGTTCCGCCGCGCCCGGGGTGAACAGCACCGCCGTCTCGTAGATCGCCCGGTTGGCGGTCCCGGTCTCCACCCGCACGGTGAAGGGGACCTCCGCGCCCGTGGAGGTCGTGGCGAGTGCGGCGTCGTCGGGAACGCGGTCGGGGTCCGGCATCGCGGCCCACGCGTCGTCGGTGGTCCGGTACATGTGCCGGACCACGGTGGGGGCCGAGCAGTCCTCGTCGAGGGGCGCGCCGAGCGTGCCGCCGCCGTGCAGGTCGAAGGAGACGGTGTCGCACACGAACGGCGTCTCGTGCGGCCCGGAGAACACCGGTCCCGACGCCGGGTGGTTGGTGACCGCGAGCCGGGTCCGCCGTCCCGACAGCGCCGCCGCCAGTGTGGCGCGCCCCTCGGGCAGGCCGGTGACCACACCCTCCAGGGCGGGGCCGACACCCTCCAGGCGCACCGTCGCGAGCGTGTCGGTGACGTCCCGGCCGTCGACCGTCAGCCGGGCCCGGTCGGGGTCGGCGCCGGGCGGCAGGCCGACCCGGACCAGGGCGGTGCCGCCCATGACCGCGTCGGGCCGGGAGGAGAGCACCTGGATCGTCGGCCCGCCGCCGTCGTCCGGGGCGGGCGGGGGAACCGTGGGGGCCGCCGACGGGGGGAGGGCGGAGGCGGAGGCCTCGAAGGCGTTCTGGGGGGTGGGGGGTGTCCCGGAGACGGTGAACACGGCGGCGCAGAGGGCGGCTCCGGCGCCGACGAGGGCGCGTCCGCCGCGCGGTCTCACCACGGGCGCTCTCGGGACGGTTCGGTCGCGGGTGCCGCGGCCGTGGGCCGCTGGGGATCGCTCACGCACGCCCCGATCGTGTCCACCGGGTCAACCGGGGAGGAGGGAACACACCGGGGATGAGACGGGCTTTGCCCTCCCATGACGCCTCGGATACCCCGAACCAGGACGAACCGAACACCGCGCCCGCGAGGCGACGGAGGGCGCGCACGAACACCGGCCTCCACGCCGCCGGAGGCCGGTCAGCGCCGCCCTCAGCGGCGCGCCGCCGCGGACCGGTGCGGCTCCGAGGGGGTCGCGTCCGTCACGACCTGGTGATCCTCCGCCCGCTCACCCGGGCCGGGGTGATCTTCAGGACCTGGTCGCGCGGACCGGCCGCCCACGGCTGGGGCATGCGCCCCTGCGGCAGCCGGGACAGCTCCCCGGGGTCGCGGACCCACCGGCACCGGCCGGAGGTCAGCACGCTCCACCCCTCGCGCCGGTCCTCGTCGAAGTGGTCGACCTGGAACGAGGCGTACCCGCGCCCGTGGCGCATGACGGTCCCGGCCAGCGTGGACCGGAACACGATCGTGTCCCCCGTCATGAGGTAGTTCACCGGCAGCACCGTCGGCGCGGCGTCGCCCTCGATGGTGAAGGCCACGCGGCCGATGCTGTGCGACGCGAGCAGGTTGAGACAGGTCTGCCGCTCCAGGACGGTGAAGCTGGCCCTGGCGTCGCCCTCGGCGAGGTCGGCTCCCGTCAGGAGCTCGTCCTCCTCTCCGAGCCGGGCCGTCCCCTCCATGATGTCGGCGGCCTGGCGCTGCTCCGGCGGGGAGGTCGGCTTCGTGGCCGCCTCCCGTCCCCGGGAATCCGCGCCCGCCCCGCTTGTTCCTTCCATCACGAGCCCCCTGAGATGGTGCCTTCGTCTTCTCCCGCGCCGTGCTCGCCGGTCGGAGCCCGAAGGCGCGGCTCCCCGGCTGCGACGGCGAAGGCCTCCACTGACCGCCTACCCGGTCGGGCGCACGACTCAAACGAGAGCCCGGTCTCCTTCCCGGGGCGCGGCTCGGCGGCGGGCGCGGCCGGCCACGGAAGGCGCGCCGCGGGTGTCGTCCGGGGTGACGTGGATCTCCCGTCGCGATGTCACGCCCGGGGGCCGCCACCCCGTCTGGAGGGGTGAAGGTCAACGCACGGATGGGAGACACCCCATGGCACACGACATCGTGGTCCTCGGAGCCGGATACGCGGGGCTGGCCGCGGCCCGCAAGATCGATCAGAACGCACGCGCCCGCTCGGTGGACGTCCGCGTCACCCTGGTCAACGCCAGCGCGGACTTCGTCGAACGCGTCCGGCTGCACGAGGTGGCCGCCGGACGGGACGTGGGCGTGCACCCCCTGGCCGCGTCGCTGGAGGGCACGGGCGTCGAACTGACGGTCGGGTGGGTCGAGGGCGTCGACCTCCGGGAGCGGCGGGTCCGCGTGCGCACCGACGGCGGCGCCCGCGAGCTGGGCTACGACACCCTCGTCCACGCCCTGGGCAGCACCGCGGGCACCGCCCCCGTCCCCGGGGTGGCCGAGCACGCGCACACCTGCGCCACGCTCGACGGCGCCCGTGCCGTCGCCGCCCGCCTGGCCGAGGGGGGAGTCCGGCGCCTGGCCGTGGTCGGCGGCGGCCTCACCGGGATCGAGGTCGCCACCGAGATCGCCGAGAGCCGCCCCGACGTGCGCGTGGAGCTGCTCACCCAGGGCCGGGTCGCCCCCGGCACGAACGCCAAGGGCCGGGCACACCTGCTGCGGGCGTTCGACCGCCTCGGGGTGGCGCTGCGCGAGGAGACGTCCGTCGCCGAGGTGGACGCCGACGGCGTGCGCCTGACCGACGGCACCCGCGTCGCCGCCGACCTCGTGATCTGGTCGGTGGGCTTCTCGATCTCGCCGCTGGCGCGCGAGGCGGGGCTGACGGTCGCGCGGGACGGGCGGGCCCTGGTCGACCGCACGCAGCGCTCCGTCTCCCACCCGGACGTGTACGTGGTGGGGGACGCCGCGCACGGGGCGGACGCGGGCGGCGGGGTCATGCGGATGTCGTGCGCGATGGGGCTGCCCATGGGGTGGACCGCGGCCGAGGCCGTCGTCGAGCGCGTCGCGGGACGCGAACCCAAGGAGGTGCCGTTCGGCTATCTCGCCCAGTGTGTGAGCCTGGGGCGCCGCGACGGCCTCATCCAGTTCGTCAAGGCCGACGACGCCCCGCGCCCGTTCGTGCTGCGGCGCGGCGCCGCCGCGCGGTTCAAGGAGTTCGTCGTCGTCAGCGCCTACGGGTCGCTGTGCGGTGGGCCGCGCGCCGCCGACTCCAGCCTCGCCATGGGACGCCGGGTGGCCCGCAGCGCCGCCCGTCGAAGCTCCGGGACGGCGGGGGCCGCCGCGACCGCCGCCGCGGCCGGCCCCCGGCGCTGAGCGGGACGTCTCAGGCGTGCTCCCGTTCCGGCACGAGCTTGGGACTGGTCAGGAACGGACGCGCCACCCGGTCGGCCAGGCGGGTCGAAGCCAGGCGCAACAGCTGACGCCGCACCAGCAGCCGCGTGGTCGAGGCGGGCACGAACCACCGGGCCAACCGCCGCCCGGCCTCTTGCTTGACCTCGATCACCGGCTTCACCCGGCCCTCGTACCGGGTCAGGGCCGCCGCGAGATCCCCGCCCGAGCGTGCCGGGGCCAACTCCCGCCCCAGCACCTCGGCGGCGGCCACCGCCATGCTGGCCCCCTGGCCCGCCATGAGCGACACGGCCTGGCAGGCGTCGCCGACCAGCACGACCCGCGAGCGCGACCAGGTGGGCACGACGATCTGCTCGACCTCGTCGTAGAAGGGACGCGCGGGGCAGGACTCCAGCAGCCGCGGCAGGTGCCAGCCCATGCCCGCGTACACCTCGTGCAGCCGGGCGCGCGGGTCGGTGGGCATCGACCCGTCCGGCGCCAGGTGGCACAGGAAGGTCGCGCCGGTGGACTCGGACAGGCGGTACAGGCCCGCCTGCGCCCGGGGCGCCTCCAGCATGTGCAGTTCGCGCCCCAGCTCGGCCGCGACCTCGGCGTCCTCGAACAGGAACGCCGCGGTGTGCGCCCCGAGGTAGCGGCGGTACCGCTCCTCGGGTCCGAACACCAGCTCCCGTACCCGCGAGTGCACGCCGTCGGCGCCCACGAGCAGGTCCGCCCGCTCCAGCGCGCCGTCGGTCAGTTCCACCGTCACCCCGTCGGCGTCCTGGTCGACGCGGGCGACGCTGAGCCCGTGGCGCACGTCGGCCTCCGCCCCCAGGGACTCCCGCAGCTCCTGCTCCAGGTCGCCCCGCAGCAGGGAGACCAGGCGTCCCCCGCCCAACCGCTGGGTGGCGTCGCCGTTCATCCGCGCGGTGCGGCGGCCGTGCGCCGTCCGGTACTGGATCCCCGCCAACCGCAGGTCGTGGGCGTGTACCCGGTCGCGCAGGCCCATGGTCTCGATCGAGTCGTAGCCGGGGCCGAAGAAGTCGATGACGTAGCCGCCGGGGATGCGGCCCTCGGCGGCCTGGGCCTTCGCGTCCGCGGCGTCGAGCGGATCGGGCCGGTGTTCGACCACGGTCGTCTCCCAGCCCGCGCGGCGCAGCCACCAGGCGGTGGCCAGCCCGGCGATGCCCGCGCCGACGATGATCGCCCTCATCGTGCGTCCTCCTCGTCACGGGACGCCGCCAGGAGTCGGCGCAGGGGTTCGGCGTAGGCCTCGGGGGCGGGCACCGGGATCAGCGCGCGGTGCAGGACGATCCCGTCGAGGAACGCGCACAGGAGTTCGGCGACCGCCTCGGGCTGCGGCGTGCCGTGCCCGGTCAGCCACGCGGTGATCGCCGAGCGCACGTCCAGCAGGATGCGGGACATCGTCGTCCGGAGTTCGGGATCGCGGGTGGCCGCCAGGTAGGCCTCGGCGAACAGGACCGAGGCGGGGTCGTCGCCCGAGTAGGCGTCCATGGCGCGCAACGCCGCCGTCAACCCCTCGACGGGGTCCGCGGTGGCGGTCATCGCCGACAGGGGTCCGTCGAGCACGCCGGTCAGCGCCGAGTCGACGGCGGCGCGCAGCAGGGCCTCCAGGGAGTCGAAGTGGTAGTGCACCAGCCCCGGCCGGACCTCGGCCCGGGCGGCGACGAGCCGGGTGGTGACCGCGTTCCAGCCCACCTCGGGGATGAGTTCCACGGCGGCCGCGAGCAGCTTGGCCCGGCTGGTCCTGCCGCGTTCGGCGGAGGTGACGGGAGGTGCCCCAGATGTTTGGTCGTTCGCCTTGGTCATATGACCAAATTAGGGGAACGCGGGGCCAAGGTCAAGAGGGGAGGCGGGTGCGCGGGAGAGCCGGGCCGCGTTCAGCCGCGGTGGAGGGCGTCCCCGCGCACGACGCGCGTGCAGCTGTCGCGGAAGCGTTTGACCAGCTCACCGTTGGGGCGGTCGCTGCGCTCGACCCAGTCCCGGGCGGCCGTCTCGGTCAGGCCGCCCGCCCGCTGACGGCGGTGCAGCCGCAGCTCGCGCACCTCGTCGGGGGCGTCCACGTACCAGAGTTCGGTGAACAGGGCACGTGCTCGGGGCCAGGGGGCGTCGTCGTTGGCGAGGTAGTTGCCCTCGGTCACGACCAGGCGGGTGTGCGGCTCGACGACGTGCCGGGCGGCGACCGGTTCGTGCAGGTCGCGATCGTAGTCGGGCACGTAGACCGGGTGGTCGGTCTCCTCCAGGAGGCGGCGCACCAGTGCGACGTACCCGTGCGCGTCGAAGGTGTCCGGCGCGCCCTTGCGGTCACGGCGGCCGAGGCGGTCGAGCTGGGCGTTGGACAGATGGAACCCGTCCAGGGGCAGGTACCCGGCGGTGCCGGGCGCGGTGCGTCGATTGACCTCGGCCACCAGGTGGCGGGCGAGCGTCGACTTCCCGGCGGCGGGGGCGCCCGCCAGCCCCAGGACGGCGCGACGGCCGTCGCGGGAGGCGGCGTGGACGAGGGCGAGGGCGTCGGTGACGACGGTGTCGGACATGCCCAGAGCCTACGACGGCCGCGCCGGGGTGTCCCGACGCGGCCCGTGACCGGTGGCGGGGACGGCTACGGCACGCGGCCGACGTGCGCCAGCGCCTGGCGCACCAGCACACCCTGACCGCCCGCCATCTCCTGGTGCACCAGCGGGTTGGCCGCCTCCTCGGGCGTCAGCCACACCAGGTCCAGGGCGTCCTGGCGCGGCTGGCAGTCACCGGAGACCGGGACGATGTAGGCCATCGCCACCGCGTGCTGGCGGGGGTCGTGGAACGGCGTGATCCCGGGAGTGGGGAAGTACTCGGCGATCGTGAAGGGCTGCGGCGAGGTGGGGATGCGGGGCAGCGCGACCGGACCCAGGTCCTTCTCCAGGTGGCGCAGCAGGGCGTCGCGCACGCGCTCGTGGTAGAGCACCCGGCCCGAGACGACCGACCGGCTGAACGTGCCGTCCGGCGCCGCGCGCATGAGCAGCCCGAGGTGGGTGACGGACCCGGACTCGTCCACGCGGACGGGTACGGCCTGGACGTAGAGCACGGGCATGCGGCCGCGGATGCTCTCCAGCTCCTCGGGGGAGAACCAGCCGGGCTGGGTGTCTGCGGTCTCGGTCATGGGGTGCGCGGCGGGCCCGCCCGGACACGCCGGAACGCGGACGCCGCTCCCTCCCTTCGCTCTCGTCGTGACCCTGGGGTCTGACCGCCCGGTGGGCCGGGCGGTGGCGCACGTGTGCTGTACCGCTTCTACCGCACCGGAGGGTCGAACGCACGGTGCGGGTGGGAGTCCGGAGTGTCCGGAAGGGGCCGGGGCGGACGATCAGCACGTGTCCTCGGACGCGGGATCGCGGCGCGGCGTCGCGACGTCGCGGCGAAGTTTTCTCGCGGAAAGCCTCCCACGAGATCACTACAGAGGTTACGATCTCGTACGCGGTCGCGTAGTGGATAGGTTACGTCCAGTGAGAGGTGGCCCGAGTGGCGAGTGCTGACCGATTCCGCGTCCAGGAACGTTTCCCCTGTACGGGAGTGACGGTGGTCCCCGTCCACGGCGACATCGACCTCGCCACCGCCGACCGCATGCGCGACCAACTGCTGAGGGCCGCACGGGCCTCCCGGTGCGACTGCCTCGTCGTGGACATGTCGGGTCTCGACTTCTTCGACGCCAGCGGACTGCGCGCCCTGCTCGCCGTCGACCACGTCCTGACCCGCGAGGGCCGGCACGTCGTGCTCGCCGAACCGGCCCCGATCGCCGCGCGCGTCCTCGACGTCCTCGACATGGGGCGGGTGTTCGAGATCTACCCGATCCTGGAGATGGCCCTGACCCACACCAGCGGGCTGCGGTGGGACGGCGCCCCCTTCTCCGGCCACCCGGTCACCGGGGCGCCCTGACCGAGGCCGGTGCCCGACCCCGCCCAGGGCGCCGCGACCTAGGACCGACCGCTCCCCTCCGGTCCCGCGCCGCCATCCCGCACCAGGAAGGGCTCCAACAGCCCCGGCACGGCCGCGTCCGCCCAGGCCAGCCCCTGATCCAGTCCGACGTCCGCGGCCGCGTACATCCCGTCGCCCGCCGCCGTGGTCGCCGCGACGTCGGCCAGACCCGCCCACCGCTGGAACGGCGACCGGGTGATCCGCCAGCCGATCACCGCCGACCGCTCCAGGGTCACGGTGTCGCGCGCCGCCATGCCCCGCCGCACCACCAGGTAGCGCGGGTGCAGGCCGTGGCCCAGGGCGCGGTAGGAGCCGACCGCGTAGCCGAACGCCAGCACGCCGAACAGCACCGCCGCCACCGCCCAGCCCCAACTCGGTGTCGCCTCCACCGTCCGCGTCGCCAGCGGCAGCGGGATGATCTCCTCCTCGACCTCGTACACGTGCGACCACCACGCCTCGGTGGCCAGGGCGTGCGCCCAGGCCAGCAGCGCGGCGGCCACCGCGCCGACGAGCGTGGCGACCCCGGCGCGGGTGAACCGGCGGCGCAGCGCGGACCCCGGGTGCGCGGTCAGCGGCACGTCCAGCGGCGAGTCCGGCGTCCGCATCAGCGCGGCGGCCAGCTCGCGGGCCCGTGCCCTGGGCATCCCGGGGGACAGGCGGCTCTTCGCACTGGTCTTCTTCGCGTCGGCCGCGGCCAGACCCGTCGCCACGGCCCGCACGTCCGCACCGCCCGCCAGGCGCATCACGAACGGCTCGTGCAGGGTGACGCCGTTGAGCCGCCGCTCCTCCACCGACAGCGACACGCTGGTCAGCAGCCCCCGGCGCAGTCGCACGGTGCCGTCGGGCTCGCGGGTGAGCCGGTAGTTCCACCACGTCTCCACGGCCACGGCGGTCAGCACGACCACACCGGACACCAGGAGCGCGACCAGGGCCGTGGGCACCACCACGAGCAGGCGTGTCATCACGTACGAGGACATCTCCTCCGGCGTGGGCAGCCCCAACCGGCCCGACATCCAGTCCCAGGCCCACCCCTGGGTCTGGGCGTTGAGGCCCAGGAGGGCGGCGACGGCGCCGAGTCCGACCCCCAGTGTGGCGGTGGTGGCCGAGGCGAAGCCCAGCCACGCGGGCTTGAGCCGGGCGAGCTCGACCTCGCCGACCTCGGCCTCCTCCGCGCCGACCGTGCCTTCCTCGCCCTCCTCCGCGCCGGGGGAGACGGTCGCCCGCGCGGCGCGGCCGCGGTCGAGCAGGTCGCGGCGCAGCGCCTCACCCTGGTCGGCGGTCACGTAGACGAGCTGGAGCTGGTCCGAGCCGCCGGAACCGACCTGCTCGCCCGTGCCGACGGTCACCGAGCACAGCCCGAAGATCCGCACGAAGATCGGCGCGGCCACGTCCACACTGCGCACGCGCTCGCGGGGGATGGACCGGTAGGACTTGGCGACGATCCCCGAACGCACCTCCATGCGCTCCCCGGTCACCCGGAACCGGGTCGCGCGCAGTCGCAGCAGGTCGAGGTAGGTCGTCAGGGCCAGGAAGACGAGCGTGGCCGGCACGGGGACCAGGACCCACGGGGACGGGCTGACGACGGCGAGCACGACCGTGCCGACGATCGCCAGGGGTACGAGGAAGACCGCGATCGCGACGGCGCTGGCCCACACCGACAGCGGGTGCAGCCGCTCCCACGCGACCTCGGGGTCCGGAGCCTGCGGGGAGAGGTCGTCGGGGGAGGTCATGTCGCGTCTCCCGGGGTCGCCTGGGTGGTCTCGGTGAGGCGGTCGGCCACCTCGGTGGCCACGGTGTGGTCCAGCCCGGCGATCTCGATGGGACCGGCCGCCGAGGCGGTCGTCACGGTCACGCTGGACAGGCCGAACGCGCGCTGGAGCGGGCCGCGCTCGGTGTCCACGGTCTGGATCCGCGACATCGGGGCCACCCGCCACTCCTGCCAGATCCAGCCGCTGGAGGTGTACACGGCGGTGTCGGTGACCTCCCACCGGTGGACGCGGTAGCGCCACTGGGGCATGACGGCGGTGATCAGGAGGCCGAGGCCGCCGATCACCGCGGCCGCGAGGAGGAGCCAGAACCGGGGCGGGGCCCAGATCAGGGCGGGGATCACGGGGATGACCGTGAGGACCACGGTGACCACCAGTGACCGGGTCGTCCACCACCAGACGGCACGCCGGTCGACGCGGTGGTGGGGTGGGCGCAGTCGCGGGGCGCCGGTGCTCATCGCGTCCACGTCTCCTCTCGGTAGGGGGCCCGAGCGGGCCTGCCAGTAAAAAAGTGATATCACAATGCTATGCTCCAGTCATCACCTGGAGGAGAGAAGCGACCATGAGCGAACCCACACGGGCCCCGCGCCCCGCCCCCCAGTACCGAGAGCACGACGCCCGCAGCCTGGACGGACTGCTGATGGCCGCCGTCTGCCTCGTGCTGGTCCTGGCGGGGGCCGCGATCGCCGTCCTGACCGTTTTCGGCCGGCCCCCGTTCCTGATCGGCGTCGGCTCGGTCGTGGCCGTCGTGGGCGCGGGTCTGTCCCTGGGGCTGACCATGGTCTCGCCCAACGAGGCGCGCGTCGTGCAGCTGTTCGGCCGCTACGTCGGCACCGTCCGCACCGACGGCCTGCGCTGGGTCAACCCCTTCACGCTGCGCGGCGTCATCTCCACGCGCATCCGCAACCACGAGACCTCCGTCATGAAGGTCAACGACGCGGCGGGCAGCCCCATCGAGATCGCCGCCGTCATCGTGTGGCAGGTCGAGGACACCGCCCGGGCCACGTTCGAGGTGGACGACTTCGTCCAGTTCGTCTCCACGCAGACCGAGGCGGCCGTCCGCCACATCGCGGGCCGGTACCCGTACGACTCCTACGAGGCCGGGGACGCCCCGTCCCTGCGCGACAGCGCCGACCTGGTCACCGAGCAGCTGTCCAAGGAGGTCGGCGACCGGGTCGCGGCGGCGGGCGTGACCGTCGTGGAGACGCGGTTCACCCACCTGGCCTACGCGCCGGAGATCGCGCAGGCCATGCTCCAGCGCCAGCAGGCCGGGGCCATGATCGCCGCCCGCCAGGAGATCGTGGAGGGCGCCGTCGGCATGGTCGACCGCGCCCTGGAGCGCCTGTCGGAGGACGAGATCGTGGAACTGGACGAGGAGCGCAAGGCCGCCATGGTCAGCAACCTGCTCGTGGTGCTGTGCTCCGACCGCCCCACCAACCCCGTCGTCAACACCGGGACCCTGTACCAGTAACCCCGACGAGGTGGCCGTGCCCGAGCGAAAGAAGGTGCTGCTGAGGCTCGACCCGGCGGTCCACGACGCGCTCGCGCGGTGGGCCGGTCAGGAGCTGCGCAGCACCAACGCCCAGATCGAGTTCCTCCTGCGCCGTGCGCTCGACGACGCCGGTCGCATGCCCGGGGAGGCGCGCGACATCCCCCGCCGGGGCCGCCCCCGCAAGGCGCGGCCCGAGGAGGAGCCACCCGAGGATTGACGGAGCCGGGCGCCCGGCTCCGTCGGCGCTCGGATCCCCCCTCCCCGCCGGGTCAGGCCGGATCCGCGTCGGTGAGCGCGGCCACCGCGGCGTGCAGGGCACGCGAGGTGGCGCGGTCGGCGGGGAGGAACGACTCGATCCGCAGCTCCGAGACGGTGATGTCCACGGGGGTGCCGAAGGTGGCCACCGTGGACAGCAGCGCCAGCTCCTCCCGTCCGTGGCGCAGCCGCAGCGGCACGGCCAGCGCGGCGGTCGCGGCGGCTCCGCTCGGGGAGGCGCCGGAGTCGGCGCCCGGGTAGGCGCACAGCTCGCGGTACAGATCCGTCAGGCCGGGGTCCGCGGTCCACTCCGCCTCCCGGCGCAGCCGGTCCAGCAGATGGGCCCGCCACTCCCCGAGGTTGACGATCCTGGGCGCCAGCCCCTTCGGGTGCAGACCCACGCGCAGGACGTTCACCGGCGGTTCCAGCAGCTCCTCGGCGACCCCCTCCAACAGGACGGCGACGCCCGCGTTGGCCTCCAGCAGGGTCCACGCGCGGTCGACCACCACCGTGGGGAACGGCTCGTGACCGGCGAGGACCTCCCGGACCGTGCCGCGCAGGGCCGCCAAGTCGGGTCCGTCCACCGGCGTCTCCGCGTAGGCCGGGGCGTACCCGGCGGCGAGCAGCAGCCGGTTGCGGTCCCGCAGCGGCACGTCGAGGCTCTCGCTGAGGCGCAGGACCATCTCCCGGCTGGGACGGGAACGGCCGGTCTCCACGAAGCTGAGGTGCCGGGTGGAGATCTCCGCCTCGATCGACAGGTCCAACTGGCTGATCCGCCGCCTGGTGCGCCACGACCGCAGCAGCGGCCCGACGCCGGGCTCCCGCGCGAGTGCCGCGTCCGCGGTCACGCGGTCTCCCGCGCGACCGTGCGGAGCGCGAGCTCCTCGACCACGGTGATCCCCGCGACCGCCAGCGCCTGCGCGAGGACGAAGGCCACGCCGAACGCCGTCGGCGCGGCCACGAGGACGACCGCCACCGAGCCCACGACCCACAGGGCGTTCAGGGCCACCACGGGCACGGTCTCCCGGGACCCCGGCGCCGGGCGTGCGGCCAGCAGCCACAGCACGACGGCGAACGGGACGAGGAAGGCCCCCGCGGACAGCACCAGCGCGAGGGGCAGGCCGAGGAGTTCGGGCAGGACGGGCGCGCCGAGCAGCAGCACGAGACCGGCGCCCGCGCAGGCCAGGCCGTCCGCGCGCAGGGCCAGTCGGAGCGGGTGGGCGTTGGCGGTGAGGGACAGGGTGGCCACGGTGCCTCCTGGGGTTCTCGGAAGTGGCGCGCCCAGTCTCACCGCAGGGGGGTCATCGTGTCGATGACCCGTGAGGTCATGTGGAGGGGGACGGGAGCCGGGCACCCCTTCCGGGGCGCCCGGCTCCCTCCGTGACCTCGGGGTCCGGTCAGTCCAGGGCGAGGATCAGGTCGCCGCCCTCCACCCGCTGGACGCCGTCGATCGCGATCCGGGACACGACCCCCGCCGCGGGGGCCGTGATGGAGGCCTCCATCTTCATGGCCTCGATGGTGGCGACCGTGGCGCCGGCCTCCACCCGCTCCCCCTGGGACACGGCCAACGTGACCACACCCGCGAAGGGCGCGGCGACGTGCCCGGGGACGCTCCGGTCCGCCTTCTCCGCCTCGCGCAGCGTGGACGACTGCGAGCGGTCGCGGATCTGCAGCGGGCGGAGCTGGTCGTTGAGCGTGGTCATCACCGTCCGCACGCCGCGCTCGTCGGGCTCGCTGACCGCCTCCAGGCCGATGAGCAGACGCACGCCCGGCTCCAGGTCCACCACGTGCTCCTCACCCTCGCGCAGCCCGTAGAAGAAGTCCGGGCTGGAGAGCACGCTCGTGTCGCCGTAGGACGCGCGGTGCGCCTGGAACTCCCGGGTGGGGCCGGGGAAGAGCAGGCGGTTCAGGGTGGAGCGCCGGTCCTCGGCCAGACCGACGCGGTCCTCCGCCGTCAGCTCCTCGGTCCGCCGGGCCGCGCCCCGTCCCTCCAGGGCCTTGGTGCGGAACGGCTCGGGCCACGCCCCCGGCGGCACGCCGAGCTCGCCCCGCAGGAAGCCGACCACCGAGTCGGGCACGTCGAACCGGCCCGGGTCCTTCTCGAAGTCCTCCGGCGCGACCCCCGCGCCGACCAGGTGCAGGGCGAGGTCGCCCACCACCTTCGACGACGGCGTCACCTTGACCAGCCTGCCCAGCATCCGGTCGGCGGCGGCGTACATCGCCTCGATGTCCTCGAAACGGTCGCCCAGCCCCAGGGCGATGGCCTGGGTGCGCAGGTTGGACAGCTGCCCGCCGGGGATCTCGTGGTGGTAGACACGGCCGGTGGGCGAGGCCAGACCGGCCTCGAAGGGCGCGTACACCCGCCGGACGGCCTCCCAGTACGGCTCCAGCGCGTTCACCGCGTCCAGGCTCAGACCGGTCGGGCGCTCGGAGTGGTCGAAGGCGGCCACGATCGCCGACAGCGACGGCTGCGACGTCGTCCCCGCCATGGAGGCCACCGCGCCGTCCACCGCGTCCGCGCCCGCGTTCACCGCCGCCAGGTAGGTCGCCAGCTGCCCGCCGGCGGTGTCGTGCGTGTGGACGTGCACGGGCAGGTCGAACTCGCGGCGCAGCGCCGACACCAGCCTCGCGGCGGCGGGCGCGCGCAGCAGGCCCGC
Organism: Nocardiopsis sp. NPDC049922; assembly: GCF_040660275.1. Taxonomy (NCBI): domain Bacteria; kingdom Bacillati; phylum Actinomycetota; class Actinomycetes; order Streptosporangiales; family Nocardiopsidaceae; genus Nocardiopsis; species Nocardiopsis sp. NPDC049922. The sequence goes on along the minus strand of NZ_JBFAME010000007.1, from coordinate 196,128 downwards.
CATGTCCTTGATCGCCAGCACGTGGGCGCCCGCCGCCACGATGCGCTCGGCCAGGGACAGGTAGTAGTCGAGGGTGTACAGCTTCTCGTTCGGGTCGGACAGGTCGGAGGTGTAGCACAGCGCGACCTCCGCCACCCCCGTCCCGGTCTCGCGGACCGCGTCGATCGCCGGACGCATCTGCTCCACGTCGTTGAGCGCGTCGAACACGCGGAACACGTCCACGCCCGTCGCCGCGGCCTCCTGGACGAACGCCGAGGTCACCTCGGTGGGGTAGGGGGTGTAGCCCACGGTGTTGCGGCCGCGCAGGAGCATCTGGAGGCAGATGTTGGGCACCGCCTCGCGCAGCGCCGCCAGCCGCTCCCACGGGTCCTCGGCCAGGAACCGCAGGGCCACGTCGTAGGTCGCACCGCCCCAGCACTCCAGGGACAGCAGCCCGGGCAGGGTGTCGGCCACCGTGGGCGCCACGGCGAGCAGGTCCGTCGTCCGCACCCGGGTGGCCAGCAGCGACTGGTGGGCGTCGCGGAAGGTGGTGTCGGTGACCGCCAGGGTGTCGGAGTCGCGCAGCCAGCGCGCGAACCCCTCCGGGCCCAGCTCCTCCAGCCGCTGCTTCGAGCCGGGCGGCGGCCCGTCCCCACCGGCCGCGGGCAGCTTGCCGACGGGGTCGACCAGGTGCGGGCGCTCCCCGTTCGGCTTGTTCACCGTCACGTCGGCCAGGTAGGTCAGCAGGCGCGTGCCGCGGTCGGCGGAGGGACGGGCGGTGAGCAGGTGGGGCCGCTCCTCGATGAACGAGGTGGTGACTCTGCCCTGCTGGAAGTCCGGGTCGTCCAGGACCGCCTGGAGGAACGGGATGTTGGTCGCGATGCCGCGGATGCGGAACTCGGCCACCGCGCGCCGGGCCCTGCTGATCGCCGTGGGCAGGTCCCGGCCCCGGCAGCTCAGCTTCACCAGCAGGGAGTCGAAGTAGGCGCTGACCTCGGTGCCCGCCGCGGCGGTGCCGCCGTCCAGCCGGATGCCGGAGCCGCCGGGGGAGCGGTAGGCGCTGATGGTGCCGGTGTCCGGGCGGAAGCCGTTGGCGGGGTCCTCGGTCGTGATCCGGCACTGGAGCGCGGCCCCGCGCAGGGTGATGGAGTCCTGGCTCAGTCCCAGGTCGGCCAGGGTCTCCCCGGAGGCGATGCGCAGCTGTGCCTGGACCAGGTCGACGTCGGTGACCTCCTCGGTCACGGTGTGCTCGACCTGGATGCGCGGGTTCATCTCGATGAAGACGTGCCGTCCGTCCCGGTCGACCAGGAACTCGACCGTGCCCGCGTTGCGGTAGCCGATGGTGCGGGCGAAGCGCACCGCGTCCTGGCACATCCGCTCACGCAGCGCCGGATCGAGGTTGGGCGCGGGGGCCAGCTCCACGACCTTCTGGTGCCGCCGCTGGACCGAGCAGTCCCGCTCGAAGAGGTGGATGACCTCTCCCCGCCCGTCGGCCAGGATCTGCACCTCGATGTGGCGGGGCTCCACCACGGCCTTCTCCAGGAACACCGTGGGGTCGTCGAAGGCCGCGCCGGCCTCGCGCATCGCGGCCTCCACGGACTCGCGCAGCGCCCCCGGAGCGTCGACCCGGCGCATCCCCCGGCCCCCGCCACCGGCGACGGCCTTGACGAACAGGGGGAAACCGATCTCCTCCGCGGCGGCCACCAGGGCGTCCACGTCCGTGGAGGGCTCGGACGAGCCCAGCACCGGCACGCCCGCCGCCCGTGCCGCCGCCACCGCCGTGGCCTTGTTCCCGGTCAGCTCCAGCACGTCGGCGGGCGGTCCGACGAACGTGATGCCCGCCTCCTGGCACGCCCGGGCCAGCTCGGGGTTCTCGGACAGGAAGCCGTATCCGGGGTAGACGGCGTCCGCCCCCGCCTCCAGAGCGGTCCGCACGATCTCCTCGACGGACAGGTACGCCCGCACGGGGTGGCCCGGCTCGCCGATCTGGTAGGCCTCGTCGGCCTTGAGCCGGTGCAGCGAGTTGCGGTCCTCGTGCGGGAAGACCGCGACGGTCCTCGCACGCAACTCGTTGCCCGCACGCAGCGCACGGATCGCGATCTCTCCTCGGTTGGCCACGAGGATCTTCTCGAACATACAGGCAGCCTCCTGGGTCTCCGCCCGTGGTGGGGTGGGGACCGTCGGCGCCGTTGCCGTCGTCCGTCGCCCCGCGCACATGGTGAGGGGCACGATAGTTGGCGCGCCTCGTCGGCGCCGACACCGGGTCGGCCCACGGACCGTGCCGGGCGTCGCGCGTGGGGACATCCGGCTCCGTCAGGGGCGCCTGTCCGGCGGCCTCGTCGGATCCGCCGATGTGCTTTCGCCACTCGCCCGGGGCGACGAGCCAGGGGGGACGACGCTCAGGGGGAAGGGGGCGCCGAAATCGATCGCCCCGTCCGCTACCCCAGCGCGGCGGCAGCCGCCCGCCCCGCCGTGCGGCCGGAGAAGACGCACCCTCCCAGGAAGGTCCCCTCCAGCGCCCGGTACCCGTGCACGCCGCCCCCGCCGAACCCGGCGACCTCGCCCGCCGCGTACACCCCCGGGAGCGGGCTCCCGTCCGCCCGCAGCACCCGCGCGTCCAGGTCGGTGTGCAGCCCGCCGAGCGTCTTGCGGGTCAGCACGTGCAGGCGCACCGCGATCAGCGGTCCCGCCTTGGGGTCCAGGATCTGGTGCGGCTTCGCCACCCGCGCCAGCCGGTCGCCCCGGTACTGGCGGGCGCCGTGGATCGTCATCACCTGGAGGTCCTTGGTGAAGGGGTTGACCATCTCGCGGTCACGCGCGACCACCTCGCGGGTGACGGTGTCGGGGTCGAGCACCCCGTCGTCCGCCAGCTCCCGCATCCGCTCGATCAGCGCGGGCAGCCGGTCGGCCACCACGAAGTCCTCACCGTGCCGCTTGAACGCCTCCACGGGCTCCGGCGCCCCGGGAAGCACCCGCTTGAGCACGAGCTTGAGGTCCTTGCCGGTCAGGTCCGGGTTCTGCTCCGACCCCGACAGCCCGAACTCCTTCTCGATGATCCTCTGCGAGAGCACGAACCACGTGTACTCGTGGCCGGTGCGCATGATGTGCTCCAGCGTGCCCAGGGTGTCGAACCCGGGGAAGCACGGCGCGGGCATGCGCCGACCGGTCGCGTCCAGCCACAGCGACGACGGCCCCGGCAGGATCCGGATCCCGTGCCGCGCCCAGATCGGGTTCCAGTTCGTGATGCCCTCGGTGTAGTGCCACATCCGGTCGGGGTTGACGATCCGCCCGCCCGCCCGTTCGGTGATGGCGAGCATGCGCCCGTCCACGTGTTCGGGGACCCCGGAGAGCATGTGCGCGGGCGGTGTGCCCAGCCGCTCGGGCCAGTTCTTCCGTACCAGGTCGTGGTTGGCGCCGATCCCACCGGAGGTGACGATCACCGCCTGCGCGCCGAGTTCGAACTCGCCGACCACGTCCCTGCTGCTGGCCTGCCCGCGCGGGGTGTCGCTGGGCGCCAGCACCGCCCCGCGCACGCCGGTGACGGTTCCGTTCGCGACCACCAGGTCGTCCACGCGGTGCCGGAAGCGCAGGGTGACCAGCCCGCGCTCGACGGCCGCGCGCACCCGGCGTTCGAACGGCGCCACGATCCCCGGGCCGGTGCCCCACGTGATGTGGAAGCGCGGCACCGAGTTGCCGTGTCCGCCGGCCAGGTGGCCGCCGCGCTCCGCCCAGCCGACCAGCGGGAAGATCCGCAGGCCCTGCGCGTGCAGCCACGCGCGCTTCTCCCCGGCCGCGAAGTCCACGTAGGCCTCCGCCCACCGGCGCGGCCAGGCGTCCTCGGGACGGTCGAAGGCGGCCGTGCCCATCCAGTCCTGGAGGGCGAGGTCCGCCGAGTCCCTGATCCCCATCCGGCGCTGCTCGGGGGAGTCGACGAGGAACAGCCCGCCGAACGACCAGAACGCCTGCCCGCCCAGGGAACCCTCGGGCTCCTGGTCCACCAGGACGACCCGCTTGCCCGCGTCGGCGAGTTCGGCGGTCGCGACCAGTCCGGCCAGCCCCGCTCCGACGACCACCACGTCGGCCTGGTCGACTCCACTGCTCATGCGGACACTTCCCCTCGACGGTCGGGCGCGATGACGACGACTGTGCCCAGGGGAGTCCGCCATGGCAAGGGAGGTGTGTGTCCCGCGCCACAGGGTTTGTCAGGGTGTGACAAGGGGGCGGGGCCTGGCGACCCGACGACGGCACCGGATCCCCGGAGGCGCGGACCTGAGCCCTCAGGCGCCGAACCGCACCAGCGACCGGCCGCCCCTGCCCTGGCGCATCCGCTCGAAGGCCTCGGGCACCCCGGACAACGGGATCTCGTCGGTGACCATCGCGGCCAGATCCAGTCCGCCCGACCGCACCAGCTCCGCCAGGACGGGGATGTCGCGGGCCGGGTCGCTGGACCCGTACACGCACCCGCGCACCGTGCGGGCCTGGTGGAACAGCTCCAGGGCGTTGAACGACACCTCGTCGTCCAGCGCGCCCACCCCGACGACCGTCACGGTCCCGCCGCGCCGCGTCGCGTTCCACGCCGAGCGCACGACCGCGGCCGAGCCGACCACCTCGAAGGCGTGGTCGGCGCCCCGGCCCCCGGTCAGCGCCCGCACGGCCTTGGTCAGCGAACCGTCGGCGACCAGGAAGTCCGTCGCGCCCAGCGCCCGCGCCAACTCCTCCTTGGCCGGGGACGCGTCCACCGCGATCAGCGGGTCGGCCCCGGCCAGGCGGGCCGCCTGCAGGAGCGACAACCCGACCCCGCCCAATCCCAGGACCACCGCCGACTGGCCCTCGCGCACCCGAGCCGAGTTGGCCACCGCTCCCCACCCGGTCAGCACCGCGCAGCCCAGCACGGCGGCGACGGCCGGGTCGACCCCGTCGGGCAGCGGCACCACCGCGTGCGCCGGGACGACCGTGGCCTCGGCGAAGGCGCCGGTGCCCAGTCCGGGGTAGACGGGCGTGCCGTCGGTCAGTTCGGCGTAGGTGCGACCGGCGCGGTCCAGGGCGTGCTCGCACAGGTGGGGCTCGCCCTGCGCGCAGAACCAGCACTCCCGGCACGGCGGCGCCCAGTTGAGGATCACCCTCTGCCCGGGCGTCACCTCGGTCACCCCCGCACCGACCGCCTCGACGGCGCCCGCCCCCTCGTGTCCGAGGACGGCGGGCCAGGGCTGGGGCAGGGTTCCGTTGGACAGGGACAGGTCGGAGTGGCACACCCCCGCCGCCGTGAGGCGGACGCGCACCTCGCCCGGCCCCGGGTCGGGCAGCACCAGGTCCTGGATGCTCGGCGGGGCTCCGGTCTCGGTGAAGACGGCGGCCTTGACGGTCGTACTCATGGCAGAGCTCCAATCACGCGGTGTCGCGACAGTAGCAATACCGTCTGGTCGGTCGGCGGAGAGGGGCGGGTCGAGTTTATGGAAGTCCCTATATTGGGCTTCCCTGCGCGCGGGTATTTCCTCCTCGATCACCCGGTCACCGCAGGTGGGACCGGGCCAGCAGCACCGGGGCAGCGTGGCCGCCGGTGCGCGACGCGGGGAGGTTCCATGGCGCGACCGGTCGGACCGCCGAAGCCGCGGCACTACCTGATGTGCCGCCCCACGTACTTCGCCGTCGAGTACGCGATCAACCCCTGGATGGACCCCGCCGCAGGGGTCGACCGCGAGCGTGCCATCCGCCAGTGGGAGGCACTGCGCGACCTGTACCGGGAACTCGGACACCGGGTCGTCGAGATCGCGCCCATCGAGGGGCTGCCGGACATGGTCTTCGCGGCCAACGGAGCGCTGGTCGTGGACGGGCGGGTGTACGGGGCGCGGTTCGCCAGCGCCGAACGCACCCCCGAGGGCCCCGCCTACCTGGACTGGTTCCGCACCGCCGGGTACACCGAGACCCGCGAACCCAAGCACGTCAACGAGGGAGAGGGCGACTTCATCACCCTGGACGACGTCGTCCTGGCCGCCACGGGCTTCCGTACCGAGGCCGCCGCCCACCTGGAGGCCGAGCGCTTCCTGGACCGCCCGGTCGTCACCCTGCAACTGGTCGACCCCCGCTTCTACCACCTGGACACCGCCCTGTTCCCGCTCTCCGGCGACCGGGTGGCCTACTACCCGGGCGCCTTCTCGGCGGGCAGCCAGCGCGTCCTGCGCTCGCTCTACCCGGACGCGCTCATCGCGACCGAGGAGGACGCGGCCGTGCTGGGCCTCAACGCCGTGTGCGACGGCCGCGACATCGTCATCGCGGCCGAGGCGACCGCGCTCGCCGACCGCCTGCGCGGGCTCGGCTACGCGGTCCACCCCGTGGAACTCGACGAGCTGCGCAAGGCCGGGGGCGGCGCCAAGTGCTGCACCCTGGAGCTGCGCGGCGCCCGCCCCTGAGCCGGACGGCCGGAAACCGCGCACACACGTGCGGATTCCGGCCGTCCAAACCCGATCCGATGTGGGAAATGCCACTCTCCGTCAGAGTGGACTTACCGGTAGTCACAGGTCAGCGTCAGTGTCCGACATCGTAGGGTCACCGGAACCGCTCGCCCGCCCACGATCCACCCCTGGCCAATCCGGACTGGGCCCCTAGGCTCGAATCCGTGAAGACCAAACAGCGCCGACTTCCGCGTCGTGTCCGGGAAAAGCAGATGATCGACGCCGCCGTCACGGCGTTCGCCCGAGGCGACTACCACACGGTACGCGTCGAGGAGATCGCCGAGGCGGCCGGCACCTCCAAACCCACGGTCTACCACTATCTGGGATCCAAGGAGGGGATCTTCACCGCGTGCGTGCGCCGCGAGGCCGACCGGCTCGTCGCCGCCATCCGCACCGCCGTGTGGGACCCCCAGGCCCCCGCCGGAGCCGACCCGCTGCGCCGGGGACTCCAGGCCTTCTTCACCTTCGTCACCGACAACCGCGACAGCTGGACCGTCCTGTACCGACGGACCTCCTCCCAGGCCGAACCCTTCGCGGGCGAGGTCGTCCGAGCCCGGGACCGCGTGCTGGCCGCGGTCGTCGAGCTCGTCACCGCCTGCACCGGCGACCCCCGTGACGTGCCCGACGGCACCGGGTGCCTCCTCGACCCCAAGGACGCCGAACTCCTGGCGCGCGTGGCGGTCAGCACCGCCGACGCCTGCGCCGACTGGCTCCTGGAGCATCCGGAGGAGACCCCCGACGCCCTGGCCGGGCACGTCACCGAGCTCACCCGCTCACACCTGCGATCCAGGCACGCGGTGACCGCCCGCTGACACCGGCCACGGTCAGCCGATCGAGCTCACCACGTGCCTGACCCGGGCCCGGATCGGCGCTGACCCGCAGGGCCCGGCCGTGGCCACCGGTCACACCGAGGACGCCAGCCCCCGGTCGACACCGTCGGCCAACGCGCCTACCGGTGCGTGGGCGCGAACAGCCCCAGCACCATGGGCAGCACGACCACGGCCGGACCGGGGCGGGCCAGGGCGTCGGACACGTCCTCGCGCAGCCTCCCCGGGGCGGTGACCGTGGCCGGGACGCCGAACGCGGCGGCCAGCGCGGCGAAGTCCGGGCGGGCCAGCTCCGTGTGGGCGGCCTCGCCGAAGGAGGCCTCCATGTACTCGCGCAGCACGCCGTAGCCGCCGTCGTCGACGATCAACCACGTGACGTCCAGGTCGTGCTGGCGCGCCGTGGCCAGCTCGGCGATCGAGTACATCGCGCCGCCGTCGCCGGAGACCGCGAGAACCGGGCCGTCGGCGGCCACCGCCGCCCCCAGCGCCGCGGGCAGCGCGTACCCCAGCCCGCCCGCGCCCTGGGCGGAGTGCATCCCCGCGCCCCTGGGGTCCCAGGCCGACCACGCCCAGTACGCCAGGATCGTCATGTCCCAGAAACTGGGGGCGGTGTCGGGCAGCGCCTCGCGCACCGACGCCAGCACCGCCCGCTCGGCGGCCAGGTCCTGCCCGTCCAGCCGGTCGGCCACGGCCCGCCGCACCCCGGCGACCTCCGCGACCGTCTCCGGGGCCTCCGGGCGGCGACGGACGCGCCCGACCAGCGCGGCCAGGGTCAGCGCGGCGTCGCCGTGCACACCCAGCGCGGGCAGGTTGGCCTCCAGCTTGCCCGGGTCGGCCTCCACCTGCACGACCCGGCCGCGCGGGGCCAGCGTGTGGTAGTTGCTCGACAGCTCGCCGAGCCCCGAGCCCACGACCAGCAGGACGTCCGCGCTCTCCAGGAACGCCGTCGTGTGCCGGTCCTCGATCCACGACCGCAGCGAGAGCGGGTGCTCCCACGGGAAGGCGTCCTTGCCTCCGAACGTGGTGGCCACCGGCGCCCGCAACGCCTCGGCCAGCTCCACCAGCGCGGTCCGCCCGCCGGACCGGCTCACGCCGCCGCCGGCGAGGATCATCGGTCGCCGGGCCGCGTCCAGCACACGCGCGGCCTCGGCCACCACCTCCTCGCGCGGGCGGAGCGGCACCGGGTCGGCGGCCACGTCCACGACCGGCGGCGCCCCCGCCGGACCCAGGAGCACGTCCTCGGGGATCTCCACCAGGACCGGCCCCGCCGGAGCGGACGCCGCCACGCGCCAGGCCTCGGCCAGCGCCGAGGGGATCTGGGACGCGTGCCGCACCGTGGCCACGGACTTGGCGACGCCGGCGAAGTGCGCCGACTGGTCGGGCAGCTCGTGCAGGTACCCGTGGCGTCCGCCGCCCAGGCCCGCGCGCGGCACCTGCGAGCTGACCACCAGCACCGGGGCGCAGGAGGCCCGCGACTCCTGGAGGGAGGCCAGGGTGAGCAGCGCGCCGGGACCGGTGGAGACGAACAGCGGCGTGACCTCGCCCGTCACCCGGGCGTGCCCGTCGGCGGCGAAGGCCGCGTTGTTCTCCACCCGGCTGGAGACGAACCGCAGCGGCGCGCGGCGCAGCGCGTCGAACAGCCCCAGCGCGTGCTGGCCGGGGATGCCGAAGGCCACCGTGGCGCCCAGCGCCGCCAGGGTCTCGACCACCAGGTCGCCGCCGTTCCTCGGCGCGCTCCCACCCATCGGCGCCGGTCCTACTTCCGGGACTGGTTCAGGGCCAGGACGCTGACCAGGTCGTAGGCCACGTGCGAGGCCGCGGTCGCGGTGATCTGCGCGTGGTCGTAGGCCGGGGCGACCTCCACCACGTCGCCGCCCACCAGGTTGCAGGCGGACAGGCCGCGCAGGATCTCCAGCAGCTCGCGGCTGGTGATGCCGCCCGCCTCGGGCGTGCCGGTGCCCGGGGCGTGCGCCGGGTCGAGGACGTCGATGTCCACGGACACGTACAGGGGGCGGTTCCCCACGCGCTGGCGCAGCATGTCGGAGATCTCGTCGACGCCGCGGCGCATCACGTCGGCGGCGGTCACGATGCCGAACCCGAAGCGGCGGTCGTCCTCCAGGTCCTTCTTGCCGTAGAGGGGGCCGCGGGTGCCCACGTGGGCGATCGCCTCGGTGTCGAGGATGCCCTCCTCCACGGCCCGGCGGAACGGGGTGCCGTGCGTGTAGGGCTCGCCGAAGTAGGTGTCCCAGGTGTCCAGGTGCGCGTCGAAGTGCAGCAGGGCGATGGGGCCGTGCTGGCGGTACAGCGAACGCAGCAGGGGCAGGGCGATCGTGTGGTCGCCGCCGAGGGTGACCAGGCGGGTCCCGGCCTCGACGAACCGCGAGGCGCCCGCGTCCAGGGTCTCCACGGCGTCGCCGATGGAGAACGGGTTGACGGGGATGTCGCCGCCGTCGACCACCTGGAGCCGCTCGAAGGGCGCCACGTCCAGGCCCGGGTGGTAGGGGCGCAGCAGACGGCTCGCCTCGCGGATGGCCGAGGGGCCGAACCGCGCGCCGGGCCGGTAGGAGACCCCGGTGTCGAACGGGACGCCCACGACCGCGATGTCCGCGCGCTCGACCTCGTCGATGCGGGGCAGCCGGGCGAAGGTCGCCGGCCCGGCGAAGCGCGGCACACGGCTGGAGTCGATGGGTCCGATCGGAGTGTTCATGTCCGTCCTTGTTCTCGCGGCGACGTCGACGCAGGTCACAGTGCTGCGCTCAGACTAGGGAGCGAGTAGGCTTCCTACCAGTGGTTGAATGGCACCACAGTTGCCCCGGAACTGGATGAAGTGTCCATACTGTGGGAAGGAGCGTGAGCGCGTGGTCGTCTCCGTCGCCGGGCCCGACACCCACGCCGTCCCGCTCAGCGCCGTGCTGGCCCGCCGCGACCTGGCCCTGACCGCCGTCGTCGACGCGGGCGACCCCGGCATCGTCTGGGCGGTCGTCAGCGAGCTGGCCGAACCCGCCCTCTACCTGCGCGGCGGCGAGCTCGTGCTGACCGCGGGGCTCAACCTTCCCAGGAGCGCGGAGGGGGTGCGCGACTACGTGCGCTCCCTCGCCCAAGCCCGCGTCAGCGCCGTCGGCTTCGGCGTCACACCGGTGCACGACACGCTCCCCGCCGCGCTCGTCGAGGAGTGCCGGAGCCAGGGCCTGCCCCTGGTCGAGGTGCCCCGCCCCACCCCCTTCGCCGCCGTCAGCCAGGCCGTGGGGGAGGAGCTGGAGGAGCGGCGCATGCGCGACCTGCGCCGCATGGGGGAGGCCCACCAGCGGCTCACCCGCGCCGTCACCGCGACGGGCCCCGTGGACCGGGTCCTGGAGGTCCTGGCCGACTCCCTGGGCGCGTGGTCGGCGCTGGCCGCCCCGGAGGGCCTGCGCACCAGCTCCGGGGCGCCGGACGCCCTGGACGAGGAGCTGACGGAGCTGGTCGCCAAGCTCACCGAGGTCACCGGCCCCCGCAGCGCCAAGGCGGTCTCCGGCCCCGACGAGGTCTTCCTGCACACCGTCGGCACGCCCCCGGACGACCACGGCGTGGTCCTGGTGGGCCGTCCGCGCCCGCTCGGCATCACCGACCGCGCGGTCCTGCGCACCGCCACCGCCCTGCTGGACCTGCTCACGCGCCGCCACGGCGACGCGCCGCCCGTCCCCGGCCGCCTGCTGACCGCCCTCCTGGTCGACGGCGGGCTCACCGACCCGGCCGCGCCCCTGCTCGCCGAACTCACCGGGGCCGGGGAGAGGGGAACGCCCGCCTACCGGGTGCTGCGCGCCGTCCCGGCCGGTACCGGCCGGCGCACGTCACCGGCGGCGCTGCCCCTGCCCACCCAGGTCCTGGACACCGGCGCCGGACCCGAACCCGGGCTGCGCGCCGTCCTGGCAGACCGGGGCGAGGACGAGCACCGGGCGCACCTGGAGGAGCTGCGCGTGCACGGCTGGATCGCCGCCCTGAGCGGACCGGTCGCCCCCGAGGACCTGCCGGGCGCCGACCGCGGGGCCGTCGCCCTGCTGGAGCGGGCCCGCGCCGTGGGCGGACCCCTGGTGTGGGAGGAGGACGGCGACCCCTTCGCCGGGCTGCTCACCCCCTCCGGCGCCGACGACCTCGCCCGTCGGATCCTCGGCCCACTCACCGGGGACACCGACTCCGCGCGCGTCCTGCGCCGCACCCTGCGGGCCTGGCTCGCGCGCCACGGCAACTGGGACCGGGCGGCGGCCGACCTCGGGGCCCACCGCAACAGCGTCCGCTACCGGATCGGCCGGATCGAGCGCGACCTGGACGTGGACCTGGCCGACGCCGAGCAGCGCATGCGCCTGTGGTTCGCGCTCACCCGGTGGCGGGCGCGCGACTGAATTCCCGGGGCGTGTGCCGCGGACCCGCTCCAACCGGGTGGTCCGGTTTCACGCCGCGCCGTACCGTCGACGGTGGATGGGGGAGGCCGCTGCTCGGAATCGGAACGCGGTACCTCTCCCGGCCGCCGAACCGCGTGCGTGTTCCGGTTCCGTCCACCTCCCCCCATCCGCGGTTGGACACTGGTGAACTCCGCAGAGAACGTGAGGACTGGGGCTCAAATGTCGTTTCCCCCTCTGGACACGGCCCTCCCTGCCGGGGTCGACGCCCGAGAACACGCCAACCTGCTGCGCCGGGTGCACGAGGCCGCGCTCACCGGCCGACCGGCTCCCGCCGCGCTGCGGCCGGTCATCGAGGACTCCTGGGGCCGCATGCGGCGCTTCGGGATCGACCCCGACAGCGGGCCTCCGCCGCGCGTGGCCCGACCCGACGAACTCCACCGCACCCGGTCGGCCTCCCCGATCGCCGAGGTGCTGCCGCTCATCCGCCGAGCCCTGGTCTCGGTCGCCGACGAGGCCGAGCACATCATGCTCGTCACGGACGCCTCCGGCCAGATCCTGTGGCGCGACGGCTCCCACCGCGTGCGGACGGTCGGCGACCGCGTGGGGCTCGTGGAGGGCGCCTACTGGAACGAGGGCAACACCGGGACCAACGCCATCGGGACCGCGCTGGTGGTGGGCAGGCCCGTGCAGGTGTACTCGGCCGAGCACTTCGTCCGCAACCTGCACGCCCTCACGTGCGCCTGCGCACCCGTGCACGACCCGCGCGACGGACGCCTGCTCGGCGCCATCGACGTCACCGGGCCGGTCTCGACCGTCCACCCCTCCACCCTGGCGCTGGTGAACACGGTCGCCCAGCTGGCCGAGGCGCACCTCCAGAGCATCCACCACGGGCACCTGGAGCGCCTGAGGGCGGTGGCCGCGCCCCTGCTGGCCCGGATGAGCGGACCCGCCCTGGTCGTCGACGAGGCGGGGTGGACCGCGGCCGCCGTGCACATCGAGCCGGTTCGCCGGGTGCTCCTGCCCACCCAGCGCGAGACCGGCACCGCCTGGCTGCCCGCGCTGGGCGAGTGCGCGCTCGAACCCCTGCCCGGCGGCTGGCTGGTCCGACCGTGCGGGAAGGAGTCGGCCAGCCCCACGACCGTCACCCTGGAGCTGTCCAGGGCGGCGTCGCCCGCGGTGCGGGTCGCCGGGCCCAGCGGGGAGTGGACGCACCGTCTCACCCCGCGCCACGCCGAACTCCTCCTGCTCCTGGCCGTCCACCGCGACGGGCGCACGGCGGCCCAGCTGTCCGAGGACGTGTTCGGGGCGGCCGGGCACGTGGTGACCGTGCGCGCCGAGCTCTCCCGGCTCCGCCGCCACCTGGGCGGCATCCTGGACAGCCGCCCCTACCGCTTCAGCGAGGAGGTGCGGGTGCGCGTCTCCTGGCCGCGGGAACGCGCGGACCTGTTGCCCGGATCCCTCGCCCCCGGGGTCCGGACCCTCCGGGAGCGGGACCCCGACCGCGTCGAAGCCATCGCTGCGGGTGGGGGAGTCGCAACCTAGTGCAACCATTGCCTGCTCGGCGGGGATGGTGTGGACTGTTCGCGCACGGCCCGCCAGGCCGGGCGGACGGTGTCGGGCGTGAGAGGGCGCGGCAACCGGAGCCACGGCGTCAGCGGCGTTCGCCGCCCGCGGAACCTTGAGGGGGGTTGCGGGGCATGGGCGAGCGCGCGAGCGGGCCCCGGTGGTCCAGGGCGATGGGGGAACTCTCTGGACGCACCGTACGCACGGCGTGCCTCCGAGGTGGCTCCTCGGGGGTACGCCGTCACCCCGTGCCGTCGCCCGTCCGACCGGCGGCCTCCTCGGAACCGTCCGACCCCGCGCCGCCGTCCTCGGCGGTCTCCCCGGCCAGGGCGGGCGCGCACTGGAAGCAGTCCATCGTGAACACCTCGGCGCCGCCGACCCGGCCGCTGAACACCCCGTGCAGGCCGTCGTCGCCCGCCTCCCGGTCGGCCAGGACCTCGGTCCGCAGCCGTCCCTCGAAGACCAGGTGATCCCCGTCGCGGGTCGTGCCCGTGCAGTGCACCTCCACGGCCCCGTCGCCCTCCCGTTCGGCCTCCTCCCGGCCCTCGGCCCCGGCCGACTGCTCCCCGGCGCCCGGGGAGGGACTCCCGGACGGCGGCTCGTTCGCGCACGTCAACACTCCCTGGACCGGGTGCCCGGCCCGGGCGAAGGCGCGTTCGGCCGCGGGGCGCAGCACGGTCGCCGACAGCGCGCCCGCGGCTCGCGCCATCTCCCGTCGAGCGGCCTCGGCCCGTTCCACGCGCGCGTCGTCGGTGGTGCAGGCGGTCGTGAGGGCGCTGGCCAGGAGCAGGCAGGCCAACGGAGCGAGAACGGTGGTCGTGCGGACTCTCATGTCTTCCCCCCGGGGTGCCGTTCCGGGCGCGGTGCGCACCCGGAGGTGTCCCATGTGGCCAATGTCTTAGATGCGGATAATGCGCCCTATGTCCGACTCGCGAGGAAAGGTGAAAATGTGCTCCATCTTCTGGTCATCGGGCCGTAGCACCCCCGCCGCACGCGGGTATCCCATCGAGGGACGGCCACGACGGCGACGGCGGGTCGACCGTCCAGGCGGCGCCGCGCGTGTGTGGCGATCGGCACGAAACCGCCAGCTCGTGGCGGAGAGAGGACCCCGCTGGGCTACACTCGGTGCATTTACGGGTCCGGGTGCACACCCGGACCGTCCGACCCGACCGTCGCACGGGGGCTCCGGCACAGACCGGGCCGCCGTGTGAACCAGGGGGCGGCGCACGGCGTCGAACGAGGGACCGCGACCGGCCCCACGTCCCGCCCGTGGGCCACCCGACCGACCTTCCTGACGGAGGTGGACCGTGTCCGCTGACCACCGAGAGCAGCAGCCCAGCCAACAGGGTTCGCGTATCGACCCGCACGTCGGCCGCTACGCACACCGAGCACAGGGCATGGTCGCATCGGAGGTCCGCGCACTGTTCGCCGTCGCGTCCCGGCCCGAGGTCGTCTCCCTCGCCGGAGGCATGCCCAACGTCGCGGCGCTCCCGCTCGACCAGATCGGCGAACTCGTCCGCGACGTCGTCGCCGAGGAGGGACCGGCCGCCCTCCAGTACGGGTCCGCCCAGGGCGACCCCGTGCTGCGCGAGCAGATCTGCGACTACATGACGCTGGAGGGCATCACCGCCAGCCCGGACGACGTCATCGTCACCGTCGGCTCCCAACAGGCCCTCGACCTCATCACCCGCGTCTTCGTCGACCCCGGCGACGTCGTCCTGTGCGAGGCGCCCACCTACGTCACCGCGATCAACACCTTCTCCGCCTTCCAGGCCGACATCCGCCACGTCGCCATGGACGAGGACGGCGTGGTGCCCGAGGAGCTCGACGAGGCGCTCACCCGCGCCGCGCGCGAGGGCCGCAGGGTCAAGTTCTTCTACACCGTCCCCAACTTCCAGAACCCCGCGGGCATCACCATGACCGCCGAGCGCCGCGCCCGGGTGATGGAGATCTGCGAGCGCCACGACGTGCTCGTGGTCGAGGACAACCCCTACGGCCTGCTCCGCTACGACGGCGAGGCCCAGCCCACGCTCTACTCCCAGGGGTCGGGCAACGTCGTCTACCTCGGGTCGCTGTCCAAGACCCTCTCGCCCGGCCTGCGCATCGGCTGGGCGCTCGCCCCCGCGCCCGTGCGCGCCAAACTGGTCCTGGCCGCCGAGTCGGCGATGCTGAGCCACTCCACGTTCAACCAGCTGGTCGTGCGCCGGTACCTGCGGACCTTCCCCTGGCGCGAGCAGATCAAGGCGTTCAACACCATGTACGGCGAGCGCCGCGACGCCATGCTCGGCGCCCTGGAGGCGATGATGCCCGCCGGGTGCACCTGGACCCGCCCCGAGGGCGGCTTCTTCGTCTGGGCCACCCTGCCCGAGGGCATCGACGCCAAGGCCATGCTGCCCCGCGCGGTCGCCGAACGCGTCGCCTACGTACCCGGCACCGGCTTCTTCGCCGACGGCCGCGGCCGCGCCGACATGCGGCTGAGCTTCTGCTATCCGACCCCAGAGCAGATCCGGGAGGGCGTGCGCCGCCTGGTCGGCGCCATCGAGGGCGAGCTCGAGCTGCGTGATACGTTCGGCAGCACTCTGGCCCCGCCCACCGAGGGCAGCCAGGCACCCGCACCCGACCTGCCCTGACACCTTCCCCCGAGGGCACCGCCACCATGTCAGCACCACACAAGGAGGTCCGCGCCGTGGCAGACCTTGACCGCGTTCTCGTACTCGCCGGGGGGCTGTCCCCCGAACACGAGGTGAGCGTCCACTCCGGGCGGAGCGTCGCCGACGCGCTGCGCCGCCTGGACGTGGAGGTCCAGGTCGCCGACGTCGACGGCACGCTGTTGGACCGGCTGTCCGAGGACCCGCCGCAGGTGGTCTTCCCCGTCCTGCACGGCGCCGCCGGCGAGGACGGCGCGATCCGCGAGGTGCTGGAACTGGTGGGGGTGCCCTACGTCGGCGCCCGCCCGCAGGCGTGCCGCCTGGCCTTCTCCAAGCCCGCGGCCAAGGCCCTGATGGCGGCCGAGGGCGTGCGCGTCCCGCGCGGGGTCGCGCTGCCCAAGTCGGCCTTCCACGACCTGGGCGCGCCCGCCCTGCTCACCCGGATGGCCGACCGCCTGGGCCTGCCGCTGTTCGTCAAGCCGGACCGGGGCGGCTCCGCGTTCGGCGCCGCGCCGGTCACGTCGGTCCAGGACCTGTCGGCGGCCCTGGTCTCCTGCTTCGCCTACAGCGACTCCGCGCTCGTCGAGGAGCAGATCCAGGGCACCGAGCTGGCCGTGGGCGTCCTCGACACCGGCGACGGCCCCGTCGCGCTGCCGCCGGTGGAGATCGTGCCCGACGGCGGGGTCTACGACTACGCCGCGCGCTACACCGCCGGGCGCACCGAGTTCTTCTGCCCGGCCCGCCTGGACGCCGACGCCGTCGCGGCCGCCACCGAGGTGGCCCTGACCGCCCACCGCGTGCTGGGACTGCGCGACCTGTCGCGCACCGACCTCATCGTCGGCGACGACGGTCAGGTCACCTTCCTGGAGACCAACGTGGCCCCCGGCCTCACCGAGACCTCGACGTTCCCGATGGCGGCGGCCGCGGCCGGACTGGACTTCGCGGTCGTGTGCCGGGAGCTGGCCCACCAGGCGCTCCTGCGCGGCTGAGCCGGAAGGACCGATGCCCCCCGCCCCCGCCGCCCGCCTCGGGATCGTCGCCGCCCTGTTCCCCCTGGCCGCCGCCGGGTGCGCTGGCCCGGCCGACACGCCTCCGCCACCGCAGGAGCGGCCGTCCGCCGCTCCGGGGCCCTACCGGCCCCAGCGGGCGGACTTCGACGGCGACGGTTTCGACGACGTGGTCGTCACCGTGCCCTCCGCCACCGTCGACGGGGCGGGGGACGCCGGATACCTCGCGGTCGTCCCCGGTTCGGCGGACGGCCCCGATCCCTCGTCCGCCCGGACGGTCTCCCGAGCGGACGACGGCGTTCCCGGAGAACCGACGGAGGCGGACCGGTTCGGTCGCACCGCCCACGCCGGCGACCTCGACGGCGACGGCTACGCGGACCTGGTCGTCGGCGCCGCGCGGGACCGGGGACCCCTCGTGCTGTGGGGGAGCGCCGACGGCCTCGGCTCCGGAGTGCCCCTGGGCGAGAGGACGGCCTACGGCGTGGTGGACGCGCTCGACGACTTCGACGGTGACGGGCACCCCGACCTCCTGTACGTCGACTCCGAGGCCGGGGGCGGCGCGGGCGGCCTGCGGTTCATGTACGGACCCTTCTCCCGCGACGGCGCCCCCGACCGGACCGCGACCGAGCTGACGGCCTACGTCGACACCCGGGAACTCCGCGTGATCTCCGGTGACCTCAACGGTGACGGCCGGGCCGACGTGGTCGGCTTCCCCGCGTTCGAGGAGATGGCCTACGAGACACCGGTCTGGCTGGGCTCGTCGGAGGGACTCGTGTCCGTCGATCCCCTCCCGGAGGCGGACGAGGGCACGGTCGCCGACGTCGACGGCGACGGCTACGGGGACCTGGTGCTGCGGGTCCTCACCCACGGCACGGTGGAGGACCCCCCGAACGTGCCCAGCGAGATCATGGTCGTCCACGGGTCGGCGGACGGGCCGGGAGAGCGGCGGGCCACCCTGACCCTGGACACCGAGGGCGTTCCCGGTGAGGCGGCCGACGGCGACCAGTTCGGCTTCGAGCTGGCCTCCGGGGACGTGGACGGGGACGGGTACGCGGACGTCGTGGCCGGGGTGGCGCGCCCCGGTCCGACCGCCCCCTACGACGCGGGCGACGTCGTCGTTCTGCGGGGCGGCGCCGAGGGCCTCACCGGGGACGGCGCGCTGCGGTTCGGACCCGAGGAGGCCGGGGTCTCCGCTTCCCGGCCGGTGGAGCCGGAGTGGAGCATCGACCCCTGGCCGCTCGTGTCGATCCGCACCCTCGACTCCGACGGCGACGGTGTGACCGACGTCGTGGTGGGCCGGCCCCTCCGGGACGACGACGGATACGCCTGGGAACCGGGGCCGGTATGGGCCTTCCGGGGCACGGACGAGGGGCTGACCGGAGTCCTGTCCTTCACCCTCGCGGAGATCGGCGCCGCCACGGGACGAGGCTTCGGTTACGGCCAGTCGTTCGCGCACTGATATCCCGTGGAGATCGAAGACCCGGCGGTGGTAGCGTGCCGCCGCGGGACACCGCCGAACGACGGAAGGTGAGCACGGTGCGCACACGTGAGTTCCAGGGGACGCCGGTCGGGCGGGTCGGGCTCGGCCTCATGGGCATGAGCTGGGCCTACTCGGCCTCCGAACGCGACGACGCCCGTTCGGTGGAGCTGATCCGCGAGGCCGTCGACCTCGGCGTGACCTTCCTGGACACCGCCCAGGTCTACGGCGGCGGCCACAACGAGGAGCTGGCGGGACGCGCGCTCAGGGGGATCCGCGACCAGGTCGTCCTGGCCACCAAGACGGGCCTGGTCATGGACGACGCCGCGACCCTGGCCATGCACCGGGACGGCACGCCCGACCACGTCCGCCGCTCCCTCGACGAGAGCCTGCGCCGCCTCGGCACCGACGTCGTCGACCTGTACTACCTGCACCGCGTCGACCCCGCCGTCCCCCTCGCCGACACCTGGGGCGCCCTGGCCGAACTCGTCGCCCAGGGCAAGGTCCGCCACCTGGGGCTGTCGGAGGTCACCCGCGCCCAGGCCGACGAGGCGCACGCCGTCCACCCCGTCGCCGCGATCCAGTCGGAGCTGTCCCTGTGGACCCGCGACGCCCAGGGCGCCGAGGGCGGGAGCGCGGGCGGCTTCGGGGGCGTGGCCAACGACGGCGACGGTCCGGGCGACGTCGTCGGCTGGTGCGCCGAGCACGGCGCGGCCTTCGTCCCCTTCTCCCCGCTGGGCCGCGGTTTCCTGACCGGGACGGTCACCGCCGAGGGCCTGGAGGAGGGCGACCTGCGCGCCCGGCAGCCGCGCTTCCAGGAGGAGGCCGTCCGCCGCAACCAGGCCCTCGTGGACGTCGTGCGGCGCGTCGCCGAGCGGCGCGGCACCACGCCCGCCCGGGTCGCGATCGCCTGGACCCTGGCCCAGGGCGACCACGTCATCCCCATCCCCGGCACGAAGAAGTCGGCCTACCTGCACGACAACGCCGGGGCCGCCGACCTCGACCTGACCCCCGAGGACCTGCGCGAACTCGACGACCTGCCCACGGCGGCGGGCACCCGCTACTGACCGGCCGCCCCGGGCCGGTCCCCGCGAGGACCGGCCCGGGGCCCGCGTCAGTCCCGCGCGAACCCCAACGCCCGCTCGACCCCGGCGCGGACGGTCTCGCGCAGCAGCGGGACCTTGTACCCGGTCGCGGGCAGCGGGGAGCACAGGTCGGCCAGGCCGTCCAGCGCCGCGACGAACGCCGCGCCCGGCTCGACCCCCGGCACCGCGCCCACCAGCGCGGACTCCACCCGCGGCAGCCGCAACGGGGTGCGCGCCACACCCCCGACCGCGACCGCCGCCGTCTCCACCGGACCGTCGCCGCCGTCCGCGCACGCCAACCGGACGGTCACCTCCACCAGCGGCCACTCGGCCCGGGAACGCCCGGTCGCCCGCAGGTAGGCCGCCCGCTCACCGGGCACCGGCGCGGGCAGCGACACCGACACCAGCACCTGCGTCGGACTCAGCACGTGGTCGCGGAAGGGATCGGCGCCGTCGTAGAGCTCCGCCACCGGCCGCTCGCGCGACCCCTCGCCCGCGACCTCCGCCACGGCGTCGTAGGCCACCAGGGCCACCGCCACCGTCGACGGGTGCGGCGCCACGCACGGTCCCTGGTCCACCACCACCCCGCGCAGGTGGTCGCCCTCCCGCGCCGGACAGGCGTCACCGCCCGTCTGGAAGCAGTCGAAGGCCGGATTGCGCAGGTACCAGCACCGGTTGCGCTGCAACAGGTTGCCGCCCAGGGTGGCCGTTCCGCGCACCTGCGGCGTGGCCAGCGCCCCCGCCGTGCGCGCCAGGGCCGGGTACGCCTCGCGCAGCCGGGCGTCGGCCGACAGGTCGTGCACACTGGTCAGCGCGCCGACCCGTGCCGACCCGTCCTCGCGCCAGTCGATCCCGCGCAGGTCGTCGACCCCGGTCAGGTCCACCACCGGCGCCGGGGCGAGCACCCCGTGCGCCAGGCACGCGGTCAGGTCGGTGCCTCCCGCGCGCGGCCGGGCCCCGCTCCCCTCCAGCTCGGCCAGGGCGACGCCCAGGTCGGTCGGTCGTGTCGTGGTCATCGCAGCCCCTCGATCAGTCGGTCCGGACGGATGGGAAGGTCGCGCGGGCGCCAGCCGGTGGCGTCGAACACGGCGTTGGCCACGGCCGCCGCCACGCCCACCGTCGACACCTCGCCCAGGCCCACACCGCCGCCGGGCACGTGCTCGAACCCCTCCTCGTGGAAGTGGACCTCGGTCTCGGGCACGTCGCCCATCCCGGGGATCCGGTAGTCCTCCAGGTTGTCGGTCAGCACGACCCCGGTGGCGGGATCGTCGCGCCGCTCCTCGAACAGCGCGTAGCCCACGCCCTGCACCACCGCGCCCTCACACTGGTTGCGGGCCAACCGCTCGGAGTAGACCCGGCCGGCCGCGATCCCGGCCCAGCAGCGGGTCGGCCGCACCCGCCCCAGCAGGGTGTCGACCTCCACCTCCATGACGTGCACCGCGCCGATCAGCCCCCGCCCGACCGCCAGGTCGTCCCCGGCGACGAGCGAGGACATCCGCTCCCACCGGTCCAGGGAACGCCCGCCGGTCACCCGCAGCCCCTCGGCGGCGGCGAGCGCCTCCTTGAGGGCGATCTCGGGGATGGGCCCGGCAGGGGGGACGTCGGCCGAGTGCTCGCGCAGCCCCTCGCGCAGGCGGTCGGCGGCCTCGGCGGCGGCCGGACCCATCGAGGTGGTGGTCCGACCGCCGAAGGAGCCCGTGCCGTGCACCGACGCGCTGTGCCCGATCTCCACCCGCAGGTCCGCGGCGGGCACGCCCAGCCGGTCGGCCACCACGTCGCGCAGGACCGTGCGGATGCCCGTGCCGATGTCCTGCGTGGCCGAGCGGACCACCACCGCGCCGTCCTCGACCGACAGCTCCACCCGCGCCCGCGGCCCGAGGAGGTAGATCCAGTTGCTCGCGGCCATGCCCACGCCCCGGCGGAACCGACCGGTCCGCCTCCCGCGCGGACGGTCACGCCACAGCGGATGCCCGGAGACCACGTCGTACAGGGCGGCGCGCTTGGGGTTGCCGTCCCAGCGCCGCCGCAGGGACAGCGGGTCCTCGCCCAGGCGCCGCGCCATCGTGTCCACCGCCTGCTCCAGGGCGAAGCTCATCGGCGGTCCGCCCGGCCCCCGGAACGGCGCGCCCGGGGGACGGTTGGTCACCACGTCGAAGTCCCGGACGCGGCGCGGCGTGCGACCGTACATCAGCGCGGCGAGCGTGGCCGTGCTGGAGCCCACCGACACGCCGCCGTCGCCGTGGGAGTCCACGCTCATCGCCGCCAGATCACCGTTCTCGTCGGCGAGCAGGGCCACGCGGGTGCGGGTGCCGGGGCGGTGCCCGGCGTCCGTCAGCTCCTCGGACCGGTCGAGGACGACCCGCACCGGGGCGTGGGCCAGCCGGGACAGCTCGACCGCGGACACGATCTCGGGCGACATGGCGGCCTTGGCCCCGAACCCGCCGCCGACGTACTCGGTGACCACGTGCACCCGGTCGCGGGGCAGTCTCCAGCGCTCGGCGGCCTTGTCGGCGGTCCGGCTCACGGTCTGGGTGGACACGTACAGCGTCAGGTCGCCGTCCGCGCCCCAGGCGGCCACGCACACGTGCGGTTCCAACGGGGTGTGCAGCTGGGTCGCGGTGCTGTACTCCTGGGCGACCAGCCGGGGGTCGTCGGCCTCGGCCGCGGCGCGCAGTCGACGGGCGGCCGTGGCGCCGCGCCAGCTCACCACGCCGGGGCCCCGGACGTTGCCCCGCCAGGGCGCGGAGGGGCCGGGGGCCTCGCCGTACGAGGGAACCGCCTTCTGTTCCGCGCGGCTCGGGTAGAGCACGGGCGCGCCCGGGGCCCGCGCCGCCTCGGTGTCCAGGACGGCGGGCAGGGGGTCGTAGTCGATCCGGACGGCCTCGGCGGCGGCCCGGGCCTGGGCGGCGGTGGGCGCGGCCACGGCGGCGATCGGCTGGCCCACGTAGCGGACGGTGCGGTCCTCGGCCAGCAGGTCGGTGAGGACGGGCGTGCCGTCCTCCTGGGGTCGGGAGGCCTGGCGGGACCCGCCGCGGGCGCGTGCGCCGCCCGGGTCGACGGAGCGGATCCGGGCGTGCGGGACGGTCGAGCGCACGATCACCCCCTCCCAACAGCCCTCGGGGGCGAAGTCCGCGCTGAACCGGGCGCGGCCGGTGATCTTGTCGTGGGCGTCGGCGCGCGGCGGGTCCTGGTCGGGTTCGGAGTCGAACTCCCCGGCGCAGGCGGCGGCCACGGCGGCGAAGACGCCCTCGTAGGCGCCGCAGCGGCACAGGTGGCCGGCCAGGGCGTCGGCGATGGTGTCGCGGTCGGGGCGGGTGTCGCCGTGCTCGGCGCGCCAGGCGTCGGTGAACGCGGCGGCCTCCACGACGAACCCGGGCGTGCAGTAGCCGCACTGGAGGCCGTCGTGGGCGGCGAAGGCGCGTTGGACGGGGTGGGCGCCGCCCAGGCCCTCCACCGTGGTCACGGAGCGCCCGGGCAGGGCGTCGGCGGGCAGGAGACAGGAGACGGTGGGGGAGCCGTCGAGCAGTACGGTGCAGGCCCCGCACACCCCGTCGCCGCACGCGATCTTGGTGCCGGTCAGCCCGAGCCGGTCGCGGATGTGCTCGGCGGCCGTCGCGCCCGGCGTGTCCGGGGCCGGGGCGGGTGAGCCGTTGACTTCCAGGTCCATGTGGCCGTCCCTGGTCGAAACGTAAAGTTGTCACTGACAACTTAAGTTGGGGGCGCACCCCTGTCAAAGGCATGGACGGCGCGCGCCGACCCCTCGGGCCGACCCGCGCCGTCCCCACCGGAACCCGGCCGGTCAGCCGCCGGGCACGGGCCAGACCGGCTCGAACACCGGCTCGTCGAGCGGCGGCACGGTGGGCTCACCGCCCCCGCCGTCCCCGGGCTCCTCGCCACCGGGGTCGTCACCGGTGCCGTCGCCGGGCTCCCCGCTCGGCTCGTCGCCGGTCCCGTCCCCTCCGTCGGGGTCGCCGCCGCCGTCGTCGGTCGCGCCGTCGTCGGGCTCGTCGGCGCCCCCGCCCTCCCCGGGACAGCCGTCGGTCCCGCAGGGCTCCTCCCCGGGGCAGCCGGGCGCGTGGGGGTCGGCGGCGCAGTCCGTGCCCTCGGCCGGGTCCCCCGCGCCCTCGTCCACGGGATCGTCCACGGACGCGTCGACGGGGTCCTCGACCTGGCTCACCTCTCCGGCCGGGTCCTCCCCGCCGGACGCCGGGGCCTCGGCCGGCGGGGCGGAGGGGGTGGATCCGATGGGCACGATCTCGGGGAGGGCGCCCTGGCGGTAGGCCACCAGCAGCAGGACCCCGAGCATGGCCAGGACCACGGTGGCGGCGGCCCGTGTCAGGGCCCCTCCGCGCGCCCCGTGCCTGCGGCGCCGACCGCCGGCGACGCGACGGCCGGGCCAGGGGTCCGGCGCCCCCGCCCGCGGTTCCGCGCCGTCGATCGGGCCGGTCCCCCCGCCCACCGGCACGCCGACCGGGGCGGCCGTGGACCGGTCGCGGGTGGACGCGCCCTCCGGCGCCGTGGCGCCGTCCGCCGCCGTGGCGGCCCACGCGACGCCCGTCAGCACGTCCGTGGGCGGGAGCACCGGTCGGATGACCGCGGTCCCCTCGTCCACCAACGTGGCGGCCTGCTCCAGGACGGCCGTGGCGGCCAGGGGCGCGGTGGTCGGCCCCGTCCCGAGCAGGGTGTTCAGCACGTCCACCGCCCTGGGGCGCGCCGCGGGGTCCTTGCCCAGGCACCGCCCCAGGACGGGGAGCAGCCGGTCGGGGACCCCGTCCAGGTCGGGCTCGTCGCGCAGCACCCGGTCGACCACCTCCATCGTGGTCTCGCCGGGGAAGGCGTGCCGTCCGGTCGCCGCGAAGGCCATGACGGCCGCCCAGGAGAACACGTCGCTGGCCGGTCCCACCGTCTGTCCCCGGACCTGTTCGGGGGACATGTACGCGGGCGTGCCCACCACGCCCGTGGTGTGCCGGGTGGCGTCGTCCAGGCGTGCGATGCCGAAGTCGATCAGCCGGGGCCCGTCCGGGCCGAGGATGACGTTGCCCGGCTTGACGTCGCGGTGCACCACCCCGGCCTCGTGCACGGCCGTGAGCGCGGTGACCGTGGCGATCGCCAGTCGGTCCAGCGCCGGGCCCTCGCGCGGCCCCCCGTCGAGCACCGCCGTGCGCAGGGTCGGGCCGGGCACGTACTCGCTGGCGATGTAGGGCAGGGGCCCGTCCATGTCGGCGTCCAGGACGGCGGCGGTGCAGAAGGGCGCCACGCGGCGGGCCGCAGCGAGCTCCTGGGCGAACCGCGCCCGCTGGTGTGTGTCGTCGCCCCAGGTCGGGGTCAGGACCTTGACGGCGGCGGGCGTGCCGTCCGGGGCGTGCCCCAGGTAGACCATGCCCTGGCCGCCGCCGTCGATGCGGGCGGCGAGTGTGTAGGGTCCGATGCGTTCGGGGTCGGAAGGGCCGAGCGGAGTGGTCATGGTGCGCGCCTGTCCGAGGGTGGGGGAGCCGCCGGATCGCGGCCTCGTCCACCTCTGTGACGTCGGGTGGAGCGCGGCGGATCCTTACCCGGAGGTTGCAGTACTGTCACTTTTTCCCGTCGGCCGGGGCGGTGTCCGCGCGTGTCGCCCGAACACGGGCGTCGGGCCGCCGCGCACCCAGGGGTGTGCGGCGGCCCGAGGCGGCGGGGAGAGGGGGTGCTACTCCAGGCCGAGGGCGTGGAGCGCGAAGTGGAACGCGAACACCGCCGAGAGGACCCACATCAGCCAGTGGACCTCCTTGTACTTGCCCTGGGCGGAGCGGACCACGGTGTAGGCGATGATGCCGATCCCGATGCCGGTCGCGATGTCGAAGGCGAACGGCATCATCGCGATGGTCAGGAACGCGGGGATCGCGATCGAGATGTCGCTCCAGTCGATGTCCCTGATGTGCATCATCATCATGACGCCGACCAGGACCATCGCCACCGAGGCCGCCTGCGTCGGCACGATCGCGAACACCGGGGCGAAGAAGATCGCGCTCAGGAACAGGAACCCCGTGACCACGCTCGCCAGACCGGACCGCGCGCCCTCGCTCACACCGGCCGTGGACTCGACGAACACCAGGGTCGCCGAGGAGCTGGTCAGACCACCGACCACGGCGCCGGACCCGTCGGTGACCAGGATCTGGTTGACCCGGGGCATCTGCCCGGTGGAGTCGGAGATGTTGGCCTTGGCGCCGATCGCCAGGATGGTGCCGAGCGCGTCGAAGAACCCGGCCAGCACCATGGTGAAGAGGATGACACCGGCCGTGGTCGGCCCGGCCGACGACCAGGCGCCGAACATGTCCACCTGGAAGAGCAGACCGAAGTCGGGCAGCGCCACCGGGTTGCCGGGCAGTTCGGGGCTGGAGCCGCCCCAGCCCGCCCCGCCCCAGGCGGAGGCGTCGAGGCCGAACACGTAGTGGAAGGCGATGCCCAGCAGGGTGGCGCCGACGATCCCGTAGAAGATCGCGCCCGTGACGTTGCGGGCCAGGAGTACGGCGGACAGGACCAGGCCCGCCACGAAGACCAGGATCGGCCAGCCGTTGAGGTGGCCGCCGGTCTCGGGGCCGCCGAGCGTCAGCAGCGCGCCGCCCGCGCTGACGAAGCCCGCGTTCTTGAGCCCGATGAGGCAGACGAACATGCCGATGCCGACACCGATGGCGATCTTGAGGTTGTGCGGCAGCGCGTTCATCACCGCGGTCCGCACGCCGGTGACCACCATCAGGATGATGACGATCCCCTGCCAGACCACCAGGCCCATGACCTCGGACCAGGTCATGACGGGCGCGGCCACGTAGGCGACCACGGCGCTGACGCCCAGCGCCGCGGCACAGGCGATCGGGGCGCGGCCCACCACGCCCATCATGATGGTGACCAGACCCGCGGACAGCGCCGTCATCGTGGTCAGCTGCGCCGCGTCCAGGGTGTTGCCGGCGGCGTCCTCCACGCCGCTGAGGATGATCGGGTTCAGGACGATGATGTAGGCCATCGCCATGAAGGTGGTGAGCCCGCCGCGGACCTCCTGTCCGACGGTGGAACCGCGCTCACCGATGAAGAAGAAACGGTCGAGCCAGGATCGAGCCGGTACGGCCTGCGCCTCGGGGCGCTGACCGGTGTCGTCGATTTGTGTCATGTCCCCTCCTGGAGGGAGATGAGCATGGAAAACACCATGCGTGGGGGGATTGCTACACGGAGTAGCCAATCAATGGGTGGTGGAGGACGACGCTGTCCTGCCTGGCACCCGCCCCGGTGCCGAGGGCGCCGGCGGATCCGGGGCGGGCGGTTCTGGGGGGGGCTGGGCGTGGTCGGCGAACACGAGCGTCCACCGACCACGCCCCGGGCGACGGGCCGAGGCCCGCCGCCCCCGTCAGAGGTCGATGCCGACGATGTCCTCCGGACGCACCGGCGCGTGCGTGAGCGGACGGCCGGTGGCGTCGCGGACCGCGGCCACGATCGCCGGAGTCGAGGACAGGGTCGGCGGCTCACCCGCGCCGCGCAGCCCGTACGGGGCGTTCGGGTCGGGGTGCTCCAGGACGTCGATCCGCATCGGCGGAGTGTCCAGGATGGTCGGGATCAGGTAGTCCGTGAACGAGGGGTTCCGGATCACGCTGTCCTTGACCTGGATCTCCTCCATCAGCGCCAGACCCAGACCCTGGGCCGAGGCGCCCTGGATCTGACCGGCCAGCTGCTGCGGGTGCAGCACCTTGCCGACGTCCTGCACCGCGTCCAGGGCCACCACCTTGACCAGGCCGAGCTCCACGTCCACGTCCACCACGGCGCGGTGCACGCACATGCCGAACTGGGTGTGGGAGGCGCCCTGACCCAGGACCGGGTCGAGCATCTCGGTCGGACGGTGGTGGTGGACCCGGGTCTCCTCCACGACCGTGCCGCCGCTGGCGGAGTCGCCGAGCAGGTCGGCCAGCGAGGTCAGCACACCGTCGGTGGCCGAGACCAGCTTGCCGCCCACCAGGGACAGGTCCGCGTCGTGGCGGTCGACCGGGACCACACCGCGCTCGCGGGCGATCGCGAACACCGACTCGCGCACCGCCTCGCAGGCCATCTTCACCGCGCCACCGGTCATGTACGACTGGCGGGAGGCGGAGGAGGAACCGGCCGAACCCACCTGGGTGTCGGACGGGTTGATGACCACCCTCTCCACACCCAGCTCGGTCCGGGCGATCTGGCCCTTGACGGTGACCAGGCCCTGGCCGACCTCGGCCGCCGCCGTGTGCACCAGCACCACCGGCTCACCGGCCACGATCTCCAGCCGGGCGCGCGCCGTGGAGTAGTCGTCGAAGCCCTCCGAGAAGCACAGGTTCTTCAGGCCCACGCCGTAGCCCACACCGCGCACGACGCCCTCGCCGTGCGTGGTCCCGGCCACGCCGCCCGGGAGGGTGCGCAGGTCGGAGGGGTCGGGCAGCTCGGCGCGGTCGACGGGCATCGGCAGGTCGCGGGCGCGCTGGAGCATCTCGGCCATCGGGAGCGGCATGTCGATCTCCTGGCCCGTGATGATCCGCGAGCCCTCCGACATGGCGTTCTTGATCCGCAGGTCCACCGGGTGCAGGCCCAGCTTCTCCGCGAGCTTGTCCATCTGCGACTCGTAGCCGAAGCACGCCTGGACCGCGCCGAAACCGCGCATCGCGCCGCACGGCGGGTTGGTGGTGTACACCCCGTAGGCGTCCACGAGGACGTTCGGCACCTCGTAGGGGCCGATGCCCAGCGAGGAGGCCACACCCACCACGGCGGGGGTCGCCGAGGCGTAGGCGCCGCCGTCCACGATGATCTCCAGCGTGGCGTACAGCAGCGTGCCGTCGGCCTTGGCGCCGTGCTCGAACCGCATCTTGGCCGGGTGCCGGTGCACGTGGCCGTAGAAGGACTCCTCGCGGTTGTACACGATCTTGACCGGCTTGCCGGTGCGCAGGGCGAGCAGGGCGCCGTGGATCTGCATCGACAGGTCCTCGCGGCCGCCGAAGGCCCCGCCGACCCCCGCCATGGTCATCCGCACCTTGTCCTCGGGCAGGCCCAGGCAGGGCACGATCTGCTTGAGGTCGCTGTGCAGCCACTGGGTGGCGACGTAGAGGTGGACGCCGCCGTCCTCCTCGGGGACGGCCAGGCCGGACTCGGGCCCCAGGAACGCCTGGTCCTGCATGCCGACCTCGTACTCGGTCTCCACGACCGCGTCGGCCTGGGCGCGCAGGGTCTGGAGGACATCCCGCTCCCGCTCCTGGCTCCCGGCCGCGTCCCGGAACCCGCCGGTGCGGATGGGCTGGTAGCGGACCCGGTTGCCGGACTGGTGGTACTCCTCGTGGATCTTGAGGGTGCCCTCCTCGTGTACCAGCGGGTACTCGGGGTCCAGGGCGGCCCGCCGCGAGTCGCTGACCGGGGGCAGGACCTCGTAGTCGACCGTGATCCGCTCCAGGGCGCGGCGCGCGGTCTCCGGGTGGTCGGCGGCCACGAGGGCCACGGGCTCACCCTTGTAGCGCACCTTGCCGAAGGCCAGCACCGGCTGGTCCTGGTACTCCAGCCCGTAGCGCTTGGCGCCGGGGACGTCCTCGTGCGTGAGCACGGCCTCCACGCCGGGGACCTTGAGGGCCTCGGTGATGTCGATGCCCAGGATCCTCGCGTGCGGGTGGGGGCTGCGCAGGGTCATCCCCCACAGCATGTCCTCCATCCACATGTCCGAGGAGTAGGCGAACTCCCCGGTGACCTTCAGGGTGCCGTCGGGGCGGCGCGGGCTGGAGCTCAGCCCGTCCTTGGTGGTGCTGGACAGGTCCGTGACCGTCCGGGTGCTCGTCGTCGCCATCTAGAGGTTCGCCTCCTGAACCAGGGCGCGGTGCGCGGCGCGGCCACGCGCGGCCGCGGTGTCGGCGGACAGGGTGCGGAGCTGGCCGCGGTCGACGACGGTGTTCCCGCCGACGAGGAGCCGCTCCAGGGGAGGGGTGGGGCCGAAGACCGCGGCCACCACCGGGTCGTCGATCACGTCGTGGCCGAAGCCGTCCACCCGCCACAGGGCGATGTCGGCGACCTTGCCCACGGTGATCGAACCGAGCTCGGCGTCGCGGCCCAGGACACGGGCGCCGCCCAGGGTCGCCATCTCCAGCGCCTGGCGCGCGCTCAGCGCCTGCGGGCCCTTGCGGGCACGGGCCATGAGCAGCGCCTGGTGCATCTCACCGGCCAGGCCGGTGAGCTCGCTGGAGGCCGGGCCGTCCACGCCCAGGCCCACCCGGGCCCCCGCCTCCAGCAGTTCGGTCACCCGGCAGATCCCCGCGCCCAGACGGGCGTTGGAGGTCGGGCAGTGCGCGATGCCGGTGCCGGTGGCGGCGATGCGGGCGATCGCGGCGTCGGACAGGTGCACCGCGTGGGCGAACCACACGTCCTCACCGAGCCAGCCGAGCTTCTCCGCGTACTCCACGGGGGTGCACCCGAACTCGGCCTGGCACTTCTCCTCCTCGTCGAGGGTCTCGGCGAGGTGGGTGTGCAGGCGCACGCCCTTGGAGCGGGCCAGTTCGGCGGCGCCGACCATCAGCTCCCGGCTCACCGAGAACGGCGAGCACGGAGCCGCGGCCACGCGGGTCATCGACTCGGGCGAGGCGTCGTGGTGGGCGTCGATCGCGGCCGCGGTGCCCTCCAGGGCGCCGTCGGTGGTCTCCACGACGCTGTCCGGCGGCAGCCCGCCCGCGCTGTGTCCGCGGTCCATCGACCCGCGGGCCAGGTCCAGGCGGATGCCCACCTCGCGGGCGGCCTCCACCTCGGCGGCCACGATGTCACCGCGGCCCGAGGGGTAGATGTAGTGGTGGTCCGAGGCGGTCGTGCACCCGGACAGCGCCAGGTGGGCCATACCGGCGCTCGTCGTTCCCGACACCACCTCGGCGTCCAGACGGTGCCAGATCTCGTAGGAACCCACCAGCCACTCGAAGAGCGTGCCGTCGGCGAACAGCCCCTGCGTGGCCCACTGGTACAGGTGGTTGTGCGTGTTGACCAGGCCCGGGGTGGCCAGGCACCCGCGGCCGTCGATCCGCTCCGCTCCCGCGACCTCGGGGGCCGGGCCCGCGCCGACCGCGCTGACGCGGCCGTCGGTGACCACGATGTGGCCGCCGGCGTACTCCGCGCCGTCCACCGTGACGACGTGGGCGCCCTCGATGACGATCGTGCGACTCATGCGTTGCTCCCGGAGGCCGCCCGACGCTCGGCGGCCAGGTGCACCGCGTCGATGATCTTCTCGTACCCCGTGCAGCGGCACAGGTTGCCCGCGAGCGCCTCGCGGATCTCGGCGTCGTTCGGGGCGGGCCCGCCCGCGCCCACCGTGCGCTCCAGCAGGTCGTCGGTCTGCACCAGCAGACCCGGCGTGCAGAAACCGCACTGGACGGCGCCCGCCTCGACGAACGCGTCCTGGACCGTGCCGAGCTTCTTGTCCGAACCCTTGCCCGACTCCTCGGCCAGGCCCTCGACGGTCCGGATCTCGCGGCCCTCGGCCTGCCCGGCGGCGATCATGCACGAACACGCCGTGACACCGTCGAAGTAGACCGTGCAGGAACCGCACTCGCCCTGCTCGCAGGCGTTCTTGCTGCCGGGGAGGCCCAGCCGCTCGCGAAGCACGTACAGCAGGCTCTCGCCCGGCCAGACGTTCTCGGCGGTCATGTCCTCGCCGTTGACGTTGAGGTTCACGCGCATCGCGTGGCTCCCTTCCGGTATTCGGTGACCGACCAGCTCAGCGCGCGGCGCGCCATCACCGACATCGCGTGCTTGCGGTAGTCGGCGCTGCCCCGCTGGTCGTCGATGGGGCGGGCGGCCGCGGCGACGAGCTCGCCGAAGCGGCGCACGGTGGCCTCCGACGGCACCGACGCGTTCTCCCAGTCGAACTCGGCGGCCAGGAACTCCTCCGCCGCCTCGGAGCGCATCGGGGTCGGGCCGACCGAGCCCAGGCCCGTGCCCACCGTCCGGTTCTCCGCGTCCAGGGACAGGGAGAAGCCCGCGACCGAGATCACCATCGCGTTGCGGGTGCCGATCTTGAGGAACTGCTGCGGCCCCTTGGGCTCGGGCAGCAGGATCGCGGTGATCAGCTCGTCGGACCGCAGAGCGGTCGTACGGAACGACAGGTAGAAGTCGCGGGCGGCGACCCTGCGCCGACCGCGCACCGACGCGAGTTCGATCACGGCGTCGGTGGCGAGCAGCGGCGGGTGCGCGTCACCGGCGGGGGAGGCGCCCCCGAGGTTGCCGCCGACCGTGCCCCGGTTGCGGATCTGCGGGGAGGCGACCGTCCGGGAGGCCTTGGCCAGGCCCGGGGCCCGCTTCTGCAGGTCCTCGATGATCCGGGTGTAGGGCACGCCCGCCCCGAGGCGGGTGAACTCGCCGTCGGGACCCCACTCGGCCAGCTCGGGGATCCGGGCCAGGTCGATCAGGGCCTCGGGGCGGTGCTTGTCGAAGTTGAGTTCCACCATGACGTCGGTGCCGCCCATGATGGGCACCCCGTCAGGATGGGCGCTCTTGGCCTCGAGCGCCTCCTCCAGTGTGGAGGGACTCAGGAATTCCATACTTGTCCTCGTTGCTCGCCACGGAGTTGGTTGGACGTCGGAAGGTGTGCACAACTCCTGGGTAATCCGGTAGTGATGTGAAGTACACCACCGACGCGAGGCGCCCTACTAGCACGTAAAGACATGAACCGTCAGTGAAACGGGCCACTATCGTTGGGATCTTCCTACAAGTAACGTCTGCGCGAACACCGCGCATCCCTCCAGTGGCCGCCAGACGGCGCCACTGAGCAGGAAGATCACGTACCGTCCACTGGGACCAGCCGCCCCACAAGCAACAGAGGATCGTTCATGCAGATCAGTGAGCTGCTCGCCGTCAAGAGACTGCACCTGCGGTTCCTGACCGGAGCCGAGCACGCCCACCGCACCGTGCGGTGGTTCTACACCACCGATCTGCTCGAACCCGCCCGGTACCTGCGCGGTGGAGAGTTCATACTCACCGGCATGATGTGGCGTACCCGCCCAGAGGACTCCGAGACCTTCGTGTCCTCGATCGCCAGCGCCGGGGCGGTCGCCCTCGGCGCGGGCACGGCCCTGGGCGACATCCCGCCCGACCTGGTCGAGGCCTGCCGCGCCCACGACATCCCCCTCGTCGAGGTGCCCTCCGAGACGTCCTTCGGCGCGGTCACCGAGGAGGTCCTGCGGGCCCTGACCCAGCACCGGTTCACCACCATCTCCGAGACCCGCGACCGGCACCGCCGCGTCATGGCCGAGGTCGCCGCGGGAGCCGACTTCGCCGAGGCCTTCGCTGGGGCCGCCACCCAGGCCGGGATCACCGCCTGGGTGATCTCCTCCACCGGGCGCCGCGTCGCCTCCTCCGGCACACCGCTGTCGCCGGACGCCGGCGAGTGGCTCGCCGCCAAGGCGCTCACCTGGCCGACCTTCCCCCGCACCGTGCGCCTGCCGGGCGGCGACGGCACCGTGGTCACCGTCCTGCCGGTGCAGACCAAGGAGTCCCACCCGCTGGCCACCTGGCTGCTCGTGTGCGCGGGCGACCAGGCCGCCTGGACCGAGGAGGAGCACGAGTCGGTCGCCGAACTGGTCTCCGTCGCCGTCCTGGCGCGCAGCCGCATCGAGGAGCGCGCCCTGACCGACGCCCGCCACCTGGAGGGCCTGCCCCGGCTCCTGGCCGCCCAGCGCTTCGACGAGGCCGCCGCCCTCATGAGCGGACTCGGCCACGAGGAGGACTTCGCCGTACGCGGCCGCGTCGTGGTCAGGGCGGTCATGATGCCCGAACCCCGCGTCCCCGACCTCACCAGGCGCGTGCTGACCGAACTCGTCGCCGACTGGCCCGGCGCCGTCGTCACCGGCGACACCGACTCCCTGGCCGTCGTCCCGGCGCCCGACGGGGTCGACGCCCGCCGCGGCGGCGAGGAGATCCGCGCCCGCCTCGTGCGCAGGGCCCGCGTCCTGGAGGGCGGTCTGCTCGACTACCGGATCGCGATCGGCCTCAGCTCGGCCGCCCACGGCGTGTCCGAACTGCGCGGCGCGGCCGTGGAGGCCCGCCACGCCCGCCGCCTGGCCGAGCTGCGCGGCGGACGGTCCAGGGTGATCGCGGGCGCGGAGATCGACTCCCACGAGCTCCTGCTCGCCTCGGTCCCCGAGGAGGTGCAGTCCTCCTACCGCGAACGCCTGCTGGGCCCGCTCCTGGCCTACGACCGCGACCACCGCTCCGAACTCGTCTCCACCCTGGAACAGTTCCTGGAGCACTCCGGCTCCTGGCAGCGCTGCGCCGCGGCCATGCACGTGCACGTCAACACCCTGCGCTACCGGATCGGCCGGGTCGAGGAGCTCACCGGACGCGATCTGAGCAGCCTGGAGCACCGCGTCGACCTGTTCCTGGCCCTGAAGCTGCGCGACTGAGCGCGTCGGGGCGGGTTCTGTCACCGCCGGCCGCTAGGGTCCGCGCGATGAGTACCGAACCCGCCCACTCCGCCATCGTCGACGCCGACCTGTCCGGGATCGACCGGCACGCCCTGCCCGACGCGCGGACGTTCGTCCGCTGCGACCTCACCGAAGCCGACCTGCGCGACGCCGACCTCGTCGACGCCGTCCTCACCGACTGCCGACTCGACGGCGCCCGCCTGGACCGCGCGCTCCTGGACGGGGCGCGCCTCACCGGCGGCAGCGCCGCCGGAGCCTCGTTCGCCCACGTGGACGGCCCCGACGCCCGCTTCGAGAAGATGGACCTGGCCAACACCCGCTGGCAGGGCGCCCTGCTCACCGACACGGTGTTCACCGGCTGTCGGATGACCGGCGCCGGGCTCGCCCCCCTGCGCGGCGTCGGCTACGCCTTCGCGCACTGCAATCTGATGCTCGCCCGCTGCAAGGGCCTCGACCTGCGCGGCCAGACCCTGGAGGGGCTGCGCCTGGACGAGGCCGACCTCGCCGGCGCCGACCTGCGCCAGACGGTGTGGGTCGAGTCCCGGCTGCGCGGGGCCAACCTCGTGGGCGTGCGGCTCGCCGGGGCCGACCTGCGCGGGGCGGACCTGGGGGAGCTCACCCTGGACCAGGCCGGATACCTGCGCGGGGCCACCATCGGCCCCGCGCAGGCCGGAGCGATCCTGGCCGCCCTGGACATCACCGTGGCCGAACCGGCCGGCTGACGCGGTGACCGCCGCGCGAGGGGGCGACCGCTACCGGCTCAGGGCGTCGGCGATCACGACCGGAACCTCCGGCAGCCCCTCCTCGTCGTCCTCCACCCACCAGACGCACTGCTGGAGCACCCGCACCAGGGTCCACATCCGGGCGCGGGCGCGGTCCAGGCCCGCCACGTCGGTCAGCAGGTCGAACCGGCGACGCGTCTCGCGGCGGACGTCACCGGTGGCCACCGCCTCCTCCCACCGGTCGTGCAGGGCGGGCATCAGCTCGAACCCCGGGTCGCCCGCCAGGGGCTTGGGGTCGATCGCCAACCACGCCCCCCGATCCGATCCGGGCCTCGGCGCCAGCACGTTCTCGTAGTGCAGGTCCCAGTGCAGGAGCCGGTCACCCGGCTCGGTCGCCGCCTCCCGGGCCCGAGCGGCCAGATCGGCCAGCAGCGTGCGACGGTCGCCCGAACGGGCGACCGTCAGCCGGTCCGCGCGTTCGGCCAGATCCAGGGTCACCGGACCCAGGCCGGGCAGACCCGCCGGGGCGGGGTGGGCGGTCAACCGCGCCAGCAGCGTCCCGATGACGGTCAGCGCCTCGGTGAGGCCCACCCCCAGCAGCGAGCGGGAGGGGTCCAGGGCCTCCAACAGCATCGCCCCGGTGACCGGGTCGTGGTCGAGCAGCCGGACGGCGCCGTCACCGGCCCAGGCGCGCAGCGCGACCGGCTCGCCCTCGGTCTCCTCGTCCACCGGCTGCACCTTGAGCACGGCCGGGGACCCGTCGGCGCACCGGACGGGCAGGGCGAGCCCCACCACGCCGTGCATGGCCGGGCCGTCGGGGCGCAGCCCCCACCGGTCGCACTGGCGCGCGGTCAACCCCGGCAGGGCGGCCGCCCACTCCGGCCCGAAGATCTGGGTGGTGCTCTCGGCGAGCGCCGCGGGCACGGGGACGGGCGGTGTGGTCTCGTTCATGTCGGTCGTCTCCTTCGTCGTGGAACGGGCTTCCTGGACGAAGGAGCGCGGCGGAGCACGCGCCTAGGGCATACCGAACACCTCGGGATCGTCGTCGCGGTCTCCCGCCGAGCCTACAGCGTGCCACCGCCGTTCGCCCGGGCCCGGGCGAACGGGGAATCGTGTTCGGTCACCACCGGTCGCTAGGGTGGCCCGACCCCCATCGGAGAACCCCCATCATCGAGGACCCCCATGCCACGAGCGACGTTTCGGGACCAGAGCCCCATGGGCGAGCGTCTGGCCGCCTTCGAACTGCCCGACCTGCCGGACCGGATCACCGTCCGGGAGCTGATCCGACTGCGGGTGCGTGAGGAGGTCGCCCGCCACAACGCCGACCCGACGCCGCCCTGGCGGGGGCTGGTCACACCGACCAGGCAGGAGCAGGAGCTGAACCGGCGGGCGGCCCGCGCAACGCGGCCCCGGATCGACTGGGAGAAGCAGGCCGACCGGGCACTGGAGGCCTTCTCCCGCCAGGGGTTCGTGGTGATCGTGGGCGACCACCAGGCGGAGTCGCTGGACGACACGGTCGACCTCACGGCCGACCCGGAGATCGTGTTCATCAAGCTCGTCCCGCTGGTGGGTGGGTGAGCATGGACACCGTCGACGGCGGCGCCCCGGCGCGGACCGGTGACTGGGCGGCCCGGATGATCCGCGAGCACGCGTTGCCCGAGAAGGCCGAGGAGATCCTCGTCCGACTGCACGCACCCGGGCTCGACGAGGCGGTGCGCGACCTCGACGAGACGGTGCGCCAGAACGCCGAAGCCCTCTACGGCGGCTACCACGACTCCCCCCTGCCCGAGGACCACGGCCCCCGGACGGTCGTCGACCGGCTGTTCCCGGACCTGGGCCGCCGCCTGATCGTGTGGAGTCTGCTGGTCTCCGAGAGGGACCTCCCGCGCGGCGCCGGGCACACGGACGCGTACCAGGCGCGCGCCCTGTACGCGCGCACCGCCCACCACCTGCTGCTGCGCACCCCCTGGAACGGCCCCGCGCTGGAGCTGCTCCTGGACACGGTCCTGCTCGGCCTGGTGGACCCGGACGTTCCGGTCGAGGCCTGCGAGAGGGCCGACGAGGCGGTGGCGGAGCAGTGCCTGGGCCGACTGCGCGAGCTGTGCGCCCAGCTGCGCGAGGAGAGGGCCCGGCAGCAGCGGGAGTGCGAGCATTCGGAGATGGCGGAGTGTCATGTGCGCACGCTGCGGCTCCTGCTGCGCCTGGGCGACACCCGGTCGCTGGAGGACCTGTTCGTCGAGGGCGACCGCTTCGGAGACCTGCTCCGGACCGGTCACCCGGACCTGTTCGCCGATCCGGGTCTGGCCGACCTGTTCGTCCACTGCCTGGTCCCGCCGGGCAGGCGCCCGACCAGGGTCTGGCGCCGCGCCGCCGAGGAACGTCTGGCCGCGATGCCGGACGCTGCGGAGGCGGTCCGCCGCGTCCTGGAGGCGGTCCCCACGGTCCCCCAGGCGACCGGCTGGGGCGGGGAATCCCACTTCCAGCGCAACGCCCACGACATCCTGACCGGCATGGTGTGGTGCGTCGAGATCCTGGGAGAGGAGTCGACCCCCTGGGCGGTACCCGTGCTGGAGCCCCTGGCCCTGTTCACCGGGACGGGGCCGGGCACCTCCAAACAGCTGCGATCGGAGCGGATGGCCTCGGCGGCCGTGCGGATCATGGCCGCGCGCGGCGACGACCAGGCCGTCGCCGCCCTGGGACGGGTCCGCACCAAGGTCAGGAAGAAGACCCTGAGCAGGACCATCGACACCGCGCTGTCGGAGATCGCCGACCGACTGGGCATCACCAACGAGGAACTGCTGGAGCGGACCGTCCCCGCCTTCGGCCTGGACCGGGACGGCACACGCACGGAACTCGTGGGCGAGCACCCCGTCACCCTGACGTTGGCGGCGGACGGCGCCGCCGCGCTCGGATTCGTGTCCGCCAAGGGCAGGCCCGTGGCCTCCCCGCCCAAACCCCTGCGGGAGTCCCACCCCGACAGGGTCAAGGAACTGCGGGCCGAGCTCAAGGAGCTGCGGCAGACCGTGACCACCGAGCGGGCCAGGCTGGAGGCGCACCTGGCCGAGGGGCGGCCCTGGGAGGCCGGACCGTGGACCCGGTACTACCTGGAGCACCCGGTCATCGGGACCCTGGCCAGACGGCTGATCTGGGAGGTCAGCACAGACGCCGGACGGACCTGGGACGCGGGTCTGCCCGAGGCCGACGGCGCTCACTGGCGGCTGACCGACCACGACGGGCGCACCGTCGCCCACACCCGGGACCTGCCCGACACCGCGCGGGTGCGGCTGTGGCACCCCGTCCGGCACGTACCGCGGACCGTGCGCCGGTGGCGCGACCACCTGACCGACCGGGAGATCGCCCAACCCGTCAAACAGGCCTACCGGGAGATCTACCTGCTCACCCCGGCGGAGGAGACCACGGGGGACCACTCCCTGCGGTTCGCCGCGCACGTCCTCAAGTACGCACAGGCCAGGGCACTGCTCACCACGCGGGGATGGTCACAGGACGCCCTGTCCGGGTGGGACGGCTGCGACGAGGGCGCCGCCGAGCGCACCCACACCGACCGGGAGACGGGCACCGCGTGGCACGTCACCTGGGACCTGCGGCTGCTCGAAACGGAGGAACCCGTCCGCGGGCGCACGTGCGGCACCGGCCGGGTCCGCTTCCACCGCGTCGGAGGACGGGGACCGGCCGCGCTGACCGAGGTTCCCGCGCTGGTGCTCTCGGAGGCGATGCGCGACCTGGACCTGGCGGTAGGGGTGACCTCGATCGCCGCCGACCCCGAATGGGACGGGGAGGCGCACCGGTCCTACTGGCGGCGCAACGCCTTCGGCGAACTCAGCGAGAACGCCGTGGTACGCCGTGAGGCCCTGCTCAGACTCCTGCCCAAACTGCGCGGCGCCGACCGCTGGGAGCTCGGCGACCGCTTCCTGCGGGTGCGCGGCGACCTGCGGACCTACCGCATCCACCTGGGCAGCGCGAACATCCTCATGGAACCCGACGACGCCTACCTGTGCGTGGTCGCCTCCGGCAGGGACCAGTCGGCGGTCTTCCTCCCCTTCGAGGACGGCGGCGGACGCCTCTCGGTGATCCTGTCCAAGGCGCTCCTGCTGACCGACGACGCCGCGATCACCGACCCCGGCATCGCCGCGCAGATCCGCAGGGGCCTGGAGGAGTAGCCCCGGCGCTTCGGCCGCCCACGGCCCCGGGACCTCTCACTCCCCGGAAGGGAGAGGTCCCGGGACCCCGTGCCCCGCGGGCCGCGCGATCCCGCCGCCCGCGGCCGGAGCCCGGTACCGCGACACCGGATCGTCCGCGCTCCCGGCCCAACCCGGCAGCGTGACCGGGTCGCCCCCGTAGACCAGCGACCACGGGCGCGCCCCCGCCGCCCCGCCGATCGGTCCCGGCCCACCGACCGGCCCGGCGGACTCGGCCATCACCCGCGCCGCCACCTCCGCGAACACCGACGCCGCCGGATGGGCGCCCCGCGCGGGCCGGACCGCCTCCGTGCGCTGGTGCAGCGGCGACCCCACCAGGGGACGCCAGGCCAGGCGCGGCTCCCGCGCCGCCGACTCCGCCGCCAACGCCACACCCCGGCCCGCCAACACCAGCCCCCACCGCAGCTCCGCGCCCTCGACCTCGTGCACCCTCGGCGGCACCCACCCGTGCTCCCGGCACACCGCCAACACCCGCTCGAACCACTCGGGGGCCTCGGCGCGCGGGGCCGTCACCAGCTCCGCCCCGGCCAGGTCCGCCACGTCCACCCGCGCCGCGCCCGCGAGCGCGGCCCCGCGCGGCACCACCACACCCACCTCCACCCGGTGCACCGGCTCGCTCACCAGACCCGACCCGTCGAAGGGGGCCGTCACCAGGCCCGTGTCCACCGATCCCTCACCCAGCGCCCGCACCAGCTCGGCACCGGTCATCGCCCCCACGTCCACGGTCAGATCCGGTGCCTGGGCGGCCATCCCGTCCAGCAGCCCGCGCAGCGCCACGGCCGACGTCCCCGGCGGCACGCCCACGCGCAGCGTCGCGACCCGCCCGTCGCGCACCCGCCGCATCGTCTCCCGCAGCCGCGCCTCACCGGCGACCACCTCACGCGCCTGGTCGACCAGCAGCCGCCCCGCCGGGGTCAACCGCACCCGGCGGTGCGACCGGTCGAACAGGGCCACCCCCAGCTCCGCCTCCAGCCGCCGCACCGACTGGCTGAGCGCGGGCTGCGCGATCCCCAGCTCCACGGCCGCGTCCCCGAAATGCCCCTCCCGCGCGACCACCAGGAAGTACCGCAGATGACGTCCAAGATCCACGCACGCGACCCTATCCGCACCGATGCCCCGCCCCACTACCGTGAGCCGGTGACCACCACCGACACACCCCGCCTGCACGCCCGGGAGATCGACGGCGCCGCCGAGGCGGAGCACCGGGCCGACGAGCCCGTCGTCCTCGCCTCGGTCGCCAAGATCCTCATCGTCCTGGAGTTCGCCCGCCAGGCCGCCACCGGCCGCCTCGACCCCGCCGAACGCGTCGTCGCCCGCCGCGAGCACCGCCTCGGCGGAACCGGCACCGCCGACTTCGCCGACGACGTCGAGCTCTCCCTGCGCGACTGCGCCGCCCTGGCCATGACCATCAGCGACAACACCGCCGCCGACCTCATCGTCGACCGCGTCGGCGTCGAACCCGTCCAGCTGCTGGCCGACGAACTCGGACTCACCCGCACCCGCTTCACCGGCGGTCCCCGCAGCCTCCTGCACACCCTCCTGGCCGACGACCCCGACTCCCTGCGCGCACCACGCGCCTACGACCCCGCCCGCGCCACCTCCGCCACCCTCCGCGACCTCACCCGCCTGCTGAGCCTGATCTGGACCGACCGCGCGGCCCCGCCCGACGCCTGCGCCTTCGTCCGCGCCCTCATGGCCCGCCAACTCGTCCGCGCCCGCATCGCCTCGGGCTTCCCGCCCTCCGTCCGCGTCAGCGCCAAGTCCGGCACCCTGCCCGGCCTGCGCCAGGAGGCGGGCGTGGTCGAGTACCCCGACGGACGGCGCTACGCGGTGGCCGTGTCCGCCACCGTCACCGACCCCGACCTCCCGCCCCTGGAGACCGACCTGGCGCTCGGCCGGGCCGCGCGCGAGGCGGTCGACCGCCTGCGCACCCGGACCGACTGACCTGGGCCGATAAGCGGACGCCTATCGCCGGGCGGCTCCCGGTTATTGGACGCCCGCTCCGGGCCCGTGCTCGAATGTGCGCCGTTCGACAGCCCCGGCCAGAGACGAGGACACTGACATGACGATCGGACGACGCGGATTCCTGCGCGGTACCGTCGCGGGCGGCACACTGGCGCCCCTGCTCGCCGCCCAGGGCTCCGCCCACGCGACCGCCACGGCGACCGCCCGCCCCGCGTCGGGCTCCGGCCGGGGCCCGACCCTGCGCTGGCTCGGCACCAGCGGATGGCGCGTCGACCTTCCCGAGCGCACGATCCTGGTCGACCCCTACCTCACCCGCTTCGAGACCGGCATCTTCCAGGAGGGCCGCGACTTCGACCCCGCCACCCCGCTCACGGTCGACGCCGCCACCGTGGACGAGCACACCGCCGACATCGGCGGGGACGGGCTCATCCTGGTCACCCACACCCACTGGGACCACTTCTCCGACGTCCCGCACATCGCCACCACCACCGGCGCCCGCGTCCTGGGCACCCTCACCACCCACCACGTCGCCCAGGCGATGGGCGTGCCCGCCGCACAGCTGTCCCCGGTGCGCGGCGGGGAGGTGCTCGACTTCGACGGCGACGTGGTGGAGGTGGTCCGCTCTCTGCACAGCCGCAACGGCCGCCACTCGATCCTCTTCCCCGGCATCCGCGTCGGCGTCCCGGACACCCCGGCCACCATCGCCGACCTGCCCGAGGGCGACACCCTCGCCTTCCAGCTCACCCCCGCCTCGGGCCCCTCGGTCTTCTTCATGGGCGCCAGCGACTTCGACGCCCGGGCGCTCCGCGGTCTGGCCCCGGACGTGGCCACGGTCGCGATGCCCTCCACCTCCAGCACCCACGAGTACGTGCCGCGCCTGCTGGAGGCCCTCGACCGCCCCCGCACGGTGGTCCCGGTCCACTGGGACCACTTCGAGCGTCCGCTGACCAACCCGCCCGTGGACGGCACGGGATCGGGCATGAGCGTCGCGGACTTCACCGCCCTGGTCCGCCGCGTCTCCCCCCGCTCGCGCGTGGTCGTCCCCGAGTACCTGGTCCCCCGCACGTTCGGCTAGGAGGGGACGGGCGCCGGACGGCGGGACAGCGCCTCGACGATCCCCTCCAGGGCGGGCTTGGGCCGGTAGTCCCCGTCGAACGGGGTCGCCGCCGTGTACCCGGGGAACCACTCGGGGATCCACGAATGGGCGTCGGTGACCCCCCACACCGTCACCCCCACGCATCCGGCCACGTCCAGGCAGGCCTCGACCACGCGGCGGTACTCCGCGGCCTGGTCGGCCAACTGGGCGTCGGTGGCCGGCTCGGGCACGCGCACGTCCAGCTCCGTGACGGCCACCTCCAGCCCCAGGTCCGTGAACCGCCGCATGGTCTCGGCCAGGTTCTCGGGCACCTGGCCGTGCACGAAGTGGCCCTGGAAACCGATCCCGTGCAGCGGCACCCCCCGCTCCACCAGGTCCTCGGCCAACGCGTACAGGGCGTCGGCCTTGGGGCCGCCGCCCTCGATCCCGAACTCGTTGACGTACAGCCGCGCCCCGGGGTCCGCCTCGTGCGCGGCCCACAGCGCCTCGGCGACGTAGTCCGGGCCCAGGACCCCGTACCAGAGGTTCTCCCGAAGCTCCGTGCCCTCGTCCACGAACGGCTCGTTGACCACGTCCCAGGCCGCGATCCGACCCTCGTACCGCCCCACCAGCTCCCCGACGTGCTCGCGCATGATCGCGCGCAGTTCCTGCGGGCCGAACGACCCCTGAGCCAGCCACGCGGGCTGCTGGTTGTGCCACAGCAGCGTGTGGCCCCGCACGTCGAGGCCGCCCCGCTCGGCGAAGTCCATCACCGCGTCCGGGCCGCTCCAGTCGAACTCGCCCCGTTCGGGCTGCACGGAGTCCCACTTCATCGTGTTCTCCGCGGTCACCGACGTGTAGTTGGCGGTGACCACGTCCCGGTAGTCGCCGTCCCACAGCAGCGGTTCGACCGCCACGGCCACACCCAGGCCCACACCGTGCTCCGCCGCCAGGCCCGGGACCTCGCCCCCCGGCCCCTCGTCCTCGGGCAGCGCCACGGCCAGGGCCGCCGCCACCACGAGCACCACCGAACAGCCCGCGACCGCCGCCAGCGCCACCGCGCCTCCTCGGGACGGGAACCGCCGGCCGGCGGCCCCGCCCCCCGTGCCCCCGCGCACGGCTACCGCGAACCGGTCGTGACGGGAAAGGCCGACAGCGCCCGCACCGACAGCGTCGGCCGCCGGGTGGGCACGGCGGTGGGTCTGAGACCGGGCGCCCGTGCGGCGAGCGCGCGCAGGGCGACCTGACCCTCCAGGCGGGCCAGCGGCGCGCCCAGGCAGTAGTGGACCCCGCTGGAGAAGGACAGGTGGTCGGCCGCGTCGGACCGGGTGACGTCGAACCGGTCGGGGTCGGCGAACCGGGCCGGGTCGCGGTTGGCCGAGCCGATCAGACACACCACCTGCTCCCCGCGCGCCACCGGCTCCCCGAGGACGTCCGTGTCCTCCCGCGCCCACCGCGAGGTCACCTGCACCGGGGAGTCGAAGCGCAGGATCTCCTCGACGGCGCCCTCGGCCACGCCGGGGTCGGCGACCAGCCGGTCCCACTGCTCCCGGTGGCGCAGCAGGGCCATCACCCCGTTGCCGACGAGGTTCACCGTCGTCTCGAACCCGGCGACCAGCAGCAGACGGCACATCGCGGACAGCTCGGTGGACGAGAGCCCGCCGCCGTCGTGCTCGGCCACGAGCGCCGACAGCACGTCCTCACGCGGGTGGGCGCGCCGGTCCTCCGCCATCCGCGCGAACATCGCGTCGAGCTCCTCGGTGGCCGCGCGGATCTCCCGGAGCTGGCGCGCCGACCGGGCGCCGTCCAGGGCGGTCCCGATCACCGTGCCGATCCGCACGAACGCGTCGTCGTCGGTCTCGGAGACCCCCAGGAGCCGGGAGATGACGGCGATCGGCAGCGGCTGGGCGTAGTCGCGCATGAGGTCGAAGTCGCGCCGCTCCAGCGCCGAGTCCAGCAGCGCCTCGGCGATCTTCTCGACCTCCGCCCGGTACCCGGCCACGCGGCGCGGCGCGAACGCCGGGCGCGCCATCTTCCGCAGACGCGTGTGGTCGGGCGGGTCCCTCTGGAGGAAGGACAGGTCCATCACGTCGTACTCCTCCTTCGGCACGAACCCCTGCGGGGCCTGGACGCCGAAGGCCCGGTCGGTCAGGACGTGCGCCACGGTCGCGTGCGCGTGCGCGACGCGAACGCCCAGACGGCTGGTGGCGAACGGGCCGCCGGCACGCAGCCGGGCGTAGGTGGGGTACGGGTTCTCCCGCCAGGGCCAGTGCAGGAGACGACTGAAGTGGTCGCCGGTCTGCGCGGCCGTCCACGACAGGGCGGTGAGGGCGCGCACACGGGCGTCGAAACGGAGGGAGTCGAGCTTGCGCATGGGGGTGGTTTCCTCTCGTGACGTACTCGACACTAGGCGCGCCCGGCCGCCTCGCTCATCCACCTCCGGAAAATGGCCGAACGCGGACGCGGGGGAACTCCACCGCCCCCTCGGTCGTTGCCGCACCAGCACTGACCGAAACCTGCGGCCGTGTCCGGTTCCCGACCCGGGCCGCATCCGTCCCCGGACTTCGCGGCACACGCCCTAGACTGGGGCCTTCCGCGAGCGGCAGAGTCGGAGGTTGAGGACGTTGGGTGCCTTGGACAGCAACGACCCGGAGCGCATCGGTCGCTACCGGTTGATCAGCCGCCTGGGCGCCGGCGGCATGGGGCAGGTCTACCTGGGCCGCTCCGCCGGCGGCCGGGCCGTCGCGATCAAGCGCATCCACCCCCACATGGCCGCCGACGACTCCTTCCGCCAGCGTTTCGCCCGCGAGGTCACGGCCGCCCGGCAGGTCAGCGGAGCCTTCACCGCCCCCGTCATCGACGCGGGCCCCGAGGACGAGGTGCCCTGGCTGGTCACCTCCTACGTCCCCTCCC
Source organism: Nocardiopsis sp. NPDC049922 (assembly GCF_040660275.1). Classification (NCBI taxonomy): domain Bacteria; kingdom Bacillati; phylum Actinomycetota; class Actinomycetes; order Streptosporangiales; family Nocardiopsidaceae; genus Nocardiopsis; species Nocardiopsis sp. NPDC049922. The sequence goes on along the minus strand of NZ_JBFAME010000007.1, from coordinate 151,405 downwards.
TGCCGTTGGACGAGGCCGTCCGCGACCACGGGCCGCTGCCCGAGGCCAGCGTCCGCGTGCTGGCCGCCGGTCTGGCCGAGGCGCTCGCCGAGATCCACCGGGTCGGCCTCATCCACCGCGACCTCAAGCCCGGCAACGTGCTGCTGGCCGAGGACGGCCCCCGGGTCATCGACTTCGGCATCGCGCGCGCCACCGACGGCACCGCCGCCACCCAGTCGGTGATCGGCACCCCGGGCTTCATGAGCCCCGAACAGGTGGAGGGCAAGCCGCTGACGCCCGCCAGCGACCTGTTCGCCTACGGCGCGGTCCTGGCCTTCGCCGCCACCGGAACCGGACCCTTCGGCGAGGGCAGCATGCCGACGATGGTCATGCGGATCATCAGCGCCGAGCCCGACCTGTCGGCGGTCCCCGAACCGCTGCGCCACCTGGTCGCCGCCTGCCTGTCCAAGGACCCGGCCGGTCGGCCCGGACCCGGCGAGATCCTCGACCACCTCGGCGACGTGCACGCCGGATCGACCTGGCTGCCCCCGGCCGTGTCGGCGCGGGTCCGCGAACGCGTCGGCGCCGTGAACCAGGCCCTGGCCGCGCCCGGCGGCGCGGGCCAGGCCGGGGCCACCGGAGGCCACCAGCGCACCGAGGTGCTGGGCGCGGGCGGCGCGGCGCTCGCGGGCGGCGCGGCGGGAGCGGCGGCCGGCGCCGCCACGGGCGCGTTCGGCGACGACCAGGCCACCCGGATCGCTCCGCCCGCGGCGTCCGGGGGCGGGGACGCCACGGCCGTGTACGGACAGCAGGGCTACCAGCCCACCCAGCACCTTCCCTCAGCCGTGCCGCCCGCGAGCCCGCCGACCGCCCAGTACCGACAAGACGCGCACGCCCAGCCGCCCACCGCCCGATACGACCAGCCCGCCGCGCCCGCGCGCGGACGGGGCGGGGCGGGAGACGACGACCCCTACGCCGACCTGTACGGCGGCCACCGCCCCGGCACCGACGCCCGTCAGCTCCAGCAGGCCCACGAGCGGGCCCAGCGCGAGCGCGAGCGCGCCGAGCAGGAGAGTCGGCGCCAGCAGGAGCTGCACCGGCAGCAGGCCGAGTACCAGCAGCGGGAGCAGCGCCGCCAGTACGAGGACCACCAGCGGCAGCAGCAGGAGGCGCGCCGCCGGAGGGAGGCCGAGGAGGCCCACCGCGAGCGGGTGCGCGCCGAACGGCACGCCGCCCAGCGGGCCCAGACCGAGGCGCGCACCGCCAACCAACCGGGGGTGTGGGGGTTCGTCAAGCTCCTGCCGCTGCTGGTGCTGCCGCTCGTGCAGATCCCGGTCGGCTACGGCGCGGCGCTGGCGTGGTCGTGGTTCACCACCGAGACCGACGTCTGGACGGGCGCGCCCTACCTCTTCGAGCCGCTGAGCATGGACGCGTTCTGGCACGCGACCATGCTCGGGTACTTCCTGTTCAACAACCTGATCAGCGCGGAGTACCTGGTCCGGTCGCTGCGGACGTCCTTCGTCACCGGGTCGGTGCTCGCCCTGGCCGCCATCGCGGCCACCAACGGCCTGCTGTACAGCTTCGGCTTCTGGGGCTGACCCGCCCGAGCCGGGCGAGGAGGCAGGACCCGGGCCGGGGAAGAGGCCCGGGTCCTGCGCGGTTCAGCGCGCGCCCGCGCCGACGCGGCCCTCGGTGATCTCCGTGACGCGGTGGCGCACGGGTCTACTGGGGGCGATCGCCGAGCAGGTCGTCGCGCACTCCGGGCCCTCCTCGGCGGTCACCGACACGGTGTACACCCCGCCGCCGTGGCCCAGGGTCACGCGCACGTCGTCGTCGGTGTACTCCTCGTCGAGGTGGGCCACCGCGTCCACGCCCACCGTCCCCAGCCGGGACCGCAGCGCGGCGTCGGCGGCCTGGACGGCGGAGGAGTCGGTGCACCGGCCGCGGTAGTTGTCGGGGACGACGTCGCCGCGCTCGAAGGCGGTCACCGTGCGCACGGCCGACTCCGGGTCCAGGCGGCCGAAGTAGTGGCCCTGGGGGAGCGCCACCAGGTTGGCGGCGAACCGGTCGCCGCCCACGTGGGTGGTCTCCCACACCTCGGCCGGCCCCCCGGCCAGCGCGGCGGCCACGGGACGCCCCAGCACCGCGCAGCACGGGTCCTTCTTGGCGTGGGTGCACACCAGGTACAGCGAGTGCTCGACGGGGACGCCGAAGTCCGGCGGCTCGGGCTTCTCCACGGCGGTGACGTCGTACTCCAGCAGTTCGGCCAGGTCCTCGAACTCGACCATGCGCACCCACGGCGTGGTCCGGCTGGTGTGCGCGTAGTACGCCCGGCGCGGCCCCTGCCCCTCGCCCGGCCGCCTGCCGCCCGGACGCTTGATGAGCTGGGGTTTGACGTCGCGGCCGACGATGCGCTCGGCGAGCTTGGAGACGACGGCCTTGTCCAGGCCGGGGCTGGCGAACGCGGGGTGGCGCCAGGGGCCGGGGTGTTCGACCAGCAGCCAACCACCGGTGGTGCCCGCCGTCGCGGCGATCTGCTCGCCGGTGTAGCGGGCCAGGGCCGAGCAGCCGCGGCTGCCGTCCGGGGCGGTGGGTAGACGCACGCTCTTGGTTCCAATCGGGTGTGGGGCGCCGACAGGCACACGGACACACGGGGGGCGAGTCGTGACGGCACGCCGACCATGCACATGAAGGTTAGGCTAGCCTATCCAATCCGCTACCCCGGTATGCAACGCGGGGTCCTCGAACGTGTCGTTCTGGGAGGTTCGGCGGCGCCTCGGACCGGGGGCTCGATCGGTCTCCGGTCCCGTTTCCTCGCAGGTTGACAGCGTGGTCGCCGGGTCTGAGGATGGGGCACCGGCACGGGGGCGGGTGTGGGCGGTCCGGGGCCCGTCCTGCCCCGGACGGCGGACCCGCCCCCGTGACCCGTCGGCCTCCTCCCATCGATTCCGACCCGTGGGCGCGCCACTCCCGGCGTGTCGGCCGGACTCCCGGTAGACCGGTACGGGGGCGCATCCGCCCGCTCGCCGACGCGCCGAAGGAGTTCCGATGCCACGCCTGACCCTCGTCGCCCTGCTGGCGGCCGCGGCCCTGGGCGTGACGGCCTGTGCCGCCGACGAGCCCGCCGCGCCCACCCGGGAGCAGACCGTGACGGAGGCGCCGGAGGGGACCGAGGGGGAGGAGGAGGGGGGCGACGGCGGCGTCACCGCGGAGACGATCGTCGTCACCGCCGAGGACTTCTCCCTCGACGGGATCCCGGCGACCCTGCCCCGGGGCTCGGTCCGGATCGACTTCGAGAACGCCGGCCGGGCCCCGCACGACCTCGTGATCGAGGAGCTCGGCGACCGGCGGGTCATCCCCGTGACCGAACCCGGGCGGACCGCCAGCGGCACGGTCACGCTGGGACCGGGCACGTACACCTTCTACTGCTCGGTGGGCGACCATCGGGACAGGGGCATGGAGGCCACCGTCACGGTCGACTGACGGTGAGGACGTGTGGTGGCTTCTCCGGCGGGTCCGACCCACTGACCGACCGACGCCGACCGACTGTCCTCCAGGGGATTCGTCGGCCCGCTCGGGGAGGCCGGAAAGCGTCGAAGACAAGGAATCTACGTCGTAAAGGTGGCGCTGTCGCCGCCCTCGCCACACGAGCTCCGCCCCCGAAGCCCACGCGGTGTGTCCGCACATGTGCGAGAAGTCATGTCCCGCCCCCCCTTTCCGGGGAGTCCCGTGTGTGTCAGGTTGAGGCGCGCCGGACGCGCTCGCGTGCGTGCCGGGGGGTCTCCTCCCGGTCCCACGGGCCCACCCGCACCGTGGGTGTCCGACCGCCCGGCGCCCCGGGCCGTGACCCCGCCCGGATCCCGCACGTGACCTTTCCCCGGCACGATCGCCCCCGCGAGGAGACAGCGCCATGCCACGTCCGAGCCTCCTCGCCGCCCCCGACCTCGCGCTCGCCGCCCGCTCCGACGCCGACACCGCCGCCTCCGAGGGCGCCGGGGCCGAGGACCGGGCCGCGTCCGACGGCACGCACGCCGGACACCGCCGATGCGGCCCACTCCCGTACCGTGACGTCGCGGACGCGTGTGCGGCACGGCACTTGACCTGGTGAGCCGCATCACCTAAATTCGTGTTCGCTAAATGAACTTATGTTCGCCAATCGCACACGACGTTCGGCGGAGCCACCCACCCCTGAACTCTGAACCCCCTGGAGCCCCCATGCGTCACCGCCTGCTCGCCCTGGCCGCCGGTACCGCCCTCCTGGCCACCACCGCCTGCGCTGGCCAGGACCCCTCGTCCCAGGAGGACGGTGAGCTCGCCCAGCTGACCGCCGGCGTCATCCCGATCGTCGACGTCGCCCCCGTCTACCTCGGCGTCGAGCAGGGCATCTTCGAAGCGCACGGCATCGACCTGACCCTGGAGTCCAGCTCCGGTGGCGCCGCGATCGTCCCCGGCGTGGTCAGCGGCGAATTCGACCTGGGCTTCTCCAACATGGTCTCGCTCATCATCGCCCGCGAGCGGGGCCTGCCCCTGACCACCCTCACCAACGGCGTCACCAGCACCGGCGAACAGGGCGCCGACCTCGGCGGCGTCTTCGTCCCCGGCGACAGCGACGTCGAGAGCGCGGCCGACCTGGAGAGCGCCAGGATCGCCATCAACACCCTCAGCAACATCGGCGACACCACCGTCCGCCAGGCCGTCCGCGTGGCCGGCGGCGACCCCACCGACATCGAGTTCGTCGAACTGCCCTTCCCCGACATGCCCGCCGCCCTGGAGACCGGGCAGGTCGACGCGGTCTGGGCCGTGGAGCCCTTCGGCACGGTGATCCGCCAGGCCGGCGGCCGCGAGGTCGCCTCCAACTTCGTCGACACCGACCCCGACCTGACCGTGGCCGCCTACTTCACCTCCGAGCAGCGCCTGGCCGAGGACCCCGAACTCTTCGCCTCCGTCACCGCCGCGCTGGAGGAGTCCCTGGCCTACGCCCAGGACCACCCCGACGCGGTCCGCGCGGTCATGACCAGCTACACCGAGATCGACCAGAGCGTCGTCGACGCGCTCATCCTGCCGCGCTTCCCCTCCGAGATCGACCGCGACTCCGTTCGGACGCTCGCCGACCTCATGCTCCAGGACGGCGTGATCGACGCCGAGGCCGACCTGGAGGGCCTCTACCGCTGAAGGACCCCATCCGCCACCGGGACGCGCCCGCCCCGTGCCCACCCCCACCCGACCTGGACGCACTGATCAGATGACCAAGACAGACACCGCCGACGCGGGGCGCACACCCGGCACGCCCGACCGGGCCGCCCGCCCGCGCGGCCCCGCCCGCACCGGACCCGACCGCGCCCTCTTGGGAGCCGTGGGCATCGCCTCCCTCCTCCTGCTGTGGGAGGCCGTACCGCGACTGGGCCTGGTCTCCGACCGCTACCTGCCGCCCGCCTCCGAGGTCCTGACCGTCCTCGCCCAGCGCGCGACCACACCCGGATTCTGGACCGCGGTCGGCGACACCCTCCACGGGTGGGCCCTGGGCCTGGCCATCGCCTTCGCCGCCGCGACGGTGCTCGGCCTCGCCCTGGGCTCCCTGCCCCGCGTGCGCGCCTTCACCACCTCCACGGTCGACTTCCTGCGCCCCATCCCCTCGGTGGCCCTGATCCCGCTGGCCGTCCTGCTCTACGGCACCGACATCCGGTCCACACTGCTCCTGGTCGTCTACGCCTGCTTCTGGCTCATCTACATCCAGGTGCTCTACGGCGTCGCCGACGTCGACCCCGTCGCCGAACAGACCGCCCGCTGCTACGGGCTGGGCCGCCTGGCCCGCATCAGGCACGTCGTGTGGCCCACCACGCTGCCCTACCTCATGACCGGCCTGCGCCTGGCGGCGTCCGTCGCCCTCATCCTGTCCATCACCGCCCAGCTGATCATCGGCTCTCCCGGCATCGGCCAGGAGATCGCCGTCGCCCAGTCCAGCAACGCCGTCGCCTACGTCTACGCCCTCATCGTCGCCACCGGCGTCCTGGGCGTGGCCATCAACACGGGCGTGCGCGTCCTGGAACGGCGCGTGCTGCGCTGGCACACCTCCGTCCGCGGGGAGGCCACCCCATGAACCGCCCCACCCGGGCCGCCGCGCCCGGCCACCCCGCGCGGCCCCGCCCCGCCACCGCCGCCGCTCGGACCCTCCTGCGCACGGCGCACATCCTGCTGCTGCCCGCGCTGCTCATCGGCCTCTACGCCTACTCCACCGCCACCTCCGGCGGCTTCTACACGCCCCCGCCCGACCTCATCGCGGGCGCCTTCGTCGACCTGTGGTTCTCCGAGCGCCTGCTCGTCGACGTCGTCCCCAGCCTCGTCCGACTGCTGACCGGCTTCACCGTCGCCGTCGTCCTGGGCGTGTCCCTGGGCGTGGTCCTGGGCCTGTCCACCCGCGTGCGCGCCGTCCTCGAACCCGTCCTGGAGTTCCTGCGCGCCATCCCGCCGCCGGTCCTGATCCCGCTGATGATCCTGCTCGTGGGCATCGACGACACCATGAAGGTCCTGGTCATCGTCTCCGGCTGCGTGTGGCCCATCCTGCTCAACACCGTCGAGGGCGTCCGCGCCGTCGACCCCGTCCTGGCCGACACCGCCCGCTGCTACGGGCTGCGCACCGGCACCCGCCTGCGCGTGCTCGTCCTGCGCTCGGCCAGTCCCCAGATCATGGCGGGACTGCGCCTGGCCCTGGCCCTGGCCGTCATCCTCATGGTCATCAGCGAGATGTTCGCCAGCTCCAGCGGCCTGGGCTTCGCCATCGTGCAGTTCCAGCGCACCTTCGCCATCCCCGAGATGTGGGCCGGCATGGTCCTGCTCGGACTCATCGGCTTCGCCCTGTCCGCCGCCTTCGAACTCGTCGAGGGACGCGTCCTTCGCTGGCACCGCGGCCTGCGCGCCGCCCACCGCGGCGAGTAGACCCACCACCAAGGAGAACACGCCACCATGCTCAAGGTCACGGGACTGCGCAAGACCTACCACGGGGGAGGGAACGCCGTCGAGGCCGTCCGCGACCTCACCTTCGAACTCGGCGAGGGCGAACTCGTCTGCCTGGTCGGCCCCTCCGGCTGCGGCAAGACCACCCTGCTCAAGTGCATCGCCGGACTCATGCCGCCCACCAGCGGCACCGTCGAACTCGCCGGCGCGCACGTCACCGCCCCGCCGCCCGACATGGCCGTGGTCTTCCAGGAGTACGGGCGCAGCCTCTTCGCCTGGATGACCGTGCGCGCCAACGTCGAACTTCCCCTGAAGGAGAAGAAGCTGCCCAAGCGGCGCCGCCAGGAGCTCGTCGCCGAGTCCCTGGAGGCGGTCGGACTCACCGCGTTCGCCGACTCCTACCCCTGGCAGCTCTCCGGCGGCATGCAGCAGCGCGTGGCCATCGCCCGCGCCGTCGCCTACGAGCCCAAGGTCCTGCTCATGGACGAGCCCTTCGCCGCCGTCGACGCCCAGACCCGCGCCGACCTGGAGGACCTCATCCGCGACCTCTGGCAGCGCCTGGGCGTGACGGTCCTGTTCGTCACCCACGACATCGACGAGGCCGTCTACCTCGGCGAACGCGTCCTGGTGCTGTCCTCCTCGCCCACCGTCGTGCAGGACGACATCACCGTCGACCTGCCCGTGGAACGCGACCAGCTGACCACTCGCCAGGACGAGCGGTTCACCGAACTGCGCGCCCGCGTCTACGCCGAGATCCAGCAGGCCAAGAACGGCGTCGGCACCGCCACCGCCGCCGTCCGCTAGCCGACGTCGAACGGGGTGCACCCGGCGCACACGGCGACGGGCCGCGGCGGGTGCGGCGCCAGAGCCGAGCACCGTCTGCGTCGTCCGGGAGAAGGTCACGTCCCCTGGCGTGGTGCAACTTTCCTACGGCCGCGTCCTTGCGGGTCCTCCCGGTGGGCTGCCGTAGCCGGACGGCCACCGTGCGGCCTCGACGCCCCTGGCCGGGGAGCACAGACGCGCATCCGGGGGACAGGGCCGGAAGAGTTCCACCACGTGGTGGGACGTCATCCGGGAGAACGTACGCCTCCACCGCGTGCGGGGTCTCGCGTCCCAGGGACGGGAACCCCGCGCACGTGGCGCCGGTCCGGGCGGGTCCGGGTCCGGTCGGCGTCGAGGGAGCGGGGCCGAGCCTCAGCCCGTCAGATCGGGGATGAGGCTCGGCCCCACCCGCCGCACGTGCGCACGGAACAGCGCCACCGCCGGGGGTTCGTACCCGCCCCCGGACCCCTCCTCCGGCCAGACCACCCCGATCGGCCGCGTGGTGTCGGCCCCGCGGATCGCCAGCTCCACCGTCCCGCCCAACGGCCCCCGGGGACGCGCGGGCAGCACCGCCACCCCGAGCCCCGCCGCGACCAGCCCGCGCGCCGTCGCGATGTCGTCGGCCTCGAACGCCACCCGGGGCGTGAACCCCGCGCGGTCGGACAACCGGTCGGTCAGGTGGCGCACCCCGCGCCCCGGCTTGAGCAGGATGAACTCGTCCCCGGCCGCCTCCGCCACCCGCACCCCGCCCGTCACGGACGCCAACGGGTGATCCTCGGGCACCACGAGCCGCAGCGCCTGCGTGTGCAGGGTCGCCGACGCCAGCCCCGGCCCGGACGGCAGCGGCGAGGTCAGCGCCAGATCCGCGCCACCCGAGGAGACCCGCCGCAGCGACTCCGCCCACGCCTCCTGGGTCAGCGTGAACCGCACCCCCGGATGCCGCGCCCGGAACCCGCGCAGCAGCGCCGGAACCACCTCCACGCCCAGCGTCGGCAGGAAGGTCAGCGCCACCCGCCCCTCCTCGGCGTCGGTCAGCTCCGCCAACCCCGCCCGCAGGTCCTCCAGGGCACGCCGCACGTGCGGCAGCAACAGCCGACCGGCGCGGGTCAGCCGCACCCCGCGCCCCGTGCGCTCCACCAGCGCCATCCCCAGCTCCTCCTGGAGCCGGGCCAACGCGCGGCTCAGCGTCGGCTGGGGCATGTCCAGCACCTCGGCGGCCTGGGTGACGTGCTCGGTCTCGGCCACCGCCGCGACCATGCGCAGCCGCGGCGCCAGGACGCTGACCAGGGCATCAGGAGTACTCATACCTTTCAGTATGGAACAACCACAACACATGCATTGGACGTATGAAACGGGTCTTCCTAGCGTGGAACCATGTCCGCGACCAGCAGTTCCGTGCCCGTCCACGACACCCGTCCGCGCGCGGGCACCCGCGCCTACCGGCGCACGGTCGTCGCCATGGTCGCCGCCGCCGTGGCCACCTTCGCCCAACTGTGGTCGGTCCAGCCGATCCTGCCCGCCATCGCCACCGGCTTCGACGCCTCCGCCGCCGAGGCGGCGCTGGCCGCGTCCCTGGCCACCGGCGGCCTGGCCGGGTTCACGCTCGTCTGGAGCGGGGCCGCCGACCGGATCGGCCGAGCCCGCGTCATCGCCCTCTCCCTGCTGGCGGCCACCCTCCTCGGTTGCCTGGCGCCCCTCGCCGCCGACCTGCCGGTCCTGCTGACCGTCCGCGCCCTCCAGGGGGCGGCCCTGGGCGGCGTGCCCGCGGCCGCCGTGGCCTACCTCGCCGAGGAGATCCACCCCGTCGACGCCCCGCGCGCCACCGGGCTGTACATCGCGGGCAACCCGCTGGGCGGCATGGGCGGGCGCCTGCTGGCCGGGTTCGCGGCGGACCTGGGCGGCTGGCAGTGGGGGATCGCGGCCAACACCCTGCTCGGCGTGGTCGCGCTGGCCGTGTTCGTGCTGGTCCTGCCGCGTCGGCGCGCCCGCGAGAGTCCCGCGCCCGACCGCGTCGCCGGGCCCCGCCCGCGCGGACGGCTGCGCGCCGCCCTCACCACACGGGGGCTGCCCGCCCTCTACGCCCAGGCGCTGCTGCTCATGGGCGCGTTCATGACCGTCTACAACCTGCTCGGGTTCCGGCTGGTCCAGGAGCCCTTCGGGCTGTCCCAGTCGACGGCCTCCCTGCTGTTCCTCGCCTACACGGCCGGGATGCTCGGGTCGGCCGTGGCGGGGGCGGCCACGGTTCGCTGGGGCGGGTACGCGGTCCTGCTGGCCGCCACCGCGCTCATGGCGGTCGGACTGTCCGGCCTGGTCACCACGTCGCTGGCGGCTCTGGCCGGCGCCCTGCTGGTGATGACCTTCGCGTTCTTCGCCGCCCACGCCACCGCCTCGGCGTGGGTGGGCCGCCGCGCGACGGCCGGGCGGGCGCAGGCCATGGCCGTGTACACGCTCGCCTACTACCTGGGGGCGAGCCTGTTCAGCTGGTGCGGCGGACTGGTCTACGACGCCGTGGGCTGGCGTGGCGCGGTGGTCTACGCGCTGGCCCTGTGCGCGCTCGCGGCGCTGGTGGGCCTGCGCCTGCGCCGACCGCCGGACCATTCCTGAACCCGGTTCCCCGGAGGTTTGCCGCCACCGGCGGAGGGCAGGTCCTCCCACGGCGTTCTGTTCAAACTTCAACTACGTGTCGGAAGGCGACGGAATGGACGTGCGCCCCACGGGCCTGCACCACGTGACCGCGATCGCGACCGATCCCCGCGCCAACGCGGACTTCTACCGCGACGTGCTCGGCCTGCGCCTGGTCAAGCGCACGGTGAACTTCGACCTCCCCGACACCTACCACCTGTACTACGGCGACCGCGCGGGCAACCCCGGCACCGTCCTGACCTTCTTCCCCTGGCCCGACGCCCCGCCCGGCCGCTCGGGCACGGGGCAGGCCACCACCACGACGCTGTCCGTGCCCGAGGGGTCGCTGGGGTGGTGGGCCGACCACCTGGCCGCACTGAACGTGGCCGCCACCCGCCCCACCGAGCGCGCCGAGGAGGACGTCCTGGCGCTGCGCGACCCCGACGGCCTGCTCATCGAACTCGCCGCCAACGCCGACCCCCACGACACCGACCCCTGGGACGGGGGAGCGGTGCCGGTCGAGCGCGCCGTCCGGGGCATCCGGTCGGTCACGCTGACCGAGCGGGACGCGGAGGAGACCGCGCGCATGCTCGGCGACCGGCTCGGCTTCCGGCTCGTGGACGAGTTCGGGGACCGCCTGCGCTTCCGCACCGGCGCGGCCACCCCCGGAGTGGGCACCATCGTCGACGTCATGGCCGATCCCGGAGCCGAGCGCGGCCTGGTCGCGGCCGGGAGCGTCCACCACGTGGCCTACCGGGCGCCCGACCGCACCGCCCAGGACGCCTGGCGGCTGGCCCTGACGCGTGAGGGAGTGGACGTCACCGAGGTCCGCGACCGCTGCTACTTCACGTCGATCTACTTCAACGAGCCCGGCGGCGCGCTGCTGGAGATCGCCACCGACGGCCCCGGCTTCGACGTCGACGAACCGCTGCTCGAACTGGGCCGCGCCCTGCGGCTGCCGCCGTGGCTGGAGCCGGACCGCGAGAGCATCGAGCGGCGCCTGCCGGGCATGGGGGAGACGGGGTGAGAGGACGCGCGCGCCCGGCCTGACCGGGCCCGCGGACCGCGGTGGCGTCCCGTGTCCCCGGGTGTCACCGCCCCTTTCGGGCCGAGCGCTCAGCGGGCGGCGCCGGGCCGGTCGATCTCGGCCCACACGTGCAGGCCCGCGCCGTCGTGGTGGCACACGCCCCAGCGGTCGCTGCACGCCTCGACCAGCATCAGGCCCCGGCCGCCCTCGGCCTCGGCGTCACCGACCCGGGTGCTCGGCCCGAGGAGGACCGGCGTCCCGCGGTCGAGGACCTCCACGAGCAGCCCGGGGCGGCGCGCGCGGTCGTCCCACCAGGTCAGGGTCAGGTCCACGGGCGGTCGCCCGTGCCTGACGGCATTGGCCACCAGTTCGGAGACGACCAGGTGCGCGGCGTCACCGACGATCTCCTGACCCAGGTCGCGCAGGAAGTCCAGGACGACTCCGCGCGCGTTGCGGGCGGCGTGCAGCGTGTGGGGAAGTCGGCGGGACAGGCGCGCGGGGTGGGCGGTCCTGCTGTCGGCGGGCGCGGACCCGGTTCCGGGCCGGTCGGCGCTCCTGGGAGCGATGACCGTGCTGGCGACCGTGCACATGAGGGCTTCCTTGGCAGAAACGGGACAGGAGCGGTGTCCGGAGCCGGTCCAGCGGTCGTGGTGACCCCGACGCCTGTGTCGGGGGAGTGGGACGCGGCGTCCCGCGCTCCTGGTTTCTTCCACTGTGACGAAGTCCACCGCACTTGACAAGGGATTCATTGGTAAAACATGGTGTTCGCAACGGATTCAGTGTGGTAATGCCCGACAGGCAACACATTCAGCCGTTGCGGTGGAAGGAGTTCGTCGTCGGGACGCCCGGTCGCGCGGGGTTTCCGTGCTGCGGCGATAGTGAATCTACGTCGTAAAGGCGGCGGTCTCGTCCACTCACCGACACCACGGTCACCTCGCTCTTCGCGTTCGCGCCGACACCACCCGTGTAACCCTCCGCCCTCCCGGGAAGATCAGACATCGAATGCTCTCCTGACAACCCCTCAGAAACGGGGACGATCCCCTCCACAACCCCCACAGTGCGAGGTCCCATGGACACCCATCCCCAGCACCCCGACCCCGCGCGGGCCACGCACAACCACGCCGACGTCGCCGCACCCGCCAACCTCGTCCAGAGCGGCGCCATCCACGGAGGCGTCCACTTCCACGCGCCCCGCACCGACACCGGCGTCCCCCGCCAACTCCCGCCCCCGCCCACCGAGTTCACCGACCGCCAGCGCGAGCTCCGCGAACTCGCCTCCGCACCGCACCACGACACCGACCTGGCCGTCCTCGTCGGCACCGGGGGAGTGGGCAAGACCGCCCTCGCCGCGCACTTCCTCGCCCACCACGCCGACCAGTACCCCGACGGCCAGCTCTACGCCGACCTCGCGGGCTTCACCGGCGGAGCCGATCCGGCCGACCCCGCCGCCGTCCTCGACGGATTCCTCCGCGCCCTGGGCGTCCCGGCCCGCCAGATCCCCCAGGGCCTCGAACCGCGCGCCGCCGAGTTCCGCACCCGCACCCACGGAAAGCGGCTGGCCCTCCTGCTCGACAACGCCGTCTCGCCCGCACAGGTCCGCACCCTCCTCCCCGGCGAGGGCGCACACCGGGTCATCGTCACGACCCGCCTGCACCTGCTCGGCCTCGTCCCCCACGGCGCCCGCTTCGTACACGTGCGCCCCCTCGACCACCAGGCCGCCGTCGAGCTCCTCAACGCCCTCCTCAGCGGCCACCGCGACGACCTCCCCGGAGCCACCTCCCGCAGACTCGCCGACCTGTGCGGCCGCCTCCCGCTCGCCCTGCGGGCCGTCGCCGGACGCCTGCGCCTGCGCCCCGGCCGCCCCGCCCAACGCGTCGTCGACGAACTCTCCGACGAGCACCGCCGCCTGTCCGCCCTGAGCCGAGACCGCGACAGCTCCGTGACCGCCGTCTTCGACGCCTCCTACACCGCCCTCCCCGACGACGTCGCCCGCCTCTACCGCCTCCTCGGCCTCCACCCGGGACCCAGCATCGCCCTCGACGCCGCGATCGCCCTGGACGGCGGCGACCCCTACGACACCGAGGACCGCATCGAAGCCCTCCTCGACGCCAACCTCCTCCAGGAGGACGCCGACGGCCGCCACCGCTTCCACGACCTCATCCGCGACCACGCCCGCGCCAGGGCCCACACCGACGAACCCGAACCCGAGCGCGCGGCGGCCCTCGACCGGCTCGTCGACCGCCACCTGCGCACGGCGGTCGCGGCGGACCTGAGGCTCAACCCCCGACGCTGGCACCTGGGCCCGCTCTTCGCCGAGGCCGCGAACGCCCCCTCGCCCTTCCCCGACCACGACACCGCGCTGGCCTGGCTGGAAGCCGAACTCCCGGTCCTGCGCTCCCTGGTCCGGCTGTGCCACGACACCGGCCGACACCAGGCCGCCTGGCAACTGTGCGAAGCCCTGTGGGCCCTGTTCACCCTCCGACAGCACTTCGAGGCCTGGACCGAGACGCACACCCTGGCCCTGGCCTCGGCCGAGGCCATCGGGGACCCGGCGCCGATCGCCCGGACACTGCTCGCCCTCGCCAACGCCCACCTCAAACTCCACCGCACCGACCAGGCCCTCGACGAGTACTCGCGGGCGCTCGAACTGTGGGAGGCGATCGACCACAGGCTCGGCCAGGGCACCTCCCTGGAGAACCTGGGCACCCTCGCGCTCATCGCCGGCGAACACGAACGGGCGGTCGCCCACTACGACCGGGCCCGGCGGATCTTCGCCGAGGAGGGGGTGGAGCGGGGCGTCGCGCTGATGGACCGCCACCTGGGCGACGCCCATCGCGAACTCGGCGCCCACGACACCGCCCTGGACCACTTCGCCCGCGCCCACCGGTACTTCACCGGCATCGCCGACGACTACATGACCCTGCGCACCCTCATCGGCCAGGGCATGACGCACCTGCGCGAGGAACGCGAACCGCGGGCACGCGCGTCGCTCGTCGAGGCGCTGGCGATCGCGCGGCGCTGCGGCGCGCGCCTGGAGGAGGCGCGCGCCCACACGCTGCTCGCCGACCTCGCCCGGCTCAGGCGGCGTGCCCCGGACGAGCGCGACCATCTGACGCGCGCACTCGCCATCTATACCGAACTGGGCGCCCCCCAAGCCGCAGAGACACAGCTCCGTCTGAGCCAGGCGGGCGACCCAACGCCCTGACCACCGCACCCGCCACCGCGGCCGGGTCCTCTCCGACCCCGCCGAGCACGCCCACCGTGTGCAGCAGGCACAGCACGAGGGCCACGTGTTCCTCGGGGATCGCCGCCGACAGAGCGACCGCACCCCCGTCCGCCACGGCGACCCTCCAGAACCGCTCGCCGCGCACCGCCGCCGCACGGCATCCGGGGAAACGGTCCAGCAGGGCGGTCGCCCCGCCGGACCCGTCGGTGATGACGTCCGCCAGCCCCCGCGCGTGGTCGCAGGCTCCCGTCACGGCCCACACGAGGTCGTCCGTGGCCACCGTGGCCGGACGTCCCGGCGTGGACAGCCGTGCGCGCACGAACCGGACGCCTACCACCGCTGCTCCTGGCCGAGCAGGGACGGCGACAGGACCGGAGGCGGCACCGGCAGCGCGACGGCGGGCCGGTCCGGTTCGGGCAGCCCCATGAGCCGGTAGACCGCCTCGCGCAGCAGTCGGGCCGCGTCGCCGGGAGCGGACGTGAGCATCGAGGTGAACCACTCCGCGCGTTCGGGAACGTGCTCCCGCGCGCAGGCGCGCACCTGCGGCAGGAACGGGCGTTCGGCGTCCAGTCGGGGCACGGCCCTGCCGAGCAGGTCGGTGTGCGACGCCGGTACGACGTCCTCGTGCGGGAACTGCGCGAGCAGGACCGGTCGCCCGGCCGCCGCCGCGTAGTAGGTCACGCTGCCGTGGTCCCCGACGACGACGTCGCACGCCGCGATCGCCGCCTGCCAGCCGCCCTCCGGGGGCAGGAGCCCGACGGCGTCGCCCATCCACGCCCGCACCTGCCGGTGCCCGTGCACGGCGTGCACCCCCGGGTGCACGGCCGTGACCACGCGCACGCCGTGCGGGGCGAGTTCGGCCGCGAGTCGGCCCGGCAGATCGGGCATGCGGCCCAGGAGCGAGTGCGACCACCAGGTGGAGGAGACGAACACGAGCGTCTGCCCCTCCGACACGCCCAGCGCGCGCCGGTAGGTGTCGCGTTCGGGCAGACTCGCCAGGACACGGTCGAAGGTGGGGTCTCCGACCACGTGGGCGACCTCCACGGCCTGGGGCACGTGCCGGGCCAGGACCGACCGCTGCCGGTGGTGGGGGATGCCGATCATCGCGGGCACGATCCTGCCCTGGAAGACCAGCCCGGACAGGGAGGACCCGATGATCTCCCGCGGCGCCTCGGGGCCCTCGCCGGAGTGTCGTGCGCGGAGCTTGCCCGGTCCGGAGCCGTGTTCGATGGTCAGGACCGGGGCGTCGAGCTGTTCGAGGCCGCCGAGGCTCGCGGCGACGGCCAGGTCGAAGCGGCGCGAGGTGGCCTGCTCCCAGTCGAGCACGGCCGCGCCCAGCCGGTCGACGTAGGCGGCCCCGCTCCGCGCCGCGCGGGAGAACGGCGGCACGGTGAAGACGACCTGCACCCGGGGGTCGGACTCGAACAGGGGCAGCACGTCGGCCAGGCGGGTCGCGGCGGTCAGGTGGTGGACGACGGCCAGGACGGTGCGGTCGGTGCGCCAGGTGGCCTGGAAGTTGACTCCCGGGCCGCCGCGCTGACGGATGTCGTTCATCCGTGCTCCTCTCTAGAGATCGGAGCACGAGCGTCGCCCGGAGGACGTGACGAACCGCCTGCACGGGACCTGACATCGGCCTGCGATCCACATGACGATTCGCCTGCACCCGAGAGGGCCCTGGTCGGGTCAGCCGACGAGGAGGCCGCGCGCGATCAATGTCCTGGAGAGAGCATGGGGGCAGTACTCCTCGCAGGCTCAACCGTCCTCGTTCTCAGGGAGCCGCGGTGAGCTCGCGAGCGGCCTCACGCAGACTCGGCCGCCCGCGAGCCCCGTCCAGCAGGCGGGCCGCGCGGGCGAGCGTGCGCTCGGTGCGCACCGACGCCACCTCGCCCCGGTGGGGCAGCACGTCACGCACCAGCACCGTCTCGGCCTCGGCCCACGCCTGGGCGTGGGCCAGCGCCCACAGCAGGCTCGCCTGGTAAATGGACGCCGCCCAGGCGTACCCCTCGGGCTGGTGGCAGGCGGCGGCGAAACGCTCGACAGCCTGGCCCCACTGGCCGGTGTCGGCGCAGATCATGCCGTGGTGCCAGTCGATCTCGGCTTCGCTCAGCCACCACGCCCACGCCGGATCCCGGTCTCGGAGCCCGTCCAGGTAGCTGCTGCGGGTCGCCTCGATCAGGTCGCGTGCGCGGGTGTGCTCGCCCATCTGGGCGGCGGCCCGCGCGGCCCGCAGGGTGAACAGCGTGCGCACGCTGCCCTTGGCTCCGTCGGACAGGACAGTGTCGCAGATCCGGGCGGCTTCGACGGGTTGGCGCAGGTGGGTGTCGGCCATGGCGAGCTGGCCGAGCACGAAGTACTCCATGGACCGATCCCCGGCGATGCGCGCGCTCAGCAGGGCCTCCAGACTCATGCGCCGGGACAGGTCCTGACGTTCGGCGTCGTAGGCGACCCATCCGGCGATCTGTTGGGCCTCGGCCGCGGCGGCGAGCACGTCCCGGGCGTCGCCGAACCGCGTCATGGCGGTGCGGTGGGCATGAGCGGCGGCCCGCACCGCCGCGTCCACCATGTCGCGGGCCCCGAACCGGGTGTCCAGGGCGACGATGTGAGCGCTGGTAGCGCGCACCGCCGCTGCCACCTCGGCGGCCCTGCCGCGCCCCGGCAGTTCCAGGAGACCGGGAGTGAACGCGCCTTCCTGGTCGAGGTCGAGGCCCAGCACGCGGGCCAGCAGCAGCCGGTAGCGTTCGCGGGGCCGGTAGGTGCCCTTCTCCCAGTCGCGGATCATCCGCACCAGGCTTTCGGCCGTCGCGGTCACATCCTCCCCGCCAGCGCGGCGCAGCTCGCGTGCCAGGCGGGCCAGGTCCCAACCGCGACCTCGACGCGCGTCGCGCAGGCGCTGGGCCCAGTCGGGGCGGGGGTGTTCGAGGGGCATGGTCGCATTCTCGCCACCGATGGGCTCCTCTAACCGCCGGTGTCTCCGTGAGCCTCCGCCTCTCTCCGCCTTCCTCACCCTGACACCGCGCCAGCATGCGGTCACCGTGGAATGCGGGATCGCCCAGGGGTCTTCTCGTGCCTGCGCCGCACTCTCGACCGTCCCATCCGCCGCTCGGGCGCACTGCCGTGCGACCCGCATGGGACGCCCTGCTCGGTGGCCGAGTTGGAGCCGTCCTCGACCGCGCGGTGCCCCCTGGCAGGACCTCGCGGACCTGGTGCCGCACCTGGTCATGGCCGGACACACCCCCGCCGCCGAGTGCTTTCTGTCTGGGGCGCGCGTGGCGTGAGGCCGACGGGGAGGTGCTCACCAGCTACGCCGTCGCCTACGCCGGGTACTGGAGGCGGATGAGCCGCAAGCCATCGCCGATGGGCGTTCCGCATCTGCGCCGCTACCAGCGTCGGGCGGCGGCCGCGGCCCTGGACTGGGTCCGCCACCGCACTGGCGCCGTCTAGAAGACTTCTCCGCGCTCGTCGGCTCCCGATGTCGGGGAGGCGAGGACGCCGCGTGGCTGGCCGCTGTGGAGTTCTCCGGCGTTGACTTTCGCGACGGCGTCGGCGACGAGACCGTCGTAGAGGAACTTGCAGCGGAGTAGATCCCGGGTTTTCTCCAGTGTCAGGTTCCCTTCGTGGCCGTGCTGGCGAGCGTGGTGGCCGTTCCCGGCACCAGGCGGAAGCGCAACCGGGAACGGCCCCAGGGGTGCCTTCCGAGGGTGGCAGACCGCTCGTGGTTCCGGTGCCTGTCCCCAACCAGGAACCTCACGGGCGAGTGTGCCCGGCCCTCAGTGCCACAGCGGGGTCAACGTGGTCTCCTCACCATCGAGGATCAGCTCGAAGGTCACGTCCGCGTGGCGGTCCCAGTCACGGATCTCGGAGCCCATGCGCTCAGCGAGCTGGTGCCCGGCCTCGCCGTGGCCGATCACTCCCAGCTCCCACACGTTCTTCTGGTCGGGAACCTTTCGGGCGGTGAGGTAGGAGAGCCCACGCCCCGTGGCGGGGACACTTGCCATGTCCCCCCACGGCAGGCCAGGGGTGACGAGTCCGGAGTCGATGACGGCGCGCGACACGTTCATGCGGGACAGGGAGTTGTCGAGGGTGAGCGCCAGGCGCAGCCACAGCCCGTCACGCGGTTCCCTACCGCCGATCGTCACCCCGGTCCACACCGTGACCGCGGCCTCCTCCAGGACCCCGGTGACCTGTTCGGGAGTGATGTGCTGTTCCTTGTTGGCCTGGATCGTGACCGTCCCGCCTTCGGCGACGGGCACGTAGGTGCGGGTGTCGTCGCCGATGCTGTCTCGCAGCGGCATGAAGGTGGCCAGTTCGCTGTCCACGCTCACCCAGCGGTCGCCGTCACGCTCGAAGACGATGGACCGGTTCACGTCCCCGGCGATCCGCACCGGCGCGATCAACCGCCCGTCGTCGGCCAACTGGTGCACCCAGGCGGCGGGGATCTGATGGGACCCGACGGTGGCGATGATCCGATCATAGGGAGCACCGTCCGCATGTCCGAGCGCCCCGTCGCCGAGGACGACCCGCACGTTGTCGACCCCGTTGTCCTTGAGCCGGTCGGTGGCGTGGTCGGTGACGTCGGAGTCGACGTCGATCGTCACCACCCGCCCGGTCGGGCCGACCAGGTGCGCCAGGAGTCCGGCGTTGTACCCGGTCCCCGTCCCCAGCTCCAACACCCGCATCCCCGGCTCCAGCGCGGCTTGTTCCAGCATCATCGCGACGATCCTGGGCGCGGACGCGCAGCTGATCGATCGGCCGTCGTCGTTGTCCTTGATGGACACGGTCATGCGGGGTGCGTAGGCGTCTTCCAGAGGGGCGTTGGGCACGAACGCGTGCCTGGGCACTGTTCGGAACGCCTCGGCCACACGGGCGGTGCGAACGTGTCCCCCATGGCGGAGTTGGTCGACCAACGCCTGACGCGCGGCGGCGTCGTCGGTCGGGGTGGTCGTGCCGGTCATGATGACCTCTCTGGCGATGTTCGACAGGATGGCTGCTCCCGGTGCGGCAGTCTCCACCAGTGGAACGACCCGCACCCACCCAGCCTCCAGTGGGAGCGGCCCGTTCTCGACGAGCGGCGGGTTCGGGTGGTCATGAGGGTGCGCACCTGTTGGGCGAGCGTCGTGCCGAGGTGGAAGGGTTCGGGTCGGTGACGCAGGTCCGTGACGCGTGCCCACACGTTTCCTTGTTCGTACCAGTCCAGGTCGGAGCCGACCCCTCCCCTGAAAAGTGACAGAAGGACTTTTCTTCCTTTATGGGACTGAGTCACCCTGATCGTCATGAGCGAGAACAGGAACATCTCCTGGCACGGGTTCTTCAACATCCGCGACCTCGGGGGTCTGCCCACCCGCGACGCGCGCAGCACCCGACGGGGTGCCTTCATCCGGGCCGCCGATCCGCGCTTCGTCACCGCACGGGGCTGGAAGGCAGCCTACGACGCCGGTGTGCGCACCGTTGTGGATCTGCGCAATCCGGACGAGGTTCGGCCATCCCCGGACTCGGGAGCGAACTCCCGAGGAGGGTCCGCGGTGTTCCCACGAACACCGGCCCCGGCACCCTTGCCGGTGGGGATGACGCGCCTGGAGATACCCCTGGACGACGTCGAGGACACCGCATTCTGGGCCGACATCGAACGTCGCCGGTTGCATGGGACGCCCCTCTATTACCGCCCCTTCCTCCAGCGCAAGGGCGACCGGTGCGCCATGGTGATCAGCGCCCTGGCCCAGGCCGGTCCAGGCGGCGTCCTGTTCCACTGTGGAGGCGGTCGTGACCGCACCGGTCTGATCGCCCTGCTGCTGCTCGCCCTGGCCGATGTCGAGGCCGCTACGATCGCCGACGATTACGAGCTCTCCACGACCGAACTCGCCCCCCTCTTCGCCGCGATGGGCTACCAGGACCAGGGGCCGGTGATCGCGGCCATGTTGTCCGAGCGTGGACTCACGCTCCGTGACACCGTCCTCGACGTGCTCCGTGGGCTGGACGCCTACGCCTATCTTCTGGAGGCGGGAGTCCGCGAGAAGGATCTGTCCACCCTCCGGGAGCGACTTCTGGGCTGATCGCCCCCGGGCAAACCCCGAAGCCGACCCCTGCAGCGCGCACGGCGGCCGGTGCTCACCGGTGCCAGTCGAAGACGACGATGTCCTCGCCCATGCCCACCGCGATGCGGGAGCCGTCGAAGGCGACCGGGTGGCTGAGACCGGGGAGATCGATCTCGTCCACCCGGCGGTTCGACTCCAGATCCCACACCCGAACCCTGCCGTCCTCGCAGACGAAGACCGCATGGGGACGGCCGTTCACCTGCGCGCAGGCCACCCCGATCACGGAATCGCCGGTGTCATCGGGCGTGAGCACGATCCGCTCGCTGCCGCTGTGCAGGTCCCACACCCGCACGTCCCAGGAATTGGTGACGGCGTGCGGGCGACCGTCCAGCTCCACGAGCCCCACTTCGAGGACGTCGTCGCCGTGGCGCCTGGCCGTGCTCGCACACAGGCGCTCCCCGCGCTCCTGAAGGTCCCACAGCCGCACGGTCGCGTCGTAGCTCGACGAGAGGGCGTGGGGGCGACCGTCCAGTACCGCGCACGCCACGTCGAGCGTCCAGTCCTCGTGTCCGGACAGCAGCGTGCAGTCGTCACCGTTCCCGAGGTCCCACACCCACACTTCGTCCGCGTGGTTCGTCACCGCGTGGGGGCGACCGTCCAGTACCGCGCATCCGATCGACTTCGCCGCGCCCGCCAGATCATGGGTCAGAACCGTGCGTTCGGCACCATCGGCCAGGTCCCAGGTTCGCACCGACCCGTCCCAGCTACAGGAGACGGCGTGCGGGCGCTCCTCCAGGTCGACGAAGGCCACCCCCGACACCCCGTCCGTGTGACCGGTGAGCACCGTCCCGGTGACAGTTCGCGCGTCCACACCATCTCCTCGAGGAAGGACGGATTCAGCCAGGGCCGCACTCTAGCGGGGCGGTCCGACAGCACGCTCAGACGCAGCCGCCGATCTCGCGCGGGTCGAGCTTTTGACCGGAGCATCCGGGAAGGGCGTCGCCGGTGGGTGGCCGGCACGGAGTCCGGGGTCAGCCGACGAGGATTCCGCGCGGGTCGGTGCCGCGCAGTTCACCGGCGTCGACGCCCTGCTTGAAGGCGTCCCACTCGGCCTTGGTGAAGACGAGCACGGGGGAGCGGGGGACGGCCGTGTCGGTGAGGGTGAAGCCGCCGTGGGAGAGGAAGGCGGCACACAGGCGTCTGCAGTCGGTTCCGCCAGTAGCCACTTGGGTGAGGAAGTGGTCCCAGTCGGTGTCGGGGACGGTGAGGGTGGGGCCGTCGGGGTTCTTGGTGTCCCCGATCTCGATCATGCCTGCGCGCGGAACCCGCACCTGGACACAGCCCTGGGCGCTGGTGCTCGCGCTCGACTTCACCCATCGTGTCGCTGTTTGCTCGCGGGACCGGTGGGCGGGGGCTTCGTCTTCAGGATGCACGGGTGTCCTCCAGAGCGGCCTCGATGAGCCGAATCGACTCCCTCTTCGAGAGCGCGTCGGCGACGAGATTGTCGTAGAGGAGCTTACAGCGGCGTAGATCCCGGGTTTTCTCCAGCGTCAGGTTGCCTCCGTGGCTGTCCACGTAGATCACTTCGGGGGAGGAGGGTTCGAACTCCAGGATGCTGAACGAGCCCGCGAGCCCCGCGTGGGCTCCCACGGCGGTCGGGATGATCTGGACGGTGACGTTGGGCAGGTCCGTGGCGACCGTGAGCAGGTGGCGCAGCTGTTCGGTGAGTACCTGAGCGCCGCCCACGGGCCGGTACAGGACGACCTCCTCAAGAACGACCCAGAACCGCAGCGGATCGTGTTCCCGACTGAGGAGCTCCTGGCGGCGCATCCGCAGGTCGACGAGGAGTCCGATGTCATCGGGGTGCTCGGCCGGGTTCCCCGCGGTCAGGACGGCGTGGGCGTAGTCCCGTGTCTGGAGGAGTCCGTGGACGAGGCTGGGCTCGTACGCCCGCAGGGCCGTGGCGTCGGACTCCAGGCCCACGTAGGTCTCGAACTTGGGCGGTAGGACGCTCTCGTAGGACTCGTACCACCCCTTGCGCCGTGCCTCGTCCGCGAGCTGGAGGAGCACCTCCCGGTGCTCGTCGCTCACCTGGTAGAGGTCCATGAGCATCGTCAGCTCCGGGTGGGTGGGAACGACCTTGCCGCCCTCCACCCGGTAGATCTTCGGCGAGCGCACACGAAGCTGCTTGGCGACCTGCTCACCGGTGAGGTCACAGCCCTCCCGGAGTTGGCGGAGCAGTATCCCCAGCTTGCGGCGGCTGGCCGCCGGGGCGTGGCGTTCGGGCATGGGCGCCCCCATCCTCATCGACTCGGGCCTGGCTCAGGTCGGCGTTCATTGTCTCGCACACCTCAAGTATCTTCTCAAAAATATTTCAGAGAGAAGGTTGCACAAAATATTCTTCGGTCTCATCATGGTGGCAACCGCGATCGTGCTCACTCCTTGACCCAGAGTCACGATTCCGCGAGCTGTCTGTGCCTGCCGCGACGTGGGAGCATCCGCGCGTTCGCGGCCCGAGTGGGCCCTCGGCTGGCGGTCGGTGCGTTCGCGGGTAGCCGGGCGAAGTCCAACCCCTGTTCGGAGGTACCTGATGCGCAGCTTTGACATCCCGCCACAGAGGCGGTCGCGAGACGAGCGGCCGACCACCCCCGTCGCCCTGCCTCGCAGGGTTCCCGAGTCGCGTCCGGGCGTGCGTACCGCCTACTTCGGCGGGACGTGGGACCAGGTGGCCCAGGTGCGCAGCTGGTGTCGGTGCGGCATGCGCATGCCCGCGCACCGTGCGTTCCCCGTCCTGCTGGTGGTCAGCGAACTGGTCACCAACGCGGTCGTGCACACCGCCTCGGGCAGCCGATGCGGACGGGTCAGGATCTCCATGGAGATCCTGCCGGGCCAGGTCGTCCTGGTCGGCGTGACCGACGACGGCCCTCGCACTCAGCGCCCGATCACGGTTCCCGCCCTCACCGACCCGGTCGAGGACGCGGACCCGAACGGGCGCGGGCTGCGTCTGGTGGCCGCGCTGGCGGAGAAGTGGTGGTGGACCGGATGCCCGGGCGGCCCGCTGACCGTGTGGGCGCTGGTGGACCCCGACCGCGACCTGGACGCCTGAGAGCGGCGGACACGACGACGCCCCGATCGGTGCTCGGACCCACGGAGCCGGGGCGGGATCAACCACCTGAGAACAGCAGGAGGATGACCGTGGAACACACGACCGGCCGCCACCGCAGGCCGCACCGAACTCTGGCGGGACGGCTCCGGGCCCGCCTCGCCACGACCCTGGCCACGGCGCTGGCGTTCGTGTTCCTCCCGGACCCGCCCAGGCGCGCACCGGTCGGGACCGCCCCGCCGCCCGACCCTCCCCGGGCCCCGGCCCCGCCCGTCACGACGGACGAGCTGGCGGCCCTGGACACGGGCGACCCCGACGAGGTCGGCGGCGCACTCGTCCGCCCCTACCTGTCACGGTCGCCGGTGCCCCGGCCCCGGCTCCCCGAGGGCGACCTCGTGGCACAGCCCACGAGCGGGGCCACCGACGACCTGGGCGACCTGGCCGCGGCCATCCGCGTCTACCTCGATACCGTCCGCTGAGAGGTGGGCGGCTCTGGTTCCCCTTGCCGCCCGCGTCCGCGTACCTCGACTGGAGCGGGCGCGCCTCACACGGAAAGCCCGGACAGGGCATGGGCCGATGTCGACGCCACCTCCGCCGCGTAAGCCAGGATGCGGTACCAACCCTCGATGCCGAGGGATGCGAGGTGTGCGGCGATGGGGATCGACATCGTTGGGGGCTTTCCGTGTCGGGGTATCTGAGGACTGGTGGTTGGTGTCCGAGCCCTCTGCGGGCTGCGAACAGGGAAGCGGCCGAAGCCCGATCAGGCTTTCGACCGCTCCGAATACTAGGGGCACCAGTCCCCGTTCGTTAGAGATTGCGTGAAATATGTAGAGAGTCGAGCTCTGAGCAGATCTCCTCGATCTCCTGCGGATTGAGCAGCGGGAGAGCCTGCCCGAGGGCACGGGCGTCCCGCTTCTCAGCCACCTGGGCACGAGGGCCTCGCGACAGCCACTCGGCGGCCAACAGCGCCTGGGCCTCCCCTCGTACGGTCCCCGTCTCCCGTGCCGCGTTCAGCGATCGTGCGTACAACCGTGCCGCCTGCTCGGCCGAGCCCAGGGCGAGGTGCGCGTGGCCGAGATCGAGGAGCACCTCGTACAGGTAGGCCGATCGCTTCCGCGTGGCCTTATGCCGTGCCTCCTCCAGGTAGGACAGCGCCTCGGCGGCGCGCCCGAGGCACACCAGGGCGTGACCCATCTGGTTCAGGGCGACGATCTCGCCCGCCACTTCTCCCGCTTCTCGCAGGGCCACCAACGCGGCGTGCGAGTTCCGTAGCGACCCCTCATGATCGTTCATCGCTCGGCAGAGTTCACCCAGGTTGAGTGTGGCCGCCGCCGCCCGCCGACGGTCCCCGGCCGTTTCGAAGTGCTCGCTCGCCTCGCGGACGAGCCGGGCGGCCTCCTCCAGGTAGCCGAGGAACCGGTAGGCCCCAGCCAGATCGCTCTTCGTCCGGGCCAGCCCGAGCAGGTTGCCGATCTGCCCGAAGTACTCCAACGCCTCCAGAAGGTCGACCGCAGCCCGGTCCTGGTCACCCATCTCGCGAGCACAGTTACCGAGACCGTTGAGGGCGTCGGCCATGCCCGCACGATTGTCGGCCGTCCTGGCCATCTCCAGCGCCCGCCGGTGCAGCCCCTCGGACTCGGCGTACCGTCCGTCCAGGTAGAGGACGGTCCCCAGCTCGTTGAGCGTGATCGAACTGCCCAGGGAGTCCCCGACCAGAGTCCACAACCGATGCGCCTCGGCCACCGACGCGTAGGCCTCCTCCGTCCGACCCAGCCGCCACTGTGCCTGCCCCAGGTCGTAGAGCGCGTGGGCCGCGCCGTGGGGGTCGCGAGGGCCGCGGACCAGGATGGCGCGCTCATGGGCTGCCGCGGCCTCCTCCCATCGCGTGGAGGCGTCCAGCAGGGCGGCACAGGCGTGGGCGATGTCGGCCTCGAACGCCTCGAATCCTCCGTGTGCACGCGCCCACGCCAACAGGTCGAGGACCGTCTGCTGCTCGCCGTCCCACCATTGGTAGGCGTTCCACAGGGACTCGAACGCAGGCATGTCACAACCCGGCTCTGTGGGCAGCGGCCGTCGGAACCGGTCTGGCGCGTAGTGTCGGTCCGCCTGATCGCACGCGTGCAGGTAATAGGTGAAGAGGCGGTGCAGGGCGCTGTGCCGTTCGGCGGCTGACAGCGAGGGTTCGTGTTTGCCGAACGTGGACACCAGCCGATGCATGGTGAAGTGGTGCGGGCGCGGCTCCTCCACCATGGACGCGTCCAGCAGCCGCTCCAGGAGGACCCCCGCGCGCTGGGTGGACTCGCCCACGAGCGCGGCGGCGGCGTGGATGTCGAACATCTCTCCGGGATGTAGGGCGAACCGCACGAAACAGGCACGCAATTCCGGGTTCAAGCCCTGGACGCTGAGCTCGAACACCGACTCCAGACTGCGGTCGCCGGACCGGATGTGCCCGAGACCGTTGCGGACGTCACCCAGCCTCGCGAGCACGGTCTCCGGTGTCCATGAGGGTCGCCCACGGAGCTGGCCGCTCACCAGTCGCATGGCCAGGGGGTGGCCGCCGCAGTACTTCGCGATCTCGGTGACAGCGTTCGGCGGGAGGTGCCGTCCCAACACCGCAGTCAGCAGCGCGACGGCCTCATCGTCGCGCATCCAGGACAGACGTAGCCAATGCGCGCCGTCCAGCTCCGACAACCGCCATCGACTGGTGATCAGCACGGTACAGTCCGGGCCGCCGGGAATGAGAGGGCGGACCTGCTCCACGTCGGCGGCGTTGTCCAGCACCACCAGGAGCCGGGACCCAGAGGTGCGATCCCGCCACAGTGCCGCCAGCCCCGACTCGGAGGTGGGCTGGTCCGTCTCGTGCACGTCGACCATCGTCAGTAGTTCGCGCAGTGCCTCGGCAGGCGCCTTGCGCGGGCGCGGCTCGCCCCCACCCTGGAGGTCGATGTGCAACCGTCCGTCGGGGAAGTGCTCGCCCAGCAGGACGGCCGCGCGCAACGCCAACGTGGACTTGCCAATGCCGGTCAGCCCGTGGATGACATGGACGCCCGTCGCGCCTGGCGGATGGTCGAGCACCGAGGAGACCAGTTCCTCGATCTCCTCGCTCCGGCCGGTGAAGTCGAGCAGGTCACGGGGCAGAGTGTTGCGCGGGAGGCGGGGGAGGGGGGAGGGGCGTTCGAGATCGCGCTTGTGGGGACCTGCGGATTCGGCCCCCAGGACCAGTCGAAGCGTCTGTTCGGTGGAGGGACGCGGCACTCCACCGTGTTCCGCCAGATGGTCCCGTAACCGTTCATACGTCACCAGGGCCTCACCCGGTCGCCCGGCGGCATGCAGGAAGCGCATCAGCAGCTCGGCCAGGTGTTCGTTGGCCGGGTAGGCGTGGACGTGGTCGGCCAGTTCGTCCACGACGTCGGGGACACCGGTGGCCAGGGCGGTCTGCGCCCACAGCTCCACGACGCTCTGGTGCCGCGTCTGCATCCGGTGCCGAAGACCCGACGCCCACCGGCCCGTCAGACCGGCCAGGGGCGGGCCCCGCCACAGGTCGAGGGCGGCGCGGGCGCGGGCGTGCGCCTCGGGGTCGTCACCGTTGCGGCGGGCCCGCCCCGCCTCGGAGTGCAGGCGGCCGAACCGCTGCCAGTCGACCGCCTCGGGCAGGATCTGGAAGCGGTAGATCCCGGCCCTGGACCGGAGCGCCGCCGGAGCCGCGCCGACCCCGCGCAGCCGGTTGCGCAGGCGCGTCAGCGTCGCGTCGATCGTGGAACGTTCGACCAGCTCGCCGTCCCAGACCCGTTCGATGAGGGTGTCCCGGTCGACCGGGCGGCCGGGTTCGACTCCGAGCGCCACCGCCAGGGCCAGTGCCCTTCCGGGAAGTTCCAGGGGACGGCCGCCGACGCGTAGTTCGACGGTCCCCAGTACGTCAAGCTCCACCAGTCCACTCCCGCTGCCCCCGGGACCGCGATCATTCCCCCGTTCGCGCGCGGGCTATCCGGGGCGGTCCGGCCGAAACCGGCGGGCACGTGCATCATGCGGTGCATGCCGGGTGGGTGGCGCCTGACGTGCGCGGATCATGGTTCGGGGGGCGAATCGCCGGGCTGGTGACATTTCCTTGTCCTGGAGGATAGGTGGGCAAGGGGATCGTGGGCTGGGGGATCTGTGCTGCGAGTGCATACCGCCCGTAAGGAACAAACCCCCACTCGTCTAGACTCGGCGAACATGAACCCCC
This sequence comes from Nocardiopsis sp. NPDC049922, assembly GCF_040660275.1. Classification (NCBI taxonomy): domain Bacteria; kingdom Bacillati; phylum Actinomycetota; class Actinomycetes; order Streptosporangiales; family Nocardiopsidaceae; genus Nocardiopsis; species Nocardiopsis sp. NPDC049922. Next base: position 123,424 of record NZ_JBFAME010000007.1, on the reverse strand, counting down.
AAGGCCCCATCACCCCCGCCTCCCCCCACGGCACGGCCTGACCGTGGACCCCGAGATCCTCGGCCTCCTCCTGCTGGTGGCCCTCGGCGCGGGCTGGGTCGACGCCGTCGTCGGCGGGGGAGGCCTCGTCCTGCTGCCCGCGCTGCTGGTCGCCTCGCCCACCTCGCCCCTGGCCACCCTGCTGGGCACCAACAAGCTCGGCGCGGTCTTCGGCACCGCCTCGGCCGCCGTCGCCTACGCCCGCCGCATCAAGCTCGAACCCCGGATCGTGTGGCCCACGGCGGGCCTGGCCCTGGTCGGCTCCGGGCTGGGCGCGCTCCTGGCCACCGTGCTCACGGCCAACGTCCTCAAGCCCGTCATCATGCTCGTCCTGGCGGGCGTGGCGCTGACGGTCTACCTCCGGCCCGCCATGGGCGCCGCACCCGACCCGCGACTGCGCACCCGCAACCGGGCCCTGGCCGCGATCGCCCTGGCCGGGCTCGGCGTCAGCTTCTACGACGGCCTCATCGGCCCCGGCACCGGCGTCTTCCTCATCATCGCCTTCACCGCCGTGCTGGGGATGGACTTCGTCGCTGCCTCCGCCTCGGCCAAGATCGTCAACACCGCCACCAACGTGGGCGCCCTGGTCGTCTTCGCCGCGGGCGGCCACGTCCTGTGGGGGCTCGGCCTGGCCCTGGGCGCGTGCACGATCGTCGGCGCCCAGATCGGCTCGCGCATGGCCCTGAACCGCGGCGCGGGGTTCGTGCGCACGGTCCTGCTCGTGGTCGTCCTGGCGCTGCTGGTGCGCATGGGGTGGGACATCGCCGCGCCCTGACCCGCACCCACCCGCCGTGCGCGGGCACCGCGGCGTTTGGCACCGCCGCGTCCACGGGTAGGGTCCCGGCGGACCGACACCGAGGGGGCGCACATGTCCACGCTGATCGAGCTGCACGCCACGGCGCTGGGGGAGTTCGACCGCCGGGTGCGCGACGTGGGCCCGAACGACTGGGCGCGGCCCACCCCGTGCACCGAGTGGACCGTGCGCGACCTGGTCGACCACCTGGTCACCGAACAGCTGTGGGTGCCCCACCTGCTCGGCGGCGCCCGCGTCAAGGACGTGGGGGACCGCTTCGACGGCGACCAGCTCGGCGACGACCCCGTGGCGGCGTGGTCCACCGCGGCGCACGCGGCCCGGGAGGCGTGGCTGGCCCCCGCGGCCCTGGCCCGCACCGTGCACCTGTCCTACGGCGACGTACCCGGCGAGACCTACCTGTGGGAGATGACCTTCGACCTGGCCGTGCACGCCTGGGACCTGGCCACGGCCCTGGGCGGCCACACCAGGCTGGACCCCGTCCTGGCGGCCGCGCTGCGGGCCTGGGTCAAGGACCAGCCGCTGGGCCCCGGAGCGATGTTCGACGCCCCCGTCCAGGTCGGCGCCGACGCCGACGACACCGACCGACTCATCGCGCTGGCCGGCCGGCGCCCGTCGGGACGCTGACCGGCCGGCGGGGGAGCGGTCAGACCTCGCTGGCGGTGCGCTCCTCCAGGAGCCTGTCGTCGAAGGTCATCCGCGGGGGCTCCTGGCGGAACCCGCGGGTGACGTAGGCCAGCTGGACGAGGCCGACCGCGGCCCACACCCCGCCGATGACGAAGGCCAGACCGCTGAGGTTGGTCCACAGGTACACGGTCAGGCTCAGGCCGATGCCCGGGACCAGCCCGTACTTGAGCAGGTCGGCGCCGGTGCGCATGCGCTCGCGGACCACGAAGTGGATGATCACCGACAGGTTCACGGCCGCGAAGGCGACCAGCGCGCCGAAGGAGATGAACGAGGCGACGGTCTCGATGTCGAGGAAGATCGCGCCGACGGCCACGCCGCCGACCAGCAGGATGTTCGCGGCGGGGGTGTTGTACCGCTTGCTGAGGCGGCCGAAGACGCCCCTGGGCAGGCTGCCGTCGCGGCCCATGGCGTACAGCACGCGCGAGACGCTGGCCTGGGAGCTGAGCGCGGAGCCGAAGGAGCCGATGATCAGCGCGGTGGTCAGCAGGGCGGCCAGGACGTCGCCGCCCACGGCGCGCATGATGTCCAGCGCGGCGGAGTCGACGTCGGTGAAGCGGGTGTGGTCGGGGAAGACCATGTGGCCGAACCAGGAGGCGGCCAGGAAGATGAGGCCGCCGCACAGGGTGACCAGGATGATCGCGCGGGGGACGTCGCGCCTGGGGTTCTCGGCCTCCTCCGACAGGGTGGTGACCGCGTCGAAGCCCAGGAAGGACTCGGTGAGGATGGCGGCGGCGCTCAGGACCGGCAGCAGTTCCAGGCCGCTGCCGACGAACGGCGCCAGCGGGTGGATGTCGGTCATGCCGACCAGGTGGCGGGCGCTCATCGCGAAGAACAGCAGCAGGAACGCCACCTGCGCGCCGACGATGACGGTGTTGGCCTTGGCGACCAGGGCGATGCCGCGCACGTTGAGCGCGGTGATGACGACGAGGAAGCCGACGATCCACACCCAGTCGGGCACCGCGGGGAACTGGGCGTTGAGGTACAGCCCGATGGTGATGTAGTTGATCAGCGGCAGGAACAGGTAGTCCAGCATCATCGTCCAGCCGACCATGAACCCGGTGCGCGGGCCCAGGGACCTCTGGGCGTAGACGTAGGCCGATCCGGTCGAGGTGTAGACCCGCGAGAGGCGCCCGTAGGAGTAGGCGGTGAAGAGCATCGCGACCATGGCCACGAGCACCGCGGTCGGCAGGTGCCCGTTCGACATCGCCGTGGCGACCCCGTAGACGGTGAGGATCGTGGTCGGGACCAGGTAGGCCAGACCGAACAGCACCAGGTGGGGCAGCTTGAGGACGCGCGCAAGCTTCGGGGTCGTCTCGGACAACAGACCGACCTTCTTCCTGAGGGGTGTGCCGACTCTTCGTATGCTCCGGGTCATGTGTGAGCAAACCCACCATGACAGGCGTCACTCTACGATGCAAGCGAATCCATCGTAAAAACTGACCAGATCAACTGATTTGTGACATCGGGCGTCTCTGGGCAATGAAATCCGTGGGAAATCGTGCCTCGTGCTACCCGCGTCACCACCGCCCGAGCACCCCACCGGCCCACGACCCCCCGGCAGGGGCCATCCGGCCCCGCACACGACGACGCCGCCGACCCCGCGGGACCGACGGCGTCACCACCACACCCTCAGGCGCCGGACAACTCCCACCGCAGCACCAACTCGACCAACTCCACCACCACCTCCTTGGCCGACTGCCGACTCCGCGCGTCGCACAGCAGCAACGGCACCGGATCCTCCAGATCCAACGCCACCCGCACGTCCTCCGCCCGGTGCGTGCGCTGCCCGTCGAAACAGTTGACCGCCACCACGAACGGCACCCGCCGCTCCTCGAAGAAGTCGATCACGTCGAAGGAGTCCGTCAGGCGGCGCGTGTCCGCCAGCACCACCGCCCCCAGAGCGCCCCGCGCCAACTCCTCCCACATGTACGAGAACCGACGCTGCCCCGGCGTCCCGAACAGGTACACCACCGTCGACTCGTCCAACGTGATCCGGCCGAAGTCCAACGCCACCGTCGTCGTGGTCTTGTCCTCGACCCCCACCAGGTCGTCCGTCCCCACGCTCTCGGCCGTCATCACCTCCTCGGTGTGCAGCGACTCCACCTCGCTCAGGGCCGACACCAACGTCGTCTTGCCCGCCCCGAAACCACCGGCCACCACGATCTTCAACGTGTCCGGCACCGGTCCCGCCACCTCAGCGGTCATCCACTCCACCTCTACAACTCCCGGATCCGCTCCAGAACCGAACGCAACGTGGTCGCGTCGGGGCGGGCGCGCTCCCAGTCCGAGGTCCGCACCACCACACGCCCCTGATCCGCCAGATCCGCCACCAGGATCCGCACCACACCGAGCGCGAAACCCGACCGCGACGCCACCTCCGCCACCGACAGCGGTCGCGCGCACAGCGACAGGATCAACTCCACCTCCGGGTCGACGTCCGGACCGCCCACCACCGGAACCGCCACCACCTGCGTCGTCACCGTCAGATCCGTCCGCGACGGACGGGTACGGCCCCCCGTCAACGCGTACGGACGGATCAGATTCGACTCCCCGCCGTCCTCCCCGGACGGCCCCACACTCACGTCCCGCCCCGGCGACCCCGCGGCAACGCCGACAGATGCGGTCCCACCTGCCGGACCAACCGGTTCAGCTCGAACGCCGCCTGACCCATGTCGCACGAGGCCTCCGCGACCAACGCCAGCGACGCCCCACGACCGGCCGCCAACACGAAGAGGAACACGTTGTCCATCTCCACGACCGTCTGACGCACCTCACTGGCCCCCAGTTCCCTCCTGGCCCCCCGCGCCAGACTCGCGAACCCCGACGCGATCGCCGCCAACCGCTCGGCCTCCTCCCGCACCACCCCCGGCGACGCCGACAACAGCAGCCCGTCGGCCGACAGCAGCAGCGCGTGCCGCGCCCCCGCCACCCGCTCCACCAGGTCACCCAGCAGCCAGTCCAACGACCTGACCGCCGACCCGCCGTTGAGCCCACGACCGACCAACCCGCCACCACCAGCCACGTCCGCCGACATCCCCATCACCCTTCCGTCTCCTCACCAGGACGCACACCACGCACGCCCTCCGCGCCCCCGCCGCCGGGCTCCGCGCGTCCGCGCGTCGTTCCCGACTGGAAGGCGCTCATCATCGACCGAATCTCGGACAGCGACCGCTGATCGCCGCTCCCGCCGTCCCCCTCGCCCCCACCGGATCCGGCGCCCTCCGACACCACCTCGCCCACGGCCACGGCGCCCGGCGCCCCCGCCGCGCGCGACCGCCGACGCCGGCGCGGCAGCCCCATGTAGGTGTCCTCCTCCGGGGCGACCTCCGGCTCACCCGGCGCGCCGGGCGGCACACCGGACGGCTCCGACGGCGCCTCCCGCGCCACCGGGCGCGTGGACGGCTCCGCGTCCTCGACCGCGCGCCCCTCCTCCCGCGGCTCGGTCAGCACACCGACGGGGATCTCCACCACCGCCCGCGTCCCCCCGCCCTCACCGGCCCGCAACGTCACCCCGAACCCGTGCCGCGCCGCGATCGTGGCCGCCACGAACAGCCCCAGGTGCGAGTCCTCCCGCATCCGCGCCAGATCGAAGCGCGGCGGATCGGCCAGCAGGGCGTTGGCCGCCACCCGTTGGACCTGCGTCATTCCGAGCCCGCGGTCCGCCACCTCCACCACGCACCCGCCGCCGTCACCGCCACGGCCCCGCACGGTCACCAGCGTCTCCGGCGACGAGAACGTCGCGGCGTTCTCCAACAGCTCGGCCAGCAACCGGACCGTGTCCCCGCCCACGTCACCGCGCAGCCACACCCGGGGAACCTCCAGCACCCGCACCCGCGTGTAGTCCTCGATCTCGCTGGCCGCCGCCCGCACCGCCTCGTGCAGACCCACCGGACCCAACCCCGCGCGCACCGGCGCGTCACCGCTGAGCAGCACGAGGTTCTCCGCGTTGCGCCGCATCTGGGTGCTGAAGTGGTCGATCCGAAACAGCGACGCCAGCGTCTCGGGGTCGGTCTCACCGCGCTCCAACGAGTCCAGCAACCGCAGCTGGCGGTGCACCAGCGACTGCGTGCGCCGCGCCAGGTTGCGGAACATCGCCCGCACGCCCGCACGGACCTGCGCCTCCTCCACGGCCGCCGCCACCGCCGCGCGCTGGGCGTCGTTGAACGCCTCGGCCACCTCACCGATCTCGTCCCGCCGCTCCACCCGCAGCCGCGGCGCCTCGGCGTCCACGTCCACGCTCTCGCCCGCGCGCAACCGCGCCGTCACCTCCGGCAGGCGCACCCGGGCGTGCTCCAGCGTGAGCGTGCGCAGCTCCTGGAGCCGGCGCCCCAGACGCTGGGTCCCGCTCACCGCCACCACGGTCGAGGCCAGGGCCGCGATGAGGACGAGCACGCTGCTCACCGCCACGACCCGCGTCAACTCGGCGGACTGCTCGTTGCTCAGGGCCACGACGCGTTCCATCTGCGCCTGCTCGGCCTCGCGCATCCGCAGGTCGACGGCCTCGGCCGCGCCGCGCCAGGCGGAGGCGTTGACGGGGACGGTGTCGTCATCGCCCGGCGGCCTGCCGACGATGTTGTCCTGGAGCAGGTGCAGGGTGGCCAGTCCCGTGAAGGAGCTGACGCGGGCGTACTCCCGCAGATCGGCGTCGCTGAGCTCGACGCCGGCCCTGTCCCAGGTGTACCGCTGGGCCCCGGCCGCCGCGGAGAAGCGGGCGTGGTCGTTCGCGGTGAAGGAGTCGCTGGCCACGGCGTGCGCCACCACGGCGTCCTGCTGGTTGAGCAGCTCCCGGGTGAGCATGAGCGAGGTCAGCGAGCGCAGGTGGGGGACCTGTTCGGGATCGGCCCGGGTCACCTGGCCGTCCCAGAACCGCAGGCCCGTCTCGATGGCCTGGTCGTAGAAGGTCCCCGCCGCCAGGGGGGTGCGCCCGGAGCGGGGGAGCCCGTCGACCATGTCCCGGTGGCCGTCGAGCCCGTCGAGAAGGTCGTCGAAGCCCTGCGCCTGACGGGAGAGGTCCGCGGAGTCGAATCCGGCCATCCGGCGGCGGAGGAGTGCCAGGGCCTCGTCGGTGTCCTCCCTGGCCCTCTCCAGGCGGAGCAGGCTCGCCTGGGAGGGGCTGGCGGTGTCCATGGTGGCGCGGCGCTCGCGCTGGAGCTGCCCCACGACGCTGACGACGGGGCCGCCGAGTTCCTCGGTCAGGGCGGCGGTCGTACGCAGGTCGTGGATGTCCAGCAGCATGACGGTGGTCATCACCGCCCACAGTGCGAGCAGGGCGGTGCTGGGCACCAGGACCAGCGTGATCATGCGTGCGCGAAGCGAGCGGCGCTTCTCATGGGGCATGGGTTCGCTTCCAGGGGGAGGGGAGCGTGGACGTCGAAGCCCGCGGGCTGGGGGAGAGGCCGGACTCAGAGTGAACCGGTTCACAGGGGATCGCGCAAGGTGCGGCACCCGCCCACGGCGTCGGGGAATCCGTGTGTCCGCTGGTCAGTGCCGGTGTTGCCGAATCCGGCCAAGATCAAAATCTACGCTGTAAAGGTGGCGGACTCATTTCCTCAAGACACAACAACCACAATCGCGCGGCTCCGCCGCACCGACCACCCCAACCCCGCCCCACTCCTCGCGGGGTGCGTGAAACCGGCCCACCGCCGGGGTACGGTTCCCCTGCACCGGCCCATGCCGTCACGACGCCGCGCCGTAGGGTCACCACACAGGGGAGAGGACACCATGAAGCTCACCGACGACCAGATCAGGGAGGGCCTGGAGCGACTCACCGACTGGGAGTGGGACCCCGAGACCCCCGACATCCACCGCACCGTCCGCCTGCCCGACTTCCTCGCCGCCATGGCCCTGGTCAACGAGATCGCCCAGGCCGCCGAACAGGCCGGACACCACCCCGACATCGACATCCGCTACAACAGGGTGCGCCTGTCCCTGTGCACCCACGCCGTCGGCGCCCTCACCGAGAACGACATGGCCCTGGCCGCCCGCATCGACGAACTCGTCCCGGCGCCACCCCGCCCCTGAGGGGCCGAGCGCGCCCTCGAACACCCCACCGGCCCCCAGACGTCCCCTCGTGTACACCGGCGGCTCTCGCACGGCACTTCCCGCGCGAGAGCCGCCGCCGCGCCGCGCCCCGACGACCACCGGGCCCCCGCCACACCCCATGCACCGAGAACCTCCCGCCCCACTCCAGCATCGCAGTGCATGCCCCCCCACAACCCCCCGGGAGACACCGTGACGAACAGGTCGACCACCGCAGTGACCGTCCTCGCCTGCGCCGCCGCACTCGCCGGATGCGCCGCGGACACCTCCGGATTCCGCCAGGGTCCGATCCCCGAGAACGATCCCAGCTCCTACGGCCTCACCGACCAAGCCCAGCTCGACCTGCCGCCCGAACCCGGATCGAACGCCCCGTTCGGCGAGAGCATCGCGTGGGAGGCACTGGTGGCGGTCTCGGAGTTCGCGGGAACGACCGACCCCGACGCCGCCTACGCCTGCCCCGCGATCACCGGCCAGGAGAGGGAGGTGACCTGCACGGTCACGTTCCTCGGAGACGACTACGACTACGTCGTCACCATCGACGACGCGTGGGAGCTCATGCCCGACGTGCTCGACCAGACGTGGATCCAGTACACCGCGGAACTGCCCGCGGGGCCGGTGGTGCGCGACGTCGTCGAGGACCACCTGCGCTGGTCGAAGCGGACCGAATACGTCCTGTGCGACCTGCCCGAGGTCGCGAGCGCCGAGGTCGGGGAGGAGCTGGGCACCTGCGAGACCGTCGACGAGGACGGATTCGGCACCACGGAGATGATCGTGACCGTCGGGGAGTACGGCTTCATGACCCAGCACGCGTGACGCGCACCGGACCCCGCTCCCGGCCGCCCCGAGGGGTGGACACGATCATCGACGCCGTGGCCGCCCCCCGGGGCCGTCACCGCTCTGCGGCCGGGATCAGCGCAGCCGCGCCCGCCGCATCTTGCCCGAGGCCGTGCGCGGCAGCTCCGCCACGAAGTCCACCGCTCTCGGCGCCGCGTGCGTCGCGTACCGCGTCCGCACCCACTCCTTGAGCTCCTCGGCCAGCTCCTCACCGGCCTCGAACCCCGGCGACAGGACCACCCGGGCGCCGATCACCTGCCCCGCCAACTCGTCGGGGATCGAGTACACCCCGCACTCCTCCACCGCCGCGTGCTCGTTCAGCACCGCCTCCACCTCGGTGGGGCCGATCCGGTACCCGTGCGACTGGATCGCGCCGTCGTCGCGCGTGGAGAAGAACAGCAGCCCCCTGCGGTCGACGATCCCCGTGTCACCCGTCAGGTAGTACGACCGGTCCGGCGTGAACCGGACCTGCGAGGCGCCCTCGTTCTCCAGGTACCCCCCGAACCACGCCAACGGGCTGTTGGCCAGATCGACCGCCACCCGACCGTAGGCGCCCACCGGCGCCGGCTCGTCGGAGATCGCCTCCAGGACACGCACGTCCCACCCGGGCAGCGCCGGGCCGATCGCTCCCGGAACGATCTCCTGCACCGGCTCGCCCGTGTCCCCGTTGGGCACGCCCACGCACCACCCCAGCTCGGTCTGCCCGTAGTGGTCGCGCACCGGCACCCCGAACGCGTCGGTCACCCACTCGATCACGTCGGGCGAGAGCGGTTCGCCGGCACTCGACAGCCGCTGGACCACCACGTCGGGCGGCAGCGTCTTGGTCGCCGCGCGCAGCGTGCGGTACGTGGTGGGGTCGGCGGCCAGGTTGGTCACCCCGAACACGCCCAGCACGTCGAGCGTGAGTTCGGGATCGAAGAACCCCGCGCGCAGGGCGAGCGAGTTGTGCCCGGCCAGCAGCGGCGAGATCACCCCGTGGTAGAGGCCGTAGGCGGTGCCGGGGGCGGCGGTGTTCCAGTACACGTCCTCGTCGTCCACCCCGAGGCCGTAGTGGTGGTGGGCGTGCATGGCCGACAGCGCGCGGACGGGCACCGGCACTCCCCGGGGCGGGCCGACCGGGCCGGAGACGAACAGCAGCGCGAGGGCGCCGTCGCCGCCGACGGCGGCGTCCGCGACGGGGGTGTGGGCGCGCTCGGTGAGGGAGTCGAGGGTGTGGTCGCCCTCGCGCAGGGGGTGGGCGCCGGTGGTGGCGACGCCCCAGCGGGGGGCGGCGGAGTCGGGGAGGGGGTCGAGTTTGGTGCGGTACTCGGCGTCGCACAGGACCAGGCGGGCCTGGGAGTGGGTGAGGCGTTCGGCGATGGCGGAGGGGGCGAAGGAGGGCAGGAGGGGGACGAGGACGGCGCCCAGGCGCCAGACGGCCAGTGCGGTGACGGTGAGGTCGATGCCCTTGGGGATGAGGGTGGCGACGTGGTCGCCGGTGGTGACGCCGAGGTCGGCGAGGCCCGCGGCGAGGGCGCGGGAGCGGTCGGCGAGTTCGCCGAAGGTGAGGGTGGTGGCTTCGAGGGTGGGTCCGATCTCGGTGGTGGCCACGGTGTCGGGGTGGTGGCGGTCGCAGAGCAGGTGGGCCACGGAGGTGGTGGGTGTGTCGTGGGTGGCGATCCAGTCCTGTATGCGGTGCGCCGGGTCGGACATCGGTGGTCGTCCTCGTTTTCGGTGGTTTCGCTGAGTTCGTGGTCGTACGTCAACACTATGCCCCACTGTGAGCCCGGCCTCACTCGCGTCGGTTGTGGGAGGGCTTGGGGGGTGGGCGTTCCGGCAAGATGTGCGCATGGATAGCGCTGCTGTGGTGGAACGGTTCGGTCTGGGTTCGGACGTGCGGGTGTGGTTGGCGGAGGCCGAGCGGCTTCCCGACCCGGCGCGGGCGCTGGACGTGCCGGTGGGGGAGCGGGCCGCGCGGGTGTTGGACCTGTTCGCGTTGGATCCGGTGGATCGGGCCGAGGTGGCGGCGGTGTGGCCGGACGCGGGGTGGCCGCCGGAGTTGTGGCACCTGGTGGGGTGTATGTACCGGCGGTTGTGCGCGGATGTGGACCTGCCGCTGGACGGGTGGCGTGCGTGGCCGACGCTGGTCGGGGCGCGGGACGTCCGGGTGCGGATGGCGTCGCTGTGGGCGTTCGCGGCGATGGTGGAGGACCAGTTCGAGCGGCACGGGGCGCGGGGGATCGACCGTGCGGTGACGGCGCGGACGCTGGCGGACGTGGGTGTGCAGGTGGCGCGGTCGCGGCGGATGTTCGGCCGGTTGGGTCTGGAGACGTCGGCGTGGGTGGCGGCGCAGTTCCGGGGCCGGTTGTTCTGGGTGGGTGGGTTGCAGTTGGAGCCCGCGTTGTTGGGGGGTCAGGGCGCGGTGGAGTGGTATCCGGCGGGGGAGGCGGCCGCGTGGGGTGCGGGGATGGGTGTGGGGGATCCGGTGCTGCGGTTGCACATTCCCACGGGTGGGTTGGATCCGGTGGCGGTGGATGCGGCGTTGGCGGGGGCGCGGGCGTTCGCGCGGGCGCATCTGGGGATGGATCCGGTGGTGGCGACGTGTACGTCGTGGTTGTTGGATCCGTGGTGGGCCGAGGTGTTGGGGGAGGGGTCCAACATCGTGCGGTTCCAGCGGCGGTTCTCGTTGGTGGGTGGGGGGGTTCCGGGGGAGGGGGACGTGTTCCGGTTCGTGTTCGGGATGCCTGAGGTGGATGTGGCGGCGGCTCCGCGGGGGACGCGGTTGGAGCGTGCGGTGGTGGAGCGGTTGGAGTCGGGTGGGGCGTTGTGGGTGCGTACGGGGTGGGTGCGGTTGGTGTGAGTCGGTGTGGGTTGGGTGTCGTGGGGGTCTGCCGGTGGGTGGGCCCCTTCGTCGTGTGGGGCGGGGGTGGTTGTTGGGTGGGTCAGATGGCCATGAGGGCGTGGGCGTCGTCGCTGGTGAGGTCGGCGCGGTCGCCGGTGTGGACGATGTGGCCGGCGTCGAGGACGGTGACGGTGTCGGCGAGGCGGAGGGCGACGTCGAGGTACTGCTCGACGAGCAGGACGGTGGTTCCTTCGGCGGCGATGTCGGTGATGGCGGTTTCGATCTCCTCGACGATGTTGGGCTGGATGCCTTCGGTGGGTTCGTCGAGGAGGAGCAGGGTGGGGTTGGTGACGAGGGCGCGGGCGATGGCGAGTTGTTGGGCCTGGCCTCCGGAGAGGTTGCCGGCGCGGCGGTGGAGGAGGGGTTTGAGGCGGGGGAAGCGGTCGAGGGCGGCGTCGATGAGTTCGGGGCCGCCGCGTCGGGTGGCGGTGTGGGCGACGTGGAGGTTCTCGGCGACGGTGAGGGGTGCGAAGGTGTCGTGGCCTTGGGGTGCGTAGGCCATGCCGTTGTGGACGCGGGTGTGTGGGGGGTGGTGGGTGATGGGGGTGCTGTTGTGGGTGATGGTGCCGTGGGTGGGGGTGATGAGTCCGGCGATGGTGTTGAGGAGGGTGGTTTTGCCGACGCCGTTGCGGCCCATGACGCAGGCGATGGTGCCGGTGGTGATGGTGAGGTTGATGTCGAAGAGGACGCGGGCGCGGCCGTAGCCGGCGTGGAGTTGGTGGATGTGCAGGTGGGGGGTGGTCATGTGTGGGCTTTCTGTGGGGTGCGGCCGAGGTAGACCTGTTGGACCTGGGGGTCGTTCTGGACGGTGGTGAGGTCGCCGTGGGTGAGGACGCGGCCTTCGTGGAGGACGGTGACCTGGTGGGCGTGGCGGCGTAGGAAGTCCATGTCGTGTTCGATGACGACGATGGTGTGGTCGGCGGCGATCTCGGTGAGGAGGTGGCCGGTGCGGGTGCGTTCGTCGGTGCTCATTCCGGCGACGGGTTCGTCGAGGAGGAGTAGGCGGGGTTGTTGGGCCAGGAGCATGGCGATTTCGAGCCATTGGCGTTGGCCGTGGGAGAGGGTGGCGGCTTTGGCGTGGGGGGTGAGGCCGACGCGGTCGAGGATGCGGGTGACGTGGTCGGGGTGGGTGCGTGGGGCGCGGAGGAGTTGCCAGGGGCGTAGGCGGTGGGAGGCGGCGAGGTCGACGTTGTCGGCGACGGTGAGTTCCTCGAAGACGACGCTGGTCTGGAAGGTGCGGCCGATGCCGGTGCGGGCGATGTGGTGTTCGCTGCGTTTGTTGAGGGTGTGGCCGTTGAAGGTGATGGTGCCGTGGGTGGGGCGGGTGCGGCCGGTGATGGTGTCGATGAGGGTGGTTTTGCCTGCGCCGTTGGGGCCGATGAGGAAGCGGAGTTCGCCTTCCTCGATGGTGAGGTTGATGTCGTCGAGGGCGGTGAAGTCGCCGAAGGTGACGGTGAGGTCGGTGATGGTGAGCAGGCTCATGTGGGGCTCCCGGTGGTGGTGGGCTCCGGTGTGGGGGTGCGGGGTCGGGTGAGGGCGCCCCTGGCGTGGTGGGTGAGTCCGGCCAGGCCTTGGGGGGCGAGGGCGATGACGAGGACGAACAGGGCGCCTTGGAGGTAGGTCCAGCCGCCCGCGAAGGTTTCGGCGAAGGTGGTCTGGGCGGCGTTGACGAGGACGGCGCCGGTGGCGGCTCCGGCGAGGGAGTGGCGGCCGCCGAGGGCGACGGCGAGGACCATCATGATCGAGGGGATGACGCCGACGAGGGTGGGGGAGATGATGCCGAGGATGGGGACGAAGAGGGCTCCGGCGATGCCGGCGGTCATGGCGGACAGGGCGTAGGCGAGGGTTTTGGCCCAGGTGGGGTCGTAGCCGAGGTAGCGGACGCGGTCTTCGCCGTCGCGGATGGCGAGGAGGAGTTTGCCGTAGCGGCTGCGGGTGATGTGGCGGAGGAGTAGGTAGAGGGCGGCGAGGGTGAGGACGGTGAGGGTGTAGAGGGTGGTTTGGGCGGTGGGGGAGTAGAGGCTGTGTCCGGCGAAGACGGGGAAGTCGGTGAGGCCGTTGGAGCCGCCGGTGAGGTGTTGTTGTCCGATGAGGAGGATGACGAAGGCGGCGGCCAGGGCCTGGTTGAGGATGGCGAAGTAGGCGCCGCGGACGCGTTGGCGGAAGACGGACCATCCCAGGAGGGTGGCCAGGGCTCCGGGGACGAGGACGGCGGCGGCGATGGCCGCGGCGGGGTGGGTCAGGGCGGTCCAGAACCAGGGGAGTTCGGTGCGGCCGGACCAGACCATGAACTGGGGGAGTCGGTCGGGGGTGAGGGGGTCGGTGGCGGTGCGGGCGAGGGTGAGGTGGATGGCGATGGCGTAGCCGCCGAGGCCGAAGTAGACGCCGTGGCCGAGGGTGAGCATGCCGCCGCGGCCCCAGGCCAGGGCGATGCCGAGGGCGACGATGGCGTAGCACAGGTATTGGGCGAGGAGGTTGAGGCGGAAGGGTTCGAGGAGGTGGGGGAGGACGAGGATGGCGGCGGCGATGAGGGCGGTGAAGGTGAGGGGGCCGCGTAGGCGGGTGAGGGTGGTGGTCACGCGAGTGCCCTTGTCTTGGTGGTGAGGAGTCCTTGGGGGCGGGCTTGGAGGAGGGCGACGATGGTGGCGAAGACGATGAGTTTGGCCAGGGAGGCGTCGGTCCAGGCTTCGACGGTGGCGTTGAGCAGGCCCAGGGCGAGGGCGGCCAGGACGGTGCCGCGTAGGTGGCCGAGGCCGCCGATGACGACGACGAGGAACGCGTCGACGATGTAGTTGGTGCCCAGGGTGGGGCCGGTGGGGCCGGTGAGGGTGAGGGCCACGCCCGCGATGCCGGCGAGGCCGGAGCCGATGACGAAGGTGGTGGCGTCGACGCGGCGGGTGTTGATGCCGGAGACGGCGGCCAGGTCGCGGTTGTGCAGGACGGCGCGCATCTGTCGTCCTTGGCGGGAGTGGTGGAGGTGGTGGGTGAGGGCGGCCACGGCGATGACGGCCAGGGCGAGGATGAACAGGCGAGCGTGGTGCAGGCGGATGTCGCCGGGGAGGGTGATGCCTCCGGTGAGCCAGTCGGGTGTGGGGACGTCGACGTTGGGTGCGCCGAAGATGTCGCGGGCGGCCTGTTGGAGGATCATGCCGATGCCGAAGGTGAGCAGGAGGGTGTCGAGGGGGCGTCCGTAGAAGTGGCGGATGAGGCCGCGTTCGAGGAGCCAGCCGAGGGCGCCGGTGACGGCGAAGGCGGTGGGGAGGGCGAGGAGGAGGGCTGGGGTGGGGCCGAGCCAGGTGTTGAGGACGTAGGCGGTGTAGGCGCCGGTCATGATGAACTCGCCGTGCGCCATGTTGATGACGCCCATCTGGCCGAAGGTGAGGTTGAGGCCGAGGGCGGCCAGCAGGAGGACGGCGCCGATGGACAGGCCGACGGGGAGTTGGGTGAGCAGGGCGTCCACCGGGGCTCCTTTCGGGGGTGGTGGGGGCGGCCGGGAGGGTGCGGGTCCCGGCCGCCGGGGGAGGTGTCGCGTCGGGGCGCTCCCCGGGTGAGGGCGGGTCAGCCGGTGAGGTCGGCGGCCCAGTCGTACCCGGTCAGGTAGGGGTCGGGGGTGATGGGTTCGGGGGAGGCCCAGATCTCGTCGATGAGGCCGTCGGCGTTGATCTGGCCGATGCGCGCGGTCTTGATGACGTGTTGGGTGTCGCCGTCGAGGGTGATGGTGCCTTCGGGGGCCTGGACGGTGATGCCGTCGAGGGCGGCGCGGACGGCGTCGACCTCGAAGCTGTCCGCCTCCTCGACGGCGGCGCGCCACAGGTAGACGGCGTTGTAGGCGGACTGCATGGGGTCGGAGGTGACGCGGTCGGCGCCGTAGGTCTGGGTGAACGCCTCGACGAAGCCGGTGTTGGTGTCGGTGGTGTGGTAGTAGTTCCAGGCCGTGAGGTGTCCGGCGATGTTGTCGGCGCCGATGCCCTCGATCTCCTCCTCGGCGACGCTGACGCTCAGGACGGGGGTGTCCTGGGCGGTGACGCCGGCGGAGCGCAGCTGTTGGAAGAAGCTGACGTTGGAGTCGCCGTTGAGGGTGTTGAAGACGGCGTCGGGTTGGGTGCGGGCGATGTCGTTGGTGATGGTGGAGTACTCGGTGTGGCCGAGGGGGGTGTACTCCTCGGCGGTGATCTGCATGTCGTGGGCGTCGGCGTAGGCGTTGATGATCTGGTTGGCGGTGCGTGGGAAGACGTAGTCGCTGCCGACGAGGTAGAGGCTGGTGTGGCCCTGTTCGCGCAGGTAGTCCAGGGCGGGGATGATCTGCTGGTTGGTGGTGGCGCCGGTGTAGACGATGTTGGGGGAGGCTTCGAGGCCTTCGTACTGGACCGGGTACCAGAGCAGGCCGTTGTTGCGTTCGAAGACGGGGAGCATGGCCTTGCGGGAGGCGGAGGTCCAGCCGCCGAAGACGGTGGCGGCCTGGTCGGCCTGGAGGAGTTTTTGGGCGCGTTCGGCGAAGGTGGCCTCGTCGGAGGCGCCGTCCTCGATGACGGGTTCGATCTGGCGGCCCAGGACGCCGCCGTCGGCGTTGATCTCGTCGATGGCGAGTTGGACGGCGTCGCGGACGGTGACCTCGCTGATGGCCATGGTGCCGGACAGGGAGTGGAGCATGCCGACGGTGACGGTGTCGTCGTCGACGCCGGTGGGGTCGCCGTTGGCGCAGGCGGTGGTGGTCAGGAGCAGGGCGCAGGCGGCCGCGGTGAGGGTGGTGGGCAGGGCGCCCAGGCGTGTGCGTGCCACGCCACCTCCTTGGGGGTCGGTGTCGGGGGACACCTAGGAGGCTGGGGGCGGGGTGTTTCGCTGGGCGCGTTCGGTTGTTGCGTATACATGTCGGTATCCGGCGGGGTGTTAATTCGGGTGTGGGGTGGGGGCCGGGAATCGTTTACTTGACATAATGTGCATTATCGGTGATGCGGGATCCCTTGTGGGGTAGGGGTTTCGGGTGTGTTCGGTGGTGGGCGTCGACGGTGCGGGTGCCGCGCGGCGGCCTCTGGGCGGGGTCGTCGATCCGGGTGTGCGGGGTCGGTGCGATCGCGTCGGCGCGTCGGTCGTGGCCCGTGGAGGCGGCCGGTGGCGACCGGGCTGGGCGGCGGTGTGCGGGAGCCGCTCGCGCCTGGTGGCCTGTGGGCCGTGCCGGTGGACGGCGGGGTTTCGCCGGTGGGCGTGTGTGGATCCGCTGAGTCTGGCCGCGGGTGTCGGGGTGGGTGCGCTGGCCAGTGGTGCGGCCGGGTCACTGGCTGCTGTCGTGGCGTGGACGCGGGCTGGCTCCCCCCTGGTGCGGACGGCTCCGGTGCGGTGTCCGGCTGCGGGATCTGGGGGTGCGGTCGCAGGGCGTCCCCCGGCGGGTGGGGTTCCTCCCCTGTCGCCATGTTTGATGCATAAACGATGTTATGCATGCTTTTGTCATCTTTTGAAGTTGTATGCGTGGCTTGTGGTGGTGTGCTGGCCGGGGACCCCGCCGCGAGGACTGACCTCGCACGGTCCCCCGGGGCGTCTCCCCTGCGCGTGGGGGCCTCGGCGCTCCCCCTGTATGGCGCCGGGCCCCCACTCCCCCGGTTCGCCCCTGACCCGCCGACGACACGATCGCGAAGGGTTGTTGACCTTTTACTTAATGTGATGGTTCGGGCTCCTCCCCCGGCACGTCGTCTGGAGCTCCCCCACTCCCCCGACTACGGTGACCGGGACGGCGCCGCCTCCCTCTGACCGCCCCGGGCCGGGTCCCCTCCACCAACGCGACGGACGACGACTCCGGGAGGACCACGGCCATGGCCAGCATCGATGACGACGAACTCGCCCGTGTGGACGCCTACTGGCGCGCGGCGAACTACCTGTCGGTGGGCCAGATCTACCTGCTCGACAATCCGCTCCTGCGCGAGGAACTGCGGCCCGAGCACGTCAAACCCCGACTCCTGGGCCACTGGGGCACCACCCCCGGGCTGAACTTCTGCTACGCCCACCTGAACCGGGTGATCCGGGCCCGCGACCTGAACATGATGTACGTGCTGGGGCCCGGGCACGGCGGCCCCGCGGCCTTGGCCAACGCCTGGTTGGAGGGCACCTACAGCGAGGTGTACCCGCACGTGTCCCTGGACGGGGAGGGCATGCGGCGGCTCTTCCGGCAGTTCTCGTTTCCCGGCGGTGTGCCCAGCCACGTGGCGCCCGAGACCCCCGGGTCGATCCACGAGGGCGGTGAGCTGGGGTACTCGTTGGCGCACGCCCACGGCGCGGCCTTCGACAACCCCGACCTGGTGGTGGCGTGTGTGGTGGGCGACGGCGAGGCCGAGACGGGACCGCTGGCGGCCAGTTGGCGCGCGACCTCGTTCCTGGACCCGGAGCGCGACGGCGCGGTCCTGCCGATCCTGCACCTGAACGGGTACAAGATCGCCAATCCGACGGTGCTGGCACGGGTGCCCGAGGCGGAGCTGATCGCCTTCCTGGAGGGGGTGGGTTACCGTCCGCTGCTGGTGAGCGGTGACGATCCGGCGGTGATGCACCGGCGGATGGCGCGGGTGTTGGACGAGGCGCTGGACGCGATCGCCGACATCCAGCGCGCGGCGCGCGGTGCGGGTGTTCGGGAGCGGCCGGTGTGGCCGGTCGTCGTGCTGCGCTCCCCCAAGGGGTGGACCGGGCCCGTGGAGGTGGACGGGGTTCCGGTGGAGGGGACGTGGCGTTCCCACCAGGTGCCGTTGGGGCGGGTGCGTGAGGACGCCGAGCACCGGGGGTTGTTGGAGCGGTGGATGCGGTCGTACCGGCCGGAGGAGTTGTTCGACGGCGCGGGGGCGCCGGTGGGGGCGGTGCGGTCGGCGGCGCCCGGGGGTGGGCGGCGGATGAGCGGCAGCCCGCACGCGAACGGGGGGTTGTTGCTGCGGGATCTGGATCTGCCGGACTTTCGGGACTACGCGGTCGGCGTGGACGGGCACGGTGTGCGCACGTGTGAGGCCACCCGGGTGCTCGGGGGGTACCTGCGTGACGTGGTGCGGGCCAATCCGGACCGGTTCCGGTTGGTGGGGCCGGACGAGACGGCGTCGAACCGGTTGTCGGCGGTGTTCGAGGTCTCGGATCGGGTGTGGGAGGAGGAGGTGCTGTCGACCGATGAGCACCTGGGGCGGCACGGTCGGGTGATGGAGGTGCTCAGTGAGCATCTGTGCCAGGGGTGGTTGGAGGGGTATCTGCTGACGGGGCGGCACGGGTTGTTCGGGTGTTATGAGGCGTTCGTGCACATCGTGGATTCGATGTTCAACCAGCACGCGAAGTGGTTGAGGGTGTCGCGGCGGCTGCCGTGGCGGCGGCCGATCGCCTCGTTGAACTACCTGTTGACGTCGCATGTGTGGCGGCAGGACCACAACGGGTTCACGCACCAGGATCCGGGGTTCCTGGACGTGGTGTTGAACAAGCCCGCGGAGGTGGTGCGGGTGTATCTGCCGCCGGACGCGAACACGTTGTTGTCGGTGGTGGACCGCTGTCTGAGGTCGCGGGACCGCGTGAACGTGGTGGTGGCGGGGAAGCAGCCGGAGTTGGTGTACCTGTCGATGGACGAGGCGGTCGCGCACTGCGCGCGTGGGATCGGGATCTGGGAGTGGGCCGGTACCGAGGGTGGTGCCGATCCGGACGTGGTGTTGGCGTGTGCGGGGGACGTGCCGACGTTGGAGACGTTGGCGGCGGTGGATCTGCTGCGGGGGGAGTTTCCGTGGTTGCGTGTGCGGGTGGTGAACGTGGTGGATCTGGTGCGGTTGCTGCCGGAGGGCGAGCATCCGCGCGGGTTGCCGGACGCCGAGTACGACGCGTTGTTCACGGTCGACAAGCCGGTGATCTTCGCGTTCCACGGGTACCCGTGGTTGGTGCACCGGTTGACGTACCGGCGTCGGGGCCACGGGAACCTGCACGTGCGCGGGTACCGGGAGGAGGGCACGACGACGACGCCGTTCGACATGGTGATGCTCAACGATCTGGACCGGTACCACCTGGTGATGGACGTGATCGACCGGGTGGAGGGGTTGGCGGAGGGGGCCGCGCACGTGCGGCGGCGGATGGTGGACGCGCGGGCGCGGGATCGGGCGTACACGCGGGAGTTCGGTGAGGATCCGGCGTGGATCCGCGAGTGGACGTGGCCGTACTGATGCGGGTGCTGG
This sequence comes from Nocardiopsis sp. NPDC049922, assembly GCF_040660275.1. Taxonomy (NCBI): domain Bacteria; kingdom Bacillati; phylum Actinomycetota; class Actinomycetes; order Streptosporangiales; family Nocardiopsidaceae; genus Nocardiopsis; species Nocardiopsis sp. NPDC049922. Next base: position 103,965 of record NZ_JBFAME010000007.1, on the reverse strand, counting down.
TGGTGAACGCGGGGTCGAGCAGCCTGAAGTTGAGCGTGGTGGACGGTGAGGAGGTGGTGGAGGAGGTCGCGGTGCCCGCTGAGCGTGGTGTGTGGAGGCGGGGCGCGTTGGAGGAGGCGGTGGCGGGGTTGCCCGAGGCGGACGCGGTGGGGCATCGGGTGGTGCACGGTGGGCGGGAGTTCGTGGCGCCGGTGCGGTTGGACGCGGCGGTGGTGGAGCGGTTGCGGGGTTTGGTGGGGTTGGCGCCGTTGCATCAGGTCGCGTCGTTGGCGGGGATCGAGGCGGTGGGTCGGGTGTTGCCGGGGGTGGCGGCGGTGGCGTGTTTCGACACGGCCTTCCACGCGGGCTTGCCGGGGGTGGCGGCGACGTACGCGGTGCCGGAGCGGTGGCGGCGTGAGTGGGGGGTGCGTCGGTACGGGTTCCACGGGTTGTCGCACGCCTACGCGTCGCGTCGGGCGGTGGGGTGGACCGGTGGTGAGCGGGTGGTGGTGGCGCACCTGGGGTCGGGGGCGTCGTTGTCGGCGGTGCTGCGGGGGCGGTGTGTGGACACGACGATGGGGTTCACGCCGTTGGAGGGGCTGGTGATGGCGACGCGGTCGGGCAGCGTGGATCCGGGGTTGGTGGTGTGGTTGCAGGAGCATGCGGGGCTGTCGGTGCGGGAGGTGAGTGAGGCGTTGGAGGAGCGGTCGGGTTTGTTGGGGTTGGCGGGGACGGCGGATATGCGGGAGGTGGTGGGGCGGGGTGACGCTGAGGCGGAGTTGGCGTTGGGGGTGTACGTGCACCGGTTGCGTGCTGGGGTGGCGGCGATGGCGGCGGCGATGGGTGGGGTGGACACGTTGGTGTTCACCGGTGGTGTGGGTGAGAACTCGGCGCAGGTGCGGTGGCGGGCGGCTCTGGGGTTGGGGTTTGTGGGTGTGCGGGTGGATCCGGTGGTGAACGCGGGTGTGCGGGGTGAGGGTGAGGTGAGTGCGGCGGGTGCGTCGGTGCGGTCGTTGGTGGTGCGGGCGCGTGAGGACGTGGAGATCGCGCGTGGGGTGCGTGCGGTGTTGGGTGGTTGAGGGGCGCCCGGGCTCCTGCGCGGTGGTGTGACGTCGTTGGCCCTGTCGGCGCGCGGGCGGCGCACCGCTGATCGTCGGGTTGTCTGGTGGGACGCCGTCCTGGGCGGTGGCGGTGTCCTCGCGTCCTCTCCCCCTGGCGGGCCGCCCCGACGCTGTGTTCGTGGGTGCGCTGGCTGGTGGTGTGCGGTCGGGGCGGTGTCGCGGGTGGGGCCCTCCCCCGGTGTGGTGACGTCGCGGTCCCCGTGATCGGTGTGGGTGCGGCTCTTCACGTGGGCGGGCTCCCCGTCCGGTGCCGCGGCGGTGTTCGATCGCTGCTGTCTGACCGCCGTGGTGGCCCCCCGCTCCCCCGCTGGCCTGGTTCGGGTGCGGTGCTGAGTGGTGTTCGATCGTGTTCGATTCCGGGTGGGTTCCGGGTGTGGGTGTGGTGCGCGGTCGGGGATGCTGTGTGCATGAGCGGTGAACTGGCGGGGCTGGGGGCCCTGGAGGCGGTGGAGCGGTACCTGGTGGCGCGGCGGGCGGCCAAGCCGTCTCCGCACACGGTGGCGGCCTACCGGCGTGACCTGCGTGGGGTGTTGGGGTGTGTGGCGCGGGCGCGTGGGTGCGGGTTGGACGAGGTGGGGTTGGCCGAGTTGGACGCGGGGGTGTTGCGGGGGGCGTTCGCGGAGTTCGCCGGGGAGCGTGCGGCCTCCAGTGTGGTGCGGGCGTGGTCGACGTGGAACGGGTTCTTCGGGTTCTGGGTCTCGGAGCGGGTGGTGGCGGGCAATCCGATGTCGGCGGTGCCGCGGCCTCGGGTGCGGCCGTCGGGTCCCAAGCCGTTGATGGGTGAGGACACGCCGGAGCGGTTGTTGGAGGCGTTGGCGCGGGGGGCGCGTCGGGCGAGGGATCCGTGGCCGGAGCGGGATCTGGCGGTGTTGGCGTTGGCGTTGCTGACGGGGATGCGGTCGGCGGAGATGTTGGCGCTGCGGGTGGAGTCGGTGGGGGGCCGTGCGGGTGAGCGGCGGATCCGGGTGGTGGGCAAGGGCGGTGGTGAGCGGGTGTTGCCGATCGAGGCGCCGTTGGAGGCCTTGTTGGAGGCGTATCTGGTGTCGCGGCGTGGGCGGTTCGGGGTGGAGGTTCGGGGGGCGGATCCGTTGTTGGTGGACAACCGGGGGCAGGGGTTGCGGCGGGGTGGGCTGCAGTATCTGGTGCGGCAGTGTTATCGGCACGCGGGGGTGCATGACCGGGTGGCGCGGGGGACGTTGGTGCACGCGTTGCGGCACACGTTCGCGACGCGGTTGGCGGAGGACGGGGCGTCGGTGAGTGAGATCATGCACCTGTTGGGGCATGCGTCGGTGGCGTCGTCGCAGGCCTATATCGAGGTGACGGCGCGGGCGCAGCGGGAGGCCGCGGGGTCGAACCGGACGTATGGGGTGGTGCGTCGGTTGGTGGGTGAGCGTGGGGACGGGTGAGGTCGGGGGTGGCTACTCTGTGGCCTGTGATGAACGGTTTCGAGGTGTCCACGGTCAACGTCAATGGTCTGCGTGCGGCGGCGAGGAAGGATCCGGGGTTCGTGGGGTGGTTGGCGGCCACGAGCGCGGACGTGGTGTGTCTTCAGGAGACGCGGGCGGAGCGGGACCAGTTGGCGGCCGAGGTGATCGCCCCGCCGGGGTGGCACGTGGTGTTGGCTCCGGCGGCGGCGAGGGGTCGTGCCGGGGTGGCGGTGTACACGCGGGTGGAGCCGGATGAGGTCCGGGTGGGGTTCGGTGCGGCGGAGTTCGAGGATTCGGGTCGGTATGTGGAGGTGGACCTGGGTCCGGTGACGGTGGCGAGTCTGTACCTGCCGTCGGGGGATGTGGGCACGCCGCGGCAGGAGGAGAAGGAGCGGTTCATGGAGGCGTTCCTGGCGTACCTGGTGAAGCGGCGTGAGGAGGTGGAGTCGGGGGGCCGTGAGCTGGTGGTGTGCGGTGACTGGAACATCGCGCATCGGGAGGCGGATCTGAGGAACTGGCGGTCCAACCGGAAGAGCTCGGGTTTTTTGCCGCATGAGCGGGAGTGGATGTCGCGGGTCTTCGACGAGGTGGGGTACGTGGACGTGATGCGGTCGTTGATGCCGGATCGGGAGGGCCCGTACTCGTGGTGGACGTATCGGGGGCGGGCGTTCGACAACGACGCGGGGTGGCGGATCGACTACCAGGTGGCGACGCCGGGGTTGGCGGCGCGTGCGGAGTGGGCGCGTGTGGAGCGGGCTGAGGAGCACGCGGCGCGGTGGTCGGACCACGCGCCGGTGACGGTGCGGTACCGGGCGGGGTAGGAGGAGCGGTCATGGGTGTGCCGATCGTGCTGGTGCACGGGTTGCGGGTGTCGGGGAGTATGTGGCGGCCGCAGGTGGAGTGGTTGCGTGAGCGTGGCCGCACGGTGGTGACGCCGGATCTGCCGGGGCATGGGTCGCGGCGGGGTGAGGTGTTCTCGCTGGGGACGGCGGTGGACACGGTGTTGGGGGCGATCGACGGGGTGGGTGGTCGTGCCCTGTTGGTGGGGTTGAGTCTGGGGGGGTTCGTGTCGATCGCGGCGGCGGGTGCGGCGCCGGGTCGGGTGGCGGGGTTGGTGGCGGCGAGTTGTACGGCCAAGCCCGCGCAGTCGTTGGCGCAGGTGTACCGGATTCCGGCGGTGTTGATGGATCGGTTGCCGGATCGGGGGGCGGCGGTCAATGAGCGGTTCCACCGGTTGACGTTGCGTGATGGTGCGGCGGACGCGGTGTTGGACGGTGGGTTGGCGGTGGAGGCGGCCACGGCGGTGATCGACGAGATCTCGGAGATGGACGCGTTGGCGGCGTTGGGTGCGTATCCGGGGCCGGTGTGGTTGATCAACGGGTCGCGTGATCATTTCCGGATCCATGAGAAGAAGTTCTTCGACGCGTGTGTGGACGGTCGGTTGGTGAACGTGCCGCGGGCGGGGCACATGGTGAGTCTGGATCAGCCGGAGAACTTCTCGCGGATCGTGGCGGATGCCGCTGATGTGGTGTGGGTGCGTGAGCGTGGTCTGTCGGATGGGGGTGCGCCCGGTCAGGTGGGTGCTGGGGGTTCCTAGCGGGGCGGAGGCCCAAAGCAAGCACGGCCGGGGCGGTGGTGGTTCCACCGCCCCGGCCGTGTTGTGTCAGGGGGTGTGGGTGCGGTGGTGGTGGTCCAGGGGTGCGGTGGGGCGGTGTGGGGCGGGCTGGCGGAAGTAGATCATCGGGTTGCGGTGGCCGGGGCGTACGGGGGTGTGCAGGTCGAGTTCCTTCTTCAGGTCCTGGATGGCTCGGTGTGTGTGGGGTGCGCGGGCGGCGGAGGCGGTGAAGAAGGGGGTGGTGTTGTTGGCGAGCCATTTGAGGACGACGGCGCCTTCGGTGAAGGGCAGGGCGCGGCGTTGGTGGAAGACGTCGTGGACGCTGACGGGGGTGTGGGGGGCGAGGGTGGGCAGGAGGTGGTGGGTGTACCAGCGGGCGAAGCGGCCGTTGTGGGCGGCGTCGATGAACAGGTAGTCGATGTGTGGGGGCAGGTGGTCGGTGCGGGTGCGTACGTCGCCCTTGGTGAAGGTCCAGCGGTCGGCGGACAGGTGGTCGGGGACGTGGTGGGGGGCGTGGTCGACGATGTCGAAGGAGTGGAGGTGGCCGGTGCCGTTGTCGCGTAGGGCGGACAGGATCCAGGTGGTGGACCAGCCGTGGTAGGTGCCGATCTCGACGACGTGGGCGGGGGTGGTGTCGCGGAGGAGGAGGTAGGTGATCTCGGCTTCGATGTCGTCGAGTTGGGGGGTCATGGTGGGGTCGGCGTGGGTGTGGTGGTCGCGTTGGTGGTCGCGGACGCGCGCCAGGTCGTCGCGGTGGGTGCGGTACAGGTGGCTGATGTGGTCGAGGTCGATGGCTGGCGCGGTCGGCATGGTCGGTCCTGGTGGTCGGCTGCGGATGGTGGCTGCTGACCGTAGCAGTGGTGTGACTGACCGTGGGGTGGGTTGGGTGTTTGTGGTGGTGTGGGTGTGTCGTGGTGCTTAGGGGTGGGTTCCGGGGTGGATGAGGCCGGAGTCGTAGGCGGCGATGACGGCTTGGGTGCGGTCGCGGACGCCGAGTTTGGCCAGGGTGTTGGACACGTGGGTCTTGACGGTCTGCAGGCCCAGGTGCAGGTGGGTGGCGATTTCGGCGTTGGTGTGGCCCTGGGCCATGAGGGTGAGGGTTTGGGCTTCGCGTTCGGTGAGGGTGGCCACGGCGCGGGCGGCGGGTGTGGGTGCGGCGGGTTGGGTGGCGGCCAGGGCGCGCAGGGCGGTGGGGAAGAGCAGGGTCTGGCCGCGGTGGGCGATGCGGATGGCGGCGAGGATGTCCTCGGGTGGGGTGCGTTTGAGGAGGAATCCGGTGGCGCCGGCGCGTAGGGCGCCCCAGACGTGGTCGTCGTTGTCGAAGGTGGTGACGACGATGACGCGGGGTGGGTGGTCGAGGGTCTGGGTGAGGGTGTGGGTGGCCTGGATGCCGTCGAGGGCGGGCATGCGCACGTCCATGAGGATGACGTCGGGGCGGGTGCGGCGGGTCAGGTCGGGGACGTCGGCGCCGTCTTCGGCCTGGCCGACGACCTCCATGTCGTCCTCGGCGTTGATGAGGGCGGCCAGTCCGGCGCGGATGAGGGCTTCGTCGTCGACGAGGGCGATGCGGATCACGGGTGTGCTTTCCAGGTCAGGTGGAGGGTGAGGCGCCAGTGGGTGGTGGTGGGTCGGGCGGTGAGGGTGCCGCCGAGGAGGTGGGCGCGTTCGCGCATGCCGGTGATGCCGCGTCGGCCGGTGCGGCGGCGGGTGCGGCCTGGGGGCAGGGGGTTGGTGGCGGTGAGGGTCAGGGTGGTGGGGGTGATGTCGAGGGTGAGGGTGATGGGTTGGTGGGGGGCGTGGCGCAGGGCGTTGGTGAGGGCTTCTTGGGTGATGCGGTAGGTCTCGCGGGAGAGCAGGGCGGGTACGTGGGCGGGGTCGCCGGTGAGGGTGCAGGTCAGGTCGGTGCCGGTGTGGCGGGTGGCGGTGGCCAGGTGGGCCAGGCGGGTCAGGTCGGGTGGGGGTGTGCGGGGGGTGGGGGTGTCCTCGCGGAGGACGCCGAGGGCGTGGTCGAGGTCGGCGGTGGCGGTGCGGGCGGCGTCGGCGATGTGGGTGAGGGCTTGGCGGGCGAAGTCGGGGTCGGTGTCGATGAGGCGGGCGGCGGTGGCGGCTTGGACGGTGACGACGGACAGGGCGTGGCCGAGGGTGTCGTGGAGTTCGCGGGCCAGGCGGTTGCGTTCGGCGAGGGTGTCGGCGTGGGCTTGGGCGGCGGCGAGGCGTTCGGTGGGTGAGGGGCCGAGCAGGTGGGGTGCGGTGCGGGCGAGGAGGTGGCCGGTCAGGGCGATGGTGTAGGTGAGGGCGGCCAGGAGGGCGAGGCCGAGGAGGGGGCCGATGAGGCGTTGGTGGCGGGGCAGGTCGTGGATGGTGGTGAGCAGGTGGGAGCTGCGGGTGAGGGGTTGGGGGCCGTCGGGGATGAGGGGGGCGATGGCCAGGAGGAAGGCTTCGGTGAGGCCGATCATGGTGGCCAGGCAGACGAGGAGGCCCAGGACCATGTGCAGGCACAGCCACAGGCTGGTGCGGGCGGTGGTGCGGCTGGCGGTGGGGGGTGGGGTGGGGTGGTCGGTGAGGGGGCCGCGTAGGAGGGTGCGGGCGAGGTGGAGTTGGGCGGTGCGCACTCCGGGGATGTAGGCGGTGGCCGCGACGGGGGCCAGGGTGAGGGCGATGGTGGCGGCCATGGCTTGGGGGGTGGTGTCGGTGGTGTCGGTGTGGCCGGTCAGGACGCTGGTGAGGACGAGGGCGGCCATGGTGTAGGGGGTCAGCAGGGCGCCGCCGATGATGAGGTAGACCCAGCGGCGGTGGGTGTGGGCGCTGGTGAGCGGGCGGGTGAGGAGGGCGAGGGTGCGCACGGGGGTGATCGTGGCACAGGTGGGTGGGGGTGTGCCTCCCTCTGGTGGGTGAGTGGGGTGTTTCTCAGTGGTGGTGGGGATGGTGTGGGGGGTGGTGGTGTGTTGCAGGGGTGGTGCCATCTCGTGGGTCGGGGTGGGGAGTCGTCGCCGGTGTATGACTCACGTCACATTGTGCTGGTTCGGTGTGGTTTACCGGGGTCAGTGGAAAATGTGATGAACCTTTCGTCCTATGGTGGGGCAAGTGACACGTAGTTCGACGCCGCCACAAGCGGCACACACGACCGAGTCGGGGCTGGCCCACACGCTGCGCCGCCGGCACATGGCACTGATCGCGATCGGTGGTTCCGTGGGAGCGGGGCTGTTCATCGGGTCGGGGGCGGTCATCCACACCGCCGGTCCGGCCGCGGTGTTCTCCTACGCCCTGGCCGGGGCCCTGGTCTTCCTCACCCTGCGGGCGTTGGGCGAGATGGTGGTCTCCGTCCCGGCGGGCGGGTCCTTCTCCGACTACGCCCGGCTGGCCTTCGGGCCGCGCGCCGGTTTCACCATCGGCTGGATCTACTGGTGGCTGTACGCGGTGCTGGTGGCCGCCGAGTCGGTGGCCGGGGCCAGCATCCTCGGCCAGTGGGTGGATCTGCCCCAGTGGCTGCTGGCCCTGCTGGTGCTGCTGTCGATGACGGCGGCCAACCTGATCTCGGTGCGGGTGTTCGCCGAGACCGAGTCGTTCTTCTCCCTGGTCAAGGTCGGCACGATCGTGGCGTTCCTGCTCCTGGGCGGGCTGTGGGCGCTGGGGCTGTGGAGCGGCTCGGAGGGCTCGCACGTGGCCAACCTGTGGGCGCACGGCGGGTTCGCCCCCAACGGGTGGGTCGCGGTGCTGGCCGCGACCGTGGTGGTGCTGTTCGCCTTCGGCGGGGTGGAGATCATCACCATCGCCGCGGGTGAGAGTTCCGAGCCCGAGCGCGGGGTGGCCTCGGCCATCACCAACGTCCTGTGGCGGATCGGCCTGTTCTACCTGGCCTCGATCCTGGTCGTGGTGATGGTGGTGCCCTGGAACACCACCGACCTGGAGCGCAGCCCCTTCGTGGTGGTGATGGAGACCGTGGGTGTGCGCGGCGCGGCGGTGATCATGGAGGTCGTCGTGCTGGTGGCGGTGTTGAGCGTGCTCAACGCCGCGATGTACACCACCTCGCGGATGCTGTTCGCGCTCTCCCGCCAGGGGGACGCTCCCCGGGCGTTGAGCCGGACCACCAGGCGGGGCGTGCCCGCGCGCGCGATCCTGCTGGGCACCGTGGTGGGGTACGTGGCCGTGGTGGCCGAGTACCTGCTGCCCGGTCGGGTGTTCGGGTTCCTGGTGGCCTCGATCGGCGCGATCCTGCTGGTGCTGTTCGTGACGATCTGCGCCTCGCAGCTGGTGGTGGGCGCCCGTGTGCGTCGGCGCGCCCCTGAACGGCTGACCCTGCGTATGTGGGGGTTCCCGTACCTGACGTGGGTGGTGTTGGCCGGGTTGGTCGCGATCGGTGTGGCGATGGCCGCCCTGCCGGACCAGCGGCAGGCCCTGCTGGCCAGCCTGGGGTCGGTGGCGGTGGCCGTGGTGGCCTTCGAGATCCGCAGGCGGTGGGGGTCGACCCCGGTCAGTGAGACGGTGCTCGGTGTGCGGGGGCGCACCAGCCCCGAGGAGTTGGCGCGGGTGGCCGGTTCCGCCCGTGTGGCCGAGCGTGCGGCCGCCGCGAAGGACTCGGCCCGCACCGGTGAGGCGGGCGAGCGCGAGCCCGACCCCGCCTGAGGCCTCTCCCCCGCCGTGTTCCCTCGTCCGTCGTGGCGTCGTCCCCGTCTGTGGGGGCGGCGCCACGGGCGTGTTCGGGCGGGTCAGGGGGTGTCGAAGAGGGTGAGCAGGTCGCTTTGGTCGAACATCAGGGCGGTCTCGCGGGCGGTGGGCGTTCCGATGTCGGGGTCGGCGCCGTGGTCGGCCAACACGCGTGCCACCTCGGTCTCGCCCTGGAAGACCGCTCCGGCCAGCGGTGACTGTTCGTGGTCGTTGAGGCGGTCGGGGTCGGCGCCGCGGTCCAGCAGCAGGGTGACGGTGTCGGCGTGGCCGTGGTAGGCGGCGAGCATGAGCAGGGTGTCGCCCTTGTCGTTGGTGAGGTCGACGGGGACGCCGGCGTCCAGGTAGGTGGCCAGGTCCTGGGTGTGGCCGTGGCGGGCGTGGTCGAAGACGCGGCTGGCGAGGGCGACGACCTCGGGGTCGGGTTCGTGGCGTTCGTGGCTCATGGTGGCTCAGCGTAGTGGGGGCTGGTCGCGGCGTGGTGGTCGACGCGGTGTCCGCTACGCGAGTGTGGCGGTGTTCGTGCCGAATTTCCGTTATGGCGCTAGGGTGCTCCCAACCCCGAGAGGAGCATCCCCGTGCGACATCTTGTCGGCTTCCTGTCTGGTCTGGTCCTGGGTCCGGTGCTGGTGCTGTCCTGCGGGTGGGTGTGGTCCCATCTGCGCGGACTGCACGCGTCCGGTCTGGACGCGCTGTCGGGCACCGGCCCCGTGGCGTTGGCGGTCCTGGTGGGGGTGGGTCTGCTGGTGGCGATGGTCGCCGTCCCGCCCCGGCTGACGCCCCTGCTGCCGCTGGGCGCGGCGTTGGTGCTGGGCGCTGTGAGCGCTCTGGCGTGGGTGCGCGAGGGTTGGCTGGAGCGGGTGCCGGACGTGCCCGGGCTCGACGGCGCGCTGGTGCTGCTGCCGCTGGGCGTGTTCGTGCCCCTGGCGGTGGTGCTCATGGCGCCGGTGCTGGTCGGTGGGCGGTGGCGGCGCCTGGACGAGGAGGACCAGGTCACGCCCGAGGAGTACTTCGAGGGCCTGTACGAGGAGGCCGAGGAGCGTGACGGCGACGAGGACGGGCGCGGTCGCGCGTCGACGGGTGTGTTCTCCGCGCCCTCGGGTCGGCACGCGATGAGGTAGGGCCGTTCGGGTCGCGTCAGCGCCAGTTCGGGCCCCAGGAGGAGCTGCGCGAGACCCCTGGCGGCAGCGGTGGCAGCATCGCCGCGCCGGGGGCTCGACCCGTGTCGTCCTGGGGTGCGGGGGGCTCCTCGGCGGGGGTGGTCGCCGTCATCTGGGGGGTGATGATCGGGATGAGCGTGGTCGGGGCCACGGCGTCCTCGCGTGGTTCGGGTTCGGCCGGGGCGGGGTCTGGTTCGGTTGTGGGTTCCTCGGGTCGCGGTGTGGGCGCCGGTTCGGGTTCGGGGGCGGTGTCGGTGGGTGGGACGAAGCCGCGCACGCGTTCGGTCCCCTCGTCCGTCGAGGTCAGGACCACGGGTTCGGGGATCGGGGTGGGTTCGTCGTCGGGGCTGGGCAGGGCGGGCTCGGCCGGGGCGATGCGGGTCCACCACCGTTCGGCCTCCTGGGCGGTGAGTTCGGACTCCACCTCCAGCCAACCGTGGACGTGGGGGTGGCGGCGTCCGGCGTTCCAGGAGCGGGGGTAGGGCTGTTCGTCCAGGACCAGGACGCGTTCGCCGTCCAGGGTGGGGATCTCGGCGGGCATGCCCTCGTTCCACACCCAGGTGCCGTCGTGGGCGACCAGGTTCCACCAGCCGCGGACGGTCTGGGCGTGGGGGTCGACGTCGCCGTTGAGGTAGGGGGTGACCCAGCGGGGGTCGGGGCGTTCGCCGTGCAGGCCGTGGTGGTCGGGGCCGATGAGGGCGTCGGCGAGCAGGGTGTGGAGTTGGAAGTTGTCGCCGACGCCGTCGAACAGGACGCGGAAGCAGCGCTGGGAGTGGCGGTCCATGACCAGGGCGTTGGTGGCCTCGGCCATGCGCAGCAGGTTGCGGATGTCGTCGAACTCCCGCAGGTGGTCGCTGAGCTGGTTGGCGATGGCGACGAGTTCGGCGTGCAGGGTGGGGTCGCGGCGGACGTGGGCGCGCACGCTGGTGTGGCCGAGCATGGTGCGGGCGGCCAGGCCGTGTCTGCGGATGGTCCACCAGCACATGGTGGCGCCGGGGGCGTCGGCGCCCAGGTCGGCGGCGACGCGGGTCTCGTCGGCGGCGGTGACGGTGTCGGGGTCGGGGGGTGCGTCGGGTCCGGTGCGTTCCCAGGCGCGGGTGAAGACGATGGCGCCGCGGCCCATGCCGCGGGCGCGGAGCAGGACCTCGATGCCGGTGGGGCCGGGGTCGGTGCCCATCTCGACGAGGGCTCCGGCGACCACGGACAGGTCGGCGATGATGCCGGGGGCGGCCTGGTTGCCGGAGAGCAGGGGGGCCAGGGCCTCCAGGGCGAGTTCGCGTTCGGAGGCGGGGATCTGGGAGGCCAGCACGTAGACCTTGTGGACGGCTGGTGGGAACTGTTGGGGATCGGCGGCGACGGAGGCGTCGATCAGTTCCTGGAATGCGGCGCGAAACTCGTCGACCATGAGACCGTCCCCTTTCTCACGCAACCAACCTAATGTCTGGTCAGTGCTGGATCGAACGTCAACGTGTGCTTTCGGGCGTTATTTAAGGGTTTGTTGACGATTTGAGATCTGGGCACGGGCGTGCGGTCACGGTTGCGGAGGTGCGCGTGGGGTCGCGGGGCGGGCGGTGAGGACCGGGCCCCGCCGCCGCGTCGCCCCTGAAGGGTACCCGTGCTCCGATGGTGGCGGCACGATCGCGCCGGGCCTGGCGCGGGGGGCCGCCCGCCGCTGGGGACCGTCCCGTCCACGGCGTCGAACTGGAATTATGCCAAAGGTGGGGATGTACTGGAGGCAGGGACGTGAGGGGCGCGGCCCGGTGAGTGGGCCGTGCCCGGCGCCCCGCGACCGGAAGAGCCGCACATGGACCAGACCTGGAGAGCGTGGCCCGAGGGGGCCGACCCACGCGAGCTTCGGCGCGCCGTGGCCCTGGCCCGTGAGCGGTTCCTCTCCTCCGGCCGGGCCTCGCCGGAGTTGAGGAGCGTGGTCCGGGAGTCGTGGCTGCGCAGCCTGAACAGCGGGGTCGACCCCGAGGGGGTGTGCCCCCGGCTGGTGCTGCCCCGGGACGAGGTGTGCGAGCGCCGTGACTCCCACGTGCTGCGCGCGGCCCTGCCGGTGATTCGGCGTCTGCTGGTGGACAGCGCCGCCGACAGCGGCCAGATCGCGGCGGTCGGCGACGCCGAGGGGCGGCTGCTGTGGGTGGAGGGCGACCACGCCACGCGCTCCCGCGCCGAGGGGATGCGGTTCGTGGAGGGGGCGTCCTGGAGCGAGCGGGACGCGGGAACCAACGCGCCCGGGGTCGCTCTGGCCCTGGACCACGAGGTGCAGGTGTTCTCCAGCGAGCACTTCGGCCAGGGCGCGCAGGCGTGGAGCTGTTCGGCCGCGCCCGTGCACGACCCCGACACCGGGCGGGTGGTCGGCGTGGTCGACCTGACCGGTGGCGACCAGGCCGCCCAGCCCTACGCGCTGGACCTGGTGCGCGCCACGGCGTTCGCGGTCGAGTCCGAGCTGCGGCTCCAGCGGGTCAGCGGGGTGCTCTCGCGGGCGGGGGCGCCGGGCACTGGTGAGCCCACCCGGCTGCGGGTGCTGGGGCGGGGCCAGGCCCAGCTGTTCCACCGGGGCGGGGCGCGCCGGTTGAGCCTGCGGCACTCGGAGATCCTGTTCCTGTTGGCGGCGCACCCCGAGGGGCTCTACGGGGGTGAGATCGCCAGCCTGCTCCATGAGCACGGGACGCCGTCGGTGACCGTGCGGGTGGAGATGTCGCGCATCCGCAAGGCGCTGGGCGAGGTGGTGGACTCCTCCCCCTACCGGTGGTCGGTTCCGGTGGGCACCGACGTCGACCAGGTGCGCCACTTCCTGGCGGCGGGCGAGTACCGGCGCGCGTTGCGCGCCTACCGGGGGCCGGTGCTGCCGCGGTCGGCGGCGCCCGCGATCGTGGAGGCCCGGGAGGATCTGGCGCACGAGATCCGGCACGTGCTGTTCCGCAACGCCGCCCCCGAGGTGCTGTTGGAGTGGGCGCAGCGGTCCGACGGGCGCCGCGACCCGTTCGTGCTGGAGGCGGCTTTGGGGGCGGTGCCGGTGGGGTCGCCGCGGGCCGAGCAGGTGCGGGCGTGGTTGGACCAGGTCAGCGGGTGAGGTCCGCGGCCGGTCGCGGGTGGTCTGGGGTGGTGCAACGGGGTTGTTACGGGCGGGTGGTTAGCGTGACGCCAGGTTGTGGCACCGACCACAGGGATCCCTGACCCGATCCGAAACGGTGGTAGTACATGCCGGCTGCGACATTGCACAACGTGGGAATGACGGTCCGCCAACGGGTGAGCGAGTACGTCAAGGAGTCGTTCTTCCTCTTCCCCTCCCTGGGGGCGGTGGTGTTCGTCCTCCTGGCGTTGGCCGTCTCCCGTTTCGACACCCCCTTCAGCCTCGTCGACCCCGACGACCAGTCCATGGTGCGCTTCGCCGAGCGCGGGCGCGTGTTGCTCAAGTCGGCGGGGCCCACGATCCTGACCGTCATGGGCCTGATCTTCAGCATCAAGCTGTTGGCGTTGCAGAAGGCGGGCCAGCTGACCCCGCGGGTGGTGGGGCTGTTCACCCGGTGCTGGGTGACCAAGGCGACGCTGACCATCTTCGTGGGCACGTTCATCTTCACGTTCTTCGTGCCGTTCTTCGGTGAGACGCCCCGGGGCGAGGGCGGCAACCTGGTGCTGCTGCTGTCGGGGGTCATCGCGGCGGTGCTGGTGTTCTCCTGCCTGATCGCGTTCTTGCTGTTCGCGCACCGGTCGTTGGGGATGATGCGGCTCACCTCGGTGCTGGACCGGGTGGTGAGCGACTCCCTGGACCAGTTGAGCGCCTTCGACCGGGTGGCGAGCACGGTGTACATGAGCGAGCCCGGGTACACGCACTCGACGGTGCTGCGGCTGGGGCGCGGCCCCGGGATCCTGGTGGGGGCGAACGTGCGGGCGCTGGTGCGCTACGCGCGCCGCCACGACGTGCTGGTCACCCTGCTGCCCAAGATCGGGGACTTCGTCGCGGCGGGGTCGCCGGTGGTGCGGATCGACTCGCACGGGCCGATCACCCCGCCCGATGTGGACGGCATGCTGTGGACGGCCAACAACCGGTCCTCCTACCGGGACCCGGCCTTCGGGCTGCGCCAACTGGTCGACATCGCCACCCGGGCGCTCTCGCCGGGCATCAACGACCCGACAACGGCGGTGCAGGCGGTCGACCGCATCCAGATCCTGGTCACGGCGTTCGGGGTGCGGGAGCTGCGCCCGATCGTGTTCACCGACCGCCACGGGTCGGCGCGCGTGATCCAGCCGCGGCCGACCTGGCCGGACGTGATGGACCTGGCGTTCAGCGAGATCGCCCTGTACGGGGCGGAGTCGCCGCAGGTGACGCGGCGGCTGGTCGCGGCGCTGTCCGACATCGGCCAGACGGTGGGGCCCGAGCGGCGGGGCCAGACCGACCGGTATCTGGAGCACGTGCGCGCCCTGGTCAACGACCGGGTGCCCGAGGCGCTGCGGTCGATGTCGCTTCGGCCCGACCGCCAGGGCATCGGCAGCACGTGCTCCACCCACCCGGTGGCGGGTTCGGGACCGCGGACGGAGTCGGGCGAGCGGGTCTCGGGCGGGCCGGGAGCGCGGCCCGCGGGGTCGCCGCGGGGCGGGGAGCGGTCCTGGACGCAGGTCGACCGGTCCTCCTGGACGGGACGCTGAGGGGGGCGGTCACAGGCCCAGGCGTGTGACGGCGTTGTCCTCCAGGGGGTTGGCGGTGCGGATGTAGTCGTGCACGGTGCGGGGGTTGGTCCAGCGGCCCTGGCGCATGATCTCGCGGTCGGTGGCCCCGCCCAGGGCGGCCTGGGTGGCGAATCCGGCGCGCAGGGAGTGGCCGCCGAAGTCGTCGGGGTCCAGGCCGGCGCGTTCGGCGTAGCGTTTGACCAGTTCGCCCACGGCGCGCCCGGACATGGACCGCTCCCCCACCCGGCCGTGGCGGGTGACGGCGGGCAGCAGGGGGCGGCCGGTGCCGTCGGCCAGGGGGTTGGCGGTCAGGCCCTGGCAGCGGTGGGCGGTGGGAGCCACGGGGGTGCGGGCCCTCTCCAGGTGGGCGCGCACGGCCTGGTCGCCGCCCTGGCGGTGGGCGGCCAGCAGGTCGCACCAGTCGGCGAAGGCGCACACCGGGCAGGTGGTGCGGTGGCGTCCGCGGGGCAGGGCCACGGTCTGGCCGTGGCGGCCCTCCTGGTCGGTCTTGGTGGCGGCCAAAGCGATGACCAGGGCGGTGGCGCCGGTGGCGGCGTCGGTGCGGACGCTGACGTCGTCCAGGGTCAGGGCGGCCAGTTCGGCGCGGCGCAGCGCTCCGGCGAACCCGGTGAGCAGCAGCACGGCGTCGCGTCTGCGGGCGACGCCGCCGGGGTGGCCGTCGTCGGGGCGCACGGCCAGCAGGGCGTCGAGGGTGGACAGGACGATGGGGTCCTTGCGGCGGGGGCGGGCGCGGCGGGTGCGGCGGATGCCGCGCAGGGTCATGCGTACGACGTCGGCGCGGGTGGGTGAGGCCAGGCCGTGGGCGCCGTGGACGGCGGCGATGGCGGCGGCGCGGCGTTCGAGGGTGGAGGGGGCCAGGGCCCAGGCGGATCCGTCGGGGGTGCGGGCCTGGGCGCAGGCGGCCAGGTAGACGGCCACGTCGACGGGGTCGGCGGGCAGGGACTGGCGGTCCTCGGCCAGGCACCAGGCGGTGAAGCCGGTCCAGTCGGCGCGGTAGGCGCGCAGGGTGTTGGGCGACTGGGCGCTGGCCAGGTAGCGGCCCAGGGTGTGGGCCTGTTCGGTGTCGAAGCGGGCGCGGACGCGTTCCAGGGCGCGGGTGTCGACCAGGACGCTGTGGGTGGCGTGTTCCAGGCGGTCGCGGACGGTCGCGGGCAGCGCGGCGGGGTCGTCGTCGGAGGGGGTGGGTGTGCTCACGGTGTTCCATGATGGCGTACGTGGCGGGGTGGGTCCGGCAGCGGTCGTGGTGGGTCGGGTCCGCGTCTGGGGTTGCCTGGCTAGATCGTGGTGAAGTGCGTGACCAGGGCCTGCCACAGGTCGGCGGGCGGCATGACCACGAGCAGGGGGACGGCCGAGACGACGAGCGCGGTGGCGAACCCGATGGCGGCGATCCTGCGGCGCAGGCAGACGGCGGCCACGGCGGAGGCGGCGGGGACGACCAGGGCCGTGACCAGGACCCAGACCAGGGCGTTGCCGACGTCGGTGACCAGGTCGGCGGGGGTGCCGCCGGTGGCCGGGTCGGGGGTCGTGTAAGCGGCCTCCTGGGCGTCCATGACGACGAACGTCAGGTTGACCAGGGCCAGGGGGGTGCCCAGGAGCCACACGAGGGTGAGCACGACCCACAGGGCGGTGACGCGCCGGTCGGGCGGGTCGTCGATGACCACGGGGGTGCGGCTGAGGGTGCGTTTGCGTGGGAGGGCGTCCTCGCCGGTGGCGCGCTCCGCGGCGGGCGCCGGGCGCTGGGGTTTGCGGCGGGTGCGCTTCTTGGGTGACACGGGTGGGTCCTCGGTCGGTGGTGCTCGTCGTCCCTGGTGGGTTCAGGCTAGAGGCTGCGCGGGCTGTTCGCGCGCGGGCGGGACGCGGCCCCGGCCGGTCGGGGCACCGCCTATGCGCCCCACCCGGACAGGTGGATGGCGGACACGAAGACGACGGGCCAGGCCAGCAGGGCCAGCGACCACAGGGCGGCGCGGCGGTCGCCGGCGACGGTGGCCACGGCGGCGGCGAGGAAGGGCAGGCCGACGGCGGCCCCGAAGGCGAGGGTGAACCACTCGGCGGCCGAGCCGTCGTGGGCGGAGGCGCGCACGCCCATGAGGTATCCGGCGGGGCCCAGGACCAGGGCGGCCAGGGCCAGGACGGCCAGGACGACGCGGATGCCGGTGGGGTGGCGGGTGTTGTGGCCGCCGGTGGGTGCGGAAGGTCGGTCAGACACGGGGGCCGTGGTGCCTTTCGGAGCGTGTGGCGGGCCAGGGCGGTGTGGGGGCACGCCGGTGCGGAGGGGGCCCCGGTCGGGTCCGGTGTGCTGTGTAAAACGTACTCCACGTGCGGGGTGTCCGGAACCGTCGTGGATGGGCGCGTGCCGGTCAGGGGTGGGGCCAGGGGCGGGCGCCCTCGGTCAGGCGGGTGAACCCGGCCAGGAGGCGGAGTTCGTCGATGGTTCGGGGGGTGGTGGTGAGCAGGTCGGGTGAGTGGACGACGGCGGCCAGGAGCTGGGCGCGCGAGAGGGCGACGTTGAGGCGGTTGCGGTCCAGGACGAAGGCGGGGCCGCGGCTGGTGTCGGCGGCGTTGGAGGTGGTCATGGAGCAGATCACGGCGGCGGCCTCCTGTCCCTGGAACCGGTCGACGGTGCCCACGCGGATGCCGTCGAGGGCGGGTGTGGTGCGGGCGGCGTCGGCCAGGGCGCGGCGCAGGGCGCGCACCTGGAGGTTGTAGGGGGCCACGACGAGGATGTCGGCGCCGGTCAGGGGGCGTGGGTCGTGGTCGGGGCCGGGGGTGAGGCGGTGGCCGACCAGGGTGGTGGCGATGGCGACCACGGCGTCGACCTCCTCGGGGCTGTGGGTGGTGCGGCCGGTGTGGGTGACGGGGAGGGTGTACACGCCGGGTTCGGGGCCGGTGAGGGTGCGGTGGGTGGTGGTGGGGTGGGCGTGCAGGCGGCCCTGGTAGGAGAGTTCGGAGACGGTGCGGCACACGGCGGGGTGCATGCGGCGGGTCTGGTCGAGGAAGTAGCCGCGTTTGGGGTCGATGATGGGGTCGGCGCCCATGAGGTGTTGCAGGGCGGAGGCGTCGGCGCCCTCGCCGTGGGTGCCCTGGACGACCTGGGGCAGTTGTTGGGGGTCGCCGAGCAGGACGAGGTTGTGGGCGGCGGCGGACACGGCCAGGGTGTCGGCGAGGGCGAACTGTCCGGCCTCGTCGATGATGAGCACGTCCAGGGGGTCGGCGACCATGGCGGCGTTGGTCATGGCCCAGGCGGTGCCGCCGATGAGGACGGGGCGGCCCTCGTCGGTGCGCTGGGTGCGCCAGCGGGCCAGGGTCTGGGGGTTGGTGGGCTGTTCCCAGGGCAGGTCGGGGTCGGCGGCGTCCTTGCCGCGGCCCTTGGCGCGTTTGGCGGCGGGCAGGTCGACTCCGGCGGCGTCGGCGGCGGCCAGGGCGGCGCCCATGACGTTCTCGACGGCCTTGTGGCTGGTGGAGCACACGCCGATGGTGCGGCCCTGGCGGGCCAGGTGGGTGATGAGTTGGGCGGCCAGGTAGGTTTTGCCGGCGCCGGGCGGGCCCTGGACGGCCAGGTAGGAGTGGTCGAGGGCGTCCACGGCGGCGATGGTGGCGGCGATCGGGTCGCCGCCGGTGTCGGCGGCCTCGGGGAGGGGGCCGCCGTGGGTGAGGCGGGGCGGTCGGCGGCGCAGCACGTCCAGGCCGGGGTGGTGGGGCCATTCGGGGAGGTCGTCGACGGCGGTGCGGGCGATGAGTTCGAGGGCGCCGTCCTTGGGTTGGGGGTTGACGGGGGCGCCGGGCAGGACGGCGACGGGCGGGCGCGTGTAGGTGGCGTCGGGGTCGCAGGTCTCGGTGAGGGTGAGGCGGTCGGGGTCGGCGGCGGTGACGGTGGCCGTGGTGGTGGTCGCGGCCTGGCCGGGTGCGCCGGGGTAGAGCAGGTGGACGTCCTGGCCGGTGGTGAAGGGGTGGGGGTGGGCGGTGTCCAGTCGCAGGGCGAGTTCGCGGCGGGACTTGCGTTGGCGGCCGGTGGGTTCGACCCACTCCCCCGCGTGCACGCGCCAGGGCACGGCGCAGTCGGTGTCGGTCTCCAGGTCGGTCAGGGGCGCGTTGGCGCGGCGGTAGTGCTCGCGCCAGGGGGGCAGGGCCTCGCGCTGGTAGTAGCCGACCAGGGCGGCCAGGGTGGCGCGGGCGTGGTGGTGGTCGTCGCGGTCGCGGGCGGTGGTGGGGACCTCGTCGAGCAGGGGTGTGGTCAGGGCGGCGTGGCGGGCCTGTTTCTCGGCGCGTTTGCGGGCGCGTTCGGCGTCGGTCTCGGACAGTTCGGTCTGGATCAGGGGGCGGTCGGTGATGCCCTGGGCGGTGCGGTGTTCTTCGAGCCAGTCGCGCAGGCGGGCGGTGGAGTGGCAGTCGTCGCGGTTGTAGTCGGCGATGGAGGCGAGGATGTGTTCGGCCTGGTCGGTGTGGCCGGCCTCGCGGGCGGCCAGGTGGGCGGCGTAGGCGTCGATGCTGGAGGTGGCGGTGGTGACGTCGCCGCCGCGGGCGGCGGGCAGGTAGAGGGGTTCGAGGTACTTGATGGAGTAGGAGCGCTGGGACACGCGCAGGCTCTTGCGGACCACGGTGTACAGGTCGACGAGGCGGCCCTCGCGCAGGAGCCGGTTGACCTCCTCCTCGCGGGTGGCGTACTCGCTGGACAGGTGTTTGAGGCGGTCGACCTCGTAGGAGGCGTAGTGGTAGACGTGCGCCGCGTCGTCGGCGTCGATGCGGGCGGTGACGAAGTCGACGAAGTCCTCCAGTGCCTGTTTCTCCTGGGCGCGGTCGTGGGCCCAGAAGGCGTGGAAGGTCTCGGCGCCCTCGTCCTCGGTGGTGGCGCCGAAGAGGTATTCGAGGCCGCGGCCGCCGTCGGTGGAGTGGTAGGGGTAGCCCTCCATGTCGAAGAAGACGTCGCCGGGGCTGGGCGCGGGCAGGGTGGCCAGGCCGTCGGGGGCGAAGACCTCGGCGGTGACGGTGCCCTGGGGGTTGTGGCGGGTGCGGGTGGTGTCCTGGCGGACCTGGAGGGCGGCCTGGGCGCGGAGTTGGTCGAAGGTGCGGCGGGGCAGGGTGGTGGGGCGGTGGTCGTCGTCGGCGTGGGCGAGGGCGTCGATGGTGGTGATGCCGGCGTCGGTGAGTTTGGCGGCCTGGTCGGTGCGCAGTCCGGCGACGAGGGTGAGGTGGCGTGCGGCGGTGCGGCCGGTGGAGCACCAGGTCTGGTAGCCGCAGCCGTCGCAGGCGGGGCGGGGTTCGCCCCAGGTGGGGGTGGGCAGGGCGGGGGGCTCGGCGAGGCGGTCCAGGAGGCGGGCGGTGGTGGTGGCGAGGATGGGGGTGAAGTCGGCGGTGGGCAGGGTGTGGGTCTGTCCGTCGCCGGTGAGCAGGTGCATGTGCTCGGGGGCGGTGCCGGTGGCCTGGGCGACGGCGTGGGCGTAGGCGGTGAGTTGGAGGACGGCGCCGGGGCCGGGGCGGCGGGCGAGTTTGGTGTCCCAGGGTTCGTAGGCGGGGGTGGTGGGGGCGGGGGTGCGGGGCCCGCCGGTGGTCGGGTCCAGGTCGGAGCGGATGAGGAAGTCGGCGCGGCCGTGGAAGGCGACGGGGTGGGGGGTGGGGGTGAGGGTGTGGTGGAAGCAGGCCTGGTAGATGACGGGGGCGCCGTCGGCCATGGCTTGGCGGGTGGCGTCGGCGGCGCGGGCCAGGGAGGCGTCGTCGGGTTCGGGGGCCTCGATGTGGGTGACGGCGCCGAACAGGGCGGTGAGGCGGTCGAGTTCGGCCTGTTCGTGGTCGTGGCCGTGGCGGGCGACGAGGGGGTCGATGTCCTGGGGGGCGGGTGCTCCGGGGATGCGGGCGGCCAGGGCGGTCTTCAGGGCGCTGCGGTGGTCGCACTCCAGGGTGTCG
Organism: Nocardiopsis sp. NPDC049922; assembly: GCF_040660275.1. NCBI lineage: Bacteria > Bacillati > Actinomycetota > Actinomycetes > Streptosporangiales > Nocardiopsidaceae > Nocardiopsis > Nocardiopsis sp. NPDC049922. Next base: position 83,411 of record NZ_JBFAME010000007.1, on the reverse strand, counting down.
ACGAGGTCGGTGGGTGAGACGACCCAGCCGGTGGTGGTGCGGAACAACGCGGTGCTCCCTGTGGGTGGTGGTTGTGCTGGTGGTGGGATTGTGCCATGTGCGGGTGACGTGCGCCGGGGGTTGGCGGGCGGGGGCCGGTGGGTGTCGTGCCGATCCGCCCCGGCCCGGGGTTGGCGGGTGTGGTGTGGGACGTCGAGGGCCTCCGGTTGGCGGGGGTGGACGTGGTTGGTCCACACCGCTACCGGAGGCCCTCGTGCGTTGTCTGGGCCGGGTGCGACCGGCCTGGTGATCGGGGCGTCTAGGCCACGACCTCCCAGTTGACGTTGGCCACGCCCGCGCTGGTGCTGGCGATCTGTTCGAAGGCCGCGGTGGACAGGTCCAGGCAGCGTCCGTCGATGTAGGGGCCGCGGTCGTTGATGCGCACGGTGACCGAGGACCCGTTGGCGGTGTTGGTGACCCGGACCATGGTGCCGAAGGGCAGGGTCAGGTGCGCGGCGGTCATGGCGTTGGGGTCGAAGGTCTCCCCGTTGGCGGTGTCGCGCCCGGCGAAGTCGGCGCCGTAGAAGGAGGCCTGGCAGGTGCCGCCCTGTCCGGTGGGCTGGGCGTCGCCACCGCCACCGCTGTCGGAGGAGGAGTCCTCGGGTTCGGTGGTCTCCTCGGGCTCTTCGACGATGTCGGAGCCGGTGGCGGTGGTGCTCTGGCGTGCGCCGGAGGTGGCCTGGGCGGCGCGGTCGGCGGCCGAGGCGTCGGGTGAGGCGGCGGTGTCGTCGGCCACGAGCGGGTCGGGGTCGGCCTCGGGGACCCCGGCGGCGTTGGTGGTCACGGTGGTGTCGGCGCCGGTGACGACGACCGCGGCGGTGGCGGTTCCGGCCACGGCCACGGCCAGCACGGCGGCGGAGCCGATGAGCAGCGCGCGTCTTCTGCGGCTGCGGGCGGCCGCGACCCGGGGTCCCACGGTGGGGGTGTCCTCGGGGGCGGCGGGTGTGTTCTGGGGCTGGTGTTGGCCCACGGTGATGTCCTTCGAACGTCGCGGGATGGGAGCGGCGGCCGCCTCCTGGCGCGTGTTGCGGGTGCCGTCGGGCATGGGTGCGTCGGATGCGTGGCGTCCCGGTCGTGGAGGGGTGGGGCGCGCACGGGCGGAGCCGTGACCGCCGGCGTTGGCATCGCACGGGGTCTGGGCGCTGAGCCTAGGGGTAACGCGGGGGTCACGGTACCGGAAAGTGGTGTTTTGTGGAACTTGTCACCCGTTGACCTGCGGTTTTGGCAGCTCGGGTCGGCGTGGGGGAACCCCGTCGGGGAAGAGCGTGAGGGTCGGGTCGGGCAGGGGCTGGCCGCTGAGTTCGGCGACGGCGCGCGCCAGTGTGGGGTTGTCCAGGTGGCCGCCGACGACGCGGATCATCTGGGTCAGGGTGGGCAGGGCGGGGGCGCCCAGGGCGGTGACGGCGTAGCGGGCGGCCACGGCGGGGGTGCGTGAGGCTCCGGCCCAGCAGTGCAGCAGGACGCGTTTGCCCTCGGCGCGCAGGGTGGCCACGGCCGCGGCGGCCTCGTCGAGTGTGTAGTGCAGGTTCTGGTTGGCGCCGGGCCGGTCGTGCAGCCAGATCCGGACCCAGTCGCGGGCGGGCAGGTGGGGTGCGTCGGTGGGGTGGGTGGCGCACAGGGAGACTGCGGCGTCGGCGCTGTCGGGGTGCTCGCGCAGGTGGTCGAGGTTGGCGAGCAGGACGCCGGGGTCGAGGGGGTGGGCGACGGCGAAGGGGCGCAGGCGCTGGTGGGGTCGGGTGCGCACGGAGGTCTCGGGCCACAGGTGGGGGTGGGGGCCGCGGGCGGTGCGCAGGGCGTCGGCGACCAGGGTGTGGGGGTCGAGGGTGTCGGCCAGGTGTCGCCAGGCGTGGACGGGGATGGCCGAGGCGCCCCACAGGGCTCCGGCCAGGGCGCCGGTGTGCATGGCGGCCAGGTCTCCGGCGGCGGCGGAGGCCCACCAGATGGCGTCGACGAGGTGGGTGCAGGCGAAGGTGCCCGCGGCGGGGTCGTGGTGGGGGTGGGAGGTGCGGGTCAGGGCGCGCCAGGAGGCTCCGAGGGGGTCGTCGGTGGGGGTGTGTTCGAGGTCGGGGACGCGGGTGGGGGCGGTGCCGGTGCGGGCGGCGGTGCGCAGGGTGTGGGCCCAGGCGCGGGCGGCGGGGTCGGGTGGGGGGTCGGGGAGGTCGTCGTCGGCGGCCAGGTCGGTGAGGGCGGTGCGGATCAGGTGGGCCAGGCGGGCGGGGGCGCTGGTGGGGGTGGGGTCGGTGAACTGGGTGGTCAGGGCGGGTGGTGCGCCCACGAGGGCGGCGGCGGTGGCGGCGCCGAGGAGGGCGCCCACGGCGCGGTCGCAGAGGGGGTCGTGGACGTCGAGGGGGGTGGTGGGGGCCATGGGTCTTCCTCACGGACGGGGGTCGGGATACCACCGGTGGTGTTCCCCGTGCGCGGGGGGATGTGCGGGGTTTGCCGGTTGTGGCCACGGGGGCGTCGGTCGGGTTCGGGGTGGGTGGGGGTGGTCCGCCGTCGCACCCCATCTTTTTTGCAACCTTTGGTTGCGCATTCTGGCGGAGTGCCCTAGATTTTCATGCAACCAAAGGTTGCGAAACAAGGAGAGTGCGATGGAGTACGGCAGTATCGAGCGGGAGATCCACGTCGACGCCACGCCCGAGGTCGTCTATCAGGTCCTCAGCAGGCCCGAACACCTGCGGGAGTGGTGGCCGGACGAGGCCGAGCTGGATCCGGTGCCCGGCGCCACCGGGTTCGTCTCCTTCGGTGACGGGTCCACGTCCGAGAAGGAGGTGGCTCCGCTGACCGTGGTGGAGGCCGACCCGCCCCGACGCTTCTCCTTCCGGTGGACCCACGACGAGCACGCCACCGCGACCCCCGCCAACTCGCTCCTGGTGACCTTCGACCTCGTTCCGTCGGCAGGGGGCACGCTGCTGCGCTTCACCGAGACGGGGTTCCGGGAGAGGGGCTGGGAGGCGGCCGTGCTCGAGGAGCGCTACCGCGAGAACACCGCGGGATGGGACCACTTCCTCCCCCGCCTGGTCGACTACGCCACCCGGCTGGTGTCGACGCCGTGAACGCGTCCGTCGACGACGAGCTCTGGTCGGCGGTGGGCGACCCCGTCCGGCGGCGGATGCTCGACCTGCTCCTGGCCGGTGGCACGGGGACCGCGACCACGCTGAGCGAGCGGCTGCCGGTCACACGCCAGGCGGTCGCCAAACACCTCGGTGTGCTCGACCGGGCCGGGCTGGTCCACGCCACGCCCCGCGGACGCGAACGACGCTACGAGGTCGACCAGCTCCAGCTCGCCCGGGCGGTCGCGCAACTGTCGTCGGTCGGGGCCGCGTGGGACGCCCGGCTGCGGCGCGTCAAACGCGTGGCCGAGGCCGTCCAGCGCGCCCAGCGGGACTGAGCGCGCGCGAACCAACGCCGCCGCGCCCGCCGCGGCGGCGTGAGCGCACCCGGACCCGGGTGCCCACACGCACGACGAGAGGTGATCAGATGGCGGACATCGCGCACAGGATCGGCGTGACCTGCACGCCCGAGGCCGTCTACAGGGCCCTGACCACGGTCGACGGCCTGGCGGGCTGGTGGACGCGGGACACCGACGGCGACGGTGACGCCGGGGGTGTGCTCCGGTTCGGCTTCGAGCCCGGCGCGTGCGCCATGAAGGTGCTGGAGACCCGGCCCGCCGCACACGTGCTCTGGGAGACCGTCGAGGGCCCCCAGGAGTGGATGGGAACGCGGATTCGCTTCGACCTCAGCAAGGAGGGCGACTACACGATCGTGCTGTTCCGGCACGAGGGCTGGAGGGAACCGGTGGAGTTCATGGCCCACTGCAGCACCAAGTGGGCGATCTTCCTGATGAGCCTGAAGAGGATGGTCGAAACCGGCCAGGGCGAGCCCGCGCCCGACGACGTCAGGATCAGCGACTGGCACTGACCCGCCCGGTGCGACGGGGCCGGGCCGGGCACCACCGCCCCCGCGACACACGGTCGCGGGGGCTCGGCGTGTGCGCACGCGCCGAGCCCCCGCTCCTTCAGACCGGCAGGGGGATCGCGGCCCGCCGGTAGCGTTCGGCGACGGCGTGGGCGATCGCCGGATCCGGGCACAGCGGCGGCGCGACGACGTCGGCGCCGACGTCGGCGAGCCGGTCGTGGAACAGCCCCGGGGCGAGCAGCCAGGTGGCCACCGCGACCCGCCTGTGTCCCTGGGCGCGCAGGCGGGCGACCTGTTCGGCGACCGTGGGGCCTCCGGTGGCGATGTAGCCGGTGGCCACGGGGGTGTCCAGGCGCCCGGCCAGGGCGCGGGCGCTGTCGTGGAGTTCGGCGCGGGCGCGCGCGTCGGAGGTGCCGGCGCAGGCCAGGACGACGGCGTCGCCGTCGCGGTAGCCCGCGGTGCGCAGACGCCGGTGCGCGGTGGCCACGACGGCGGGGTGGGCGCCCAGGGCGGGGGCGAGCACGGCGTCGGCCCGACCCGCTCTGGCGAGCTGGTGCGGGATGTCCTTGCGCACGTGGTAACCGCTGGCCAGGAAGGCGGGCACGACCACCACCGGGCCCGGGACGCTGGCGGCCACGTCGCCGACGCTGGGCGTGAGCACGTCGGCGAAGGCCAGGTGGGTGGGCAGGCGGGTGATCTCGCCGACCCGCAGGGCCAGGGAGTGGGCGACGGCGGTGCCGTGCGGGTCGCGGGTGCCGTGGACGGCGAGGATGAGTGCGGGCTGGCGGTTCATGGCGTCGCCGCGCAGTCGGGGGTGTCCAGGGCCAGGCGGTAGCCGCGTTTGACGACCGTCTGGATGATGCGGGAGTCGCCCAGGGCGGTGCGCAGGCGGGCCACGGCCGTCTCCACGGCGTGGGCGTCGGCGTCCTCGCCCAGGCAGGTGAGCAGGTGGGCGCGGTCGCGGACCTGGCCGGGGCGGCGGGCGAGTTCGCGCATCAGGCGCATCAGCGTGGGTGAGAGGGTGTGGACGGTGCCGTCGACCAGGACGGCGTGGCCGCGCAGGCGCAGGCGGTGTCCGGCCACGTCCAGGGTGGGGAACCGGTTGGGGAGTTCCTCGGTGAGTTTGCGTACCTGGGCGCCGATGCGGGCGCGCCCCGGCCACACGGTGGGGATGTCCTGGGCCATGAGGGGGCGGGCGGTGACGGGTCCGACGCACATGGCCAGGACGTCGCCGCGCAGGGCCGAGACGAGGGCGTCGGCCTGGCCGTTGGTGCGGGCGCGGGCGAGCAGTCCGGCGGCGGCGGGGGCGCTGGTGAAGGTGACGGCGTCCACTCCCCCGGTGGTGACGGCTTCGATGAGCCGGTCCAGGGGGGCGGTGTCCTCGGGTGGGGTCCACCGGTAGACGGGGACCTCGACGACGTCGGCGCCGGCCAGGCGCAGGGCGGCGGTGAAGTCGGGCAGGGGTTCGCCGTGGAGTTGGATGGCCACGCGCAGCCCCTGGACGCCGGTGGCCAGCAGGTAGTCCAGGACCTCGGCGGAGGACTCGGAGGGGGGTGACCACTCCTCGGTGAGTCCGGCGGCGCGGATGGCGCCCTTGGCCTTGGGGCCGCGGGCGAGCAGGCGGGAGGTGCGCAGGGAGGCCAGGAGGGGTTCGACCGTGCCCCAGGTCTCGCAGGCCTCGACCCAGCCGCGGAAGCCGATGCCGGTGGTGGCCACGACGACGTCGGCGGGGCGGCGGGCGAGTTCGGAGGAGACGGCGGCCAGGCGCTGGTCGTCGCTGAGGGGGACGATGCGCAGTGCGGGCGCGGCCACGACCTCGGCGCCCTTGCGGCGCAGCATGGCGGCGAGTTCGTCGGCGCGTCGGGCGGCGGTGACGGCGACGGTGAACCCGGCCAGGGGCGCGGTGGTGGGTGTGGGTGGTGCGTGCACGGTTTCGGTCACGGGGTTCCCTCACTGGTGTGGATCTGGACGGTGTCGCCGTCGACGCGGACGGGCCAGGTGGTCAGGCCGGTGGTGGGGTCGTCCAGGCTGTGGCCGGTGCGGAGGGAGAAGACGTGCTTGAGCATGGGTGAGGCGACGGTGGGTTCGCCGTCGCGGTCGCCGACGATGCCGCGGGAGATGACGGCGGCCTGGGTGTAGGGGTCGATGTTGTCGACCGCGTACAGGTGGTCGTCGTGGGTGCGGAACAGGGCGGCCTGGCGGCCGTCGGGGAGCAGGACGGCCACGCCGTCCTCGGGGTGGAGGCGGTGGGCGGGGCAGGCGTTGATCCAGGTGCCGGTGCGGGTGGTGTGGGTGGCGGTGGTCATCGGGTGGCCTCCTGCGGTCGGGGGGTGGGCATGCCGAGGTTGAGGGGGGTGCCGGGGACGGGCTGGTCGCGGGTGGTGGTGAAGGTGATGGTGGGGTCGGGGGTGTCGGGGGCGTTGGCGAAGGACACGAACCGGGCGAGCTTGTCGGGGTCGGCCAGGACGTCGGCCCACTCGTCGGAGTAGGCGGCCACGTGGTGTTCCATGGCTTGTTCGAGTTCGGCGGCGATGCCCAGGCAGTCGTGGACGACGACGTCGCGCAGGTGGTCCAGGCCGCCGTCCATGGCCTCGATCCAGGGTGCGGTGCGTTGGAGGCGGTCGGCGGTGCGGATGTAGAACATCAGGAACCGGTCGATGTAGCGGATGAGGGTGTCCTCGTCCAGGTCGGAGGCGAGGAGTTCGGCGTGGCGGGGGGTGAAGCCGCCGTTGCCGCCCACGTACAGGTTCCAGCCGTTGTCGGTGGCGATGACGCCGAAGTCCTTGCCGCGGGCCTCGGCGCACTCGCGGGCGCACCCGGAGACGGCCGACTTGAGCTTGTGGGGTGAGCGCAGGCCCCGGTAGCGCTCCTCCAGGCGGATGGCCAGGCCGACCGAGTCCTGGACGCCGTAGCGGCACCAGGTGGTGCCCACGCAGGACTTGACGGTGCGCAGGGCCTTGCCGTAGGCGTGTCCGGACTCGAAGCCGGCCTGGACCAGGCGGGACCAGATGGCGGGCAGCTGTTCGAGGCGGGCGCCGAACAGGTCGATGCGCTGGCCGCCGGTGATCTTGGTGTAGAGGTTGAAGTCGCGGGCGACCTCGCCGATGACGATGAGCTTGTCGGGGGTGATCTCGCCGCCGGGGATGCGGGGGACGACCGAGTAGGTGCCGTTGCGCTGCATGTTGGCCAGGTACCGGTCGTTGGTGTCCTGGAGGGTGGCCTGTTCGCCCTGGAGGATGTGGCCGCCTCCGAGCGAGGCGAGGATCGAGGCGACGGCGGGCTTGCAGATGTCGCAGCCGCGGCCGGTGCCGTGCCGTTCGATGAGGGCGGAGAACGTGGTGAGGCCGGTGGCGCGGACGATCTCGACCAGTTCGGTGCGCGACTGGGTGAAGTGCTCGCACAGGGCGTTGGACTGGACGATCCCGGCCTGGTCCAGGAGCTGCTTGAGCATGGGCACGCACGAGCCGCAGCTGGTTCCGGCTCGGGTGCAGGCCTTCAGGGCGGGCACGTCGGTGGAGCCGGAGTCGATGGCGTCGCAGATGGCGCCCTTGGTGACGGCGTTGCACGAGCAGATCTGGGCGTCGTGGGGCAGGGCGTCGGCGCCCACGGTCGCGCCGCCGTCGGGGGTGATCAGGGCGAGCGGGTCGCCGGGCAGCGGGGAGCCGGCCAGGGGGCGCAGGGTGGCGTAGGCGGATGCGTCGCCGACCAGGACGCCGCCGAGGAGGGTGGTGGCGTCGTCGGAGAGGACGAGTTTGGCGTAGCGGCCGCTGGCGGCGTCGTTGACGACCACGTCCAGGGCGCCGGGTGTGCGGCCGTGGGCGTCGCCGAAGCTGGCCACGTCCACGCCCAGGAGCTTGAGCTTGGTGGAGGTGTCGGCGCCGGTGAAGGTGGCGTCGCCGCCGACGAGGCGGTCGGCGACGACCTCGGCCATGGCGTTGCCGGGGGCGATGAGGCCGTAGACGGTGCCGCGGTGGTTGGCGGCCTCGCCGATGGCCATGATGTGGGCGTCGCTGGTGGTGCAGGTGTCGTCGACGGCGATGCCGCCGCGGTCGCCCAGGTCCAGGCCGCAGGCGCGGGCCAGGTCGTCGCGGGGGCGGATGCCGACGGAGAAGACGACCAGGTCGGTGTCCAGGTGGCCGCCGTCGTCCAGGACCAGGCGGGCGGCGTGGCCGTCGGGGCCGGGTTCGATGGCGGTGGTGGCGGTGCCGGTGTGCACGCTCACGCCCAGGTCGGTGACGAGGTTCTTGAGCAGGGCGCCGGCGCCCTCGTCGATCTGGGCGGGCATGAGGTGGGGGGCGAGTTCGACCACGTGCGCCTTCAGGCCGAGCAGGCGTAGGGCGTTGGCGGCCTCCAGGCCGAGCAGTCCGCCGCCGATGACGACGCCGGTGCGGGCGGTGGCGGCGGAGGCGGTGATGGCGTCCAGGTCCTCGATGGTGCGGTAGACGTGGCAGCCGGGCAGGTCGTGGCCGGGGATGGGTGGGACGAAGGGGGTGGACCCGGTGGCCAGGACGAGGCGGTCGTAGGGCAGGGTGCGGCCGGTGGAGGTGGTGACGGTGCGGGCGGCGCGGTCGATGGCGGTGGCGCGTTCGCCGACGTGGACGTCGGTGCGGGGGCCGGCGGGGTCGCCGAGGGAGAGGTCGTCGGCGCTGGCGCCGTCGAAGTAGGAGGAGAGGGCGACGCGGTCGTAGGCGGTGCGCGGTTCCTCGCCCACGACGGTGGTGTGCCAGCGGTGGGCGGTGTCGCGGTCACGCAGGGCCTCGACGAGTCGGTGGCCGACCATGCCGTTGCCGATGACGACGAGTTCTTCCATGGGTGTTCGGCTCCTCCGGGCTGCGGTGCGGTCGTGTTTCAGGCAACCCGGGGGGTGTTTCCCCGGCGTCAGACGGTTGTGACGGCTATGTTTCGATGTGCTGTCGCCGCAGGTGGCGGATGAGTGATCGGTGCGGGGTGGTGAGTTCCTGGATTTCCACCACGCGCAGGTATAGCATTTCCTAGACTCCCGGCATGAGTGAACGTGACTGTGTGTGGGACATCTACCTCGTGGATGAGGTACGGGAGTGGTTGGAGAAGCTCCGGGCCGACGATGAGGGAACGTTCGATCTGGTGGAGGGCGCGCTCTTCGCACTGAGTGTCTCGGGGCCGGCCCTGAAACGGCCCTTGGTGGGTACCATCGCGGGCTCGACGATCAGGAATCTCAAGGAGCTGCGGCCGGGATCGACGGGGCGAAGCGAGGTCAGGATCCTCTTCGTGTTCGACCCATGGCGCTCGGCGATACTCCTGGTCGCAGGGGACAAGGCGGGTCACTGGAACCGCTGGTATGACCGGGCCGTCCCGGCAGCCGAACGGAGGTTCCATGACTACGTGGAGCGGCGATCCAAGGAGGAGGAACGATGAGCGGGTACAGCGAGTGGGACCGCGACGGCTACGTCGACCGGGTGGGGGGACCGCAGGAGGCGGAGAAGCGTCGGCGCGCGCTGCTGGCACGGGTGGACGCACAACGGCTCATACGGATCCGCAAGGAGCGCGGACTGACCCAGGCCGCCGTGGCGGAACGCATGGGAGTGACCAAGGGGTGGGTGAGCCAGATCGAACAGGGCGAGGTGTTCACCGTCGACGCGATCGCCCGCTACGTTCACGCGCTCGGTGGCGAGCTCAGGCTCACCGCGGACTTCGACGGGTGCAGTTACACCGTGAGCACGGACCGGTTGGAGGCGTGTTGACCGGGTGAGTACGGCTCCCCCGTGGGAGGGAGGCGGTTCACCCCTGGCGGGGAGGTCGCGGGGCGGGGCCTGGCGGGAGGGTGGAGCCAACGCTTCGGCCCTCGAAGGGAGCCCTGATCATGACCGTCTCCTCGTCCGTTCGACCCGCCGTCCCCGACCGTGGGGGGCCGCGTGCGCGTGTGGCGCCCTGGCTGACGCTGGCCTGGTCGGCGGTGGCCGTCGCCCTGGGGTTGGGGTGGTGGTCGGGTGTGCTGCCCAGGGGTGTGCCCGAGGGTGAGTCGTTCGGGTCGCTGTTCTCCGGCCAGGGGCTGGGGGTGGCCTCGGGTGCGATGGCCGTGTGCGGGCTGGCCGGGCTGGTGTGCTCGGTGCTGTTGCTGCGCCGGGGCGGTGCGGGCGGTCGGGTCGCCGAGGTGGGCGCCTGGCTGATGGCGGTCGCGGTCCTGACGGTGTTCGTCGACGGGTCGCTGCTGGCCTTGCTCGGGTACACGATGATCGTGCCGGTCGCGGGCTGGTTCGTGCCCGGGCTGCCCTCGGCCTATGTGTCCGCCATCCTGGAGCCCACGGCGTTGACGTTGCTGTTCTGCGCCGTCGGCGTGGTCCTGTGGGCGGTGGCGGCGCTCGTCCACCGCGGGGTGGTGCGCGACGCGTGCCAGCGCTGCGGGCGCGAGGAGGACTGGACCCCCGGGGAGGAACGGCGTGTCAGGGCGAGGGCCCTGCGGGTCGGGCGGTGGGCCGTGGGTGTGGGCGTGGTGCTGGCCCTGCTGTACCCGGCGCTGCGGTTCCTGTGGCTGTTCGGTGTGATGCTCGACTTCGGTGAGCAGGAGACCCGGCGGATGCTCACGGACTCCTCCATGCTGTTCACCGGTCTGGCGCTGGGGGCGGCCGGAGCGGTCGGCGCGGTGCTCATGCTGGGTCTGGTCCAGCGGTGGGGCGTGCGGTTCCCCCGGTGGATGGTCGGGCTGGCCGGGCGGCGGGTCCCGGTCGCGCTGGCGGTGGCGCCCGCGAGCCTGGTGGCCGTGGCCCTGGTGGCGATGGGCCGCAGCACCCTGGTGCAGTTGATGACCGCGATGGAGGGGTCGACCCCCGTCACCGAGCCCGTGCACGCGACGGTGTTCCTGTCGATGGGGGCCTGGGGTGTGGCGCTGGGGGTGGCCACGGCCGCCTACGCGGTGCGGCGGCGCGCGGAGTGCGGTGAGTGTGAGCGGGGCCTGCCGGAGGCCGATCCGGTGCGGACCCCGGTGGCCGGGTAGGAACCCGGGGCCCGCGGGTGCGGGCCCCTCCCCCGCCTCGCGCGGCCCCGCCCGGGAGCGGGGCCGCGCGTCGTCAGCGGACGGGCACGTCGACCTGGCCGAACGCGCCCGCGTACAGGGTCATCTCGGTGACGTCCGGGGCGGGAGCGGGGAACACGGCCAGGGCCAGGTACTGCTCGCCGGTGGCCAGCTCGTTGATCCGGTCGGCGAAGTCCTCGTACTCGCCGTCCCCGGTGCGGATGCGGACGACGTACCGGATCAGGCCGGTGTCGGGTTCCTGGACGCGGAAGCCGCCCAGGGTGCCCTGGGTGTACTGGGCGGGGCCGCCGGGGACGGCCGACGCGTCCACGTCCAGGTCCGCCTCCAGGGGTGAGAGCGTGGAGTTCTGCAAGCCCACCATCTGGAACGCGTAGGCGCCGTCGCGCACCATCGGGTAGACGTGCAGGTCGACGTCGTCGTGGATGAGGGTGGTGACGGGTTCGAGCTCGTCGAAGAAGTGGGCGGGCTCGGCGACGTGGCGGCGGGCCGAGGCCAGGCCGTCGGTGTCGGCGGAGCCGTCGGCGCCTGGGGACACCTGGTAGGTGAACTCCACCCGGCGGTTGCGGGCGCGGGCCTGCTCGTCGTCGGGCCCGCCCTCGGTGGCCAGGGGTTCGGCGCTGCCGCGCCCCTCGATGGTGAGGGTGAACTCGCCGTCCAGTTCCCGCTCCAGCAGGGCGCGTGCGGCCTCGGCGCGTTCCTGGGACAGGGTCTGGTTGTGGGTGTCGGAGCCGACGCCGTCGGTGTGGCCGACGATGGTGATCTCCTCGACCCGGGGTCCGATGTGGGAGCGCAGGGTCTGGGCGCCGGCGCGGATGGTCTGCGCGGCGTCGGCGGTGGGTTCGGAGTCGTCGAAGGCGAACATCTCGTCGGCGTGCAGGGCGATGGTCTCCTGGTCGCCGGCGCGGGTGGTGGAGGCGGTGGGGCCGTCGACGAAGCTCTCCATGGTCTGGCGCCTGTCGGCGGTGTCCAGGCCGGGGGGCGGCGGGTTGTCGGGGTACCAGATCTCGTCGGGGAGTTCGGGTTCCTGGGCGAAGGTCTCGGGGTCGATGTACTCGTGGGCGTTGGGTTCGGGGGCGGGGGTGAAGGCGTCGACGCGGGTGAGGGGGATGCCCGGGACGAGGCCGATCCCGGCGCCGGTCAGGGTCAGGTAGTCGACGTCCTGGGTGGGTGCGGGGAAGTAGCGGCGCAGGGTGGTGGGCAGCCCCTCGTGGGTGGGCATGGCGGGGTCGCCGGGGACGAAGTGGGTGCCGTAGGGTTCGTCGCCGCTTTGGGGGTCGTGCAGGAAGCGCAGGACCTCGCCGGAGACGGGGTCGACCAGGCGCACGGGCGGGTTGCGGCCGGTGACGCTTCCGGGCAGGTCCTCCAGGTAGTTGTGGGTCACCTCCAGCATGAGGTACTCGCCGTCGTGTTCGAGGCCGGTGACGGTGAGTTCGAAGGTGACGTCGTTGCCGCCCTCGATGGACATGCGTCCCTGGCGGACGAAGGGCGGTGTGGGGCGTTGTCGCTCGGAGGCCTGCGCGGAGGGCGCGTCGGTGGGGTCGCCGCCGGTGGAGCCGTCGAGAAGGGCGCAGGAGCTGAGCAGGAGGCCCAGGGTCAGGGCCGCGACGGCCGCTGCGGGGGTGCGCGTGGTCATGGTGCGGTTGGCTCCCTCACGGTGGGCGCGGGTGGGTCCGCGGTCACGCGGGTGTGCGTGGTCTTCGACGCGGGGACTGGCGCTGGGGTTCACGTGAGGGGTGTGGGCGTGGCGGCGGCCCCTCCCGGGGGGGAAGGGGCCGCGCGAGGGGGGTGGGGGTTAGGACAGGGTGACCGTCTTGGTGAGCGAGCCGGTGGCGCCGGTCTCGTCGGTGACGGTCAGGACGATGGTGTAGGTGCCCGGACCCGGGTAGAAGTGCCAGGTGGTCTCACCGGTGCCGGTGGTGCCGTCGCCGAAGTCCCAGCTGTAGGAGACGATCGGGGCGTCCCCGGCGCTGGACCCGGAGGCGTCCAGGCTGCAGTAGTAGTAGAACCACGAGTAGCAGTAACCGCTGAATTCGGCGGTCGGCGCGGTGTGGTCCGGGGCGCCCACCGTGACCTCGACGGAGTCGGAGTTGGTGGCGCCGGTGTCGTCGGTGACGGTCAGCGTGACGGTGTAGGTGTCCTCGCTGGCGTAGGTGTGGGTGGTGGTGGCGCCGGTGCCGGTGGCGCCGTCGCCGAACTCCCAGGCGTAGTCGGTGATCTCGCCGGCGGACCCGGACCCGTCGAAGGAGCAGGTCAGCGTGGTGTCGTCGCAGGAGTGCGAGATGGAGGCCACGGGGCCGTCGGGCGGGGTGGTGTCACCGCCGGGGAAGATCTCGGGGTCGCCCACGTCCAGGAGCGGCTCGTGGATCCCGTCGCCGGAGGTGTCGTTCCAGTCGTGGTTGCCCGCGTCGGTCAGGGTCTGGTACATGGCCATGACGTCGGCGCGGTCGGCGGGCTTGGCGTCGCCGGTGGCCAGCAGGGCCAGGCCGCCCGCGGCGTGCGGGGAGGCCATGGAGGTGCCGCTGATGGTGTTGTAGCCGCCGCCGGGCCAGGTGGAGGTGATGCAGGAGCCGGGGGCGGCGATCTCGATGACGGAGCCGTAGTTGGAGAACGTCGACAGGGTGTCGTCGGAGTCTCCGCGGCAGCTCAGGGTTCCGCCGTTGCCTCCGGGCCGGCCGTCGGAGTCGGCCATGGAGGAGACGGTGAGCACGTCGGGGTGGTTGGCGGGGAAGAAGTTGGCCCCGTCGACCCCGTCGTTGCCCGCGGCGACAGCCCAGGCCACACCGGCGTCGACGGCGTTGGTGATGGCCTGGCTCAGGGCCTGGTCGGTGCAGCCGTTACAGCCCAGGCTCATGTTGGCCACGGCGATCTGGTCGGCGTTGGCGGTGACGTAGTCCACGCCCGCGGTGATGCCGGCGAGGGTGCCGCTGCCGCCGGCGGTCAGGACCTGCACGTTCCAGATGTCGGCGCCCGGGGCCATGCCGACGACGCCCTCGCCGTTGTCGATGGCGGCGGCGCTGCCGGCGACGTGTGTGCCGTGGCCGTTGCCGTCGGTGGCGGTGTTGGACACGCAGGTGCCGCTGGTGCAGTTCACCGAGTCGACGACGTTGAGGTCGGGGTGGGCCCCGTCGACACCGGTGTCCAGGACGGCGATGGCCACGTCGGGGACGTAGTCGGGCTGTCCGTTGATGTCCAGGTTGGGGTTGTCGGGGGCGAAGGTGCGGGAGATGCCGTTGGGGGTCTCCTGGTCGAACGCCTCGAGGACTTGGTCCTCCTGGACGTAGGCGACGTCGGGGTCGGAGAGCAGGTCGGCGGCGTCGGCGGCGGTCATGTCCGCGGCGTAGCCGGTCAGGGCGTGCTCGTAGACGCCGTTGGGGTCGTCACCGTTGCGCTGGGCGACCTCGTCGGGGTCGGCGTTGTCGTCGAGGACGACGATGTAGGTGCGTTCGGTGGGGTCGGATGTGTCCAGGAACGCGGGGATCTCCGGTTCGGCGGCGGCCGGGGAGGCTGCCAGGAACGGCAGCACCACGGCGGCCGCGATCGCGGCGCCGATCTTGCGCATGTGGGGGAACCCTTCGATGGAGGGATGCGTGGGTCGGGTGGCCACCCATGTGTCATGCTCCGTCGCGGGGCGTGGTCGAACAATACGTATCTACTACGTAGTTAAGAAGTGATCGGGGCACTACGTAGCGGAGGGAGTCGCGGGGTCGGACAGATCGCGCCGCGAGCGCAGGCCGAGTTTGGCCAGCGCGTTGGCCACGTGGGTCTCCACCGTGCGCGGGGACAGGTGCAGCAGCGCCGCGATCTCCCGGTTGGTGCGTCCCTGGGCGGCCAGCGTCGCGATCTCGCTCTCGCGCGGCGACAGCCGTTGGTCCTTGCGACCGCGCCCGGTGCCGGGAGCCGCGCTCACCCCCTGGGCGCGCAGGGCGCGGCGCACCCGCGCGGAGTCCCAGGCGGCGCCGAGCTCGGTGTAGTCGGCCAGGGCCGCGCGCAGACCCTCCACACCGGCCGACGCGGCGCCCTGGTGGTCGGAGCGGGCCAGGTGGGTGTGGGCGGCCGCCTCGCGGGCCTGGGCGGCGTCGTAGGGGCGCGACATCGCGCGGTAGGCGGTCTCGGCCTCGGCGTACAGGTGCAGTGCCCGGTCGAGGTGGCCGCGGTGGCGGGCGAGGGCGGCCTCGAACCGGGTCAGGGACGCCTCGGCCGCCGGGGCGTGGGCGCCGCCCAACCCGGCGCGGAACCGGGCGCACAGATCCTGGGCCACGGCGCCGCGTCCGCTGTCCAGCAACGCCTCCATGCCGGGGACCAGGTCGGCGGCCCACACCCAGATCCCCTTGCTGGCCACCAGGGACACCAGCCCCTCGACCTGCTCCCAGGCGGCGGCGTGGTCGCCCTGGGCGGTGGCCAGGCGCGCCAGGAGCCCGGCGGCCAGGGCGCGCACGGGCACGGTGTGGTCGGGGGCGGGGCGCGGCCCGGTGTCGGGGTCGGGCTGGACGCGCGCCAGCAGGGCCTGGGCGGTGGCCGGGTCGCCCTGGGCCAGGGCCAGACCCGCGCGCACGACGGTGAGTTCGGCGGTGACCCCGTGCAGGTGGGCCAGGCGCGGGGAGCGCAGGTTGCGTTCGGTCTCCTCGGCCAGCCCCGACCACGTGCCGCGCACCCAGTCCAGAAGCAGGCGCAGGGTGTGGGCGCTCTCCTGTACGTAGGGGGCGTCGGCGGCGACCGACCAGTGCGTGGCGTCGTCCAGGTGGCCGTCGGCGCGTTCGTAGTGGCCGAGCATGACGGCGGCGTCGGCGAGGTTGAGGGAGCCGCGGGCGAACTCGCGGCGGCGGGCCAGGGTGTCGGGGGTGGGGTGGGCGTGGGCGGGTCCGGGGTCGGGCAGGGCGATCCGCCAGGCGCCGGGGTCGCCGATCTGGGCGAGCAGGGTGGCGTGGTTGACCGCGACGATCTGGCCGACGGCGGGGTCGCGGCTGCGGTCGGCGGCGGCCACGGCCTGCCGCATCCACCGGCGGTGGGTGTCGACGGAGTCGGAGGTGTCGCGGGGCACGGCCAGGGCGCACATGGCGCGGGCGGCCAGGTCGGGGCGGGTGGACAGTTCGGCGGTGGCGCGGACGAGTTCGCCGCGCGCGGTGCGGCCCTGGGCGGCCTGGTTGAGCAGGAGCAGTCCCAGTTCCATGCGCAGTTCGCCGCGTTCGGCGGCGCTCAGGCCGGGGGTGGTGAGCACGTCGCGCAGCAGGTCGACGGTGTGTTCGGCGCTGATGCCGGTGAGGGCGGCGCGGCCGAGTTTGAGGGCGAGTTCGCAGCGGCGGCGGGCGGGCAGGCTCTGGCGGGTCAGGGCGTCGCGGAGCAGGGTGACGGCGGTGGTGTCCTCGCCGTGGGCCAGGGCGAGGTCGGCGGCGCGTTCGGCGTGGTCGGTCCAGGCGTCCAGGAGTCCGGCCTCGCGGGAGTGGTGGGCCAGGCGGGCGTGGTCGGGTTCGGTGGCCTCGGCCAGGACGGTCAGGGCGGCCCGGTGCAGGCGGCGGCGTTTGTCGCGGGCCAGGGCGGAGTAGCACACCTGGCGCAGGAGGGGTGTGGCCAGGGCCAGGGTGGCGGGGTCGGTGGTGTGCAGCAGGCCGCGGCGGCAGGCGCGGGCCAGGGCCTTCTCGGCGCGGTGCGGGGTCAGGTCGGCGACGTGGGCCAGGTGGTCCTCGTGGGAGGGGGCGTCCAGGACGGCGGCGGCGCGCAGCAGGCGGCGGGTGTCGCGGTCGACGGTGCGCAGGTGGTGCAGCCACCAGTCGCGCAGGGGTGTGGGGACGGGGGGCGCGGCGGGGACGGGGGGTTCGGTGGGTGGGCGGGCGGCCAGGTGGCGCAGGGTCTCGACGGCGGCCAGGGGTTGGCCGCCGGTCCAGGCGTGCAGGCGGTGGGCGTCCTCGGGGGTGACCGGGGTGGGGGCCAGGATGTCCCGGGCCAGGGCGAGCAGGTCGTCGGGGGTGAGGGGGTCGAGGGTGAGTTCGTGGTGGGTGGTGCTGGAGGGGGCGTGGGCGGCCAGGGCCGCCACGGGGAAGGAGCGGGGCAGCTCCTCGGGCCGGTAGGTCAGGACGAGGGAGAGGGTGGCCGGCAGGCGGGGGGTGAGGTAGTGCAGCAGGTCGCGGGTGGAGGGGTCGATCCACTGCACGTCCTCCAGGACCAGGACGGTCGGCCCCAGGGCGTCCAGGAGTTCGGTGAAGGCGCGGTAGGTGCGGTGGTGGTCGTCGGCGGGCGTGGCGGCGGGGGGCAGGGGCTCGGGCAGGCGGTCGCCGTGTTCGGGTATGAGCGGGTGCAGGGCTCCGCACAACGGGCTGAGCCCGTCGGGGATCGGGGCGTCGCGGAGGGCTTCGATGACGGGGGCGAGCGGGAACGGTTCGGCCCGGGGCGGGCAGTGGCCGATCAGGACGGTGGTGTCGGTCGCCTCGTGGAGTTCGTGGACCAGACGGGACTTTCCCGATCCGGCGGCCCCGGCCACGAGGACGAGGTGTCCGGGGTCTGCCGCCGTGCGCATCTGCCGTCGTTCCCGGGCGCGTCCGACGAGCTGGGGGGAGCACACCTACCGAACGGTATAGCGACACGCCGCCGAGGAAAAGGGGGTGCCGTCATACGGATCCGGTGCGACGGGCGGTGGGAGTGGACAGTCTGCCAATCCCCTCGGGTGCGTCGACCTGGGACGGGAGGGGGTATGGCGGGCGCCGGGCCGATAGTCTTCGCGCGCAAGCGTGGATGGGCGGCGCAAGGGTGGGGTGAGTGGTGTGCAGACGGTGCTCGCGGTCGTGCCGGTGGTGTCGGTGGTGTTGACCGGATTGTTCGCCGGTCTGTTCTTCGCGTTCTCGGTGGCGGTGATGCCGGGGCTGCGGCGTGTGGGTGACCGGGTGATGATCGAGACGATGCAGGGCATCAACGTGGCGATCCTCAATCCCCTGTTCGCCCTGGTGTTCCTGGGGGCTCCGGTGGCGGCGCTGGTCACGGTGGTGCTGTACGCCACCGGCGGGGCGTGGGCGGCGGCCGGGTGGGCGGCGGTGGCCGCGGCGGCCCTGGTGGCGGTCCTGGTGGTGACGTTCGCGGCCAACATCCCGCGCAACAACGCGCTGGAGGAGGCGGGCCCGGCCGAGAACGTCGCCGACCCGGCGGCGGTGCGGGGCGCGTTCGAGACGGTGTGGGGGCGGTGGAACCACGTACGCAGCTGGTTGTCGGCGGTGGCGTTGGTGTGCGGGGTCGTGGCGGTGGGTGTGGGGTAGGCGGAGTACCTCCACCGGGGGCGGCGGTGAGGGGACGTCACCGGCCCGCCGTTGCTTGCGGGGCGAGCGCGCTCGCGGCGGCCGACGCCGGGACGTGGACGCCGTCCTGGGCGAGCGGGGGGCTGTCCACGGCGGGGCCCGATGGGCGAGAATCGCGCCCATGAGTGAGCTGAACAAGCGCGCGGACCTGTTCCTGGAGCCCGGGAGCGACCCACGGATGAACGGGCCGCGGCTGGGTGACGAGCGCGCCACGCTGAGGGAGTTCCTGCGGCTGCAACGGCTGACGTTGGAGATCAAGTGCGAGGGGCTGTCCGCCGGGGAGCTGGCGTGCCGGTCGGTGGAGCCCTCCACGATGTCGCTGCTGGGGCTGGTGCGGCACATGGCGGAGGTGGAGCGGATCTGGTTCCGGCGGCGGCTGTCGGGCCTGGACGCACCGCCGTTGTTCTGCACGCCCCAGGAGCCCGACGCCGAGTTCGACGGGGCGGTCGCCGACCCCGAGGTCGTCGCGCACGCCTGGCGGGTCTGGCGTGAGGAGACGGCGTTCACCGACGACTTCGTGGCCCGGACGCCGTCGCTGGACGCCACGTTCGAGATCGACCGGCACGGGCGGATGTCGCTGCGCGAGGTGCTGGTGCACATGATCGAGGAGTACGCGCGCCACAACGGGCACGCCGACCTGTTGCGCGAGCGCATCGACGGCCGGGTCGGCCAGTAGCGGCGTCGTTGCGGTGGGTCGGCGGTGGGTGTGCCCGCCGCCATGGCCTCGCGGCGGGCACACCCACCGGGTCAGCCGACGCCGGCGGTGTCGGTGTCGTTCAGACCCGACAGCAGGGCGTTGACGTCGCGCACGCACCCGCCGCACCCGGTGGTGGCCCGGGTGGCGCCGGCGATGGCCTCGCGGGTGCGGGCCCCGTCCAGCCAGGCCTGTTCGATGGTCTCGCGGGTGACGGCGTTGCACCGGCACACCAGCGTCCGCTGGCCGCCGCCCTCGGACGCCGCCTCGGGCGCGGCCGTGGGCAGGCCCTGCACCAGCGCGAGGCGGTCGGCGGGCACGGGAGCGCCGGTGTCGAACAGCTGGGACACGGTCGCCGCCGCCTCGGGAAAACCCAGCAGGACGGCGCCGACCACGCGCTCGGCGCTGACCACGAGCTTGGCGTAGCGGCCGCCGTGCGGGTCGCTGACGGTCACCGTCTCCAGGCCCTCGGAGTCCTCGTCGTCGTGGACGCGGCCGAAGGCGGTCAGCTCGATGCCCTCGGCCTTGAGGCGGGTCAGCGGGCTGGAACCGGTGTAGGTGGCGTGCGGTGCGGTCCCGGTGAGCCGTTGGGCGAGCACGGCCGCCTGTTCCCAGCCGGGTTGGACCAGTCCGGCCCCGCCGCCGGGGTGCTGGGCGCAGTCGCCGATGGCGTGCACGCGCGCGTCGGAGGTGGTGAGGGTGTCGTCGACGACGACGCCGTGCTCGACCTCGATCCCCGCGTCCTTGGCCAGTTCGGTGTTGCCGCGCACCCCGGCGGTGACCACGAGCGCGTCGCCGGGCAGGACGCGTCCGTCGTCCAGTTCCAGGCCGGTGCCGGGCACCCAGCGGGAGGCCACCCGCCAGGAGTGCACGGTGACGCCGAGGGCGGCGTACTGGGCGGCGAGGATGCGGGCCGCGGGTTGGTCGATCTGGCGGCGCATGATCCAGGGCGAGGACTCCACGACCGACACGCGCATGCCGCGGCCGACCAGTCCGCGGGCCGCCTCCAGACCCAGCACGCCGCCGCCCAGGACGACGACGGGCGCGCCGGGGCGGGCCAGGGACAGCACGCGTTGGCAGTCGGCCAGGTCGCGCAGGGCGGTGACGCCCTCGCCCGGTCGGCCGTCGGGGGCGGCCACGCCGGTGACGGGCGGGAAGGCGGCGCGGGCGCCGGTGGCCAGGACGAGTTCGTCGTAGTCCAGGTGGGTGCCGTCGTCCAGGGTGAGGCGGCGCCGTTCGGTGTCCAGGGCGGTGGCGGCCACGCCGGTGCGGACGGTGACGCCGGGGGTGTCGGGGACGGGCAGGCGGATCTGGTCGGGGGTGTAGGAGCCCGCGACCACGCCGGAGAGCAGGACCCGGTTGTAGGCGGCCTGGTCCTCCTCGCCGACGACGGTGACGTGGACGCGCTCGCCGGCCGGGTCCAGGCGGGCGGTCTCCTCGGCGAAGCGGGCGCCGACCATCCCGTTGCCGACGACCACGATCTGACGCGGGGAGGGTCCCTGCGTGGTGCTCATCTGCGGCCTCCTGGTGGTGGTGTGGTGTCCCGGGCGGCGGTGGCCGGGGTGGGCGGGTGGGAGCGGGTCACGGGGTGGGTTCGGGCTCCAGGCGGACCGCGCTGACCTTGAACTCGGGCATGCGGCTGGTGGGGTCCAGTGCGGGGTTGGTGAGGTTGTTGGCGGCCTGGGCTCCGGCGAAGTGGAAGGGCACGAACACGGTGTCCAGGCGGGCGGTGGGGGTGAGGCGTACCCGGGCGCGGGTGTGGCCGCGGCGGGAGGTCAGGCGGGCCCAGTCGCCGTGGGCGAGGCCGGCGCGGGCGGCGGTGTCGGGGTGGACCTCGACGTAGGCCTCGGGTTCGGCGTCGGTGAGTTCGGGGACGCGGCGGGTCTGGGCGCCGGACTGGTAGTGGCCCATGAGCCGTCCGGTGGTGGCGATGAGCGGGTAGTCCTCGTCGGTGGTCTCGGCGGGTGGGCGATGTGCGACGGGGACGAGGCGGGCGCGGCCGTCGGGGTGGGCGAAGCGGTCCAGGAACAGGCGGGGCGTGGGCTCGCCGTCGGCGCGCACGGGCCAGTACAGGGCCTCGCCGTCGGCCAGGCGCTCGGGGGTGGCGCCGGAGTAGTCGGAGGGCGCCCCGGCGGAGGCCCGGCCGAGTTCGGCCAGGACGGTGTCGGGGTCGGTGGGGAAGCGTTCGGCGGGCTGGCCCAGGCGGACGGCCAGGTCGGCCAGGACCTGGAGGTCGGTGCGGACGCCCTCGGGGGGTGCGGTGGCCTGGGCTCGGCGCAGGATGCGGCCTTCGAGGTTGGTCATGGTGCCCGATTCCTCGGCCCACTGGGCGACGGGCAGGACCACGTCGGCCATGGCGGCGGTCTCGGACAGGACGAAGTCGGCGGCCACGAGCAGGTCGAGGGAGGCCAGGCGGTCGCGGACGCGGTCGGCGTCGGGGGCGGACACCACCGGGTTGGAGCCGAACAGGAGCATGGCGCGGGGGCCGCCGTCGGCGCCCAGGGCGTCGAGGAGTTCGAAGGCGCTGCGGCCGGGGCCGGGCAGGGTGTGGGGGTCCACGCCCCACACGGAGGCGACGTGCGCGCGGGCGGCCGGGTCGTCGATGCGGCGGTAGCCGGGGAGCTGGTCGGCCTTCTGGCCGTGTTCGCGGCCGCCCTGGCCGTTGCCCTGGCCGGTGATGCAGCCGTACCCGGAGCCGCGGCGGCCGGGCAGGCCCAGGGCGAGGGCGAGGTTGATCCAGGCCGAGACGGTGTCGGTGCCCTTGGCGTGCTGTTCGGTGCCGCGGCCGGTCAGGATGTAGGCGGAGCGGTCGCGGGCGGCCTGGCCGAGCAGGTCGGCGGCGTGGCGGAGGCGGGCGGCGGGGACGCCGGTGACCTGTTCGGTGCGTTCGGGCCACCAGGCGGCGGCGTGCCGCCAGGCGTCGTCGAAGCCGTGGGTGCGGGCGTCGAGGTAGTCGGTGTCGGTCCAGCCCTGGACGTGGACGGCGTGCAGCAGGCCCAGGGCCAGGGCCAGGTCGGTGCCGGGGCGGGGGGCCAGGTGCACTCCCCCGTTGTCGAGGGCGGCGCGGGCGGTGCCCGACTGGCGCGGGTCGATGACGACGAGGGTCGGCGCGGACAGGTGGCCCATCATCGGCGGCATGGTCTCGGCGGGGTTGGCGCCCGCCAGGAGGACGACCTGTGCCTCGGCCACGTCGGTGAGGGGGAAGGGCATGCCCCGGTCCAGTCCGAAGGCCTTGTTGCCCCCGGCGGCGGCCGAGGACATGCAGAACCGGCCGTTGTAGTCGATCTGTGAGGTGCCCAGCGCCAGTCGGGCGAACTTGCCCAGGGTGTAGGACTTCTCGTTGGTCAGTCCACCGCTGCCGAACACCGCGACCGCGTCGGGTCCGGACTCGGCGCGCAGCGCGCTCAGGCGTGCGGCGACGAAGTCCAGTGCCGTGTCCCAGTCCACCTCGGTGAGTTCGGCGTCCCGGTCCTTGCGCATGAGGGGCCGGGTGAGGCGGTCGGGGACGGTGAGGACCTCGGTGGAGGTCCAGCCCTTGCGGCACAGCCCGCCCCGGTTGGTGGGGAAGTCCGCCGGTCGGGCGGTCAGGCGTCCGTCCGGTCCGGTGTCCAGGTGCATGGCGCACTGGAGCGCGCAGTACGGGCAGTGGGTCGTGGTGCTCGGGCCGTGGGTCATCGTGCGACGGTCTCCGTGGTGCCGGTGGCCGGGGTCGGGGCGCCGGGGCTGGCGGCCGTGGTCGGGGTGCGCATGTAGACGGTGTAGGTGACGGCGGCGCACACGGCGTAGAAGGCCAGGAAGGCGACGAGTCCGGGGGAGGCCGACTCGGTGGCGCGGAAGGACTCGCGGAAGACGAGGTTGATCGCGACGCCGCCGAAGGCTCCCATGGCGCCGATGAGGCCGAGCATGGAGCTGGCGATGCGCTTGTTGTAGGAGTGGGCTTCTTCGGCCGGGGTGCCCGCGGAGATGGCGCTCTGGGCCTTGGCGGCGTAGAGGGACGGGATCATCTTGTAGACGGAGCCGTTGCCGATGCCGGTGAGGACGAAGACGACGGCGAAGACGCCGATGAACAGGGCCAGGTTGTCGATCTGGATGGAGGCGACGGCCAGGCTGGTGGCGACCACCATCGCGATGAAGTTCCAGAAGGTGACCCGGGCGCCGCCGAGGCGGTCGGCCATCTTGCCGCCGACGGGGCGGATGAGGGAGCCGATGGCGGGGCCGAGGAAGGTGACGGAGGCCGCCTGGAGGGGTTCGAGTCCGAACTGGTTCTGGAGCAGCAGGCCGAAGGCGAACCCGAAGCCGATGAAGGATCCGAACGTGCCGACGTAGAGGAAGGACATGATCCAGAAGTGCCGGTCGCGGGTGGCGGCGATCTGGGCGGACACGTCGGTGCGGGCGCTGGTGAGGTTGTTCATGCTCCGGAAGGCGATCCAGATGGCCAGGAGGATGAACGGGGCGTAGAACAGTGGGACGACGTGGCCGGCGCTCGCGGTGAACAGGGCGATGACGGCCAGGCCGACGAGCTGGACGGTGGCGACCCCGATGTTGCCGCCGCCCGCGTTCAGGCCGAGCGCCCAGCCCTTCTCCCGCTCGGGGAAGTAGAAGTTGATGTTGGCCATGGAGGAGGAGAAGTTGCCTCCGCCGACGCCCGCGGTGGCGCCCAGGACCAGGAACAGCCAGTAGGGGGTGTCGGGGTTCTGGATCAGGTAGAAGGCCAGCGCCGTGGGGATGAGCAGCAGGGACGCGGAGATGATCGTCCAGTTGCGGCCGCCGAAGATCGGCACGGCCAGGGTGTAGGGCACGCGTAGGATCGCGCCGACCAGGGCGACGAGCGAGACGAGCAGGAACTTCTGTTCGGGCGCCCAGTCGAACCCGGTGGCGGGGGTCATGAACAGGGCGAGCACGGACCAGATGCTCCAGACGGAGAAGCCGATGTGCTCGGACAGGATCGACGCCCACAGGTTGCGCTTGGCGATGGGTCGGCCGGTCTCCCGCCAGAAGGCGGGGTCCTCGGGGTCCCAGTGGGTGATCCAGGACCGTCCGGTCCGCTGGCTGGGTGAACTGGTCTCGGGGGCCACGACCAGGCCTTCCTACTCGACGGTGGTGACGAAACCGAAGGTAGGAAGTGCGCGTTGCCTGGACGTGTCGCGTCGTAACACTCGGGAAACAGTGGGCTCACCCCAGGCCCGTGACCTCGGTGAGAACCGCGTAGTAGCAGGTGGTGCGGGGTGAGCGGGGGCGCGGTTGTGGTGTGTGCCACTTTTGCGCGGTGGGGGTCAGTCCCGGGTGTGCGACCTGCGGGTCTGGGAGGTGTTGAGCGCCAGGCCGAACGCCAGGCCGAGGGCGATGCCCAGGGCCGGGTTGTCCATGGCCACGCCGAACGCGACCCCGGTGCCGAGCCCGACGGCCAGCCACGGGCTGGTGCAGAACGTGATCGCGCGGTCCTTCGTCATGGCGTCCCCTTCGTGTGGCGTGGTCATGGATGGGACGTGTCGGGCGTGTGTCCGGTTCCCCGGCGGCCGTTGACCGGTGCGGGCGATCCGATCGGCCGCCCTCGTTCACGCGCTCCTAGGAACGCCGTTCGGCCAGGGTCGCCAGTTCCGCGAGGGAGCCCACGCGTGCGCACTCGGCCTCGGTGAGCCGGTTGACGAGGTGGCGGGTGCGTTGGGCCTGGGGTGTGGAGGGCAGCTCCCCCGCGTACAGGTGGGGCAGACACAGCTGGGAGCTGCACGCCGCCCGGAAGGTGTGCCGGTGCGGCGCGCGGCTGACCGACCAGGCCACGCGCACGGCGTGCTCGTTGCCCGGCGGGACGTCCGGGCGGTCCGGTTCCTGGGCGGCGTAGCGGTAGCCGTCGGCCAGGTCGCAGGGCCCGCATCCGCGCTCGCCCGATCCCAGGGGGTGGGCGCATTCCGGGCAGGGCTGCCGGTCCAGGGCGGCGTCGACCACCCGCCACGGGAAGCGGTGCGGCTCCTCGGTCACCATGCGGGCCAGGTCCCGCTCCTCGGGCGTCCCCGGCAGGACCTCCCACGCCTGGCACAGCCCTGACCACGCCGCCTCGACCTCGCCCGCGATCGCCGCCATGGTGCGGGCCAGCTCCGGGCTGCGCCACCGGCGCTCGTGGGTGTCCATGCCCGGCACGGTAGCCGGAGGCCGGAGAATCGGCCACGGGTTGTTCCCGACCGGTCTCCCGTGCCCTCCCGCCGGTCCCGCGCCGGTGGCGGTCGCCGCGACGCGGGGGCGTGCGGCGCCCGTGGTCGCACCGGGATCGAGCCGGATGCCGCCGCGGGTGCGGAGACAACGGACGGTCCGCTGGGTCAGGTCACGCGCTTGCACCGCCGAACACGCTGAACCCGACAGGCAGCGGGGCGCGTCCGGTGAGGGCGAGCAGTACCTCGCCCAGGCGGTCCGAGGCCAGAGCCCCGGCCAGGTGCAGCGCCGACCGCGCGGCCGGGGCGGGCGGTACGGGCCGCTCACCCAGCGCGGCCGCCAGGTCGCAGGTGTGCACGACGAGCTCGAAGGTGCGGGTGGGCAGGTACTCCGCGAGTGTCATCACCCCGAACGGCGTACCGACCAGCGCGTCGTCGGGTGCCTCGTCGATCCGGCTGAGCACGCGGTCCACCAGGTCCGCCACGGCCCCGGCCGGGTCGACGCCGAGTTCGACCCCGGCGGCCCGGCCGCGTTCGGCGATCGCCGCGGGATCGGCGGTCGACCCGGCCCGGAGGTAGTCGGCGGCCGACGCCACCTCCACCGCTCCGGTGGCGCCGAGGTAGGAGGCGACGGTCGAGAGGGCCCGGCTCGTGTGTCCGACCAGGTCGCGGACCGACCACTCACCCAGTCCCGGGGCGTCGAGGTGGTCGGCGGCGCGTACGGTGACGGACTGGTACCACCGCGCGGCCGCGGCGTGGTTCGCGCGCCACTCGGCGCTGGTTTCCTTGAGCGTGTTCACGGGGTTCACCGCCGGCGGAGTGGGCCGAGCCGCCGATCACGCGGATGGCGTGGTCGGCGGCGGGGACCAGGACATCCTGGCGCATGGCCCGGCACGGCCGTCGACGGGGGTGTTCGTGTCAGCGGGCGAACCGCTTGAGCGCGTCGGTGTCCAGGGTGATCCCGAGTCCGGGGAGTTGCACTGTCTCACCGTAGGGGTGCTCTGACCGGTCCATGTAGCGGCCGTTCACGGGGCGTGAGTGCACCACGACGGTGTTGGCGTCGCGGTCCACCATCAGGTAGACGCCGATGTCGGTCTCGGCGTAGGCGGCGGGCTTCTCGACGCGGTCGCGGGCGTGGGTGTCGGCGTCCCAGGAGGTGACTTCGACGACGGCGAGGACCCCGTCGGGGTCGGGGTAGTCGCCTTGGCCGGTGAAGTGGTCGACAGGAACGAGGACCCCGTCCGGAAGGGCGCGGCCATTGCGGTAGGCGCCGATCTTCAGCCCCTGCCCGATGGGCATGTCCAGGTCGGGGCGGTGTGCGATGAACTGGCGGAACATCCACGACAGGATCGCGGCGTGGTCGCTGTCGGTCACCGATTCGACCCAGACCTTCCCATTGATGTATTCGAGTTTGACGTTTTCCTCCCTGCCCGCGAGGTGGGCGATTGCCTCGAACAGTTCGGGGCTCATCGGAAGCGACAGGGTTTCGAGCGGTGGGTGGCGTTCGGCAACGGTCATAGGCTCCCCTGGAGGGCGTTGCTGCTGGCGTCCTGGACAGCCTGCCACGTCCCGACGACGGTCCGTGGGCGTTCGGCGTATCGGGTGGTCTTCCGGGGTGGAGTCGGGCATGGGCGGGTTCCTCGGCTGTCTGGGCGGCTCTGAGTCAAGGGTAGGTCCGACCTCCGTCCTGAGCCGGGACCCGCCCAGGGCGCGACGAGGTCAGTCGGACTGTCCGTCCTGGAGGCTCCGGACCACCTCCAACGCCTCCTCGACGTGCTTGTCGATGACCGTCATCGAGTTGAAGACGTGGCGGACCGTGCCCTGGCGGTCGATCACGTAGGTGACCCGGCCGGGGAGCAGACCGAGCACGCTCGGCACGCCGTAGCTCTTGCGGACCTTGCTCCCCTGGTCGCTGACCAGGGTGAACGGCAGCCGGTGCCGTTCGGCGAAGGCCGCGTGCCGGTCCGCGGAGTCGGAGCTGACCCCGATCACCTCGGCTCCGGCGTCGGTGAAGACCTCGTGGCTGTCGCGGAAGGCGCACGCCTCGGCGGTGCACCCGGGGGTGTCGTCCTTGGGATAGAAGTAGAGCACCACCGTCCGCTCGCCGAGCCGGTCGTACAGCCGCACCGGGTCGCCGGACTGCGACGGAAGGGTGAAGTCGGGCGCCGTGTCGCCGACCTGGATGCCTCGGGCCATGGTGTGCGCTTCCTTCGGGTGGATGGTCGGGGCGGGGAGGCCGTGACCGTCACCGGCTCCCCGCTCCAGCATCGCACCGGCCGGTCCGGGCGAACGCGCCGCGGCCCGGTTGGCGGCGCGCCTGCGGGGATTGTCGGCGTCCGGTGGTGGAGTGGTCGCATGACTCGACGACCGATTCTGGTCCTGGGCGCCACCGGCTCCACGGGACGGCGGGTGGCCGCACTGCTGGGTGAGCACGGGTATCCGGTGCGGGCGGCGTCGCGGCGCGGCCGTGTGCGCTTCGACTGGGCCGATCCCTCCTCGTGGGAGGGGGCGGTCGACGGGGCGGCGGCCGTGTACCTCATGGCGCCCGACGGGGTGCCGATCGACGCGGAGTTCGTGAAGTTGGCCGTGCGTCGGGGTGTGCGGAGGATCGTGCTGCTGTCGAGCGGGGCGATCGAGGAGATGGGCGACACGCGGCTCCTGGAGGCGGAGCGCGTGGTCAAGGGATCCGGGGCCGAGTGGACGGTGCTGCGGTGCGACTGGTTCGACCAGAACTTCGACGAGGGCTTCCTCGTGGAGGCGGTCCGGGCCGGGGAGATCGCGCTGCCGGTGGGCCAGGTGCGGCAGGCGTTCGTGGACGCCGACGACGTCGCCGCGGTGGCGGTGGCCGCGCTGACCGGGGACGGGCACGCCGGGCGGGTGTACCGGGTGACCGGTCCCGAGGCGCTGTCGTTCGGGGAGGTCGCCGGGGTGATCGGGCGTGTGGCGGGGTATCCGGTGCGCCACGAGCCCGACCCCGAGGCGTTCGTTCGGGCTCAGGTCGCGGCGGGCCTGCCCCGGCAGGCGGCCGAGGGCGCGGTGGCGGCGTTCGCCGCGCTGGCCGCGATGGGCGACGCCGTCCCCAGCGACGACGTGCGCCGGGTGACCGGCCGCGCCCCCAGGCCCTTCTCCGACTACGCCGCCCGGGCCGCGCCCGCGTGGGCCTGACCCGGGCTCCGCCGCGCCGGAGCGGTCCTAGGCGGTCAGTCCTCCAGTCGGTCGGCGTTGGCCGCGAAGACGTCGCGCAGGTAGGCCGACAGCCCCT
Organism: Nocardiopsis sp. NPDC049922; assembly: GCF_040660275.1. Classification (NCBI taxonomy): domain Bacteria; kingdom Bacillati; phylum Actinomycetota; class Actinomycetes; order Streptosporangiales; family Nocardiopsidaceae; genus Nocardiopsis; species Nocardiopsis sp. NPDC049922. Next base: position 55,069 of record NZ_JBFAME010000007.1, on the reverse strand, counting down.
CGCGGTGGGGGTCCACGGCGGCGGTGAAGCGCGCGTCGTTCGCGTACAGCTGGCCCAGGCCCCGGTGGATCTGGGGTGTGCAGTCGTAGAACCATCGGGTGATGTGGTCGCGGTGGCGCTCGGCCAGGTCCATGGCGGCGGGGCTGTCCGCCGGGACGCCGTCGGCCATGGCCTGGGCCAGGTCCCGGCAGATCCGCTCGCCCTCGGCGTGGAGGCGTTCCCAGTCCTGCTTGGTGTAGCGGTTGACCCTGCGCTGGGACTGGGCCCAGGCGTCGGTGTGGCCCCAGCGGTGTTCGGCCTCGGCGGTGTGGGCGTCCACGTCGAAGTCGCCGAAGAGTTCGAGCCGTTCCTGGGGGGTGAGGTCGAGTCCCACGGTGTCTGCCTTCATCAGGAGTTCGAGTGCGTGCGCCATGGCACGCAGGCGGTCGATGCGTTCGGTCACCAGCCGGTGCTGGCGGGCCAGATGGGCGCGGGTGTCGATCGCGGGGTCGTCGAGCAGCGCCGCGATCTCGTCGAGGCCGAAGCCGAGTTCCCTGTAGGTGAGGATCTGCCGCAGCCGTTCGAGGTCGGCGTCGCCGTAGCTGCGGTAGCCGGAGGCGGTCCGCTCGGCCGGGACGAGGAGTCCGATCCGGTCGTAGTGGTGCAGGGTGCGGACGGTCTGGCCGCTGATCCGGGCGACCTCGCCCACGGTGAGGCCCATCCGTCCCCCGTTCGCCGTCGCTGGTGGTGCCGTGGTTTCGACGTTAGGGCCTGACGTAGCGTCAGGGTCAAGGCGGCCGCGCGGACGGGGCGCCTCGGGTGCCACCACCCAACCTACTGGCGGGTAACATAGCCGTATGAGCCTTGACCACACCGCCGCCGGCTTCGAGTACGACCGGGACACCCGGGTCGACAAGACCGCCGACGGAACGTTCACCGCCACCATCACCGACGGATGGACCACCTTCACCACGCACCCCAACGGTGGTTACGTCCTCGGCACCGCGCTCAACGCGCTCGGCCAGACCCTCAGCCAGCCCGACCCCGTGGCCGTCTCCGCCTTCTTCCTGCGCCCCGCCGCACCCGGCGAGGCGATCGTGCGCACCGAGACCGTGCGCGAGGGCCGCCGCACCGCGACCGGCCAGTTCGTCCTGGAGCAGGGCGGCAAGGAGGTCATGCGCGCCACGGCAACCTACGGCGACCTGTCGCCGAACGGCGGACGCGAACTCCACCTGGAGGGCCCGCCCGACCTGCCCGCCCCCGACCAGTGCCCCGTGCCCACCGAGTTCGACCGGCCCGAGGGCGTGAGCATCGCCCACCGCCTGGACTACCGCTACCCCGAGCGTCCCGGGTGGTTGGACGGCCGCACCGACGGCCGCCCCCACGACGAGTTCTGGCTGCGCTTCGCCGACGGCCGCCAGGCCGACACCCACAGCCTGCCCGCGATGGTGGACTTCGCCGTGCCCGCCGTGCTGAACATCGGTGAGTTCAGCACCATCACCGTGGAGCTGACCGCGCACGTGCGCGCCCGCCCCGCCCCCGGTTGGCTGGCTTGCCGGGTGTTCACCAAGCACGTGTCGGGCGGCTACCACGAGGAGGACATGGAGATCTGGGACAGCCAGGGCACCCTGGTCGCCCAGGCCCGCCAGCTGGCCATGCTGCTGTAGGCCCCGCCGGGCCGCGCGGCCCCTACCGGAAGCCGCGCGGCCCGGGCCGGAGGGTGATCTCCCCGGCCTGGGCGTCGCGGGGCAGGTCCAGGGCGTCGACCACGGCGGAGCCGATGCCGCCGGTCGCGCCCGTGACCACGACCCCGTCCATCGTGCCGCCGTGGGTGGAGCGTCCGACCGGCCCGGTTCCCATCGCTGGTGTCATGCGGTGCATTCTCGCACCGACGATCCGCGTCACCCGGCCCGGTCGAACGCCCCGGGTGTTCCCCGCGTGTCCCTCCTCGCGGGGAACACGGTCAGGCCTGGGCGCGGGCGCGGGCCCGCAGCGCCCGCGCCCCCCGTCCACGCCAGAGCACGCCCTGTCGGGGCGAGAACAGGTACGCCAGGGCGAACGCGCTCGCCTGGGCCAGCACGATCGACCCGCCCGTGGACACGTTGACGTGGAAGCTGACGAACACGCCCACGAACGCCGCGAGCACCGCGACCGAGGCCGAGATGACGAGCATGCGCTCGAACCGGTCGGTGAGCAGGTAGGCGGTGGCGCCGGGGATGATGACCATCGCGACCACGAGGATGATCCCCACCGCCTGGAGGGCGACCACGACGGTGACCGACAGCAGCCCCAGCAGCAGCGTCTCCAGCAGGCGCGGGTTGATGCCCAGCGCGTGCGCGTGGACCGGGTCGAACGCGTACAGGGTCAGGTCCCGGTGCTTGTACCAGACCACGGCCAGCACGATCGCGGCCAGGACCACGACCTGCCAGATGTCGGCGTCGGAGACTCCGAGCACGTTGCCGAACAGGATGTGGCTCAGGTCGGTCTGGCTGGGCACACGGGAGATGAGCACCAGCCCCAGGGCGAACATCGCGGTGAACACGACCCCGATGACCGCGTCCTCCTTGACCCGCGAGGTGCGGTTGACGACGCCGATCAGGGCCACCGAGCCGCCGCCGAACACCAGAGCGCCCACGGCGAAGGGCGCGCCGAACAGGTAGGAGAGCACCACGCCCGGGAGGACGGCGTGGGAGACGGCGTCGCCCATGAGCGACCAGCCCACCAGGGTCATCCAGCAGGACAGGACCGCGCACGCCACACCGGCCACGACGCTGACCAGCAGGGCGCGCTGGACGAACTCGAACTGCATCGGTTCGGTGAACCACTGGGTCAGGGCGGTGATCACGTCCATGCTGTGGCTCCCTCCGTGGGACGTACTCCGAAGGCCTCCAGGAGGACGTCGGGGCGCAGGACCTCGTCCGGGGTCCCGTGGGCGAGCAGGCGGCGTTGCAGCAGCGCCGCCTCGTCGCACAGGTCGGGCACCTGGGCCAGGTCGTGGGTGGACACGAGCAGGGTGGTGCCGTCCTGGCGCAGGGAGCCCAGCAGGTCGACGATGGTGGCCTCGGAGCGCTTGTCGACCCCGGCGAAGGGTTCGTCGAGCAGGAGCACGTCGGCGCCTTGGGCGATGGCGCGGGCGACGAACGCGCGCTTGCGCTGGCCGCCGGACAGGGCGCCGATCTGGCGGTCGGCCAGGTCGGTGAGGTCGGTGCGGTCCAGGGCGTGGTCGACGGCCTGCCGGTCGGCGGCGCGGGGTCGGCGGCGCGGCCCCATGTGTCCGTAGCGGCCCATCATCACCACGTCGCGCACGCGGACGGGGAAGGCCCAGTCGACCTGCTCGGACTGGGGGACGTAGCCGACCAGTCCCTCCCTGCGGGCGGCGGTGTGGGTGCGGCCCAGGATCCGCACCTGGCCCTGGTCGGCCGCGACCAGGCCGAGGATGGACTTGAACAGGGTGGACTTGCCCGATCCGTTGGTGCCGAGCAGGCCGCAGACGCGGCCCGGACGCACGGTCAGGCTCACGTCCTCCAGGGCGAGGACGTCGCCGTAGCGGACGGTCGCCCCGGTGACCTCGATGGCGGGGATCATGTCGTCTCCTTAGCCGGCGCTCAGGCCCTCGACGATGGCCTCGGCGTCGTAGCGGATCAGGTCGAGATAGGTGGGGACGGGCCCGCCGTCCTCGGACAGGGAGTCGACGTAGAGGGTGCGGCCCATCTCGGCGCCGGTCTCGCGGGCGACCGAGCGCTGGGTGCTGTCGTTGACCGTGCTCTCGCAGAACAGGGAGGGGACGTCGTTGTCGCTGACGAACTCGGTCACGGCGGCGGTCTGCTGGGGCGTGGCCTCGCCCTCGGAGTTGACCGACCACAGGTACATCTCGGTCAGACCGGCGTCGCGGGCCAGGTAGGGGAAGGCGCCCTCGCAGGTGACCAGGGCCCGGCTGGACTCGGGGACCTCGGCCAGTTCGGTCTCCAGGTAGGCGCCGACGTCGGCGATCTCGGCCTTGTAGGCCTCGGCGGCCGCGTCGTAGCCCGCCTCGCCCTCGGGGTCGAGTTCGACGAGGGCGTCGCGGATGTTGTCGACGTAGATCTGGGCGTTGTCGGGCGACATCCACGCGTGGGGGTTGGGCTCGCCCTCGTAGTCGCCGGAGGCGATCGGGATGGGCTCGATCCCGTCGCTGATGGTGGCGGTGGGGGCGTCGATGCGTTCGGTGAACTGTTGGAACCAGGCCTCCAGCCCCATGCCGTTCTCCAGGATGAGGTCGGCGTCCTGGCCGCGGGCCAGGTCGTCGGGGGTGGGTTCGTAGACGTGGATGTCGACGCCGGGCCGGGTGATGGAGACGACCTCGACCCGGTCGGCGGCCACGTTGCGGGCCATGTCGGCGATGACCGTGAAGGTGGTCAGGACCAGGGGGCGCCCGTCGTCGGAGGTGTCCTCGGCGGACGTGGAACCGGCGGAGCAGGCGGTCAGGGCGAGACCGGTCGTGGCCGCGGCGAGCGCGACCGGCAAGGACCTTGAGGGGGTCTCATCTCTAAAGTTCGGCACGCCTAACTTTCTATCACAACCCGGCCAAACTCAACCATGGGGCGTCGGCCCCGCCCCGACGGATCGGCTCACCGTTCCACCCGTTCGGCCCGCACACGCGGCGCGGTACCGGTACCCTCCAACCGTTGACAGGCGGACAGTGACGAGCGGGAGGTACGCGGTGGCCGACACCTGGACCGCGATCGACTTCGAGACCGCCAACCAGGACCGCGGCAGCGCGTGCGCGGTCGGGCTCGTGCGCGTGGTCGACGGCGTGCCGGTGGAACGCCACTCCACCCTCATCCGGCCGCCCGACCCCGTCCGCCACTTCTCCCACCACAACGTCGCCGTCCACGGCATCACCGCCGCCGACGTCGCCCACGCCCCGACCTGGGGCGCCGTGTGGCGGCGGATCCTCGACTTCGCCGACGGCGGCGCCCTGGTCGCGCACAACGCCCCCTTCGACATGGGCGTCGTGCGCCGGGCGTGCGCCCACACCGGGCTCGGCCACCCCGCGATCGACTACGCGTGCACGCTCGCCCTGTCCCGCCGCACCTGGCGCGCCCTCGCCGACCACCGCCTGCCCACCGTGTGCGCGCACATCGGACACCGCGTCACCCGCCACCACCGCGCCGACGCCGACGCCGAGGCGGCCGCCCGGATCATGATCGCCGCCATGTCCGAGCACGGCACCACCTCACTGGCCGAGCTGTCCCGCGCCGCGGGACTGCGCCTGGGCCGCCTGGACGCGGTGGCCGTACCGACCTCCGTCACCGCGCCCTCCCCCGCCGCGCCTGCCACCGACCGGTTCGACCGGTGGCGTCGGGCCGCCGAGACCGCGATGCCCGAGGCCTCCCCCGACGCCGACCCCTCCGGCCCCCTGTTCGGGCGCACCGTGTGCCTGTCCGGCGACCTGGCCGCGATGGACAAGCCCGAGGCGTGGCGGCGCGTCGCCGAGGCGGGCGGCCACCCCGCCAGGAACGTCACCAGGGCCACCGACGTGCTCGTCGTCGGAGCCCACGCGGGGGCCGGGAAGACCGCCAAGCACCGCCGTGCCGAGACCTACCGCGAGCGCGGGCAGCGCATCGACGTCATCACCGAGGCCGAACTGCTCTCCCGGCTGGGCATGACCGGGGCCTGAGCCCTCGGCGCGGCCCGCTCAACCCGCCTCCGGGGCGGGCGCTGAGGCCAGGTCGGTCAGCTGACGCAGCAGGGCGTCGGCGGCCCAGGCGCGCCAGCGGTCCACACTCCAGCCGCACCAGACGGTGTGCAGGGTGAACACCTCCGGGCTGAGCAGGGCGAGCGCGGTGTCGGCGGCCTCGTCCACGGTCAGCCCCGGCCGCAGTGCCCCGCGTTCGGCGAGCCGCTCGGCGAACGCGCGCTGCACGGCCCCGCGCTGGTCGACGTTGGTCCGCCACAGGGTGCGGAGGTCGTCGTCGGAGTCGGCCGCGCCCCGCACGACCTCCGACAGCGGCGCCACCCGCTCCATGATCGACGCGGTCCCGGCCACCTGGAGCCGGATCTGCTCGCGGGCGCCGGGGGCGGTCAGCGCCTCCCTCACCCAGGGTCGGTCCAGCGTGGCCACGGGTTCGGCGTCCCCCGCGACCGCCTGGTCCAGTGCCTCCTTCAGGACCGCCGCCTTGGTCCCGAACGCGTTGTAGACGGTCTGTGCGGCCACCCCCGCCTCGGCGGCCACGCTCTGGATGCTGGTGGCCGCGTAGCCCCCGGTGGTGAACAGCCGGGCGGCCGCCTCGGCGACGCGGGCGCGGGTCAGTCGTGTTCGCGCGAGGCGCCCGTCGGTGCTCGGTGTGCTCATGGCCGCCGTCCTCCGATTTGACTGTAGTGACACTCCACTTATCTTAGTGGATCATCACTACAGAAACATGCGGAGCCGCCGCGTGCGGCACCGTGTCAGGGGAGGATGACATGCGAGTCCTGGTACTGGGCGGCTACGGAGCGGTGGGAGCCCTCGTCACCGAACGGCTGCGCGCGGACGGCCACACCTGTTGGGCCGCCGGACGCGACCCCGGGCGCGCCGACCGCGTGGTGGACGTCGGTTCACCGGAGTCGGGCGGCTTCCGGGACGCGGTGGAGGACGTCGACGCGGTGGTCAACGTCTCCGGCGCGGAGGACCCGGCCCTGGTCGCCATCGCGACGGAGCGGGGAGCCGCCTTCGTCGACGCCACCGCCACCCACGCCTACGTCGCGGCCGTGGAGCGGCTCTCCCCCCGTGCCCCCGTCCTGCTCAACGTCGGGCTCGCGCCCGGGCTGACCAACCTGCTCGCCGCCGACGCGCACCCGCACGCTCCCGCCGGAGCGGCGATCGACCTCGCCGTGGTGCTGGGCGCGGGCGAGGCGCACGGCGCGGCGGGCGCGGCCTGGGCGTACGGGCTGCTGGGGCGTACCTTCCCCGACCCGGCCACGGGGACGCCGGTGCGCAACTTCACCCGGCCCTCGGTGTTCGCCCTGCCCGGCCAGGGCGGGCGGCGCCTGTACCGTGCCGACTTCTGCGACCAGCACGTGCTGACCCGCGACCTCGACCGCCCGGTGCGCACCTACTTCGGACTCGACTCGCGACCGCTCACGGTGGCCCTGGCCGGACTCACCCGGATCCCGGGGGCCCGCCGCCTCCCCACGGGACTCCACCTGCCCGGGTCCGACGCCTGGACGGTGCTCGCCCGCGCCGGGGAACGCGTGCGCTGGGCGCGCGGGCACGGCCAGTCACGCGCCACCGCCGCCCTGACCGCGTGGGCCACCGCGCTGACGGACCGGTTGGAGGCGGGCGTGCACCACCTGCACCGGGTGGCGGCCCTCGACGACCTGCCCGAGGACATGCCCCTGACCGTCGGACCCGCGTCGAGGTCGACGGTCCGGTGACCGCCGCTGACGAGTCCGGGCCGGTCGGACCGGGCGGCCCTCAGGAGCCGAGGTAGCGCAGCACCGCCAGCACGCGGCGGCTGTAACCGGCGGTGTGGGCGATCCCCAGCTTGTCGAAGATGGCGTTGATGTGCTTCTCCACCGCGCTGACCGACACGTGCAAGCGTTCGGCGATGGAGGTGTTGGCCAGCCCCTGGGCCATGCGCTCCAACACGTCGCGCTCGCGCGGGGTGAGCGCCGCCAGCGGATCGACGTGGGTGTTGCGGGCCAGCAGACGCCGCACCACCTCGGGATCGAAGGCGGCGCCGCCCGCGCGCACCCGCTCCAGCGCGTCGAGGAACTCCCCCACCTGCGACACCCGGTCCTTGAGCAGGTAGCCCACGCCCCCGGAGGGCCCGGCGAGCAGTTCGGCCGCGTACCGCAGCTCCACGTACTGCGACAGCACGAGCACCGCCACGGCGGGGTGCTCGGCGCGCACGCGCAGGGCCGCGCGCAGTCCCTCGTCGGTGTGGGTCGGGGGCATGCGCACGTCCACCACGGCGGCGTCGGGCGTGTGCTCGGCGACGGCGCGGAGCAGGGTGTCGGCGTCCCCGACCGCGGCCACGACCTCGTGCCCCTCCTCCTCCAGGAGCCGCACCAGCCCCTCCCGCAGCAGGACCGAGTCGTCGGCGATCACCAGGCGCATGTGGGCTCCGTGTTCGTGGGTGCGGCGGGTGGGTCGGTGAGGGGTACGTGGGCGCGGACGACCGTGGGGCCGCCGGCGGGGCTGTGCACGGACAGGGTCCCGTCCAGGGCCCGCACGCGGCGGAGCAGGCCGGTCAGTCCCTGGCCGCGCGGGTCGGCGCCGCCGGGCCCGTCGTCGGTCACGCTGAGTTCGACGCGGGTGTCGTCGGCGCGCACCCGGACTCGCACCCGGTGGGGGCGGGCGTGCTTGACGGCGTTGGTGATGGCCTCGCGCGCCACGAAGTAGACGGCGGTGGCGGCGGTGGGCGGGAGTGGATCGGGCAGGTCGCACTCGACAGTGACGGGCAGCGGGGCGCGTTCGGCGATCTCGTTCAGGGCCGACTCCAGCCCGAGCGTGTCCAGCGCCGTGGGGTAGACCCGCCAGGCGACCTCGCGCAGTTCGTCCAGCAGGACCTGGGTCTGCTCGTGTGCCTGGCCGACCAGGCGGGCTGCGCGTTCGGGGTCCTCGCCCCGCCGTGCCCTGCCGAGCAGCATCGCCAGGGCCACCACGCGCTGTTGGACGCCGTCGTGCAGGTCGCGTTCGATCCGGCGGCGCTCCTCGTCGACGGCACGGACGATGCCCGAACGGCTCTGGGACAGTTCGTCGATGCGTCGGGTGAGCAGGTCCTCGGTGCTGGGGCCCAGGATCCGACGGGCCAGCGACCGGTCCAGCGCGGTGACCCCGGCCAGGGCGCCCCACAGTCCCAGGAAGGTGGCGAGGGCGAACGCGGCGCCGAGGGAGACCGTGGACGTGTACAGGCTCACCCCGGGCAGGATGATCCACACGTCCGACCCCGTGCCGGTGAGCATCCCCCACACCGTGCCTCCGGTGAACAGCACCAGCAGACCGCCCACCACGAACAGGACGGCGGCCGTCAGCGCCGCCACCGCGAGCCGCACCCCCAGGTACAGCACCCGTGGCGCCACGCCGGGGACGGCGTGCGGCTCCAACCCCGCCCAGCGCGTCAGGCGGCGCAGTTCCAGCTCGGCGATCCACAGAACGCCTGCGGTGAGCGCGGGGACGACCCGCCGCCGGGCACGGGGCCAGACCAGGGCGGGCAGCGCGACCACCGCCAGAACGGCTCCGACAGCGGTCAGGGCGGCCGTGCCCAGTCCGGCGATCACCGCGACCAGGACACGCGCGCGTCCGAGCACGAGCGCCGACCCCGCTCTGAACCGGGCCCGGAGATCCCGTCCCGTCGCCGCTGCCACCGTGCTCCTCCCCGCCCCGCCGACCGGTCGTCGGCACGGCACGACGACTGTAGCGGGCCTACCCCGGCCGGGCCCTGGGGTGCGCCGCCGAGGCGGCTGCGGGCACCCTCCGGTGGCGGGGTGGGGTTGACCGCAGGGTGCCCCCGCACGGCAGGGTCGGTCTCCGGGGCGGCGGGCCGGGAGGCGGCGCTCAGGCGACGGCGTACCGTTCGGCGCGGGCCCGCATCGCCGTGTCCGCGTCCTCGGCGACCAGGTCGGCGTTGACGGCGGTGGCGGCCGCGACTCCGGCGCCCTCCGCCGCGGCGACCATCGCCGCCAGATCGCTCGTGTTCCCGGCGGCCCAGACACCGGGCAGGTCGGTCCTGCCCATGGGCCCCGTGGCGACGAACGCGCCCATGGGGTAGGCGGTGAGCGTGCCGCCGAGCTGTTCGAACAGGTCCGAGCGGGCCACGAACCTGGGCGTGACGGTCACCGCGTCCACCGGGAACTCGTGTCCGTCGGCCAGGACGACCGTCCGCAGGACGCCGCGGTCGGTGCGCAGCATCCGCACGAGGCCGTCCACGACCTCGACGCCCAGTCCGGCCAGCCGCTCCCACGCGTCGTCGTCGGGGTCGGGCATGGTGTGGACGAACAGGGTGACGTGCTCGCTGAGCTGGCGGAACATCATCGCCTGGTGGACGCTCATGGGGCTGGTCCCCAGAACGCCGATCCGTCGCCCGCGCACCTCCCACCCGTGGCAGTAGGCGCAGTGCAGCACACTGCTCCCCCACAGCTCCCGCACCCCGGGCACGTCGGGAAGTTCGTCGACCAGCCCCGTCGCGAGCAGCAGCCGACGCGCGTGCACGACCGTGCCGCCCGCGAGGACCAGCTCGAACCCGCCGTCGTGCCGACGCGCGGTGACCGCGCGGTCGTCGTGGAACAGCGCACCGTACTCCTGCGCCTCGCGGCGGCCCGCGGCGAGCAGGTCGCGCGGTGCGATCCCGTCCTGCCCGAGCACGTTGTGCGCGCCCTCGGCCGGGGCGTTGCGCGGTTCGCCGGCGTCCACGACGGCCACCGAGCGCAGCGATCGGGCCAGCGTGACGGCCGCGCTCAACCCCGCCGGGCCGCCGCCGACGACCGCGACGTCCATCGTCTGATACGTGTCCACTGGGCATCCCTCCGTGTCTGGTCGTGTCTGGCGTGGCCGCGCCCGGTCAGACACGGCGTGCCGCCCAGGCCGTCCTGCTCCCCCGTACCGCCAGGTCGCCGCGGTGCGTGAGCGCGTGGGGTCCGTCGTCGGCGAGCAGGCGGCCCAGGTCCCCGATCTCGTGGCAGCGCTCCTCCAGTCCGGGGCACCCGATCCCGAGGTCCTCGGGCAGGAAGCGCGGCGGTGCGTCCATCTCGACCACGACGAGCAGGCCGCCGGGCCGGAGCGCCGCGTGCAGGTCGGCGAGGAGCCGGTCGGGGTCCGTGACGTGGTGCAGCGAGGAGGCGGCCCACGCGAGGTCGACCGTGCCGACGCGGGGCCAGGCCGCGTCCAGGTCGGCCTCGACGACGCGCACCCGCCCGCCCATCCCCCGCTCCCGAGCGGTCTCGCGCAGGCGGTCGAGCATGACCGGTGACCGGTCGACCGCGACGATGTCGGCCTCCGGGAAGCGCCGGGCGAGTGCCATGGCGCCCGTGCCGGTTCCGGCGCCGACGTCGGCGATGAGGCGGGGCGCCGCGTCCGTGTGCTCGTCGACCCACGCGGTGAGGTCGTCCAGGTACGGCCCGAGGGCCTCGGCGTCCAGGTCCAGCAGGTCGGCCATGCCCGCCTCGTGGTCGTGCGTGCCGTGGCCGTGGTGGGTGTGGTGACCGTGGTGTTGAGCGTGTCGTTCCATGTCTTCACGCTAACCGCGCCCTGCTCGGTGCGCATACCCTCTTGCCTATGGAGCAAGAACTCGATCTGGACACCGTGATCCGCCAGCGCATCCGTGGTCTGCGGCTCGCCCGCGGCTGGACCCTGGACGCACTCGCCTCCCGCTGCGACATCAGTCCGTCCAACCTGAGCCGCATCGAGACCGGGCGCCGCAGGATCGCCCTCGACCAGTTGGTTCCCATCGCCCGCGCCCTGGACACCACCCTCGACCAGCTGGTGGAGTCCGCCGACGACGAGGACGTGGTGATCCGGCCCCAGCCCTGCCAGACGAGGGGGCTGACCAGCTGGCTGCTCTCACGTGAGCGCTCCCTGCACGGCGTGACCGTGGCGAAGATGCGCATCACCCCGGACCGGCCGACCGGCCCCGAACACCTGTGCGTGCACCCCGGCCGCGAGTGGTTCACCGTGCTGTCCGGCACCGCCCTGCTGCGTCTGGGCGAGCGCACCATCCTCGTCCAGACGGGCAACGCGGCCGAGTTCTCGACCATGACCCCGCACGTCGTCGGCGCGCACGAGGGGCCGGTGGAGATCCTCACCATCCTCGACCACGACGGCGAACGCACCCACCTCCACGACGCCCACGGACACCCGGCGCCCCAGGCGCCGTGAGTGCGGGACACGACCTGACCGCGCCGCCACCGCCTCCTGGCACCGCGCGGCCATGCGGTGCCAGGAGGCGTCGCTCAGGTGTGGCTGGCGTAGCGCAGGATGGCGCCGCTGTCCCCGCTGGGCTCGCCGTTCTCGCGCAGCTCGGTGAACCCGGAGTCCGACATCACCGCCGAGCGCAGCATCAACGCGCTGGCCGGGGCCCGGAAGGCCGACTCGGGGTCGTCCATGTCGCCGCGGTGCGAGCTCACCAGGATCGGCTCGGTGGGCGATCCCCACAGCTGGGGTTCGCGGTCCCGCGCGGCGCCGAGCAACAGCGTGCGCACCCGGGCCTCGGACAGCATCGGCAGTGTGGGCTCGGTGCCCGACACCGCCTGGTCGTGCGCGAGTTTGCGGTGGTACTCGGCGGCGACGTGCTCCTGCCCCTGGACGACGAACTCCCGCAGCGCCTCGGCTGCGGCCTCGTGCAGCCGCTCCTCGGCGTCGGGGCCGCCGCGCCCGCCCGCGACGAGCAGGATCGGCACGTCCACACGGCGTTCGCACAGGTTGTCGCGCAGGTAGGAGATGGCCTCCTGGTCGCCGCCCACGAAGATCACCGCGGCGTCGACCTCCGCGACCGCGTCCCGCACGTGCTGGGCGACCTTGGCGGTGTTGTCCCGCCACATGTCCTGGGCGACCGACTTGCCGGGAAAGCGTCCGTTGTAGCCGCCGAGGTTGCCGGGGCCGCCGCGGCTCATGACGTCGATGCCGTGCAGGCTGTCCCCGGTCACGTCACGCTCCGAGGCCGGTCCCCGGTTCGGGTACGCGGGGTAGGCGGTCACGTGCGCGTTGACGCGGTCGAGCGCCACCAGCACGAAGGGCTGGTGGCGGCCCCGGTCGACGGCCACGGGAAGGACGTCGGGGACGGGCGACCACGTGGCGCGGTCCTGGCGCGGGGGTTCGGTGAGCGTGTGGGAGGACAGCAGCCGTCCCTCGGAGGCGAACAGGGACTGGCCGTGCGTGCCGAAGGCCTGGGAGTCCCCTCCGCCCACGGCCTCCTCCAGGACGTTGAGCGTGGCCTCGTCCGTGCCCAGGGTGGTCAGCTCCTCCCGCAGGTGGCGCCAGCGCAGCTCGATCTCCTTGTCGGCGTCCCTGTTGCCGCGGCTGGTGTCCAGGTGCACCGAGGCCACCGGGGCGCCGCTCTCGTACAGCGGACGCAGAAAACCAAGGTCCATGATCCGCGGGGCGCGTCTCCCCCGCCCCGCCCACCTCCTTCTCAGGGTCGGCCGTCAGGCCATCCTGGGTTCCATGGTGCTCTCGACCGGCGGTCGGCGCGTCGGTCCAGACGCGCTCCTTGCCCAAGGATGTCCTGGGCTTGCCCGAGACCGGAACCGCGGTGCTCGGACCCGCGCGCACCCGACCGGAACGGACCCGCGACTGTCGGGTGCGGCCGGTGGCCGGGCTCCTAACGTCGTGCGTGCGAGAGGGAGGTGGGACCGTGTTGGACCGGCTGAACCAGGCGCTGGAGCGGATCGAGGAGGACCCGGGAACCCCGGTGGACGTGGCGGCGATGGCGCGCGAGGCGCTCACCACCGAACACCACTTCCGTCGGCTGTTCTCGGCGCTGGCCGGGATGCCGCTGTCGGAGTACGTGCGGCGGCGCCGGTTGACCCTGGCCGCGGCGGAGGTGCTCGACACGCGCCGCACGCTGCTGGAGGTCGCGGTGCGCCACGGCTACGGGTCGGCCGAGGCCTTCGCCCGCGCGTTCCGCGCCCTGCACGGGGTCGGCCCGGGCGAGGCCCGGCGCACCGGCGCGGTCCTGCGCTCCCAACCGCGACTGACGTTCCGTCTGACCGTCGAAGGAAGTGGTGACATGCGCTATCGCGTCGTGGACCGGGAGTCGTTCCGCCTGGTGGGACACAGAGCACGCGTTCCGCTGGTGTACGAGGGGCCGAACCCGGCCATCGAGGAGTTCGTCCGGGGGCTGGGCGAGGAGGAGCTCGCCCGGTTGGCCCGGCTGAGCGACCAGGAGCCGAGGGGCGTGCTGTCGGTGACCGACGGCATCGACCCCGACCGCCGGGAGGGCGGCGAGCTGGACTACTACCAGGCCGCCGCCACGTCCGCGCCCGCCCCCGAGGGCTTGGACGTGCTGGAGGTGGCGGCCGGAACGTGGGTGGTCTTCCCGTTCGGCGTCTCCTCCGAGGGGATGCCGGTGGCCGTCCAGCGGCTGTGGGCCGACGCCTACGCGCAGTGGTTCCCGTCGAACCCGGCCTACCGCACGGTCGAGGGGCCCGAGATCCTGTGCGTGGAGTACGGGCGGGCCGGAGCCGAGGGTGAGCTCTGGGTGCCCGTCGAACGGGTGTGATGAGCGTGGGGGCGCCGCACCGTCGGCGCCCCCACGCCCCGGCACCGCGTTACGGCTGCGTCCCGGCCTCCGGATCCCAGTGGGCGAGTGCGTGCAGGGCGGCGTTGGTCTGCGCGAACCCCTGGTCGCCCAGAAGGTCCCGCATCTGGCCGTTGAACCGCTCGATCTCGGGCTGGGCGGCGCGGAGGGCGGCGGCGCCGTCGTCGGTCAGCTCCAGGACCACGGCGCGGTGTTCGCTGGGGTGTGCGCGCTTGGCGACCAGCCCCGCCTTGACCAGGCGGGTGACCAGCGCGGTGACGGCGGACTCGCGCAGTCCCAGGACCTGGGCGAGTCGGCGCTGGGTGGTGCCCGGATCGCCGCGCACGGCGAACAGCGCGCCGAGCTGCGTGGTGGTGATCCCGGCCGCGGCCTGGAGGCGGCGGTCGGCTGTCGTGCGCAGCTGGTGCGCGGCCCGTTGGAGGAGGAAGTACAGGCGTTGGTCGGGCTCGGACATGTGTCGATCTTGACAGAGGCGCCGCGGACGCGACATTGTCACTTCACCAGTGAAGTGAACATGGATCGAGGTGTGCCGTGAACGAGACCCCGGACCTGGCGATCGCGCGCAAGGTGCTGGAGGCCCAGCCGTTCAGCGTCCTGCTCGGCGCCCGCCTGACCGCCTTCGGCGACGGCGCCGCCACTCTGGAACTGGACATCCGGGATGACCTGCGCCAGCAGAACGGGTTCGTGCACGGCGGTGTGCTCAGCTACGCGGCGGACAACGCGCTGACCTTCGCCGCGGGCACCGTGGCCGGGCCGCGCCTGGTCACCGCGGGCTTCTCCGTCGACTACCTGCGCCCCGCGCGCGGCGCCCTGGTGAGCGCCCGCGCACGGGTGGTCCGGGCCGGGCGTACCCGGGTGGTGTGCCGGTGCGACCTGTACACCGTGGACGAGCGGGGCGAGGAGACCCTGTGCGCCGTGGCCCAGGGCAGCGTCGCGGTGCCCGAGGCCCCGGGACGCCCCTGAGCCCCGCGTGGGGACGAGGGATCGGGGTCACTGTGTCACGGCCGGATACCCGATCGTGACGTGTGGTCGGCGTCACGCTTCGGTATGAACCGACCACCCGTTCCCCCATCGCGTAAGGACGACGATGTCCACGACCTCCCACGAGGAGTCGCGCTCACTCTGGCGGCGCTACCTCGACATCCCCCTCATCTGGAAGATGGCCGTCGCCCTGGCGGCCGGGGTGTGCTTCGGCCTGGCGGCCAACGTCCTGGGCTGGCAGGACTGGGCCCTACCCGTCCTCGAACCCCTCGGCGAGCTCTTCCTGCGCCTGCTGCGGATGCTCATCTTCCCCCTGATCATCACCACCCTGATCACCGGCGTCGCCTCGCTCTCACCGCAGCGGCTGGGCCGCATCGGCCTCAAGGTCCTGGCGTTCTACCTGGTCACGTCGGCCGTGGCGATGACCGTCGGACTGTCGCTGGCCCTGGCGGTCTCCCCCGGCACCGGTCTCGACGTCCCCGAACAGGGCCAGGAGGCACCGGAGGCGACCTCGGTCTCCGACGTCCTGCTCAACATCGTCCCCGCCAACCCCTTCCAGGCCCTGGCCGAGGGCAACGTCCTGGCCGTGATGTTCGGCGCGATCGTGACCGGTCTGGCCCTGGCCTTCATGCTCGGCAGCGGCGACGACCGCGTCCAGGGGCTGGGCGTGCTGCTCAAGCGTGTGGTCGACGGCGCGGTCGAGCTGGTCTTCAGGGTCGTGCGCGGCGTCCTGGAGTACGCGCCGGTCGGTGTGTTCGCGCTGATCGCCGCCGTGCTCGCCGACACCGGCACCGAGGTGCTCCTGCCCCTGGTGCGGCTCACGGCCGTCGTCTACGGCGCGATCGCCGTCCAGATCATCGCCTACGTCCTCATCCTGGCGCTGTTCCGCGCCCAGATCGGACGGTTCTTCGCCGCGGCCAAGGACCCGATGCTCACCGCGTTCGTCACCCGGTCCAGCAGCGGCACCCTTCCGGTCACCACGCAGGCCGCCAAGCGGATGGGCGTGCGTGAGGGCGTCTACGGCTTCAGCCTGCCCCTGGGCGCCACCGTCAACATGGACGGCACCGCGATCTACGTCGGCGCGGCCACCGTGTTCGTGGCCAACATCGCCGGGGTCGAGCTCACCGTCGGCCAGCTGCTCACGGTCGTGCTGGTCGGTGTCCTGGCGTCGATCGGCACGGCCGGGGTCCCCGGCGCCGGACTGGTCATGCTGTCGATGGCCGTCACCTCGGTCGGTCTGCCCCTGGCCCCCGTGGGGTGGGTCGCCGGGATCGACGCCATCCTCGACATGGCCCGCACGATGTGCAACGTCACCGGTGACCTGACCGGCACCCGGGTCGTGGCCGGGACGGAGAGGGGCATGCTCGGCGATCCCGACGCCCCGGAGGATCCGCCGGGCGGCCCCGACACCGGCACCGGGGCCGCCCCCGACCGGGAGTGACCCGCGCGGTGTGCCCCGGGCCGGGCACCCAGGGCACACCGGTTCAGGCCGACCGGCTCCGCACGCGGGTGCGGTTGCGCTCCAGGAACCGGCGCAGGGCCTCGTTGAACCGCTCCGACCGCTCCAGGTTGGGCAGGTGGGCCGCCCCCTCGACGATCTCCACCGCCGAGTCCGGCACCAGCACGTGCATGCTCTCGGCCAGATCCGGCGGTGTGAAGGGGTCCTCCCGCCCCGCCACGAGCAGGGTCGGACAGGACACCCGAGGCAGCAGCGGCACGTGGTCGGGGCGCTTGGCCCGGCCACGGAGGGCGGCCGCGGCCCCCTCCGGCGGCGCGGCGCACATCATGGCACGCACGTGTGCGGCGACCTCGGGCATCTCACGCACGTTGGCCGGGCTCATCATGCCCACGAGCATCTCGTCGGCGTACCCGCCCATGCCCTCGGCCACCAGCCGCGCCGCCGCGCGCTGGCGGTCGCGTCGGCCCCGCTCGGTCTGGGGGTGCGGTGTGGTGGCCGCCAGGGTGAGCGTGTCGACCCGGTCGGGGAAGAGCCGGTACAGCTCCAACGCGACCTCGGCGCCCATGGACAACCCGACGACCCCCACCACGCTCAGGTCCAGATGGTTGAGCAGGGCCGCCAGGTCGCGCGCGAACGTCTCCAGGGCGGTGGTCCCGGGGACGACCGAGCTGCGCCCGTACCCGCGCAGATCGGGTGCGATGACCCGGTAGCCGCGCCCGGCCAGCGCCCGGACCTGAGGGTCCCACATCGTACGGTCGAAGGGATGGCCGTGGACCATCAGGAGCGGGTACCCGGCTCCACGGTCGGTGTAGCTGATGTCGATCCCGCGCACGGAGGCAGTGCCCGGGCTGTCGGTGTTCGCGGTGTTCGTCATCTGATATCCCACGGCTACCGATGCTAGAGCCTCGCACACGACCTGTCTCGGGTCCGTCGCGCACCGGAACGCGCCCACAGCGCCGACGCCACGAGGTAGGGGGCCGCGAGCAGGGCGAACGTCCCGGAGTGTCCGAGAAAGACGAACGCGCCCGCGTACACCGCGTAGGTGGTGAGGATGGACAGGTCGGTGCCCAGCTGGGCCAGGGACGTGACCGTCGCCCGGCTGGGGCCCGTGATGGCGGCCTGGAGCCGGGCGTCGGCGAGCACCTCCATCGTCTGGCACGCGCCGAAGCCCACACCGACCAGGACCCAGCCGACGGGCCCGCCCAGCACGGCGCCCGCGGCCAGGGCGACCCCGGCCACCGCGAGCAGGACCGGTCGGGCGCGCTCGGGCAGGCGTTCGGCCCACCCGGCGGCGAGCCCTCCGACGGTGGCCCCGATCCACGCCACCAGGACGACCAGGGGTACCAGGTCCTCCGGGGTCCCGGCCTCGACCGCCAGCAGGGGGACGTACTCGTCCAGCACGCCCCAGAACGTGCTGACCACGACCACGAGCAGGATCGCCGCGCGGACGGGCCGGTTGGAGCGGGCTTCGGCCAGACCGGCGCGCAGCGCGACGACGTAGGCGGACGGGGTCTCCGCGTCGGGGGCGTCCGGGTCGCCGCCGGTCGGGTCGTCCTTCGCGTCATCGGCGGTGGACGCCGACACGGCCGCGCGGTGCTCGGGCAGCGCCAACGCCGCCACGGAGCACAATACGCACGCGGCGACGCTCGCCGCGCCGATCGCCGGGTAGCCGCCCGCCGCCATGACGGGGACCGCGAGCAGCGCCGATCCGCCGACGGCCGCCACCCCCAGCGCCCGCGTCACACCCATGACGCGGGCGTAGCGGTCGGCGGCGCCCCGGTGGTCGAGTTCGGTGTGCACCAGCGCCTCCAGGGCGCCGGAGGACAGGGCGCCGCCCGCTCCCCACAGCACGAAGCCGAGCGCGAACGCCCAGTAGGAGGGGACCACCAGCCACAGGGTGAACGCCGCGGCGGTCAGCAGCGGGGCCGCCGCCAACAGGAAACGGCGCGGGACCACGTCGGCCCAGACCCCGGCGGGCAGGCCGAGGACGACGCCCGACGCCGACCACAGGAAGAACAGGGAGCTGATCTGGACCACCGACAGGCCGTGGTCCTGGAACAGCAGGGCGTACAGGGGGTAGAGGAGGACGAACTCCTCGGTCGCCGCGTAGGCGTACAGCGGCAGGGTGAGACGGGACGTGCGCGCGCCGGGCGCACGGGAGTGGGTTCGCATCGAGGTCTTTCGGTCGCACGACAAGGGACACCGGGGATGGGGCGCACCCGGTGGACCTCGAACGCGTGCCGTGGACCGGCCTGTGGCGGAGGATCAATGTCGCTTGCGCATGCCCACACCCTATATTTCGCGCGCGGGCCGGATCCAGGGTCGGCGATGGTTCTCCGCGCGCGGACGCGATGCTCGGCTCCCCGCTCGCCTCCGGGAGGCGGTCTACCGGCCGTCGTCGCCGGGCGCTCCGGACTCCGGGCGCCGCGACTCCCCGAACGACACGCCGGGAATGTCACCGCGCGTCGTCACATGAGTGCGTATGGTGGCGATATAGCAGTGTCGCTACCGAGTGGACCGACATGGCGACAGATAGTCGTCTGATCGTTACTCTCGAGCGACCAACGTTCACCGTCCGCTGGTTGGGGCGTACCGGATCGCGTGGCCGGATAGGGGACGGCACCTCTCGCCCCTCCCCAGGGTGCGAACCGCCCCCTATCCCCAGGAGCCCGCATGTCCGGAACCCCCACCCCCCACTCCCCCGCGCTCCTCACCTCCCCGGTCCTGGCGTCCTCGGCCCCCCTCCACGCGGCGACCCGCCGCCAGCTGCTGGTGGGCGGTGCGGTCGGGCTGAGCGCCGCCGCCCTGGGCACCTTCGGCGGCGCCCAGGCCCTCGCCGACACCACCTCCCGCGCGAGCCGGATCGCCGAACCCTTCACCCTGGGCGTGGCCTCCGGCGACCCGCTCCCCGACAGCGTGGTGCTCTGGACCCGCCTGGCCCCCCGGCCGCTGGCCGACGACGGTCACGGCGGCATGCCGGACTGGCGCGTCCCCGTCCAGTGGCAGGTCTCCGAGGACGAGCGGTTCCGCCGGATCACCGCCACCGGCACCGTGGTGACCGAACCCGACCAGGCGCACGCCGTGCACGTGGAGGTGGAGGGCCTGCGCCCCGGCGCCGAGTACTTCTACCGCTTCCGCTGCGGCCGCGAGATCAGCCCGGTGGGCCGGACCCGCACCGCCCCGGCGCCCGGCGCGCGGGTCGACCGGTTCGCGTTCGCCTTCGCCAGCTGCCAGAGCTACACGAGCGGCTACTACACCGCGCAGGCGCACCTGGCCCAGGAGGACCTGGACCTGGTCGCGTTCCTGGGCGACTACATCTACGAGACCGGTGACCAGGGCGAGATCGGGCGCGGCCACCATCCGCCCCGGGAGATCCGGACCCTGGCCGAGTACCGGCTGCGGCACGCCCAGTACAAGTCCGACGGCGACCTCCAGGCCGCGCACGCCGCCTTCCCCTGGGCCGTGGTCTTCGACGACCACGAGCTGGAGAACAACTGGGCCGACGACCACTCCGAGGACGGGGACGTGCCCCCGGAGGAGTTCCTGCGGCGGCGCCAGGCGGCGTTCCAGGCCTACTACGAGCACATGCCGCTGCGCCGTGCCCAGCGTCCGACCGGCCCCGACCTGCGCCTGTACCGCAGACTCCGGTTCGGTGACCTGGTGGACATGCACCTGTTGGACACCCGCCAGTACCGCGACGTGCAGGTCCCCGACGTCGATCGCGGCGACCCGAACCGCACCCTGCTCGGCGTCGAGCAGCGCCGGTGGCTGCTCGACGGACTGACCGACTCCCAGGCCCGCTGGAACGTCCTCGCCCAGCAGGTGTTCTTCTCCCAGCGCGACTTCGCCGACGGGGACGCCGTCAACGTCAGCAACGACGCCTGGGACAACTACCGCGTCGAGCGCGACCGCGTCCGCGACCACCTGGCCACGGTCGACAACCCCGTGGTCATCACCGGCGACGTGCACGCCAACTACGTCGTCGACGTCAAGGCCGACTTCGACGACCCGACCTCGGCCACCGTCGCCACCGAGCTGGTCGGCACGTCCTTCACCAGCGGCCGGGACGGGGTCGAGCAGAACCCGACCGACGCGATCCAGCTCCGGGAGAACCCGCACATCCACTTCATCAACCGCAGGCGCGGCTACGTGCGCAACGTCGTCACCCCGACCGCGTGGACCGCCGACTACCGCGTGGTCGACTACGTCTCCGCGCCCGGCGCCCCCATCACCGACCGCGCCCGCTTCGTCATCGACGCGGGCACGCCCGGGGTGCGGGCGCGGAACCGGGGCTGAGCCCCGCCTCCGGTCCCCTCCGGTCGCCGCCCCGCGGTGGCGGCCGTTCGACGGCTCGGGGCTGGGACCACCGCGCCGCCGGTCGGCGCGGGAGACACCCTCGGACCAGGCCGAACGGTCGATCCCCCAACCCGGTGTCCGCTCCCCCGAACCCGCATGTACTACAAACTGTAGTAGTACACATTGTCGCGAATGTGGGGTCGGGTATGCGCGTGCTCATCGTCGGGGCCGGAATCGCGGGAACGGCGGCGGCCAGGGGCTTCCTCGCCGCGGGACACGAGGTGACCGTGCTCGAACGGGCACCCGCGCCGCGCGACACCGGCTGCGCGATCATCCTGTGGCCCAACGGCACCGCGATCCTCAACGACCTCGGCGTGCGCCTGGACGGAGCGGGTGAGCACATCGACGCCCTCGACGTCCACAGCGCACGCGGACGCCCGGTGATGTCCGTGGACACCCTGCGGCTGGGGGAACGGTTCGGCGCCCCGACCCTGGGGATCACCCGACCCACCCTGCTCGCCCGACTCGTCGAGGGGCTGCCCCAGGAGATCTTCCGCTTCGGCGCCCGCTGCGCACGCGTCCACGACGACGGCCCGGCCGTGCGGGTGGAGACCGAGGACGGCGCGGAGTACACGGCCGACCTGCTCATCGGCGCCGACGGCGTCAACTCCCGGGTGCGCACCGCGCTCTTCGGCTCCGAGGACGCACCGGCCGCGCGGCCGACCGGCGTGGCCACCTGGCAGGGCCTGATCGAGGCGCCGTTCGACCTCGCCTCGCGGGCCCGGATGTACCTCGGGCGCGCGGGCGGGATCGGGATCAACCCCGCGGGCGAGGGGAAGGTCAACTGGCTCATCGACCTGCGACTGCGCCAGGAGGACAGCCAGGCCGGACCGGAGGAGGCGCTCGCCCTGCTCCGGAACCGGTACCGGGCGTGGGCGCTCCCCGTCACCCTGCTCCTGGGCGCGTTGACGGACAAGGACCTGGAACTCTTCCCCCACCGGCGGCACCGGGCCCCGCTGCGGTGGTCGAGCGGCAGGTGCGTCCTCATCGGCGACGCCGTCCACGCGATGCCCCCGATCCTGGCCCAGGGAGCTGGCCAGGCGCTGGAGGACGTCGCGGCGCTGCTAAGCGCCCTCGACGGCGTCGGAGCGACGCCGGGCCTGACGGCGGCCCTGGGCGCGTACGGATCCCGTCGCGACCGGCAGGCCACGCGGGCCGCCGACATGGCCACCCAGGGCATCGCGACGTCGGGGCCGCGGACCCTGCTCCAGAGCGAGACGGCTCTGCGCGGTGCCGTCCTCATGCCCCGGGGCGCGGCGACCCGGATGTTCGAGAGGATGCTCGGCGGGGTCAGCACCAGACTCTCGTCTCCTCGATCCTGAGGGCGGGCGGAACCGCCCCGACGCGGACGCCGACGGCTGGCCCGGCAAGACCTCCTGGAACCAGCTCCGCGTGCCCAAGAGTTAGGGGTTGCTGTGCGAACCGGTGCGGCCGTGACCGCACCGGTTCTGTTTCCCAGCCCGCAGGGCTTTCACATCACAGTGCCCAGGCGGTCCGGACCGAGTTCAGGAGCGCCGTCCACTCGCGAGGCCCGAAGCCGAGGTGGCCGAGTTCCCGGTGCCGGGTGTCGCGGACCAGGACTCGTTCCCCCTCCCTGACCTCGACGCACTCGCTACGGGCACCGCTGTAGGTGGACTTGTGCCACTCGCTCATGAGACTGCCCCTAGCGGGTTCGGACGGAGACCAGGAGCGCCGCCCATTCGGCGGCTGGGACCTCCAGGTGGCCGAGCTCCCGGTACTGGCTGTCGCGGACCGCCGTATGCACACCCTCCGACACCTCAACGCAGTTACCACCGGTTCCATCACTGTAGGTGGACTTGTGCCACTCGTTCATACCGCCAACTGCTCCTTCGCATGGTGGATCATCTCAAGGGTTGACCTGGTCGTGAGGGCCTCAGCCTGCATCGCGCTGAACAAGGTCGACATTTCGGCAACCGGGTCTGCCTTGTCCACGATCTCACCCCCTCGTGCGGTATCCAGGTAGAGTGCTGATCTCTTGTCTTCCAACGTGACGATCCGGTACGGCGCGCACAATCCCGGATGGTTGTCAAGGGGTAGGACCTGGAGTCGGATGCTACCGCTTTCTACCAGGTTGCTGATCTGAAGGAGCTGCTCGCGCAGGATCCGTGGAGAGCCGATGGGGCGCGACAGCACTATCTCGTCGAGTACGAACCACAGGACGACGTTGCGCTCCTTCAGCTCACCGATGCGCATTATCCGTGCCGTCACGAGTTCTTCGACTTCGTCATCGCTGGCAAGAGGGAGTCGAGCTCGGATCAGGGTTCGCGCATATTCGCTGGTTTGTACCAAACCGGGCACCAGGATGGACTGGTATTCCCTGATCATCCGCGCTTTGCGTTCCATCGCGAGGGCGTCACGAAACTCGTCGGGGACGCGCCCCTCGCGCATCGTGTCTTTCCAAAAGGCCAGCAGCTCGCCTCCAGTTGCATAGAGCTGCTCGAATTTGTCCACATGATCCCTTTTGGGAGGGCGGACGGCGCGCTCGAAGTTGCCCACCTGTGCTCCGGTGACTCCGAGTCGCTTGCCCACGTCTGCCAGAGAAAGCCCCAGCTCCTTGCGCAGGCGGCGCAGTTCCTTGCCGAAGGGGACCCACTTCTTCTTCTCGTCGAGGGGCATGCTGACACATTACAACTTTGTGCAACATGCTGCTACCGAAAACTTATTTCTCGAACAGTTTCGACGTTGCTATAGACCCTCTGACCTGCGGTTGTGCATAGTCGTCATCAGCACCTCACGGTGCTCACCCGGCCCAGCCCCCTTGGGTCGGGCGCGCGCCACCGAGCGAACCGGCGATGAACCGGCTCCGGGGGGACGGTGGCGCGGGCCGCCTCGCCTGAGAGAGGGCGAGGCGGCCACCACCGCCTCCGCTTCGCCCTTCGGTGGGGAAGGGCGAAGCGTAACAAAAGAGACAAAGCCAGAAAAGCCCCGGCGTCGATTCGACCGACCCGGGGCGCGGTCCCACTTCCAGCGAAACAGAAAGGAAAGACAAATGCACTGTACCGCCCCGATCCCCGAACCGCCACGGCTCCCCAAACGCCAGTGCGGAACCTCGACGATCTCCCGTCTCGTGGTCGGCTCCGAACCCGGCGACGTCGCCGTCGCACGACGCTGGTCCGCCCAGGTGTCGCACGCCGGAGTCCGCCTGGCGCGGGACGTCGCGACGGTGGTCTCGGAACTGGTCACGAACTCGCACCGGCACACCGCCTCGGGGCTGCCCGGCGGAAGCACGCGCGTCGAGATCGAACGCACGCCCTTCCAGGTGGTCATCCGCGTGAGCGACGACGGACCCCGACCCGGTGAGCAGCACATCCCCTTCCCCCGGATGACCGACCCCGAACCGCTCGCGGTCGGCGGGTACGGCCTCCGCATCGTCGACACCCTGGCCCTCTACTGGGACTGGGCGGGCGACGCCGGAGGACCGCTCACCGTCCGAGCGGTCCTCGACCGGAGCCCCTAGCCGCCCGGTGCGTGTGCGGCACCTCGGTCGTGGGAGGTCAGGCCCGGCCGTAGGTGAGGCGTCGGAGCAGCCACTCGGCGGGGCCCTGGCGGTCACCGGCCCGGCGCATGAGGTCGGCGATGACGACGGTCACCAGCCACACCGCGGCGCCGACCCCCACCGCCTGCGCGTCGGAGAGGGACCCCATCACCCCGAGCGCGTAGCTCGGCATGAGCACAGCCCAGGCCACCGACTGCAACAGGTAGCACGTCATGGAGCGGCGGCCGGTCGCGGCGAGGGCGTTGACGACCGGTCCGCGCCGCTCCCCCAGTCGGCACGCGACCAGCGCGATCAGCGCCGCGTAGCCGAACCCGCCGAAGTAGCCGACCAGCAGGTGCAGCCAGAACACGAACGGCTCCGCGGCGGCGGGCGCGTTCCAGACCTCGATGTTGATCAGCGCCTGCGGGAGCGCGCCGAGCACGGCGGCCGTGATGCCTCCCGCGGCGAGACGGCGCAACAGGGAACGGTGGCGGTCGGGCTCCTCCAGCAGCCGGCGTCGGGCCGCCCACACACCGATCATGAACGGGAAGACCGAGATCACGACCAGCAGCGGCCCCAACACCGCCCAGGAGACGACGCGTCCGACGGCGTCCGTGAGCGGGGTCGCCGGTCCGGCGGCCGCGCCCTGCTCGGCGAAGGCGGAGAACACCGCCGTGTTGACGAACGCGTACACCAGGCTTCCCACGGTCATCCACGTGAACGCGTGCGTGAGCAGCCGCCGATCGGTGAACCGCAGCACGGCGGTGAACAGCAGTGCGATCAGCCCGTAGACGGCGATGATGTCACCGAAGAAGACGAGCACGGTGTGCGCCAGGCCGATGGCGACCATCCAGCGCCCGCGACGGCGCAGCAGTCGGCGCACCCACGGCCACTCCCGGCCCTCGGCGGTCCGGCGCAGGTAGATCCAGGTCAGTCCGTAGCCGAAGAGCGCCGCGAACATCGGGTAGCCGCGGTTCTCCGCGAACAGCGCCATGGCGGCGGTGACGACGACGTCCAGCGGCCCGTCGAGGGTGAAGGAGGACGACCCGTCGGCGGCGAAGCGGAACAGATGAGCGTGGACGGTGGCGATGACCAGCAGCATCAGACCACGGGCCAGGTCGGGGGCGAGGGAGCGGGAGGAGCCGGATCGGGGCGCTCCGCCCGGGGGCGACACGGGGTCGACGGTGGTGGGGTCGGACATGGCGGCCTTTCGGGACGAGGGGGTGGGCGCGCGGAAGACACTCACACGCGTTTGAGATACGGAACCGTATCTCAACTTCGGAGTGTAAGATACATGAGCGTTTCTAAGAAAGGGTGTGGGGCCGCATGGGTGACCGGAACCGGCCAGCGTCAAAGGACTCGGAGGGGAACGCGCCGCCGCGCGCCACACGCCGCCGCGGTGAGGACCTGCTGAACGCGATCTTCGCGGCCGTCATCGCCGAGACGGCCGAGGTGGGTTTCGAGGGCCTCACCATGGAGGGCGTCGCGCGTCGGGCCGGGACGGCCAAGACCTCGCTCTACCGCCGCTGGTCGTCGCCGGAGGACGTCCTGTTGGCCGCGCTGTACCGCGTCTACCCGGTGGAACAGGCCTCCTTCACCGCCGACGACCTGCGCGGCGACCTCGTTCGGGCGCTACGCCTGATGCGTGACGAGATGATGTCCAGGCCCGATCTGGGAGCGGCGGTGGGGTCGGTCCTGGAGGCCGCCCGACGCCGCCCCGAACTGCACAAACGCCTGTACGAGGAGGTGTTCGACGCTCGCGGCGGGCGTTTCACCCGCACCGTGCTGACGCACTACGCCGACCACGGGCGGGTCGACCCCGCCAAGCTCACCCCTGTGGTCGTGGACATCGGGGAGGCGCTCCTGCTCAAGCGCGCCCTCGACGCCATGGAGCTGCCCGACGACGACTACATCGACGCCATCGTCGACCAGGCGATCCTGCCCGCGCTGGGTGCCTGAGCGGATCGGACGCGAAGAACCCGACCGGGCTCCAGCCGATGCGGTCGTGCCGAACGGTCCTTCTCGCCGCGTCGGCGTTCGGGGCCAGCGCCTCCACCCTCTACTTGGCGTCCGGGGAGATCCACAGCGCCTCGGCCGCCACCAGGCCGAGGGCCTGGGAGCGCTCGGGCAGCTCCTCACCGGGGCGCACGGTGATCTGGATCGACCCGGCGAACGGCTGGCGCTCCACCACCTCGACGGACATGCCGATGCCGATGTCGATGTCGGCCAGGTACCGCAGCAGGTCGGGATCGTTGTCGTTGACCCGGACGATCGCCCCGCGCGTGCCCTCCTCGGCGTCCGACAGCAGCAGCGACTCGCGCTCGACGATGTCGCCGTCGCGGGTGGGGATCGGGTCGCCGTGCGGGTCCACGACCGGGTCGCCCAGGTGGGCGGCGATGCGGTCGACGAACTTGTCCGAGACGACGTGTTCGAGGATCTCGGCCTCGTCGTGCACCTCGTCCCAGGAGTAGCCGAGCTCGGCCACCAGGTAGGTCTCCAGCAGCCGGTGCCGCCGCAGCACCGACAGCGCCGCCTTGGTCCCGGCCTCGGTGAGGCTCACCGCCCCGTACCGCTGGTGCTCGACGAAGCCGAGTTCGTTGAGCTTGCGGAGCATCCCCGACACGGACGAGTTGGACACCGACAGCCGCTCGGCCATCCCGGAGATGGTCACCGGTCCGGTGCCGCGCTCCTGGAGGTCGTAGATGACCTTCACGTAGTCCTCGGCCGAGGTGGACGGCCTGGTCGGTGTGTTCCCCATATTCGTCACCGTATCGCGGTCGGTGCCCGGGTGCCCACGTCCACGCGCGGCCTGTGGACGACGGGGGGCCGCCGGGTCGGCACCAGGCCCGCCGCCTGCCGGGAGACGACGTGTCGGCGCGGTAGGTTGGGGGCGTCGAGCCAGGCCTCTGCCGAGGGGGACCCCGCCGTGGTGGACGTGCTGACCGAGACGGTGATCGACCGGCCGCGGGAGACCGTCGCCGCGTACGCGGCCGATCCCGGCAACGCTCCCGAGTGGTACGCCAACATCGAGTCGGTGGAGTGGCGGAGCCCGCCCCCGGTCGCGGTCGGCTCCCGACTCGCGTTCGTCGCGCACTTCCTCGGCAGACGGCTGGCCTACACCTACGAGGTGGTCGAGCTGGTGCCCGGGGAGCGGCTGGTGATGCGCACGGCGCAGGGGCCCTTCCCGATGGAGACGACCTACACCTGGGCCCCGGAGGGTGCGGACCGCACGAGGATGACCCTGCGCAACCGGGGTGAGCCGAGCGGGTTCGCCAAGGTCACGGCTCCGGTCATGGCGGCCGCGATGCGCCGCGCCAACACCAGGGATCTGGCCCGCCTCAAGGAGCTGCTCGAACGGCGAGGCGGGTGACCCGGCGGCGCGTCGCGGCCGCCCGTGTCAGTCGAGGAAGGCGGTCAGGGCCTCGATGACGGCGTCGGGCTGTTCCTCCGGGAGGTAGTGGCCGCACTCGCTGATCTCGACCACGGTGACGTCGGTGCCCTTCGACGGCATCGTGTCGCGGAGCATGGCGTGGTTGCTCTCGTCCCCGCCGAGGGCCAGGAGCGGTACCGTCAGCGGCTCGTAGGTGGCCTCGTCCGCGATGTCCTGGTTGAAGGCCTGGTACCAGGCGTTGCCCGCCCGGATGGCGTCGGCGTCGTCGTAGGCGCGGGCGTAGACCTGGCGGGAGTGCTCGTCGATGCTGGCCGGGTCCTTGGTCATGTAGTCGAAGAGCCAGTCGATCAGGAGCCGGGCACGGCCGTCGAGCAGCCGCTCGGGAAGGCCCCGGACCTGGTTGAAGGCGAACCACCACAGGTAAGTCTGCGCGCCGGCCGCGATGTCGGAGCCGACGTGCTGGTCGGGGGCGGGGAGCAGGCTGAAGGAGGACCAGCCCGCGTCGGGGTGGGGGACGTCGAGGAGGGCGATCCCGGTCGTGGCCTCGGGGTGGTTGGCCGCGAAGGCGTGGGCGACCATCGCGCCGATGTCGTGGCCCGCCACGCTGACGGCGTCCAGACCCAGGTGGCGGACGAGGGCGTGGAGGTCGTTCGCCAGGGTCTTCTTGTCGTAGCCGTCCGCGGGCTTGGCGGAGCCGCCCATGCCGCGCAGGTCGACGGCGATCACCCGGTGGCGGCGGGCGAGCGCGGGCATGACCTTGTGCCACTGCCACCAGGTCTGCGGCCATCCGCCCAGCAGGACGAGGGGCTGTCCGCTCCCGCCCTCGACGTAGTGCAGGCGGGTGCCGTTGACGTCGGCGTGGTGGCTGGTGAAGTCCCCGTCGAGCGAGCGTGCGAGGGCGGCGTCGTCCAGCGGTGCGTCGGGGCGTGTGTTCATGGGCATCCTTAAAGTTCGTATGTACGAATTTTTCGTACAATCGGACAGTACGAGATCTTCGTACGATCATGGAAGGCCTGTCAAGTCGAGGCGGCGGCCTTGTACGAAAATCGCGTACAGTTGCCTCGTGGCCGTAACGCACCATCCCGCAGCCGGAGAGATCGAACTCGTCGACGTGCTCGCCGCCCTGGGGCATCCGGTCCGCATGGGCATCGTCCGGGAACTGGCCTCGGGCGAGGAGAGGTTCTGCGGCGAGATCATGCCCGACGTGCCCAAGTCGAGCATGACCCACCACTGGCGGGCCCTGCGGGAGAGCGGGGTGATCCGCCAGCGCCGCGACGGGCGCAGGCTCTACCTCACACTGCGCCGCGCCGACCTGGAGACCCGCTTCCCCGGCCTGCTCGACGTCGTCCTCAGCGGGGAGCCGGAGGCTGAGCCCGCCCGGGAAGGCGGGTAGCGCCGGTCCGGCTCAGGCACTCCACCGACGATGCGCTCAACGGGCGCCGCCCGTCAGGTCGAGCAGCGCGAGGAGGCTCCGTCCGGGCTCGGCCGCCCGCGCGAGACGATCCGGACGCCGCTCGCGCCGATCTCGCGGATCTGCACCGAACCGCAGGCGCACCGAACCCACACGGTCATCCCCGCGGCCGTGGCGTGCCTGGACACCACGCTGTACGGCTGGGAGTCGGGCCATCCGCAGTGGGGGCAGTGCGTCGTCATCGGGCACCTCTCGCGTCGATTCGCCGTTCGTCGGTCCACGTCCAGCATCGACCCACCCGAACATCAAGGTCCAGGTTGTGTTTCCGAACGGAACCTTGAAGAATCAGCTACATGATCGACCTCAGGCGCCTCCGCATCCTGCGGGCCGTGGCCCACTACGGAACGGTCACCGCCGCCGCGCGGGCCCTGCACTTCACCCCCTCCGCCGCCTCCCAGCAGATCCGCCAACTCGGCCGCGAACTCGACGTCACCCTGCTCGAACCCCAAGGGCGGGGCGTGCGCCTCACCCCCGCAGCACGGACGCTGCTCGCCCACGCCGACGCCATCGAGGCGCGCTGGGAGCTCGCCGAGACCGACCTGCGCGGCCGGACCGACGAGCCCGCGGGATCGCTGCGGGCCGCGGCCTTCCCCGTCGCGCTCTCCCGACTGCTCGCCCCCATGGCCAAGGCCCTGCACACGGCCCACCCCCGTCTGGCCGTCAGCCTGACCGAGGCCGATCCTACGGAGTGCCTGAACCTGCTCTTCCAGGGCGCGGTCGACCTCGCCGTCATCGAGGCCGCGCCCAGCATCCCCCCGGTCACCGACCGCCGGTTCGACCAGGTGCCCCTCCTCGACGACGTCCTCGACCTCCTCGTCCCCGACGACCACCCGCTGGCCGCGCGCGCCACGGTGCCGCTGGCCGAGGCCGCCGAGGAGCCGTGGGTCCTGCCCGTCCCTGGCACGACCTGCCACGCGCACGCGATGTCGGCGTGCGGGGCGGCGGGTTTCAGTCCGCACGGCGCGCACCAGGTCCTGGACTGGGGCGCGATCGCGAGCGTCGTCGCCCAAGGGCTCGGGGTGGCGCTCGTCCCCCGCCTGGCCGAGTTCTCCCCGGGCCTGCCGGTCACGCGCGTGCGCCTGGAGGGCACGCCCGCCCCGGCCCGCAAGCTCCTCACCTGCACGCGCGAGGGCGGGCGCGCGCGCCCGGCCGTGGCCGCCGCGGTCGCCGAACTGGAGCGGATCGCCCCGGCCGTGGTCGCCTAGGCACTCCGTCGACGTGTTCCGGGCGCCCCCGTCGTCCGGGGGTGAGGGCTCCGGCGACCAGCGGCATCGGCCGTCGCGCAGGGCCGCGGAAGCCTGGTCGCGGGCCTGGCCCATGGCGGTCGCGAGTTCGAGGCCCCTTCCGACCGTCCATGCCCAGCGGGGCGCGTGCACGCGACGGGTGCCGAACGTGCACCGATCGTTAACACGCGCTCGCTTCCACACCACTCCCGGCGTCCCTACCCTGGGTGCCTCCCGAGCCCCCACACCCCGGAGGTGCACCCCATGGCCGAGGACCCCCGTATGTCCCGACGCGGCGCCATCGGCGCGCTGAGCGCCGCGAGCGCGCTGGCCGTCGCCGGATGGCCCGACACCGCCGCCGCCTCCTCGGCCAGGGACGCCCTCATCACCGTGATGGGCACGTCCGACCTGCACGGCTACTGCCTCAACTGGGACTACTTCCGCGACGCCGAGTACGCCAACGGCGCCGGTGACCACATCGGCATCGCCAAGGCGTCCAGCCTCATCGAGCGGATCCGCTCCGAGCGCGGCCGGAGGAACACGCTCCTGTTCGACTCCGGCGACACCATCCAGGGATCGTCCCTGGCCACGTACTACAACACCGTCGAGCCGTTCACCGAGACCGGCGAGGTCCACCCGATGGCGCGCGCGATGAACGCCGTCGGATACGACGCGGTGGCCCTGGGCAACCACGAGTTCAACTACGGCATCGACCACCTGGCCGCCTGGATCGAGCAGATGGACGCCCCGGTCCTGGGCGCCAACGCCGTCCACCACGGGACCGACGAACCCGCCTACCGGCCCTACGTCCTCAAGCGCATGCGTGTGGACTGCGCGAACAGGCGCGGGAGGATTCCGCTGGTGGTCGGGGTGCTCGGACTGACCAACCCCGGTGCGATCCTGTGGGACAAGCGCCACGTCGAGGGCAAGCTGGAGTTCCGCGACCTGGTCGAGTCGGCGGCCCACTGGGTGCCGATCATGCGGGCGCGCGGCGCGGACGTGGTCGTGGTCAGCGCCCATTCCGGCGACAGCGGCACCTCCTCCTACGGAGACGACCTGCCGGTCGAGAACGCGTCGGCGATGGTGGCCGAGCAGGTGCCCGGGATCGACGCGATCCTGTTCGGACACGCCCACCGGGACGTCCCCGAGCGGTTCGTGACCAACCGCGTGACGGGCGAGCGGGTGCTCATGTCGATGCCGTCGTACTGGGGGCGGCGGCTGTCGGTGATGGATCTGGCGCTGCGCCGCGAACGGGGGCGCTGGCGGGTGGTGGCCAAGAGCGCGGTGGCGCTCAACGCCAACACCGTGGAGGAGGACCCGCGGGTCGTGGCGGCGGTGGAGGCCCAGCACGCCACGACGGTGGCCTACGTGAACCAGGTGATCGCGACGTCGGTGGAGGAGTTGAGCGCGGCCGAGGCCTGCTGGCGGGACACCGCGATCCTCGACTACATCCAGCACGTGCAGATGGAGACGGTCCGTGCCGCCCTGCAGGGCACCCCCGAGGGTGACCTTCCGGTCATCTCGATCGCCGCGCCGTTCAGCCGGTCGGCGGTCTTCCCCGCCGGGGACGTCTCGATTCGCGACATGGCCGGTCTGTACATCTACGACAACACGCTGCTGGCCAGCGAGCTCACCGGCGCTCAGGTCCGCGACTACCTGGAGCACTCGGCGCGGTACTTCGCCCGCCTCGCCCCGGGCGAGGCCGTCGACCCCGAGGCCATCACCAACGCGGGCGGGACCCCCGACTACAACTTCGACCAGGTCGCGGGGCTGGAGTACGAGATCGACATCTCCCGTCCGGAGGGCGAGCGGATCACGTCGCTCACCCTGAACGGGCAGGAGGTGGCCGACGACCAGCGGTTCGTGATGGCGGTGAACAACTACCGGCAGTCCGGGGGCGGGAACTTCCCGCACATCGCCGCCGCGCCGGTGGTCTACAACCGTCAGGCGGAGGTGCGCCAGGCGCTGATCGACTTCGCCACCGCGAGCGGGACCATCGACCCGGCGCAGTTCCACGCCGTCAACTGGCGTCTGGTGCGGGAGGGCGTGCCGGTCTTCGACTAGCCTCCTCCGCTCGACCCCTCGGCACCGCCCCGCACGGGTGGGTCCGTGGACCGTTGAACCGGGGCACGGGCCGACCCGCACACCCGCCTGGGGTGTCCGGCGAGCGGTCAGCGGTAGGCGCCGAGGAAGGCATGGACGCCAGCGGTGGCGTAGCGGTCGAGGTCAGCCTGGGTGTGCTGGGGGGCGCCGTGGAACATGGCCTGGTTGACGGGGATCCACAGCAGCAGTCCGGAGAAGTGGTTCGCGGCCAGGAGAGGGTCGTCGATCCGGAGCAGTCCGCGGTCGGCCAGGCGCTGGAAGGTGGTCGCCAGGGTGGCCAGCACCCGCTCGAACCCCCGCTCGTACCAGGCGGCGCCCAGCTCGGGGAAGATGTCGGCGTTGGCGATGATCAGGCGTCGCAGCTGGAGGACCTGGGGCTGGGTGAGGGTGCTCAGGAACCGGTGGGCGAGCCGGGTCAGGTTCTCCTCCAGGGTGTCGGCCTCGGCGGGGATGTCCGCCACCAGGTCGATCATGGCGTCGACTCGGTCCGTGGTGGACAGGACGACCTCGGAGAACAGCTTCTCCTTGTCGGTGAAGTGCTTGTAGACGGTCTGCTTGGACACTGCGGCCAGCTTGGCGATGTCGTCCATGCTGGTCCCGGGGTAGCCCTTCGCCATGAACACCTCGGTCGCGGCCGTCACGATCGCCTGGTGTTTGCGTGCTGACCGGCCCTGGGCGGTGTCTGCCACGTTGCCTCCCTCAATTTGAGTACTGGACAGTCTAGTTCTTGTTCGGGTACCGTACCGTCCAGTTCCCAATGAGTACTGGACCGTCCAGTACCAAGCGAGCTTCTCTCGTCAGGAGGACCCCGCATGTCCCAGACACCCAACGCCCCGGAGACCCCCGCTTCCACCCCTGTTCCCGCCCGTTCCCCGCAGCGGTTCCTGCTGGCGGGCGGTGTCGTCGCGGGTCCCCTGTTCCTCGGGGCGGGCCTGCTCCAGGGGCTGACGCGTGAGGGTTTCGACTTCGGCCGCAACGCCCTCAGCCAGCTCAGCCTGGGCTCCCTGGGATGGATCCAGATCGGGGTCTTCCTGGTCACCGGCGCGCTGCTCATCGTCGGCGCGGTCGGAACGCGGCACGTGCTGCGCGGAGCGCCCGGCGGCACCTGGGCGCCACGGCTGATCGGTGTGTTCGGCGCGTCGTTCCTGGTCGCCGGGGTCTTCACCGCCGACCCCGGCGCCGGGTTCCCCGTCGACACACCCGAGACCGCGGTTCCCGTCCTGAGCGCGCACGGCGCCGTCCACATGTTCGCCGGGATGATCGGCTACCTCGCGCTGTGCGCCACGTTCCTCATCCTGGCCAGGTACTTCTCCGCCCGCCAGGAACGACGCTGGGCCCTCGCGTGCCGCCTGGTGCCGGTGGCGGTCATCGCCGGGTTCGCAGCCTCCGGCGCCAGCGTGGCGGCCTTCACCGCTGGAGCGGCGATCGGGCTGCTCTGGCTCAGCGCTGTCCTCGTCCACCTGTCCCGGCGACCGTAGCCGCCCCCGCCCGCCAGGACGTGCCCGACGACCCTCCCCCGCATCGGGTCGGCACGACTCCGCGTCAGGCCGGGGTGAGGACGCGGAACTCGTTGCCCTCGGGGTCGGCCAGGACCGTCCACGGCACATCGCCCTGGCCCAGGTCGGCGGGCGTCGCTCCGAGATCCGTCAGACGCGCGACCAGCTCCGTCTGATGAGCCACGGAAGTGGTGGCGAGGTCGATGCGCACACGGTTCTTCACCGTCTTGGGTTCTGGGACGGCGACGATGTCGAGGCAGACGGCGACCGGGTCCGGATAGACGAAGCCCTCGGGTTCCAGGTTGGTCACGCCGGGTCCCTCGCTGGAAACACCCCAGCCGAACACCTTCGCCCAGAATCCGCCGAGCGCGGAGTCATCCTGAGCGCTCATATGAATGTGGACAAGCCGAGTCGCCATGCCGCCGAGCCTATGCCCGCGCGGATCAGGAAACCTATCCGCATCCACCGATGATCCCTGCCCGGCGGCTCGTGGCGGCCCCCAGGGAATCGGCCGGTCACCGAACCGAGGCGGGGGTCAGATGGTCCAACAGGCGGCCGGGCGCCGGGTAGGGGCGCTCCTCGGGCAGCAGCGCGGCGGCGTCGTCCAGGTCGCCCGCGCGCACCAGGGCGTGGACCTCGTGGGCCAGCGGTGTGACGTCGGTGATGCCGACGATCCACCCGTCGGCGTAGCGGTGGGAGGCCTCCCCCGACAGCCCCAGCTGGAGGGACCGGTGGTCGAGGGGGCGGAGACGGAGGTCGCGCTCGGGGTCCCACTGCACGCGCGCGGGGCTCGCGCGCAGCCGCTCGCGCCAGGCGTCCTGGTCGGCGTGTACCCGAGGGTCGTGGTGGGACAGGCAGGCGTTGCGCAGCGCCCACTCGAAGCCCTCGCGGGAGATCTCCACCGCGAGGACGGTCTCCTGGTTCTCCTTGAGTCCCCACCCGCAGCGGTACATCATCCACAGGAACGAGGGCTTCACCCAGGTCATGCGCCCCCGCTTCCAGGAGGCCGGGAAGCGGCCCTCGCGGGCGGCGGGCACACCGATGGAGGGGTGGTAGGCCTGGTAGACGGTGACCGTCGTGTCGGTGCACCGGGCGCGGATCTGGTGCCGGGGAATCTGCATGGCCGACAGCTTCGGGGGTGTCCGCCCACCGGGGCAAACCCTTTTTCGGCTCAGCGCACGACCAACGTCGACACCCGGTCTGGCACGGCCGCGCGGGTCATCGGCCGCGCGCCGGGACGGCGGCCTTGAGCAGCATCTCCTCGTACTCCTCCTCCGGGTCGGAGTCGAGCACGATCGCGCCGCCGGCCCCGATCGTCAGCTCCCCGTCGGCGCGCACGGCGGTGCGGATGACGATGCTCAGGTCGGCGGTCCCCGAGTGGGACAGGTAGCCCAGCGCCCCCGAGTACACCCCCCGGGCCGAGGCCTCCAGCCCGTCGATGATCTCCATGGTGCGCAGCTTGGGCGCACCGGTCATCGACCCGCCCGGGAAGCAGGCGCGCACGGCGTCGAGGGTGCTCACGTCCGGCCGCAACCGTCCCCGGACGGTGGAGACCAGCTGGTGGACGGTGGCGTAGGACTCGGTGTACATGAACGCGGGCACCTCGACGCTGCCGACCTCGCACACCCGCCCCAGGTCGTTGCGCAGCAGGTCCACGATCATGAGGTTCTCGGCGCGGGTCTTGGCCCCGGTGCGCAGGTGTTCGGCGGCGCGGCGGTCGGCCTCGGGGTCGGCGTGGCGGGGGGCCGTGCCCTTGATCGGGCGGCTCTCCGCCACACGGTCGGCGTCCACGCGCAGGAAGCGTTCGGGTGAGGCGCTCAGCACGCTGACGGGGCCCAGCCGCAGGAGGGCGGCGTAGGGCGCGGGGCTGGCGGCGCGCAGCCGCCGGTACACGTCCAGGTCGGGGTCGGCGGAGTCGGGGAGCCGAACCCGGTTGGTCAGGCAGATCTCGTAGCTCTCCCCCTGGGTGAGGTGGCCCAGGCACTCCTTGACGTCGGTGACGTAGCCCTCCCGGGGCCGCTCCAGGTGGGCGTCCAGGTCGACGGGCGGCGCGGCGGGGGCGGGCGGGGGCAGTGCGGGCAGGGCGGTGAGCGCGTCGAGGGTGTCCCGGGCCCACGCGAGGGCGTCGTCGGCGTCGTCGTGCACCACGTAGGTGCGGTTCGCGGCGTGGTCGACGGCGACGAACCGGTCGCAGCGCATCCACACGGCGTCGGGGGTGGGCGAGGTGTGGGCGGTGGCGGCTCCGCAGTCGGCCTTGAGTTCGTAGCCGAAGTAGCCCACGTAGCCGCCGGCGAAGTCGAACGGCAGGCCGGTGGGGGCGGTGGGGCGGGTGCGGCGTTCGAGCGCGTCGAAGACGGTGCCGGGCTCGCGGTGCTCGGCGCCGTCGGCGTCCCGGACCCGGACGGCGCCGTCGCCGACGCGGTAGGTCAGGGTCTCGCCGGTGGCCGCCCCGAGGAAGGAGAAGCGCGCGGGCCCTTCGGGGCGGGAGCTGTCCAGCCAGAACGCGTACTCGGCGTCCCCGTACAGGTGGGCGAAGGCGGCCTCGGTGTCCACGGCGCGGTCGAGGACGTGGGCGCGCGGCGCGGGACGCTCGGGGGTGGCGGGTCCTCGTTCCGGGGCGGTGCCGGTCGGGACGGGCGGCGCGGCGGGTGTGCCCGTGGCGGCCGTCGCGTGGGGGCGGGCCAGACGGAGGAAGTTGGCGACCAGGTCGGCTCCGGCGTCGCTGGCGACCGACTCGGGGTGGAACTGCACGCCCCAGCGCGGCAGTTCGCGGTGTTCCAGACCCATGACCACGCCGTCCTCGGCCCAGGCGGTGGCGGCCAGGTGGGCGGGGAGCGGTTCGGGGACGGCCAGCGAGTGGTAGCGCACGGCGGTCAGGTCCTGGGGCAGTCCCTCGAACAGGCCGCGACCGGTGTGCCGGACCCGGGTGAGGTGGCCGTGGCGCGGGACGGGCGCGGCGGTGACGTCGGCTCCGGCCAGGTGGGCGATGGCCTGGTGACCGAGGCACACGCCCAGGACCGGCAGGTGGGTGTGGGCGAGGAGTTCGGGCACGCGGCCCAGGTCACGGGCGTTGTGCGGGCGGCCGGGGCCCGGGGAGACGACGACGGCGTCGAAGGCGCGGGGGTCCAGGTCGTCCCAGCGGGCGTCGTCGTTCGTGACCACCTCGGGGGACTCGCCCAGGACGCGCGCCAGCAGCTGGGAGACATTGAAGGTGTAGGAGTCGTGGTTGTCCACGAGGAGAACGCGCATCCCGCCCTTTCCTTCCGGATCGCGACTCCCCAGGTTACGGCGGTTCCTGGAGCGCTCGACGACGGCCCCCGGGGCCGGTGGGGTCCGGTCGAGGGGCCGTGCGCCACCGGCGGCCGCGATGGGGTTCGCCAGTAGAAGGGACGAACGCCCCGATTTCTTCCGCACCCGTCGGCCGCCGCGCGTCCGCACCCCGTACGAGGCCCGGGGCTTCGGCACGCCAGGGCGCGACGTCGTGGCCGGTCTCCTCGGCGGTCAGGCGTTCTCCTTCGGACGCCAGGTCCGGCCCCGGCCCGCCTTCCTCGGTTTGCTGGGCAGGGGACGGCTTCCCGACGTTTCGGTGTCCGGGTCGCTCGCCACCGGCTGCGGTTCCGGCTGGGCCGGAGCCTTCTCCGTCTGCTCCGCCTGGGGCACCTGGGGTGCCCGGGAGATTGTCCGGGTGGCGTGCGGAGAGCGCCGTTCCCTGGCGCCCGCCCGTGCGCGCCGGCGGCGGGCAGCCGGTGTCTCACTCTCGTCCGTGCCCGTGTCCGTCCCGGAGCCGCCGTTCTCCTGCGCGGGCGCCGGAGTGGGACGCTCCTCCGGTGGGTTCAGACTGGAGAAGTCCGGCGTGCTCTGGGCGGACTCGGCGTCCGGTTCGGATGTCACAGGGTCCGGTGTCGGATCCTGCGTCCGCGCCGACCTGGCGAGCCGAGGCGCCTTCCTCCGACGCGACACCTGTGAGTCGCGGATCTGCGACCCGCGCTCCCGCCTGGGCAGCGGGTCGGGGGCCTCCTCCACGGGGACGTCCTCCTGCGAGGGAGCGTCGTCGGCCGACGTGTCCGCCGTGGCGGTGTCGATCGTGACGGCGTCGCGATCGGAGCCCTCCTCCCAGAAGCCGTCGTCCACGGACATGTGATCCCAGAAGGAGCTTTCCCCGGTGACCTCCTCCCAGAAGGCCTCGGCCTCGGCGCGGGCGTCGCCGACGCGAACGGGTGCGGGCCGGCCGTCCTCACCTCGGGCGTGCTCGGTGTTCCCGGTGTTCTCCGCGGGCGCGGAGTGCCGGTAGGCGCGGATCGCCTCGGTCACCTCGTCGGCCTCGCAGCCCGGCCACGCGTGGTGGGCGAGCGGGGCGAGGGGGGTGCTGGTCTCGGTGATGAGCCCGTCCTCCTCGACCACCAGACTCCCTCCGAGCGGCCACCGCCCGAGCACCACCGCGCTGATGCCCCGGTGCTGACCGTGCAGCAGCAGGGAGGACAGCGCCGTCTCGTGCTCGGGGGCGGCCGAGGTGACCAGGACGAGCGGTGTCGGACCGTCCGTCAGCAGGGCCTCGTCCGCCCGCTGGTGCAGCTCGTTCTGGAGCTCCCCAAGTGCCCGCTCCATCGTGCCGACCATCCGGACGGGCTCGCACGGGTGCTTCCTGAGCAGGTCACGCCCCTGCTCACCGATCAACCGCACGGTGTCCGCCTCGGTGATGACCACGCGGGCGGTCTGCTCGTCCGAGGTGTCGAGCGCGTTGAGGAGCAGCCGTCGGGCGGCGCCCGTCGCCCCCCTGCCGGTGACGCCGACGCCCGGGACGTGGCCCAGTTCCACGCTGACCCGTTCGTCGATGTCGTCGCCGGGGGCCGGACGGGGGTCGGCGGGTGGAAGGGCGAGGGGCTTGCGGCGCGGTGGGGGCGGGAGTCGGCGCGGCAACGACAGCACCACCCCGGGAAGCCGGACACCGCGCTTGCCCAGGACGTATCCGCCGAGGAGGCCCGCGAAGGCGAAGGAGATCCCGACGGCGCCGTCGGGGATCTCCAGGACGATGACGTGGTTCTCGTCCAGGTCCCGCTCGCCGCCCGAGGCCGCTTCCGTGTCGCCGGACGCCGACATCGTCTCGACCTCGACCGTCTCCACCTGGACGACATCGGCGGGCTCGGTCGTCTCAGCCGGGTCCGTGGCCTCGGCCGACTCCGAGGTCTCGGCCGTGCCGGTGGGATCGGTGGACTCCGTCGTCGCGGACGGCGCCGGTTCGGTCGTGACCGCGTACACCAGCTCG
The DNA here is from genome assembly GCF_040660275.1 of Nocardiopsis sp. NPDC049922. NCBI lineage: Bacteria > Bacillati > Actinomycetota > Actinomycetes > Streptosporangiales > Nocardiopsidaceae > Nocardiopsis > Nocardiopsis sp. NPDC049922. The sequence goes on along the minus strand of NZ_JBFAME010000007.1, from coordinate 15,635 downwards.
ACTCTGCGCTGCGCCGCGTGGTCCCCCTCGCGCGGCTCCCCGGACCCGGAGCCGCGCACCACCGTCTCGGGCGCCGTGTCGCCGAGCTCGGCGGTCAGGTGGTCGGCGACCACCCGGGCCCGCCGCTCGGACAGCTCCAGGTTGTACTCGTCGGTTCCCCGGGGGTCGGCGTGCCCGGTGATCTGGATCGGGGAGCCCGGAGCACCGTGGTCGCGGACGAGCTCGACCACGGGCGCCAGGTCCTCGCGCATCTGGTCGGTCAGTTCCGCCGAGTCCGTGGGAAAGCCCGCGACCGTGCGCTCCCGTTCGACGCTCCGCCCCGCCTGGGTCCCGTCGGACACGGGCACGGGCGGCGGCGAGCCGTCGTCGTCCGTGGGCGCCTCCTCCGCCTCCTCCTCGGCGGCGGTGTCCGCGAGCGCGTAGGTCGGGGTCAGGACCGCCGTGCCGACCGCCGTCGCCGCGACCGCCTGCGTCGGACCCAGGCGGCGGAACAGTCCGGGCGTCCCGCGCAGCCGTGCGGCCGCCTCCACGACGATCCCGGCCAGGTACAGACCCCACAGCGTCCACAGCAGCACGATGAGGACCGCGGTCGGCAGCCCCGGAGGGATGCTGAGGCCCCGGAGGTGGACGAGGGCGCCGGCCCACGTCAGGTCGAGCCGCGGCCACTCCAGGTGCCACAGGAGCGCGTACGGGATACCGAGCAGGACCGCCGAGGCGAGCAGGACCGCGCTCGGCGTGCGGAAACGAGACATGGCGGCCTCACAGGACGTCTAGGGAGCGGGTCGCGTGTACGGGCGGGCGCTCGCGGTGGACTCGACCGTGGTGGAACCCAGGGGGAGAAGGACGAAGTCGTAGGACATCCGGGAGGTCACGGTCACGGTGTCCCCGTCCACGGTGACGGTCCCCGATCCGCCGGACTGGGAGAGGAAGGTCTGGGCCGCGGCCGCGGCGGCAGCGGGGTCCAGTCGCACCGTGTCCGTGCCCGCCCGGTAGGCCGCCCAGTCGAGTTGCCGTGTGCCGACGCGCGCGGCCTCCTGGGCCAGCGCGATCGCCTGGGTGTGGGCGCGCAGCAAGCCGCCGCCGTCGTAGACCAGGCCCAGACAGAAGACGAACGCCGCCACCATGACCACGGTGAAGGCGGTCGCCTGGCCGTCGTCGGGCCCGAGGCGGTCACGATTCACGCGTCCCCCCGGAAGGAGTCCACGGCCACGGTCGAACTGCCCGAGATGGTGACGGTGCTCGGCACGTTGAGCCCGGCGAGGTCGTTCAGACCCACGTGGCACTCGAGTGTGGCGGTGACGAAACCACCGGGGGTGAGTCCGTTGTGGTCCAGGGTCAGGGTGTGGCTGGAGCAGGTCAGGCCCTGCGAGGCCAGGCTCGCCGCGGTGATCCGCCGCGCCGCCGCCTCGGCCTGGGGGACCTGGCGTTCGAGCGCCGCCGCGCGCGCGGCGGCGTGGGCGACCTCGTCGGCCGTGGAGCCCGCTCCCACCACTCTGCCCGCGAGGATCATCAGCAGCGCGAACATGATCAGCAAGGGTGTGAGCAACGCCAGTTCGACAGGGGCGGACGCCCGGTCGTCGCCATGGCGCGGCGCCGTTCCCCCCTTGGCCGGGCGCTCGCCGGTCGGGGTCATGGCGTACCTCCGGGGGGTACGAAGCGTTCCACCGGCACGGTCAGCTCGTGCCGCACCGGGAAGGTCAGGCCCGGGATCAGGGACCGCACCCGTGCCTCCACCACGGCCGTGGCCTCGGTCGGGCCGCGGACGACGGACACGGTGCGGTCGATCAGCAACGTGCCGCCGAGCTCGTCCGCGATGGCCTCGGCGTTGGCCTGGCCGCCCGCGCCCTCGACGGTGCGGGCGGCCTCCGCCGACTGCCGGGCGATGCTGGCGGCCACGTGGTCGGCGTGCGTCCACAGCGCCGCCTGCACCACGAACAGCACGAGCAACAGGAGCAGCGGGGCCGCGACCGCGAGTTCGGCGCTGCCCCGGTCATCGTCGGAGGAATGCACGCGGTCAGCCCAGGGAGATGGAGTTGACCCTGTTCATCACGGCCAGCGACAGGGCCGTCACCGCGGCGATGCCCATTCCCACCAGCAGGGCGATGACCACGACGGCCTCGGTGGAGTATCCGTCATCGCCCAGGTCGCCCTTATGGATGCCGAGAGCGATGCGGACGAAGGTGGCGATGCTTTTCATGGAGGGTCTCCAGGGGATGCGTGATGAAGTTCAGAGGCTGAAGAGGACATGACTGAGAGCCGGGTAGCCGAGCATGACGAGGAAGCCGCCGAAGAGCAGGACCACCGGCAGACTCATCCGCTCGGTGTCCGACTGGGCGTTCGCGTCGAGCTCGGACAGGAACTGGGTGCGCAGGGTCTTCGCCTTGGCCGCGAGTGAGGAGCGGATGCGCGCTCCGTCGGCGCCCGCGAGCTGGAGGCTGGCGGCGAGTTCGTCGAACTCCGGGGTCCCGTAGCGCTCACCGAGTCCGCGCAGCGCCGTCCACGCTGGCTCGCGTCGCAGCGACGCGTCGCGCAGCGCCTCGCGGATACGCGTCATCGCCCAGCCGTCGCTGGCGGAGCTGGCGTCGGAGAGCGCCCCGTTCACCCCCGCGCCGCCGGCGAGGGACACCACGACCAGGTCGGCGAACCCGGCGAGGGTGTGGCGCATCCTCTCGCGTCGCTTGCCGGCCTCATCGCGCAGGGACAGGTCCGGTGCGAACCAGAACGTGAGCCCGAACAGCACCCACACGGGGACGGTGACACCCAGGGGCGGGCTGACACCGGCCAGCGCGAGGATCGCGCCCAGGATCGGGGGCGCCGTCAGCGCCAGGACCAGACCCGTGGTCTTCTCGGCCAGGTAGGAGGCCGCGTCGCGTTCGCACACGACCAGGTCGCGGCGTGTGCGGGGGCCCGGGAGGCCGAACGCGGACAGCAGCGGCACGCCCACCCCGCCGAGCCTCGCCGTCAGTCCGGTGGTGTCCCCGCCACGCGACCGAAGGGGTGCGACGGGTTGGGGTGCGGCGAGGCGTTCGGCGAGGCTGGGCCGGGCGAAGCGCACGGCCAGCACCAGCCACACGGCGAGGCCGACGAGGGCGCCGCCCACGATGGCCAGCAGGGGGGTGTCGGCGGTCACGCGGCCACCTCCGTCTCACGGGTGTCAGGGGTGAGCACACGCGGTCCGAGTCTGGGTCGGGACAGCCGGACCAGCCAGAACATGGCGGTCGCCCAGATCGCGCCGATGGCGCCGAGCACGACCTGTCCGACGAACCCGTCGAAGGGGTCCAGGTACTCGGGGCTGAGCAGCATCAGGAGCACGGCCATGCCCAGGGTCACGGCGATGATGATGCGGGTCGAGGTGCGCACGCGCGCCCGGCTCGCCGCCGCCCGGACCAGCATCGCCGCCTGTTCGCGCGCGGCCTCGGACAGGCTGCCGAGCAGGACGCCGAGGTCGGTCGCGTGCCGGGACGTGGCGCTGCTGAGGGCGGCGGCGACCAGGTCGGCGGTGGGGTTGTCGACCTCGTCGGCGAACACCCGCAACGCCTCCCGGGGCGGTGTGCCCTGGCGCAGCCGTTCGGCGAGCCGGGCGACCTCGGCGCGGACCGGTTCGGGGGCGATGGGGACGGTCGCGGCGATGGCCTGGTGCAGACCGGCGGCGCCGGCCATCAGGTCACGCAGCATCTCGGTCCACGCCGCGACCGCCTCCACACCGGCCACCTGGCGCTGGTGGGCGCGGTCGGGGCCGAGCATGGTCGGCGCGAACCACGCGCCGACGCCGATGAGCACCCCCGCCACCGGCCAGCCGGTGACGACCCAGACCACGACGCCGGCCGCCACGCCCGTGGCGAGCAGGACGACGTCGCGTCGGCTGGGCAGCGCGGCGAGCGACGCACGAGACCGCTGTCCGGGCCGGGTCCCGGGCGTGGGAACGAGGAGCGAGGCCACGGCGATCCAGATGCCCGCGCCCGCGAAGGCTCCGCACGCGGCCAGGAGGAGGACGGCGGTCACGTCGGCCACCCCCCGACCTCCACGTCGGCGTGCAGCAGGGCGGGGTCGAACCCGGCTTCGAGGAGTGCGTCCAGGGTGTCCGGGCTGGGCGACGCCGCGGGGAGCCGCTCACCCGAGCGGCTCCTGCGGTAGAGCTCGTTGGAGATGACGTTCTGTCCCTCCGCGCCGACCACCTCGCGCACGCTGGTGACCATGCGGCCGCCCGTCGGCAGGGCCGAGACGTGCACGACGAGGTGCACGGCGGCGGCCACCAGGGCCGCGGTGGCCTCCAACGGCAGGCGTTCGCTGGACTGGGACGCGTAGGCGCCGAGCTTGGTGAAGGCGCCCGCGGAGTTCGCGGCGTGCAGTGTGGTCAGACTGCCGTCGTTGCCCTGACTCATCGCGTTGAGCAGGGGCACGGTCTCCTGGCCCCGGGTCTCACCGACGATGACCCGGTCGGGCGACATGCGCAGGGCGGCGCGGACGAGGTCGGCGATGGCGATCTCACCGACGCCCTCGACGTTGGCGGGCCGGGCCTGGAGCGCCACGCAGTCCGGGTGGGCGTCCACGTCGCGGTCCAACCCGAGCTCGAAGACGTCCTCGATGGTGACCAGGCGTTCGGTGGGCGGGATCTCGGCCGCCAGGGCACGCAGCAGCGTGGTCTTGCCCGCTCCGGTGCCGCCGGTGATCACCATGTTGCGCCGGGACAGGACCGCCGCCCGCAGCAGCTTGACCAGGACGGGGTCAAGGGTGCCCAGCCGACGCAGGCGCTCCAGGGAGGTGCGGCTGTGGCGGTGGCGGCGGATGGACACCGCGGGGTCGCGGGCGACCTCCATGACGGCGTTGAGCCGTTCCCCGCCGGGCATGGTCATGTCCAGGATCGGTGCGCCGGGGTCGAAGCGCCGTTCACCGGTGGCGGACTCGGCGGCGATGCGTCGGACGAGGGCGATCAGTTCCTCGGGGTCCTCGAACAGCGGCGGGCGTTGTTCGCGTCGGCCGTCGGCGTAGCGGATCCACACGCGCGAGCCCGTGACGTTGATGTTCTCGATCTCCGGGTCGTCCAGGAGCGGCTGGAGCGGTCCGAGCCCGCTCACCTGGGCGAGGGCACGGCGGCCGATCATCGCCTCGGTCGCGGGGGCCAGGACCGACCGACCCGCGGCGAGCGCCTCGCTGGCCGCCTCGTCGAGGATCCGCGCGATGACGCGCTCGGCCTCCCGGCGGTACTCGGCGGGGCCGTACTCGCCGTTCTCGCGCAGCAGCTCGCTGAGCCGCCGCGTGGCCTCGGTCGCGGTCCACGTGACCCAGGAGTCCTCGCGGGCCGCGCGACCGGCGTCGATGAACTGGTTGGGGTCGTCGTCGAAGGTGGCGTCGATCTCGGTCACAGCGGGACCTCCATCCGCACCTGCTGGGCGGCGGCTTCCCGGACCACCGCTCGGGACAGGGACGCCACCGCCCGGAAGAGGGGACGGCGCTCGGGACGGCGCAGCCCCGTCTCGCCGCGGAGGAAGGCCACGCTCCGGTCGTCGTCGGGCACCCTTCCCCACACGCGCAGGCCGACGGCGCCGGCGATCTCGGCGGTGGAGCCGCTGCCCCCGACGATGACGGTCCAGGCCCGGGGAAGCGTCTCGAACAGGTACCGCGCCGACTCCTGGAGACGGCGCAGCTGCGCCAGGTCGTCACGGACCAGCAGGAGCGCGACGTCGGCGCGCGCGGCCAGGTGCGCGGTCGCGGAGCGGGGGGCGAGCCGTCCCAGGTCGAGGACGGTCGCGTGGCCGCTCGGGGACAGCAGGGAGGAGGCGTTCTGGGCCAGGAGCCGTACCGCGCCGTCCGCCCGGTCCGCGGAGGCGGGGGCCGGGCAGACGGGCAGCCCTCCGTCGAGGACCTGCGCGTGTTCGAGCGGGCCTGCCCCGGTCCCGTCGGATCGCTCGTGGCGGGCGGCGGCGGCCAGGTCGGTCAGTCCGGGCGAGACGAACAGCCTGCGCCAGGTGCCGATGTCGCCTCCCGAGGCGTCGGCCTCGATCAGGAGTGCCCCGGGCTCCTGTTGCCAGGAGGCGGCCAGGGCCATCGCGGTCACGGTGACCCCGGGCGCGCCGCCGAGGGAGAGGACCGCCACGGTGCTCGGCATCACGAGCCTCCCCGGGTCGGGACCTGCACCACGGTGATGCGGTCGGTCGCGGCGGCGGAGGAGATCTGGGCGGCGTCCAGTGCGCTGACGGCGAGTTCGACGATCACCGAGCCGTCGCCGGCGGCGGCCTCCACGCTCTGGACCCGCGCGGGAAAGGCCTCGGCACCGGCCTCCTGTTCGGCGACCTGGCCGGTGTCCTCGGGGATCACCACGACGGAGACCGCCGATCCGGGCTGGACGGAGGCGGGGAAGCGCCCGGGCATCAGGGCGGCGCCCACGACGGCCTCCTGGGCGGGCGGGTAGGCCGCGTCCGGTCCGAGCGCCGTGCCGGGCAGGATCGCCCCGTCGGCGACCGGGACGGTCAGCGTGCGCCCCAGTGCCTCCTCCAGGTCCTGCTCGCCGATGACGGAGACCCCGTCGCCCACGGTGATCTGGGCGATGCGCAGGTCGTCCGTGGTCACGACGTGACCGGCCGGAAGGTCGCGGTCCGCCACGAGGACGCCCTGCCGCTGGTCGAGGCGGTCGACCGCGGTGACCCCGGCCAGGGCTCCGGTCGTGGCCATCGCCAGTCCCAGGACCAGCCATCGCCAGCGTCGGGGCCCTTTGCCCAGGAGCCGTACCGGTGGTGTCCCGCCCTGGACCGTCGCGGGCGCCGGGCCCGTGGTCGTGCCCACCATGCTGCCTCCACTGCTTCCTTGCGCTGTCAGCGGCCCGAGTCGGAGACCAGACCCTGTGCTTCGTCGACCGCGACCTCGACCTCGGACGTCGTCGTGACGGAGTCGCGGGCGCCGGCCGTGCCGTCGGAGAACTCCCAGGCGATGTCCCAGACGACGCCCGTGGTGAGGGTGTAGGTACCGCCCTCCCGCGCCACGGAGGCGCGGGTGTAGGCGTGGCCGCAGTCGGGGGACGCGGACTCGGGGTCGTGCCGCTCCGGGTCGAACGCGGTGCCCGGTCCCTCGCAGACGACCTCCTCGCCGTCACCCATCGCCCAGCGCGACTCCCGGGGGGTGGCCGTGATGGTGAGCGACCAGCCCGGGATCTCGGCGGTCGCGGTCACGGGAGCCCACGTCTGGTCGTCGATCCACAGCCACAGGGGGGTGTTGACCAGGACCAGGGAGCCGTTGCCGGGTGAGGTCGCGATCTGGGGCGGGGGGAGTTCGAAGGAGGCCAGGGACTCCTGGATCAGCGTCACGGGGTCGGTCGGGGCCGTGGCCTCCTCCCCCTCCTGGCCGCCGTAGTCGACCGCGTCCCAGTCGATGGCGTCCCAGTCCACGGAGTCCCAGTCGACCGCGCTCCAGTCCACATCGGCGTAGGGGTCGTGGGGATCGCCCGTGGTGGTGGACGCGGCGCCGGTTCCCGAGGTGCCCTCGGTGCCGCCCGTGGTTTCCGTGTGGCTCAGCACGACCGTGCATCCGGAGCCGCCCCCGCTGCCGCACTCGACCTCGGTGAGGACCGGGGTGGATCCTGCGGCCGTGGGCCCGTCCGCCGTGTCCGCGTTCGCCGGGGGCGCCGCCCCCAGGACCACCGCGGCGACCGCGAGCGAGGTGGCGCCAGTGCGTCTCAACATGATCCCGGCTCCCAGATCCGAAGGTAGGACACGCGCCAGGCGAGTCCGTCGTGTACGAGTTCGGCGTCGACTCGTCGGGGGGCCGCGCTCCCCGCCGCCGCGGGCGCTCCGATGTTCCACTCCGAGTCGTCCACGCAGTCGGCGACGACCGCGTGGGTGGAGTCCTCCAGGGTCAGTTCCGGGGTGAGCACCGGCTCACCGGTCACCTCGCTCCCCGATGCGACGACTCCTTCGAGGGCCTGCCGCATGAGGGCCAGGGCGCCCTCGGTCGCGTGGTCCTCCAGTCCGTCCGGGGTGGCGGAGCCCTCGTGGGAGGCTTCGACGACCACGGTCCACATGCCGGTGTAGGCGGCGAGCGCGGCCTCCGCGTCGGAGGAGGCCCCCGACGTGGCGGGCGCGGAGGCGGAGGGTTCCCCGGCGGGCTTCCCGTCCGCCGGTGTGCAGGCCGTGACCAGGGCGAGTGCCACCGCGCATCCTGCGGCCACCGTGCCCTTGCGGGCGGTCGAGGCCGTCGATCTCATCGCGGCTGCCTTCCGTTTGGCAGTACATGTGAATGCAATTGGTTTTGGGTGAGTTTATAGAAGGGTTGAGTGGCAATCAACCCGCATGCGGCCAGAAGAGCCGCTGAACGCACACGAAGCCACACGAGGCAAAATAGCGGATCATGGGATGTATTGCCCTGGAGGAGTGTGCGGATCCGTGCCCGGACCGACCGTGCGGGGTGTGGTCGCTGGGGGCGTAGCGGTTCCAGGTCCCTCCCGCCTGGGCAACGACTCGGGTGGTGGTCTTGTCATGGAAGCCCAGCGCCCAGGCGATGACCGGAGCGGAGGCCTGGAGCACGAGCTGGCGCAGCGCGGAGGTGCGCACCGCTGGTCGTCGATGGCGGCGAGCCACTGCTCCAGCCAGAGCTCGAAGAAGACCAGGTGCCGGTCGCGGCGGGGCGAGCCGGTTCAGCCCCTCATGGGTGAGAGGGGTCTGACCCCGGGCGAGCAGAAGCGGTTCCTGCGCGCGGTGGAGAAACGCCCCCTCGCCCGCGACCGGGCGATCGGGCGGCTGCTGTCCTACTCCGGGCTGCGCGTGAGCGAACTGGTCGCCCTCGACGTCGACGCCGACGTGGTCGACGAGCACGGCCGCGCGGCGCTGTCGGCGCACACCCTGCGCCACACCTTCGGCACCAACCTGACCCGCAGCGGGGCCGCCGAGCTCACTCGCTGACCAGGGCGGCTGAGCGGCCCTCACCCTCCCACGGTTTCTCCCGGTCTCCGGCCGGGGCGGTGACCACGGGCAGAACGAAGTCCCTCGGCGCGAGGTTCGGAGAACCTCATGCCGTCACACCGGAGTGCCGGTGTATCCGTATGCCGGTGCTCTCAGCGTTGGGGGCGTCCCTTGCGGCCGGGGTGCGCTTGGCGTCGCTGCGCTGGGGACGCTCCGGCTCGGTGGACTGCGCGGGCCGGGACGCCTTCGTCTTCGGCGCTGGCGTGGGCTCGGCAGCAGGGTCCGCCTCCGGCGGGGTCGTCGGTTCGGCCTTGGGGAGTTCGGGTTGTTCGGAGCGCGGGTGCTTGAGCAGGGCGCTGACTGCCATGCGCCTCGTGCGGCGGAGCATCCACACGTAGTGGGAGACCGGCGGTCCACGAGGGCACGACCACGCCCGAGCCCACCGACTTCGACGCCTGGAGCCACGTCGGTGTGGCGAGCACGCACCGCTACGCGGTCACCGCCTACCCGCGGTCGGGGCTGCTCCAGGGATCGGAGGCGTACCTCGGGTGCCGTGAACGAACGTGGCACCAGCCGTGAACGAGAGGGACCCGCCGTGATCGTCCTGCTCGCACATGCCTCCACCACGCTGGAGCCCCAGGGGACGACAGATCGAGTACCACCACAAGCAGATCCGCGACCTCCTGGACTTCCGGGTGTGCGGGGTCACCGACGCCGACTAGCTCACCGGCTGGCTGGCCACAGGCGTCGCCCACGCCGAGCGACCCCGCTGGGGGACACGTGTCCCCCGCCCTGCGCCTCAGGTGAGGTCCAGACCGCCGTCGATGGTGAGGACCTGGCCGGTGAGCCAGGTGGTGCCCGGGTCAGCGAGCCGGAGGATCCATTCGGCGACTTCTTCAGGCTCGCCGCGGCGGCCCAACGGGATCTGCTGAGCTTCTGTCTCCTTGATCTGGCGCACGGTGGCCTCGGGCAGCCCGGCGGCCGACAGCGCCTCGCTCTCGGTGGGGCCCGGGGCCAGGGCGTTGACGCGCACGCCCTCAGGCGCGAGTTCGAGGGCCCACGAGCGCGTCAGGTGCTCGATGGCGGCTTTGGAGGCGGCGTAGTGGGCGGCGCCGGGCAGCGGCCGGTGGCCGTAGGTGCTGGAGACGTTGACGATCGTGCCTCGCTGAAGGCGCAGATGGGGCAGGGCTGCGGCGGCCAGCAGGCTGGGAGCGGTGACGTTGAGCGCGAACAGGTCGGTGATGCGGGCGGCCTGGGTGTCGGCCAGCGGCATCATCGCGGTGGCGCCAGCGTTGTTGACGAGCAGGTCGATGCGGCTCCAGCGGGACACGGCGGCCTCGGCGACCTCGGCGGGCACCTGGGGGGAACGCAGGTCGGCGGGGTGGATGGCGATGCCGGGGTGCTGGGCGGCGGTCTCCGTCAGTGCGTCACGGCGCCGACCCACACCCAGGACGTGGGCTCCGGCGCGGGCCAGGGCGATCGCGGTGGCGCGGCCGATGCCCGATCCCGCGCCGGTGACGATCGCGACCCGCCCGCTGAAGCGCTCCCGCTCATGCTGCTGGTGCTGTGGTGGTGTGGTCATCCCGCCTCCTTGTTCGATGTTCGTTGAACATCGAACAAGCTAGCATGGGGGCATGAGGAAAGCACACCATCCGGCGACCGAGGACGTGGCGTTGCCCGAAATCATGGGGGCGCTCAGTGACCCTCTGCGCATCGGGCTGGTACGGGTGCTGGCCGATGGCGGCGAGCGCGGCTGGGGCGAGCTACGGGTGCCGGTCGCCAAGTCGACGCTCAGTCACCATGTGCGGGTGCTGCGCGACGCGGGCGTGATCCGTACCCGCCAGGAGGGCACCCGCTGCTTCGTCCGGCTGCGCCGCGAGGACCTGGAATTGCGTTTCCCCGGCCTGATCGAGGCCGTCCTGGCAGCGGCCCACACCGACGGCGTGGGCAACGGTATCGGTCTCGTGCCCGGCGCGTGACTCGTTGACGGTGAGTACGCCCGGGGCGGCGGCCCCGTCGGGGAGTTCGCCTCGGTCGGGGGGAAGCGTTCGTGCCGTGTGTAGTGCTTCAGCGGCGGCGCGGGCCCGCATGCCCGCCGTCTGTCGTCCCCTGGGGCTCCAGCGTGGTGGAGGCATGTGCGAGCAGGACGATCACGGTGGGTCCCTCTCGTTCACGGCACCCGAGGTTCCGCCTCCCCTTCAGGGAGGGGAGCAGTCAAACGGTGGTGACGCGCGGCCCGAGCGCGGCGAGCTCCTGGGCGAGGCCGTCGGCCAGGCCGGTGTCGGTGATGACGCAGTCGACCTCCTCGACGGAGGCGAAGCGGGCGAAGTGGTCGTTGCCGACCTTCGTGTGGTCCGCCAACAGCACGGCACGGCGAGCCGAGCGGATCATCGCGCGCTTGACCAGCGCCTCCGAGGGGTCGGGGGTGGTGAGGCCGCGCTCGGCGGAGACGCCGTTCGTGGCGATGAACGCGACGTCGACGTAGGTCTCCTCCAGCGCCTGGAGCGCCCACCCGTCGACGGTGGCCTGGGTGCGGGTGCGCAGACGTCCGCCGAGCAGCATCAGGTTGATGTTGCCGCGCGGAAGGAGGGTCAGCGCGATCGGCGCGGAGTTGGTGACGACCGTGAGTTCGCGGTCGGCCGGGAGCTGCTCGGCGAGCCGTCCGGTGGTGGAACCCGCGTCGAGGAGGATGGCGCCCTCCGCGGGCAGCTCGGCCAGGGCCGCCCTGGCGATCCGCTCCTTCTCCTTGGTCATGACGGTGTCGCGCTGGGTCAGCGTCGGCTCGAAGCCGAGCCGTTCGACGGGGATCGCGCCGCCGTGCACGCGCCGCAGGACTCCGTGTCGCTCCAGAGCGGTCAGGTCGCGCCGGATCGTCTCGTAGGTGACGTCGTACTCGGCGGCGAGCTTGGCGACGTCGACCCTCCCCTCCCGGCGCGCACGGTCGAGGATGAGCCGCTGACGCTCTTCCGCGTACATGTGGGATCACCTGTGTTTCACTGTGGCAGTCGTTGAGGCCGTGGCGGCGACGTGCCTCAGGAGTCAACCATATGGTGGTGGTTCCCTGTGGCATGGTGTGGGATCCGACCCGGCGCAGGCCCCGCGTTCGCGCCCGGAGGCGGTCACGGCGGGGCCGTGCGACTGGTGGAGATCAGACGCGCAGCAGTCGCGGAACGCGCGCGCGGAGGCGTTCGGCCGCCTCCTCGTGGAGGCCGGTGTCGGTGATCAGGCAGTCGACGTCCTGGAGCGCGGCGAACCGGGACAGGCGGTCGTCGCCGATCCTGGTGTGGTCGGCCAGCGCGACGACGCGCCGTGCGACGTCCATGACCGCCTTCTTTCCGCTGCCCTCGGCGGGATCGCAGCTGGTCAGGCCGCGGTCGAAGGAGACTCCCCCCGGCACGACGAAGGCGACGTCCACGGTGAGCCCGTCCAGCTCCCGGGGACCGGGCAGGGTCGCGCCGGCCCGGCGGTGCAGTCGCCCGCCCATGAGGTGCACGGTGATGTCGGTGCGGGCGGCGAGCGCCAGGGCCACCGGGATGGAGTTGGTGATGACGGTGTGGCCGTGGTCGACCGGCAGGTGGGCGGCGAGCCGTTCGGTGACGGTACCGGCGTCGAGGATGACGACGCCTCCCTCGGGGAGCTCGGTGAGCGCGGCCTTGGCGATCCGCTCCTCCTCGGCGGTCAAGCTCGCCGTCCGGACCCGCGACTCCGTCCCCGGTCCCCTGTCGGATCGCCCCGTGTCACCTGCGCCACCAGGCACGTCGGCCTCCCACTCTTCCTCGGTCGGTGACGCGGAAATCGTTATTCGAGGGTTATTCGCCGCATCGACGCACAGGCCAATTCACGATTCCACACGCCACCCGATGCCACCCGGATGCGGATTTCTACCACGATTTCCTGTGGGGTGGCAATATCGGGACGTATCGAACGCCGTTCGAAAGAACACGCACGACCTCGAAACAACCTCTTCGGAGAAAGTTCGGACGGCCGAAAGCGGTGTTCAGCGCCAGGGTGAGGCGGAGTCCGTGGTCGCCAGCGAAACGGTTTCCCATCGATTCGGGGCAGGGCCCTCATTGGAGACCAGAAAAAACCGTGGGAGGGTGAGGGCCGCTCAGCCCAGCCCCGTCACCAGCGCCCGCGGTCTGGCCACTCCGTGGAGCCAGCGCCGCAGGCCCAGGGCTTGGGCGGAGCCCAGAGCCGCCCCTTCCACCAGGCCTCCCGCCAGGATGAACGAGACCACGGCGGAGACCTGCCCTGCGCCGCTCGGATCCCCGAACAGCGCTGCGGACACCGCGACCGCCTCCGCGGCGGCGCAGAGCAGCGTCCACCGAACCGCGGACGGCGGTCCGACCGTGTTCGTGCACCCCTGGTCCCGGCTGCGTCGCGGTTGTGCCCCGTTGCCCATGCCGGCCTCCTGTGACCAGCGTCTTTCGGTGTGGGGCGGGGGCCTAGGACCGAAGGTCACCTTTCGGCCGCCGATGGCGGGGATACCGGAATTCGTGGTGCCTGTCAGTCCAGGGCCCATCCCGGCAGCGCCTCCGTGCGCCCGCCCCACTCCGGATCGACCGCCCCGGCCGGGCCCGCGCCCAGCACTCCGCCCACGATCGCGGCCACGGTGTCCATGTCCCCGCCTGGAGTGACCGCAGCCCACAGCGCCGACTCCAGTGTTCCCCGCAGGTGCTTGGCCGCCACCCACAGGGCGAACGGCACCGTGTCCAGGGCCCGCACCCGCGACCCGTTCCCCAGCCGGTGGGCGGCCCCGACCGGTTCGGGCACGATCAGCAGGGCCCGCGCGGCGCGCACCCCCTTCCGCAGCGCCCCCTCGGGCAGGTGGTCGGCCACCCGGCCCAGGAACGTCCCCGGTGCCTCGGCCTCGCCCCGTGCCACTAGGGCGGCGGCCACCGCCACCGCGACCGCCCCGTCCACCGCTTCGGGGTGGGTGTGGGTGATGCGCGCGCTCACCGCCGCCCGCTCGGCGGCCGCCACCGTGTCGTCGGCGAAGAACGCGCCCAGCGGGGCCACCCGCATCGCGGCCCCATTGCCCCAGGAGCCGGAGCCGTCGAACAATCCCGAGGCCAGGTCCCGGTGATCGGCACCCTCGCGCACCAGTCGCAGTAGGCGGCCCGTCGCGGGACCGTAACCGCGGTCGAAGTCGTGGCGGTCGGCGAAGGAGGCGGCGAGCCGGTCGGCGTCCACCTCCCCGTGGCGGACGACCTCCCGGTACACCGACGCGGCCATTTCGGTGTCGTCGGTCCACTCCCACACTCCCGGGGGCAGTTCCCGGGCACAGTGCCGGGATCGGTTGTCGGGGACGAAGAACTGGGAGCCGAAGGCGTCACCGACGGCCAGGGCGGACAGGCTGGAGAGGGCGCGCCGGGCGTTCTCGGACGGGATGGAGGGAACGAAAGAGGAAAAAGAGGAAGAAGTGCTCATTGCCCGTCATCCTGCCCCGGAGGCACCGCTGGCGTCTATACGAGGGCCCGGCGCGAGCAATGCTCATGACTTGTGGATCGACTTCGGGACGGACGCGAAGGGCGTACCTTCCCGAGTGATCGACTTCTAGTCATCGAGTAGGCCGACGTTGCACCGTCGGTCAGGAAGGCACGCCCGTGCTCACCGTAGTGAACGCCAACGGCTCCACCGAGTCCGGCTCCCTGATCGACGAGATCGTCCGCGAGGGCGCCCGGCGGATGCTCGCCGCGGCGCTGGAAGCCGAAGTCAACCAGTACATAGCCGAGTTGGCCGCCGAAACGGACGTGGCCGGGCGCCGCCTCGTGGTCCGCAACGGCCGCCACCGGCCCCGCACCGTGATCACTGCAGCAGGATCCGTCGAGGTCACGGCCCCGCGCGTGAACGACAAGCGGGGGGACGCGGCCACTGGTGAGCGGATGCGGGTCTCCTCGAAGATCCTGCCGCCGTGGTGCCGCAAGTCGCCCAAGGTCCGGCTCGGGCAGGCGCACTCCTGTGTCCTGGCGCTGATGGGAGTGCGCCTGGACGGCACCAAGGAGCTGATCGCGCTGGCGGAGGGGCTGCGCGAGTCGACCGAGTCGTGGGCGGATCTGCTGCGCGACTGCCGGCGCCGGGGCATGCGCGATCCCGAGCTGGTTGTCGGTGACGGCGCGATGGGCCTGTGGAAGGCGCTCGCCGAGGTCTTCCCCACTGCCCGGCACCAGCGGTGCTGGGTCCACAAGGCCCGCAATGTCACGAACGCCCTGCCGAAGTCCGCACAGCCGGGCGCGACGAAGGCGATGCAGCAGATCTACAACGCCGAGAACCGCACGCACGCCGGGAAAGCGACCGAGGCGTTCGCGAAGACCTACGGCGCCAAGTACCCCAAGGCCGTCGCCAAGATCACCGACGACCGCGACGAGCTGCTGGCCTTCTACGACTTCCCAGCCGAGCACCGGATCCACCTGCGGACCACGAACCCCATCGAGTCGACCTTCTCCACCGTCAAGCTCCGAACCAAGGTCACCCGCGGCGCCGGCAGCCCGGCCGCCGCCCTCGCGATGGTGTTCAAGCTCGTCGAATCCGCCCAGGCCCGCTGGCGCGCAATCCGCGGAGCCCACCTCGTCGCCCTGGTCCGCGCTGGCGCCACGTTCGAAAACGCCGTCCTGGCCGAGCGCCCTGAGCCCCTGGCCGCGTGAGTGACATCATCCAATCGAACAAATTTGACAGTATCCGGCCGCCGACGGAGACACTGACCGGATGATTGTCGTGCAGCGAGTCGTTACGCACTGGACCAAGCAG